>SVKU01000031.1 GCA_015068245.1 Oscillospiraceae bacterium
TCAATACCGAAGAAACCGGATTCATCCCGGAGAGTTCGTTTGCTGCCACTTACAAATAACAGCAGCAGATTGCCAATCAAATTTATCTTATTGGATGAGGAGCATACACAGCAGATGTGCATCAAAAGTGCATGGCTGTTTTACACCTAAAAATGTTGTCCCTAATGACAATCACTCGTGAGCGGTTCGCCGATAATCCAGGATGGGAAACTCATCGAGGCAGTGACTCATGTTTTGGTGAATGACCCCACGCGGGGGTATGGGATTTTTATTGAAAATATGCTGGACGCGGCGAAATAAAAATTGGCAGGGGCAAATGCCCCTGCCTTGTTTACGTTTATCTGACCACGGAAGAATGGCTGTAAATATAGAACTCCTCCTGACTTGGCATCCAGACCTTTTCTTTTGGGGGAAAGGTGGCATCAAATGCTTCCACTGCGGCGATATCCTCACAGCAGTCTGCGGCAGTGCTTGGAATATACATCCACTTTCTGCCGTCAAGCACGCCGGGTACAAGTTCGCAAACGAGGAGTGCTGTGGGGAAGTTCTCTTCCACAACAAAGCTGACATTCTTCTTTTTGCAGCTCACAAAACCACGGCTGACATAGTTGCCGGGATTGCCAAAATTAATGTTCACATCATAGCCCATCTTTCGAGCTGCATCAAAGGAATGTTCAATCAGCATTTTACCAAGCTTCTGCCGTTGATATTCAGGTTTCACGCAAATAGGTCCAAAGGAAAGGATCTCCTTCCGTTTGCCGTCCTCGTCCTCAAGCCATGCCTTTGTATACATGATATTGCCGATGATCTTGCCGTTCAGTTCCAGCACGAAGGCAAGCTCCGGTATGAAGTCAGGATGCTTTCTCATCATATGAACATAATAATGCTCATCTGCTCCCGGCTTGTAGACGTTCCAAAATGCTTCACGGGTGAGTTCTTCTACAGCCTTGTAGTCTTTTTCTGTTTCTAAACGTATCGTCAAATTGTTCATTTTTGAATCCTTTCATATATTGTTGACGATCAAAATACGAGAGGAATGCCGAGAATGTATTTGCAAACCTCCCGTTTACAATACAATCTCCATGAATTTGGTGTTTCTCAAACAGCACGCTCCGAAATAAATATTCAAGCCACAGCTTGTTATTCCATTATATCAGCTCATTGGGGACAAAGCAATTGCAAACCGTTGTCCTTAATGACAAGCACGCGTGAGAGCTGCGGCTCAGAACAAAAGAGTAAATGTTTGCATATCAGGAAGGGGATTTCTCACCAGTTTGCGAACTGGTGAGAAATGACAGCAACCCCTAACCCCTGAACCCTAAATCCTAGCCCCTAAAAAAATAACCTGCGGCTCATGCGAGCCACAGGTTATTTTTATTATATTTAAGCAATCATGTTTGCGGGGAACAGGATGCAAGCGAAGATGCCGGTGATGATGATGGAGAGGATCATACGCTCCAGCCAGATGATGCACAGGTGGCTGAACTTCACGGGAACCTCGGTACCCATTGCGCAGGGAACGAAGGAAGCCAGGAAGATGATGGAGGTGACAGGCAGAACTGCCAGCATGAAGCGCAGACGCATGCTCCACTGACCAACGGAAACCAGCAGTGCGGGAACGGTGACCTCGACGAAGGAGATCATAGCACCAGTGCAGGCGATGGACAGTTCTTCGCCGGTGAAACCGAAGATACGGAAGAAGGGCCAGAAGATGTAGCCCAGCCAGCCGACGATGGGAGTGAAGGTGTAAAGCACAACACCGAAGGTGCCGAAGAAGGAAGTACCGGCAGAAACGGTGCCGAGAACGTTCATGGTTTCCTTCATTATGTAGCCGATTCTCTTCAAGGGGTTGGACTGAGCTTCAGCAATGTCCAGAGCCTCGGTAAGAGCAGCATTGACCAGACCGGTTTTGATAACCTTTTCGGGGTTGGGAGTAGCACCGGGATAGTAGTTGTCGGGAATCTTGCTCAGGGGGTAGATACGAACGCCAATCAGAGCGACCAGAAGAGTGATCAGGAAAGCGATCCAGAAATAGGTGTTCCAGTAGCTCTTGCCCCACAGGTCGGCATTGACAAGGCCGGTGTTGGTGGCCAGAGCCAGCAGGAAGCCGACGGAAACGGTGGACAGGGAGGTGTCGATACATACGGACTCACGTTCGGTCATACGGCCGGTCTTATACTGGTCGTTGACGGCGATGTGGCCTGCGGAGAAGTTGCCAAGGAAGGCAGTGACCATGATGATGGCGGCACGGCCGGGCAGCTTGAAAACAGGACGCATGATCAGACGGACGAAAACGCCGACGAAGTCCACAAGACCGTAGTCTACCAGGAAGGGCAGGAACAGGGAGGCACAGGGGATGGAGATACAGATGGTAACCAGGATCTTAGCCATAACAAAGTTGGCGATGCTGGTTCCAAGAGCGTCAACATCGTTGAACAGCCAGCCCATGAAGCCAAAGTGGAAGCCAAAGTAGATGTCGATGATGACCATGGTCAGAACAACGAAGCCGATGATTTTGAAAACGGCAAAAACAGCGTTGATCTTGGTGGTCTTCCATGCTTTTTCGGGACGGAGCCAGAACAGGTCAACAACAGCGTACAGACCGATGGCCCAAACGACGAAAGGCATGAAGTTGAAGTTGCCTGTGTACAGAGCAGCCTTGATGAAGTTGGTCAGATGGGAGCACAGAACGTTGGACTGAGCAGCAACAGCGCCCCACTGCCAACCGCCAATGTTGATCTGGTAGGCAGGCATGTTAAAGTTGATGAAGAAAGCAAAAACGCCGAATGCGCTGTAGAGAATAAAGCGGATCCAAGTGCTGGCGCTGTACTTCTTCAGGGTGGTGGTAGCGGCCATAAGACAGCATACTCCTTTCTCTAAATAACAGGATTTTTAACTATATTATTATGGCATTTGGTGCAAAGTGTGTCAACATGTTTATTTTTACATGGTTGCAGCAACAGAGACCTGTTTTTCGACAATGCAAAAGGTATAACTACAGGATATATCGTATGCAAAATAAACATTTGCAATAACTTGACTGATAATATATTATATAGTTAAGAAAATATAATTATCGCCAAAAGGAGATATTACATATGCTTAAATATCCCAAGCTGTTCAGCCCGTTCAAATACGGCAGGCTGACTTTGAAAAACCGTATCATCAGCGCTCCCACTTCCCTTGCCGAGATCGGTCCCAACGGCACTCTCAGCCCCGAGAATATTGCTTATTACGCCATGCGTGCAAGAGGCGGCTGCTCTCTGGTATATGTTGGCGAATGTGTTTGCCACAGCGCCACCGGTCTGTCCCACCCTCAGCAGGTGGCTCTCGATTCCGTGGCATGCCTGCCCTCTTTGAAGGATTGTGCCGATGCTATCCACGCTTATGACGCTTATGCCGGAATCGAGTTCGGTCACGGCGGCAAGCAGTGCGCACCTCCCTTTGTAAAAGACGGTCACCCCATCGGACCCTCTGATCTTTATAATGATAAAGGTGTACAGACCTGCTGGGGCATGAGCCGTGAGCTTATGGAAGAGGTCAAGGAAGGCTATGCCAAATCCGCCGCCAACGTGGCTGCCGCAGGTTTTGATGTTATCTGCCTCCACGCAGGTCACGGCTGGCTGCTGAACCAGTTTATGAGTCCCCTGTCCAACTTCCGCACCGATGAATACGGCGGAAGCCTCGAAAACCGCTGCCGTTACGTTATCGAAGTTTGCCAGGCTATCAAAAAGGCTGCTCCCCGCCTGATGCTGGATGTCCGTATCAGCGGCGATGAGCTGAACGAGAACGGCTACCACATCGATACCGGTGTTGAAATAGCAAAAATTCTTGAGCCTTATGTTGATTCTTTCAACGTGTCCGTCGGCGTCAACGAGGATCTGTTTACCTTTATCGTAATGCACCCCAGCATGTTCCTTGAGCACGGCTGCAACGTCAAGTACGCTGCCGCTGTCAAGGCTGCTGTTTCCAAGCCCGTTTCCTGTGTCGGCGGTATTTCCGATGCCGACCAGATGGAAGAAATACTCCAGTCCGGTCAGGCTGACCTTGTGGCTCTTGGTCGTGCGCTGGTTGCCGACCCCGACCTGCCCAACAAGGCAAGAAAAGGCAACGACGAAGATATCCGTCACTGCCTGCGCTGCTACGGCTGTCAGGGTCAGATGTTCAAGACCCGCAACATCGTCTGCGCTGTCAACCCCGTTATCGGTCACGAGTATCTGGAAATGATCCGCCAGAGCATTCCCGTTAAGGAGTTCAAGAAAGTCGCCGTTATCGGCGGAGGTCCTGCCGGTATGCAGGCAGCCATCACCGCTGCTCAGAGGGGTCACGAAGTTACCCTGTACGAAAAGACCGATGCTCTGGGCGGCGCACTGAAATTTGCACAGCACATCAACTTCAAAGCTGACCTGTTCCGCTTTGCCCAGTGGCAGATAACTCAGCTGGAGAAGCTGGGGGTCAAGGTGGTGCTGAACACCGATGTTGACCTGGCGTTCGTGGACGCTCTGGACGTGGACAAGGTTATCTGCGCAGTAGGCGCATCCGCTATGGTTCCGCCCTTCCCCGGACTGGACGATAAGCGCGTCATCTTCGGTACCGATATGTTCGACGAAGGTGTTGAAATAGGCCACAAAGTCGTTGTCATCGGCGGTGGTCTTGTAGGCAGCGAAGCTGCTCTGTATCTGGCTGAAAACGGCCACGAAGTTACTGTTATCGAAATGGTGAACGACATCGCCATCGATGCTATCGTATCCCACCGCCGAGCCATGAAGGTTCGCATGGGTCAGTGCGAGGTACCGCCTGTGCTTCAGGTTTCCACCAAGTGCCGCGCCATCACTCCCGAAGGCGTTACCGCCGAGGGTCCCAATGGCGAAGACCTGTGCTTCGAAGCCGACACCATCATCTGTGCCGTAGGTCTCAGCCCCCGTACTGCCAAGGCAGACGAGCTGCGTCAGACAGAGAAAGACTTCGTAGCCATAGGCGACTGCACCAAGTCCGCCAAGGTGCTCGAAGCCGTAGCCGCAGGCTATAACGCAGGTATGAATATCTGATAACCAAAAATAAAAGCCGCCGAAAGGCGGCTTTTATTTTTGGGAGGGATCAGGGGGCAGGGATCAGGGGTCAGTCTGAGGGAGATTGGTTTTGCTGAACGGAGCGACATAAGAGTCTTTAAGATCCTTCACTTCGTTCAGGATGACATACCAAGGCGGTACGTAACTCAGGAACGTTCAAACCTGCCACCTGATTCCTGATCCCTGCCCCCTAATTTATTAATTAAATTTGAATTTTTAACTCCGCTATTGACAATCATTAGATATAGTGGTACATTATGCTTAGCACTCGGGGTCAAAGAGTGCTAAAAATATCGAAAGGACGGTGCGATATGGAGCTTTCCGAAAGAAAAAAGAAAATACTTCGGGCCATAGTTGATAACTATATCCGCACTGCCGAACCGGTAGGCTCAAAGGCTTTGGCAGCTATGGAGGACATCAACTGCTCCTCCGCAACCATCCGTAACGAGATGGCTGAGCTGGAAGCCATGGGTCTGCTGGAACAGCCCCACACATCTGCCGGACGTATTCCCTCTCCCGCCGGTTACCGGCTTTACGTCGATGAGCTGATGCAGGGCTATGCACTGAGCCTTGAGGAGACAAAAAGTCTCAACGAGGCACTGCGGCTGAAGATGAACGAGCTTGACAAGGTCGTTACCGAAGCCGGCAGGGTGGTGTCACAGCTGACCAACTATCCCTCTCTCGCTGTGGCAGCTCCCGCAGTATCCCGGCTGACGGTCACCAGGTTTGAACTGTTTATGACCGGTCCCAAAGCCTTCATCGCCGTGGTTATGACCTCCGACGAAAATGTAAAGAACAAGCTTATCCGCCTTCCGGTAGACTGCACCGAGCAGGATCTCAAGCTGCTTTCCGCTGTGCTGAACGCCAGCCTGACGGATATCACCGCCGAAGAGATGACACCTGCTTTGCTGCAAAAGGTGGAGCGTTCTGCCGGACGTGCCGCAAGCCTTGTTTCCGTGGTGGTGGACTTCGCCATGGACGTGCTTAGCGAAGCAAAAAAAGGCAGCCGCCATGTTGCCGGGCAGACAAAACTGCTGACCCATCCCGAGTACCAGGATATTGATAAGGCTCAGCAGATAATGACCACCCTTACCGAAAGCGATATGCTGGCAAGGCTGCCCATGCCCGACGAAAACGAGCCGGTGAAAATTCTTATCGGCCCGGAAAACGTGGCAGACGAGTTGAAAGACACTTCCGTCATCATGGCAAGATACGATATCGGCGACGGTATGCAGGGCATGATCGGCGTTGTGGGTCCCACCAGAATGGACTACGCCAAGGTAGCAGCAAGACTGAGCTATTTCGCCGACGGTTTGAACAAGCTGTTCGGCAGCGGCCACGAACTGCCGGAACACACGGAAGAGTGAATTAAATCAGAGCCGAAGGCACACCTATCACTAATCCCTAACCCCTAAATACTAATCCCTGATATAAGGAGATAATAATGGCTAAGAAGAAAGACAAAGTTGAGGCAGAAAACCCCGAGGTGATTGAAACTCCGGAAACTCAGACTGCCGAAGCCGAGGTTCCTGTGCTGACCAACGAGGAAATCAAAAAGCTCATTGAAGACGGCAAAGCCATGGCTGAGGCTTATGCGGCAGAGCACGACAATTATCTGCGGCTTGCTGCGGAATACGATAATTTCCGCAAACGTACCCAGAAAGAAAAGGACGCCATCTACCAGACCGCTCAAAGCGAAACTGTGGCAAAGTTCCTGCCTGTGTACGACAATATCCAGCGTGCAGTGGCACAGACAACTACCGATGCCGCTTACGCAAAGGGCGTTGAGATGACTGCCGCAGGTCTGGGCGAAGTGCTTGAAAAGTTGGGCGTTACGGTGTTCGGTGAACCGGGCGACGTGTTCGACCCCGAAAAGCACAGCGCCGTTATGCATATTGAAGACGAAACCCTGGGCGAAAACGTCATCGCAGAGGTTTTCCAGAAAGGTTTTGAACTTAAAGGCAAAGTAATCAGATTCGCAATGGTTAAAGTAGCAAATTAAATCGCAAAGCGATTTAATTTGCAGGGATCAGTCGTCAGGGAGCAGCATCCCTCTCCTGACCCCTGATCCCTGACCCCTGACCCCTGTAAACACTTATCTTAATATATATTGGAGGAAAAAATTATGTCTAAAATTATCGGTATAGATCTCGGAACCACCAACTCCTGCGTCGCTGTTATGGAAGGCGGCGAGGCTGTCGTTATCCCCAACGCTGAAGGCAACCGCACCACTCCCTCTGTTGTAGCCTTCTCCAAGACCGGCGAACGCATGGTCGGTCAGGTGGCTAAGCGTCAGGCTGTTACCAACCATGACCGCACCATCAGCTCAATCAAGCGTGAGATGGGTACCAACTACAAAGTCGGTATCGACGAAAAGAAATACACTCCCCAGGAAATTTCCGCCATGGTGCTCCAGAAGCTGAAGGCTGACGCCGAAGCTTATCTGGGTCAGACTGTCACCGAGGCTGTTATCACCGTTCCCGCTTACTTCTCCGACTCCCAGCGTCAGGCTACCAAGGACGCAGGCAAGATCGCCGGTCTGGACGTAAAGCGCATCATCAACGAGCCCACCGCAGCTGCTCTGGCTTACGGCCTTGACAAGGAAACCGACCAGAAGATCATGGTTTACGACCTTGGCGGCGGCACCTTTGACGTTTCCATTCTCGACATCGGCGACGGTGTTATCGAAGTTCTGGCCACCAACGGCGACACTCGTCTCGGCGGCGACGACTTTGACCAGTGCATCATCGACTGGATGGTAGCTGAGTTCAAAAAGACCGACGGTATCGACCTGTCTGCCGACAAGGCCGCCATGCAGCGTCTGAAGGAAGCTGCCGAAAAAGCCAAAATCGAGCTGTCCGGCGTAACCTCTTCCAACATCAACCTGCCCTATATCACTGCCGATGCTTCCGGCCCCCGTCACCTTGACCTGACCCTGACCCGTGCCAAGTTCAACGAACTGACCGGTCATCTGGTAGAGCGTACCATGAAGCCTGTCCGTCAGGCTATGTCCGACGCAGGTCTTTCCACCTCCGAGCTGGCAAAGGTTTTGCTGGTCGGCGGTTCCACCCGTATCCCCGCTGTTCAGGAAGCTGTCAAGCAGTTCACCGGCAAGGATCCCTTCAAGGGCATCAACCCCGACGAATGTGTTGCAGTAGGTGCCGCCATTCAGGCCGGCGTTTTGGGCGGAGACGTCAAGGGTCTGCTTCTGCTGGACGTTACTCCTCTGAGCCTGGGCATCGAGACTCTGGGCGGCGTGTTCACCAAGCTCATCGAGCGCAACACCACCATCCCCACCAAAAAGAGCCAGATTTTCTCCACCGCAGCCGACAACCAGACCTCCGTTGAAGTCCATGTTCTCCAGGGCGAACGTGAGATGGCTCAGTACAACAAGACTCTGGGCAACTTCCATCTTGACGGTATTGCTCCCGCACGCCGTGGCGTACCTCAGATCGAAGTCACCTTTGACATCGACGCCAACGGCATCGTAAACGTATCCGCCAAGGATCTGGGCACCGGCAAGGAACAGAACATCACCATCACCTCTTCCTCCAACCTGTCTAAGGAAGACATTGAAAAGGCCGTTAAGGAAGCCGAACGGTACGCTGCCGAAGACAAGGCACGCAAGGAAGAAGCCGATACCCGCAACAACGCCGATCAGATGGTTTACCAGACCGAAAAGACTCTGGAAGAACTGGGCGACAAGGTTTCCGCAGAAGACAAGGCTCCCGTTGAAGCTGCTCTGCAGACCCTGAAAGACAAGATCGCTGCCAACGACGTTGAAGGCATGAAGACTGCCACCGAAGAACTGCAGAAGGCATTCTACGCAGTTTCCGAAAAGATGTACCAGTCCGTTAACCCCGAAGGCGCACAGGCTGATCCCAATGCCGGTGCTGCTCCCGGCGGCGGCGAATACTACGACGCCGACTACGAAGTAGTGGACGAGGACAAATAATTAGTAATTAATAAGGAAAAATTAACAATTAATAGTTACTAACAATAAACACTTTGTTATGCCAGCCGGTCTGATTTCAGATCGGCTGGCAAAGGTGGATTTAAGTGAAAGAGAACATAGTAGCTGACAAAAGCAGGCGTTTTGCCGTCAGAATAATAAAACTATACAAGTATCTCAAAGAGAACCATTGCGAATATGTAATGTCAAAACAGATACTTCGGTGCGGTACCAGCATCGGAGCGAATATCAGTGAAGCTAAGTATGCAGAAAGTCGTGACGATTTTGTCCACAAACTGCGGATCGCGTTAAAAGAAGCTGCAGAAACTGCCTACTGGCTGAACATACTCAACGAAACAGACTACATCTACCCTAAACTATACGACAGCCTTAACAGTGACTGCGTTGAACTGATAAAGCTGTTGACCAATATAATAAATACAACAATCGATAATTAAATGTTGATAGTTTTGTAATATTAATTATTAACTATTAATTATTAATTATCGAGTCACGGAGTGACGAGATTTATGGCAGATAAAAGAGACTATTACGAGGTGCTGGGCGTAAGCAAAACAGCAACCGACGATGAAATAAAAAAAGCATACAGAAAGGCCGCCAAGGAAAACCACCCCGACCTGAACCCCGGTGACGCTGCTGCGGAAGCACGGTTCAAGGAAGCCGGCGAGGCTTACGAGGTACTCAGCGACAGCGAAAAGCGTTCACGCTACGACCAGTTCGGCTTTGCGGGGGTTGACCCCAACTATGGAGCCGGTGCCGGCGGTGCTTACGGAGGCTACGGCGGATTCGGAGGGTTCTCCGATTTCGGCGACCTTGGCTCCATATTCAGCGACTTCTTTGGCGGAGGTGCGTCCACATCTCAGCGCCGCAACGCTCCCACCCGGGGCGAAAGCGTTCGCACCAGTGTTGTCATCAGCTTTGAGGAAGCCGCTTTCGGCTGCAAAAAGGAAGTATCCGTTTCCCGCATTGAAACCTGCGAAAAATGCGGCGGCAGCGGTGCCGAAAAGGGCAGCGACATCGAAACCTGCTCCAACTGTAAAGGCAAAGGCAGCGTAAACACCGTCCGCCAGACAGTGTTTGGTGCCATTCAGCAGAGCACTACCTGCCCCAGCTGCAACGGCAAAGGCAAAACCATCAAAAATCCCTGCCAGACCTGTAAGGGCAAAGGCAAGGTCAGAAAAAACAAGAAAATTACCGTCAATATTCCCGCCGGTATCGACAACGGCCAGACCATCTCCTTGTCCGGTCAGGGCAACGCCGGTGCCAACGGCGGTCCCAGCGGCGATCTGCTGGTAACGGTTTCCGTCCGTCCCCATGCCATCTTCGAACGTGAGGGAAGCTCGGTGTATTGTGAGATCCCCGTAACTTTCGTTCAGGCAGCTTTGGGCGCGGAGCTTGAAGTCCCCACTCTGGACGGCAAGGTCAAGTACAATATGCCCGAAGGCACCCAGACAGGCACCGTGTTCCGCCTGCGTGGCAAGGGTATGCCGGTTATCAACAGCAAGTCCCGGGGCGATCAGTACGTCACCGTGGTGGTGGAAACTCCCAGAAACCTGACTGCCGAGCAGAAGGATCTCATGCGCAAACTGGGAGAGTCCATGGGTGACGAAAGCTATGCCAAGCGCAAGAGCTTTTTTGAAAAGATCAAAGAGAAGATAAACGAAGACTGATAAGGCTCCCCTTTTGGGGGGAGCTGTCAGCGAAGCTGACTGAGAGGGCCCTCTCCGGCGCCTTCGGCACCACCTCTCCCAAAGGGAGAGGCTTGCGTTTGAAAAACTACCATTTGCAGGCAATTCGTGGGGGACGCTGCTTTCGGCGTTCTGTCAATTGGGCATATAGCTTCCTGCAACTATATACGAAAGTTATGATATACGAAAGTTGTGCGAAGAAACCCGGGCGACCACAGGTCGCCCCTACTCCGTTATCTTCGAAATGACAGGCTGATTTTGAGGTATTACATTGAACTACTTAACACTCATTTTCCCCACGCTGCTGGTTATTGCCATTGCCGCTTTTTTCTTTTACTATCTGGAAACACGGTATTCCGGCAGACTGAAAAACACCATCGGCTGGATACGGGGCTATGACCAAAGCCCCATATCCTTTAAGCTGCACAAAATGAGCATGAAGGATCTTCTGCCTTTGTGCGTGATCCTTGTGGTTTACGGTGCGGTGGCCTTTACCAATCTTGGCAGCAACAAGGCTCCGGAGACTTACCACACCTTTGAAACCACCGATCCTGTGGTCATAACCTTTGACGAACCAACAGCCATATCGGAGCTTGTTTATTATACAGGACTTCACACCGGTGAATACAATATTCAGTATTCCCGTGACGGGGAGTTCTGGTTCAATATTCTTGACTCCACAGATGCTATTCTGGTGCCTCAGCACTATGACAACCTCTTCAAATGGCTTGAGATCGAAACCGCAACCCCGGAAGTCAGGTATCTTCGCATTGTCCCCACCGAGACTCCCATGTGCCTCGGTGAACTGGTGCTGAAAGACGAAAACGGCAGCTTCATCTCCTATACCGGTGCCGATGTGCTGTGTGACGAATCGGACATTGTGCCGGAATACTCTTTCTGGACCAACAGCACGTATTTTGACGAGGTCTATCATCCGCGGACGGCTCTGGAACATCTCGAAAATGTCAAGCCTTACGAGATATCTCACCCGCCCCTTGGTAAGCTGATTATCGCCATCGGCATCAGCCTTTTCGGCATGAATCCTTTCGGCTGGAGATTTATGGGCACGTTGTTTGGCGTACTGATGCTGATACCTTTTTATATCCTCATCAAAAATATGTTCGGCAAAACTGCCCTGGCTGCCTGCGGCACGGTGCTGTTTGCCTTTGACTTCATGCATTTCGTTCAGACACGAATCGCCACCATCGACACCTATGGCGTGATGTTCATAATACTGAGCTATCTGTTCATGTGGCGGTATGCCTGCGCTATAACGAATGTTCCGCCCCGGGAAAAAGACTCGGAAGGCATGGTCATGGCAGACGTCGGGGACGAAATGCTGCCGAAAGGACAGCGGGTACCCGGTTTGCTGCCGCTGATGATGTCGGGTCTGTTCTTCGGCATAGGCTGCGCCAGCAAATGGACAGTTATTTACGCAGGCGTTGGTTTGGCCGTGATTTACGCCATCGCCATTGTCTGCCGGTTCAAAGTACTGAAAAACACAGGGCGAAAAAGGAGCTTCGCTCCCTTTATATTCACCACTCTTGCAATGTCTGTGCTGGGCTTTGTGGCGGTTCCCGTGGTTATCTACTGCCTGAGCTACATTCCTTACGGACTGGCACAGGGTATGACAATGCCCGGCATGCTGCTGGACGGAGATTATTACAGGCTGGTTTGGGACAATCAGGTGTATATGCTGACCTACCATCAGGGCGTGAACCAGGTGCATCCTTACGAATCCCGCTGGTGGCAGTGGGTGCTGGATATGCGTCCCATTCTGTATTATCTTGAGTACAACGGTGAGGTAAAATCCGCTTTCGGCTGTTTCAACAACCCTGCGGTTGCATGGGGAGGATTGGCAGCTGTGCTGTGTCTGCCGTTTGCGGTTATAAAACGCAGAAACGGTTCGGCCGTGTTCGTTTTCATCGGCTATCTTGCCCAGCTTCTGCCCTGGGTGTTCATAACCCGAACCACTTTTGCCTATCATTATTTCCCCAGCACAGTGTTTATAGTGCTGGCATTGTGCTTTGTTTTCAACGATTTGATGGAAAAGGGCAAAAACAAGATGGTTTATGCCTACACCGGAGTAACCACCGCTCTGTTCCCACTGTTTTATCCGGTGCTTACGGGCATCTGGACAAATACCCAGTGGTGCATCAGATTCCTCAAATGGCTGCCCACATGGCCTTTTGGATAATAGTGTTGGTTTACGCCTGAATAAAAAACTGCTGACGTTTTGCACAGACTGTCAAAAAATCCCCGTGGGGACTTTTTGACAAACTGAAACGGCTCCACCCTTTCGGGTGGAGCCGTTTCATTAACCTGATAAATAGGATTACCAAACAAATGGTATCAAGCGATATTTGACTTTTTGCTTGTATTCACGATAACCGTCGAGTTCTTTTTCAAGGAAGGCTTCTTCGTTTTTGATTCTTTTGGCGATTATAAAGGGATATGCAAGAAAAATCAAAAATGAATATATTGAACCCAACACAATCGGCATCGACAAAAACAAAAGTAATGTCACACTATACATTGGGTGCCTGACAATGCCGTATAGTCCTGTGTCGATAACTTTTTGATTTTCCTGCACTTCAATAGTGCGACTAAGGTATGTATTCTCCCTAAGTACCTCTGCATAAAGAATATATGCTGCAAGAAATACCACCACAGCGCCGAGCACAACACTATAGGGCAAGATGTACCAATCAAAACGAAATCCCAATCCTGCCACGATAAAACCTATCAAAAACATTAGTCCGCTAAGTTTCACCACAAGACTTTGTTCTTTTTGCTCTTCTTTTGCATTAAGCCGCTTTTTTAGCAGTTCAGGATTTTGGAACATCATTACAATTCCTGCAAAAAACATTGGCACAAATAAAATCCCCATAAGTAACCAACCGTTTACAAATGCTAAAGTACCTGCAGGCAGGAATATTAATAAACCGACCAAAACAACACCTAATAAAAACTTAGTTATTGCATGAATGAACAATTTTTTTGTCATGATAATGCTCCTGCAAATTCTTATTTATCTTTTGATTCACTTTATCATATCGCACTGATTATTTCAATGATTGACGAAAATGCGAAGTTGAGAGCAGCAACACTTTAAGTTAACCGGGACGAAATTTTGATGCCATTGACACAAGTAACACCCATCGGATATAATTAAAAGGTTAAATGCTTATGAATGGAAAAAAGAGGGTGTTAGTATCGCTAAAAGTTCTTCAAAAACCATGATAAATGACCTGACCACAGGCAGCGTTGCCAAACAGCTTATAATGTTTGCTCTGCCGCTTATGCTGTCTAACCTGCTGCAGACGGTTTACAACATCGTTGATATGATAGTCGTGGGTCAGTTTGTTGGAAGTACCGGACTTTCCGCCGTATCTATCGGCGGCGACCTGCTGAACCTGTGTACTCACATTGTTACGGGTTTTGCCGGTGCCGGTCAGATAATGATCGCCCAGTATGTGGGTCAGAAAGACCGTGAAGCCGTCAGCCGGACGATTGGCACCATGTTTACTTTTATCATGGGTCTTGCGCTGGTCATGATGGCGGGAATGCTGGTGTTCAGCGATGAAATACTGGGGCTGATGAACACTCCTGCCGAGTCTTATGCTCAGGCGAAAAGCTATTCCATGGTCTGCTACTGGGGTATGGTGTTCATTTTCGGTTATAACACGGTAAGCTCCATACTGCGTGGTATGGGAGATTCGAAGCGTCCTTTCTTCTTTATTGGTGCTGCCGCTGTTATCAACCTTATTCTGGACCTTGTTTTTGTTGCAGGCCTGCATATGGACGCTTTTGGCGCAGCTTTGGCTACCGTTATGGGTCAGGCGTTTTCGTTTATAGGTTCGCTGGTGTATCTTTACATCAAGCGGGAAAGCTTTGGGTTCGACTTCAAGCGTTCCAGCTTCCGTCTGGATCTGAGCACGCTGGGCCCAATGCTCAGACTGGGATTCCCCATGGCGCTGCAGCACTGCGCAATTACCCTGTCTATGCTGTTCGTCAATTCCTATGTAAATTCTTTTGGTCTTGTGGCTTCCGCCGTCACCGGTGTGGGAAACAAGCTCAGAAGCAGTATGGGCATCATTTCCAACTCTATCAATACTGCTGCTTCCGCCATGGTTGGTCAGAACATGGGCGCAAAAAAACCGGAACGTGTAAAGCATCTTGTCTGGGTGGCATTTGCCATTTGCATGACTGCCTTTGTGATACTGGCTTCGGCAGCACTTATCTTCCCCAAACAGCTGTTCTCCCTGTTTAATGATGACCCTGCCATTCTGGAATGGGCACCAAAGTATATGATAACCTTTGTGGTTGCAATACTGTCTTTCGCCATGATGGCTCCTTTCAATGCTGTTATCAACGGCATAGGTTATGCTTCTCTGGGATTTATAATCGCCATGTCCGACGGTGTTGTGTGCCGTATCGGTCTTGCCCTGCTGTTGGGAATCGTGTTTGACATGGGTATTTTCGGACTGTGGATGGGTAATGCACTGGCAGGTTTTGCCACCGTTATTCCCGCCATGATATACTACTTCTCCGGCCGCTGGCAAAAAAGAAAGCTGCTGGTGGAATAAAACACAAAAAACGCGTATCCGCTGCGGATACGCGTTTTTTGATTACCGGGATCATTTTGCTGCCTTTGCAGCTTTTTTGGTGTAATAATCGGCAATGAGCTTGGTCATCAGCTGGCAGCCGCCGCAGAGAATGATGCAGCCCAGACCGATGGAAACAATGTAAGGAATGGTATCTTCAACAATGGTGTCGACAACACCGGGCATGGTGGTGATAACAAAATAGGCGAAACCAATGCTGTTGAACAGAACGGGGCAGTAAGGTTTGCCCATAATAAGTACGATAAGAACAACGCACAGGGGGATCATAACTCCTACAACGTGGCTGACGCCCATGCCTTCAAGCCACACGTCAACAAGGACCAGGAAGAGGGTGAACAGAATACCCACAGATCCGCCGAAGAATGTGGATGCCATTTTCTTTTTCCAGTTGGGCTCTTCCATGAAGTAGTAGAAGGTAACGCTGATGAAGAAAGCCCAGCCGCGGAAAGGCAGCCCCTCCAGATGGTGGTGGAGCGCAAGAGCGAGAGCGTTCCACAGAGCGATCCAAACAATAATGGCGATATGGATCACCAGGCTGGGTCGGTCCATTTTGTGTTTCATTACAAATCTCCTTTTACAAATTAGTACATATAAATATAACATACAACCTATAGCACAGGCAACACAATTTTTTCAATTTCTACACATTTGGACGAAAAATGAGTCTTTTGCCCGGCAGCACTTTCGTCACCCCGTAGGGCGGGGGCTTGCTCCCGCCGCGAATCACCCGCCCCACGCCCTGTTACCCCACAAGGAACGGATATCATTGAAAAAAGCCTCTTTTGTCTTGGTAGACAAAAGAGGCTTTTTTCGTGCCTAAAAGTAACCAAACGGAGCAGAATCAAGGTAAAAGTAAGCAAAAGTAGTGTATCGATTGTATTTGACAAAGTGGGATTTAGCAAAAAGTTTTATTTTAATTCTTTGACATACAAACGGTCAATTCCATTTCCGTAGTTTACTATGTCTTTTACATAGCAATAGCCATATTTCTCATACAACCCAATGTATTCTGTTGGGATATAGGTCTTGTCGAAGCCAATGCTTTTG
>SVKU01000032.1 GCA_015068245.1 Oscillospiraceae bacterium
ATTATCTAAAATAACGACGAATATTACTTTCAAGTGTAAATTTGTTAGCAACGTGATAACCACGTTTGGACATCTGGCTGTATTGGAATATCTCCGTCTTGCTTAGGTTTGCAATTCTGTTTATCTCACTTTCAAAGGAATCTGAGTATTTAATACAGAAGTAAGCATTACCCGCAGAAAATGATTCCAGTACCATTAACTCTTTTGTAGGATAGACAAATACGAAATAATTGGGTAAGGACTTGATTCCCAGATCCTCCGCAGCAACAGTCGGAGAATACGACATCCACAAATTAAGACGATACTTCACTTCTTCGTTCGTGAGTTCGTTGATTCTCTTCTGGACACTGGAAAGTGACAACTTGCTGATTACAGCGCTACCCTCCATGTTTATTTCGTTATCGCCAAATACGGTTTCATCCAGATGGTCAATAAGAGCAGAGCTTTTAATCACTCTTTGAATCAGCAAATCAAAGTTATGCTTTAATTCAGAATCATTGGGCAAAACAAACCCAATATTCAACTCGTAATTGGAAGCATAGGCAGATCGGCTAATATTTGACGAACCCATACAGATAACGGTTTCAGTGTCAGATTCAAATTTATAAATCTTTCCGTGATAGAACCTGTTCTCACAAGTGAAAAGTTGAACATTATCTCTGTCAAGATATTGATTTAGAAGCTGAGCAGTTGACTTGTCTATTCCGGTGATTATTCCATCGCCATCTACGCAAGCTCGGTATTTTTGCAAGGAACCAACTACAAATTGCACTGGGATTCCATCATACACTGTTTTTGATATAATTTTATTCAGCATACTCAAGCCGCTTCTGAAACAGTAACCGCAGGCAAAGACTGCTTTTCTAAGAACCATAGGTGCAACCAATTCATATAACTGCTCGCTTAACAGGCGATTGCTGTCAAACATAATAATCTTGGCTTTACTATCAAAACTGGTCAAAGCACCCGAGTTCTTCTCTTCCTCTTCGATAGCAGCCAAAAGCCTCTGATAATACTCCTCGATTTCTTGGCTGGGAAAAGCAATTTGGTTAAAAGCATCTAAGCAATTGTCGATAGCATACTTTGCCACTTCAAAAGATAATGGCTCAATATACCTTACCACTCTGTAATCTATATCCACAATTTTCTTTTGAATAGCTTCTGTAGGATTAACAATTCTCTGATAAACGGCCATGCAATTGGTACGGGTAATTTGAATCGGCTGTAGTTTTTCAATCTTACTGCGCCCATCAAATACAGCCAATAGATCAGAAAACTTGTATGCGCTTGATTTAATGCACACAATGTATTTGCTGTTTCGTACAACAAGAGCATTCATAAGACGATCCCATATCGCTGCGTTATCAATGGCGTTTTTTGATACACGTAGAATTTTACAGTAATCGTCAACTCCAATTTTAGACATACTATTGGCATTCAGCAACCACATATTCTTGTCGATACTCATCAACATTCCCATAGAGAGATTACTTATTCTTGAAACAAGCAGATGCAACAACGCTTGCGGACACTTGGTCTGTTGTCCGCAAAAGAACTTTTCAACTGAACCAATCGTATTGTCAAACGCCTTCTTCCATAGTTCCTTTTTGACGTCATCTTTGAATTGTCCGGAGCTGTAGAAGCGGAACTTTTTATCAATCGTCAGACTTGCACTATATGCGGTGTCCTTCTGATCACCTTGAAAATCTGCAACGATGCCTAGTTTTCCCAAAAAAGAGAGAACTGCATACCTATGATCAACAGTACCTTCAAATCCATTGGCATAGAATACCGCAATGTGCTCGCCGAAAACATCTGCAAATGCTTTTCCAGGATTAAAATTTGATGCATAGAAACTGAATGCAACATTTTGGAATACCTGACGTTTGTCGTTATCAGAAAGTTTTCCTGGCTTGCTTAAAGCTAACGCATCAAACAGCTTGGTTGCTAATTCTCTGGTTTGAAAAACCTTATGAAACTGTGTCAAAAGATCGTTGCGGTTAATAGATGCATTTGACATGCAAAGCCCTGTAATATCGATAGAATCAAGGAGTCCAGAAACATAGCAAAATTCGTACGCAGTCAAAAGCACAACTGTTTGACCTATATTGAACATAAGTCTCTTTTGCTTAGAGAGTTTATCGGGATTAAGGAAGCTGGGCAACGGAACACCTGCTTGTTGCCATACCTGAGCACCAAGCTGACTTCTTGAGCGGAGGCTGAAAAACAATAACGAGTATGTAATATTCAAGCCTTTACTTAAGCTGAGTAATTCTTGGTCTTGTCCATCATAGTCGTCATTACCAATTTCAAACGCTCTCGGCTTCACATTACCAATATTAGAACGGGCTTTTTCAAAAATGGGCAAAAGCGCATTGACACATGCCCCATACAATTTATCAAAATGCCCGTGTAAATACTCATAACCGAGAATTTGGTATGAAATCTGAACTTTTTCTGCAAGATTATACTTGTCTAAATCCCAAATTGTTCGATCAACATAGATATTGCCTATCAACTTTTTGAGTAAATCAGTTTCTTCCGTGAGAACAGCTTTTTTGACCTGCTTAAAAGCGTTATCATCTTGCGTGATTTGCAGGAATACTGTTTGTGATACAAGTAAATCAAAAACAATATAGCCTGCTGCAGCATATTGATTGGTCTTATCAACAATCAATCCTTGCTTGCCTATTTCATCGATAGTCTGAACTACAATATTAGGTAATTCCTTAAAATTCACAATATTCACCTCCCTAAATTATTGTAGCATTACTCCCTTTCATCTGATGTAAACTCCAAAATGTCATCAACTCCACAGTGGAGAGTTTTGCAAATCTTCTCAATGGTATCGAGAGAAATGTAATTATCACGCTTGATTCGGGTAATGATACTGTCACTAAAGCCGGCCTTTTCCATCAGCTCGGCGTTAGTCATACCTTTGTCGATTAGCAAGTGAAATAACTTTTTGTAGGTCACAGTCATGGTAATCTACCTCCTGACATTATCAACTATTATATCACGAAATCTCGAATATTTCAAAAAAACCACAAAAGATATACGAAAAGGCGATACCCGTTTGTGAAAACCAAGTATCGCCAATTTTTCTTGTCGCACTCCTGTACGGCAGCCACCCTATGTCAGTAATGTTCTTATACTGTCGCATTGGAAACTACCCTCATGTGCGCTCTTCAGGAGACTGTCAAAGAACCCCCACCGTGTCATTCCGAGCAAAAACCACATAGTAGTTTTTGCGATATGTCAACTCAAAGCGTTGACATGCGAATCCGTACTCTCCTGCAGAAAAGGTAAAAGTGTGAACGGATTGCCACGCCATCTTCGATGGCTCGCAATGACAGTTTTTGCTTTTTTGACAAGTTGAAAAAGAGCGCACTCATGTGCGCTCTTTAAACAATTGCAAGATTACAGGTTCATGGCAGTGTAGTAGCCTTCCTTGATGGCGTTGCCCATTTTTCTGGCTGTTACACAGTCGCCAATGGTATAGATCTCGGGAACTGTTGCCTTCTGCAGTTCTTCCACAACGGAAGATTTTGCCCGCATACCAGCGGAAAGGATAATGTTATCGGCTTCCAGCAGCTGTTCTTCACCGTTGGCAGGTTTTACCCAGACTCCTTCGTCGGTGACACGGACGCAGCTTGTATTGACCATGGTTTTTACGCCGATAAGGCCAACACGAATAGAGTTGGACTGAGATACACCGCTGCCGTTGGCAACAACAGGCAGCATCTCGACTACGGTGACATCACAGCCACGGTCTTTCAGTTCGACTGCGGATTCGCAGCCTACCATGCCGCCGCCGATGACAACTATCTTCTTACCGAAGTCATGGGCTTCGTCGTACATTTTTGCACCAAGCACCACTTTGGGATTGTCTATACCGGGAATGGGCGGTGTTACAGGGTCGGCACCCACAGCGATGATAAGTACATCGGGAGCAATGCTGTCTATCAGCTTGCTGTCGGCTTCGATACCAAGCATGAGTTTGATATCTGTTTTGGCAATCTTGCGTTCCATCTGGTGCCACCAGTATGCCATGTCCACCTTGAAGTCCACATGGTCGGAGAAGCTGATGGTACCGCCGAGAGATTCTTTTTTCTCGATAAGTGTTACCTTGTGTCCCTGCTTCCACGCGGTATAGGCTGCCATCATGCCGCCGGGGCCGCCGCCAACCACAACAACATTCTTGGGCTGTACGGGCTTATTGAACTTATGCAGGTTGTCTATCTCGTGGCCTACGGTGGGGTTAAGCGTGCAGGTAAACCAACCCTGAGCAAACAGGCGGTTGTGGCACTCGTTGCAGCGCAGGCAGCGGTTGATCTCGTCCAGCTTGTTCTGAGCCAGTTTGTTGGGCATATCGGGTTCGCAGATAAGTCCACGTCCCATGACGATAAGATCGGCTCTGCCGTCTTTGATGATGCTTTCCATCTGGTCAGGCTCGTTGATGCCGCCAACGGTGGAAACAGGGATATCCACAACTTCCTTTATCTGGGTGGCAAAGTCCACGTTGCAGCCCTTTTCGTAGAACACCACGGGAGACATTCTTGCAGTTGCATCGGGATGGAAGATACCGCCGGTGGAGCACTGGATCATGTCTACATAGGGTGCCAGATAGCGGATAAACTCTTTGGCGTCATTGATATGGTAGCCTTCGGGGATTATTTCATCGCCGGTGATTCGCATATCCACCGGGAAGTTTTTGCCTACCTTTTTGCGGATATTGTCAAGGCACATCATGGGGAAGCGGACACGGTTTTCAACACTGCCGCCATATTTGTCGGTACGTTTGTTGGTTCTGGGGGACAGGAACTGGTGGATGAGCCAGCCGTGACCGGCGTGGAACATACACATATCAAAGCCTGCGTTTTTCAAAGTCAGTGCAGCATCGCCAAATTCTTCGGCAACCTGCTCCATCTGCTCCTCGGTCATTTCAACGACCTGAACTCCGGTGGGTTTCACATACGAAATTGGGCCCATGGGCAGATGACCGAAGTTGTTTTCGGGAATACACAAGGCACCTGCATGAGACATCTCGATGGATACCTTACCGCCCCAGCGGTGGACTGCGTCTGCCACGTCACAAAGGCTGTTGAATGCACCGGGATTGTTGATACGCAGCATGAAGGATTCGGAGGAACCTGTCTCACGACCGACGCAGGATTCGCCTATGGTGATAAGACCAACTCCGCCTTTTGCAAACCGTTCACAGAAAGCGATGTCACGATCGGTCAGGCCGCCGGTATGATTCAGCTCTCGCAGGTTCATGGGCGCAAGCGCAATACGGTTTTTCAAGGTTACGGTTCCGACCTTCAAAGGGCTGAGCAAATTGGGATAATAAGGATTCATTATGATTCTCCTAACAATATTTCTTTCTTAAAACAATGATACCACATCCGTAAATAGATGTGGTATATCGATTTATTTACTTGTGTATCAAATATGTCTGTTTTGACACCATGAACAAGCTCATAAAACGGCGTATCACATCATAGCCTGTTCGTATGGAGGTGTTATGATTGAATATCAAATGGAAACAACTACTGATATGCATTGCCATTCCTTTAGCTGTGGGCGCACTTTCGGCATTGCTGTCCGGCGATGGAATGGCTGAGTTTGCTACCGTTAATCAACCGCCACTGTCTCCACCTGCATGGCTGTTCCCCGTTGTTTGGACTATTCTTTACACTCTCATGGGAATTGCCAGCTATCTTGTTCTCACCTCAGGAGCATCAACAGACAAAACCAAAAAAGCATTGGCTGTTTATGGTATCCAGCTTGCCGTAAACTTTTTCTGGTCCATAATCTTTTTCAGATTTTCGATGTATCTCTTTGCATTCTTCTGGTTGATTCTTTTGTGGCTGCTCATCATAGTGACAATGGTAAGGTTTTATCGCATAAAGGAACCGGCAGGAGACCTGATAGTCCCCTATCTTTTGTGGGTAACCTTTGCAGGATATCTGAACTTTGGAATCTACCTTTTGAACCGCTGATCGCCGTCTTGTTTTCATGGCCGTGGTATAGTAAAATACTAAAAAACGCAAGTGAGGTAACACGCCATGAACAAGACTGGTTTTGGATTTCTTCGTCTGCCAGTGATGGAAAACGGGAATATTGATTACAGCGTACTTAACCCAATGGTTGACCGTTTTTTGGAAATGGGCGGCAGATATTTCGACACCGCATTCAATTACCTTAACGGTCAAAGTGAGGTTGCCATTCGAAAATCACTTGTTCAGCGGCATCCTCGTGAAAGCTTTATCCTTGCGGATAAGCTGCCGGGATTTCTGATAAACTCCGCCGAGGAATGCAAAACGTATTTCATGCTTCAGCTCATGCGCTGCGGTGTGGATTATTTCGATGTATATCTGCTCCACTGGCTCAACGAAGAAAACTATGCAAAGGCTGTAGCATTTGATGAGTTTGGTTTTATCAGCCGATTAAAGGCAGAAGGAAAAGCCGGGAAAATCGGTTTCTCTTATCACGACAGTCCCCAGCTTCTTGATCAAATTCTGACCGAGCATCCCGAGGTGGACATAGTTCAGCTGCAGATAAACTATCTGGACTGGGAAAGTCCTTCCATCAAAGCCAGGGAGTGCTATGAGGTGGCTGTTCACCACGGCAAGGAAGTTGTGGTCATGGAACCAGTCAAGGGTGGCAGTATTGCCGCTGTCCCTTCGGAGGCTGAGGCTCTGATGCGCAGTGTCCGTCCTGCCGACAGTGCCGCATCGTGGGCAGTTCGGTTTGCCGCCGATTTGGAGCAGGTTTCCGTGGTTCTCAGTGGCATGAACGCCATGGAACAGGTGGAGGACAATATGAGGGATATGGAACCGCTGACAAGAGACGAGCGGAAGCTTCTGGAAAAGTGCGCGGGTATTATCCGAACCAACACCGCTATCCCCTGCACAGCATGCGGATACTGTCTGGCAGGCTGTCCCAAAGGGATACCCATTCCAAAATATTTTGGGTTGTATAACGAGCTTTCCGTAAAAGCCGACGATGACTGGAAGATACTGCCCATCTATGATACGTTGATAAAGACTTACTCAAAAGCGTCCGAATGCATCGGTTGCAGGAAGTGTGAAAATAGCTGCCCACAGAAGCTGAAGATTACGGAGTATTTGAAAGACGTGGCCAGGGTGATGGAAGCAAATGGATAAGATTTCTGAAATAAGAAAAGCCGAAGCACTATCACATATTGAAACCTATTCAACGCACGAGCTTTTTAAGGAAGGCAGTTGGTTAGCCAAGCCTGTCAAAACAGTTATGGAACTGCTACCTTTTTTCAACGGATACGACAATTTCCGAGCGTTGGACTTGGGGTGCGGTATTGGACGAAACAGTATCCCAGTAGCACAGGCTCTATCTACCGTACCTTGCCACATAGACTCCGTAGACCTATTAGAAATTGCAATAGTTAAGTTGAACGAAAACGCCAAAAAATATGGTGTTGAAAAATCCATTATCGGTATAGTATCCAGCATCGACGACTACATAATTGATGCAAACAGATATGACTTGATAATGTCCATTTCTGCACTTGAGCATGTTGATTCAAAACAAGCCTTTGTCAGAAAGCTCGAACAGATACACAAAGGCATTAAACCAGATGGAATAGTCTGTCTGATAATGAACACCAGCGTAAAAGAGCACGACAAAGAAACCGGTATCGAACTTCCAGCGCAGTTTGAAGTTGAACTTGAAACCACAGAATGTCGGGGATTTTTTGAACAATTCTTTGGAAAATGGGAAACAATAAAAGACACTGTTGTACGCCAGAAATATGACGTTCCGAGAGAAAATGGTATGGCAGAATTAGAAAGTGATGTTGTGACATTTGTAGCTAGAAGAATCGCTTAAACTATTGAATACAACCTGCCATGCCTATGGCGTGTTACTTTCTCATGTGAGAAAGTAACCAAAGAACATTCAAGGGAAAGGGGTTTCGATTCCCCTTTCCCTTGAAAATCCCTATCCCTAAAACGACCAAAGAGGGGGCTTGCGAGCCCCCTCTATTGGATACTCCCCCAGGAGAAATCTCTATCAAACCTTATGCGTTTGCAGACTTGACAAAGAGGAAAAGGCTAACTATAATAGATAGGCTAAGAATATCGGGGTATGGCGAAGCTTGGTATCGCGCTTGGTTCGGGACCAAGAGGCCGCGGGTTCAAATCCCGCTACTCCGACCAAAATCCCAAGGATAATTGTCCTTGGGATTTTTTTCATTAATCATAAGTCATAGTTGTTCGCTCCCCATCATAGGCTTGTATCAAAAGGGGCTGATGCTGTGAACAACTATAGCCGAAGCTATCGCAGGCGTACAACGGAGGATAACTCCGCTATGACCGAGCTTTTGGCCAAGCTCATAATCTGCGCTGTACTTTTCTGCGCTGCATATTTTCTCAAAACTGCTTTCCCTGATGCTGCCGAAACCGTTAGCCGTGCCGTACTTGGGGACGGCAGTTACCGTGAAGCCTTTGCTGAACTGGGCGGTGCTGAGACTGTGGCAGAAGCTTTTTCTGCAATCACCCAAAGCAGATGAAGCTGGGACCGGTTACGATCACTCCAGCTGCCCTGCTTGCCATGGCTGCTGCCTGGTGGCTGGACAGTGAAAACGTTTTTCCTATGTTCCTTATTGCTGCGTCAGTTCACGAACTGGCGCATCTTTTTACCGCAAAACTCTGCGGCCGCAATTATCTTGCGGGTACTACTTTGACTATTGACTTTCTATGTGCTGAAATATCCACCGGATATATGGAACCTAAACATGAGGCGATTTGTGTGCTGGCAGGTCCTGCTGCCAATCTGCTGCTGTTCTTTATGATAATGTTGCTTCCCTGCCCCGGTGAGAATCTTTTGGTGCTTGGCGGCATAAGCCTTATTCTGGGTGTATACAACCTGCTGCCCATGGTTTTCCTCGATGGCGGCAGACTTCTCAGATTGGGGCTGGATGCGGTTTGCAAGGACAGCGAAAACACCGCTTTTGCCGTTTCTCTGGCAACATCTGCGGGGTTGTGCGCTTTAGGTCTGGCTTTTTGTTTTCTCTTTGACTGCGGATACGGTCTATTTGTCCTTTCGTTGACTCTTCTTATCAAACATTTGGGTTGTAAAACCGTTCCCAATACGTTAAAATGATAAGGATATTAATGTTTGGAGGACAACATGACTGACAAACTGAAGAGAATACTTCCACTGGTTCAGAAGCCTGCACGGTACACCGGCGGCGAGTATAACCAGATAGTTAAAAACAAAGACGAAGTTGACGTTCGTTTCGCTTTCTGTTTCCCGGACACCTATGAGATAGGCATGTCCAACCTTGGTATGCGCATACTTTACGGACTGCTGAACGAGCTGCCCAACGTATGGTGTGAGCGTGTTTTTGCTCCGTGGATCGATATGGAGCAGCAGATGCGGGACAACGATATTCCCCTGTACGCCCTCGAAAGCGGCGATCCCGTTAAAGATTTCGATATCATCGCCTTTTCTATCGGCTACGAGATGGCCTACACCAACATTCTGAACATGCTTGACCTTGCCGGCATCCCGCTCCATGCATCTGACCGTCACGGGCTTAAAAACATGGTCATGGCAGGCGGTACCTGTACTTACAACGCAGAACCTCTGGCTGATTTCATCGACCTTGTGTTCCTCGGCGAAGGCGAGGAGTTGGACGTTGAAGTATGTCAGCTGTATGCCGAGGCTAAAAAAGCTGGCTTGAGCAAAGAACAGTTCCTGATCGAGGCTGCCAAAATTGAGGGCGTATATGTCCCCTCCCTTTACGACGTCAGCTATAATGACGACGGCACCATCAAGGCTATCACTCCCAGGGAAACCGCCAAGATGCCCTGTGTCAAGCGCATCATCGAGGATATGGACAAGGCGTATTTCCCCACCAAAACCATTGTGCCGTCCACCGAGATCGTCCACGACCGCACCACTTTGGAAGTTTTCCGAGGATGCATCCGTGGCTGCCGCTTCTGCCAGGCAGGCTATGCCTATCGCCCTGTACGTTCAAAGTCGAAAGATGTACTGGTCAAACAGGCTACAGAAGCCCTCAGTGATTCCGGCTATCAGGAGATAACCCTGTCTTCCCTGTCCACCAGTGACTATCGCCACCTTGAACCGCTGTGCGACGATCTGCTGGATTTCTGCATCCCCAGAAGCACCAGCCTGTCCCTGCCCTCTCTGAGAGCCGACAACTTCTCCATGGAGCTGATGAAGCGTCTGCAGAAAGTCAGAAAGAGCGGACTCACCTTTGCTCCCGAAGCAGGCACTCAGCGGCTGCGTGACGCCATTAACAAAAACGTCACCGAGGAAGATCTGCTGACCTCCTGCGCCACCGCTTTTTCAGGCGGTTGGAACGGTGTTAAGCTGTATTTTATGATTGGTCTGCCCACCGAGACCGATGAGGACGTTCTGGGCATTGCCGACCTTGCTTACAAGGTACTGGCCACCTGGAAGCGCACCGCTTCCGTCAAAAATCGTGGTGTTACCATCACTGTGAGCACCTCCTGTTTCGTTCCCAAGCCCCACACTCCTTTCCAGTGGGAAGCTCAGAACACTATGGACGAATTCAAACGCAAACAGCAGCTGCTGAAAGATGCCATGAAGGCAAAAGCCATCAACTATAACTGGCATGACCCCGACACATCTTATCTCGAAGCCGTATTTGCCAGAGGTGACCGCCGTCTAGGTGCTGTTATTGAACAGGCATGGCGTGACGGCGCAAAAATGGACGGATGGGGCGACTGTTTCTCTCTTGAGCGTTGGCTTGGTGCTTTTGAAAAGTGCGGCATCGACCCGGATTTCTACGCTCTGCGTGAGCGCAGCCGTGACGAGATACTACCCTGGAGCATGGTCAGCGTAGGAGTTGACACCGATTATATGTGGTCCGAACGTGAACAGGCTTACAAGTCTGTTATCACTCCCGACTGCCGTGTTCAGTGCATGGGCTGCGGTGCAAACTGTCTGCTGAAGGAGAAGAACTGCGATGATTGAACAAAGACTCAGATTTTCCAAAACCGGCAGAGCCATTTACATTTCTCATCTTGACCTGATGCGAACCTTTCAGCGAGCTTTTATGCGTGCCGGCATCAAAGTCAAACACACCGAGGGCTACAATCCCCATGCTTACGTTTCCGTTGCCCTTCCCCTTTCCGTCGGCGTTTCCAGCCATTGCGAAATTCTGGATTTCGGTCTGAGGGACGACATTCCTCTGGAACAGCTGCCCGAACTGATGAACAAGGCTCTGCCCGAGGGTATAACCGTTACCTCTGCCTACAACGGCGGTCAGAAAGTCGGCAAGCTGAAATACGTCAAATGCGAGATAACCATGGAATACGACAACGGTGTGCCTGCCGGTACTTCCGCTGCTCTGGACGAGCTGTTTGCAGCCAATGAACTGGTTATCGAAAAGAAAACAAAAAAAGGTATGGGCATGTCCGATATCAAAGAAGGCATCAAGCGCATTTCCTTTGAGGAGCACAGCGGTTTTGTTACTGTCAGCTGTGTGCTGTCTGCTCAGAACCCTGCCGTTTCACCAGACAATATCGTGTCTGCCATAAAGCAAAAGGCTCCCGAATACGCTCCGGATTTTGCTTCCGCATTGCGTATCGAGACCTTTGACGAAAATATGGAAATTTTCAGATAAAGTCCGTTAGCGGGCTGTCATAAAAGTACCGTCAATGTCATTGCGAGGAGCAAAGCGACGTGGCAATCCGTTTTCTTAAAAGGATTACGGATTCTCACGGGTGCTTTCGCACCCTCAGAATGACAGCGTAATTGGCGGACACGGCACGCCGTGCCCCTACGGTACCATTGGGCAGTGCAGTGCGTCGCGGCGGGAGCAAGCCCCCGCCCTACAATGCGCTGTGCGTCACATTGCACGCTGTTAATTATTAATTGCAACAAAGAGTCGATAAAAACGCAATGTTTTTATCGACTCTTTTTGCTATGTTATCTTGCGCAGTAGACACGCCATACGATGGCGGACATTTCTGCTCTGGTGATGGTGCTTTCTGCACGGAACAGCAGCTGTCCATCGTCTGCGCTGCCCTTGATGATGCCAGCTGCGTAAAGTGCAACTGCTGCTTCGGGAGCATAGTCATCAAAGGGATATTCTATTCCTGCAGGTGCCAGTTTGAGAGCCTGTGCTGTCAGATTTGCAACATCTTCACGGGCTACAACTGCATCGAGTTCAACCTCACCGGAGATAAGCAGGTCAGCCAGTGCGGTTTCCAGATACCCACTTGCCCAATGGTCGCCGGTGGGAGCGATATCGCCATATCCCACAGCCTTCATAACCATCTTCAGAGCTTCTCCCCAGGTCACCTCGCCATAAGGCATGAAGCTGCCATCTGGGTATCCGCCCACTACGCCCTTATTGGCAAGGGCAGTAACGTCACCATAGAACCAGTCAGATCTAGTTACATCTGTAAAGCCCCTGTCAGCCATGTAGATGCTGTAGGTATCAACGGCTTCACCAAAGGTATCTGGCTTTTCGGGCATCTTTACAGGTTTATCCTCTTCAAGCATATCTGCTATCAGTACAAGGGTAATGAACTCTTCTGTCAGGTCTTTATGCTGAACAGCCTTGACCTCTACATCCGTATCGGGCATTACAAAACTGGTTTCTGCTGCGGTTTCATCATCAAATACGATCTCGCCGCTGACCACTTCCCACTTGTCAAAGTTGTAGTCGTCAATGTCTTCGGCTTCAATCTCAACCAATGCGCCTTCGGGATACCAGCCGTCTCCGCTGCCGCCGGTCACTGTTGCGTAATAACCGGGAGCAATAGTCACAGTGATGCACACCGGATCACTATCATTATAATTGTCGCCGCCATCCACCTTGTACCAGACGTAGTAGGTTCCGGCATCGGAAGCGGTGGGAATTGTGGTGCTCCATCCGGTTGTTGGTGCATCGTTTTCGTTTTCTCCAAGTGCGTACTGCATCGTGCCGTCGTCACTGCTCCCCGCAGTTATCAGTTCTTGTGGTTCATTGGTAAAAAACAGATCATCCCCGGGCGTTGGATGAGTAACATCTTCAATCGCAGCTGCAGTGATGTTGAATTTAAGTGTCAGGGGTTCGCTGTCGCCTTTTTCCCACTTATAATTTTGGCTGTCTTTCAGGGTCAGAACAACATCATATTCACCAACATTGATTCCGCCATCGTTTTTAACTGAATAATAGTCGGTTTCGTTAATGTCTGCTTTCAATGTCTCACCTGTGAATACTTTGTCGGCGATTTCAGGTATTTCCACCTCTGCCTTATCAATAGTTACGGAAATGCACTGAGGGTCAGTGTCGTTATGGCTGCTGTCGCCCACGACCTTGTACCAGACGTAGTAAGTTCCGGCATCGGAAGCGGTGGGAATTGTGGTGTTCCATCCGGTTGTTGGTTCAGCGTTTTCGTTTTCTCCAAGTGCGTACTGCATCGTGCCGCCGGTGGCGGAGCCTGCGGTGATGAGTTCCTGTGCGATGCCGTTGTAGGTCAGTGTGTTCGCTGCGGGTGGAACTGCATCAGGCGTTGCAGCGTTTATCACAAGACCGCCTGTGATAGTCTTTTCATAAGCCTTATAGGTATCATCCTCTGCCCTTGTGACTTTTACATCGTATGTACCAACGGCAGAGGGCGCGATGGTCATCCATACATCACTGACATAATATTCAACGGTAAAGTCTGACAGTGTTGTATCTTCGATCTCAAAAGATTTTGCAACACCGTCCCATGTATAGGTCTGGACATCCTCGCTTATGCTGACGCTTTCCTTTACTGTCCACTTGGCGTAGAGGGTGATGTTGTCGGTCACAGTGTCGGTAGCAAAATTCCATGCGTTCTCACAAGCCTGCTCCTTATACCAACCATCAAAGTTATAGCCGGTTCTGGCAGGATCATAGCTGCCGAATTCAGGTGCAAATTCGCCGTGACTAGCCGATTTGACAACATTGGCAAAAATCTCTTCACCATCCACGTTATCCGTGTAGGTTACAGTATATGTCAGCTTGGTAAAGTTAGCAACAAGACTGCGATTTCCCGATGCAGTGAAAGTATAGGACGCATTATCGCTGACCTCGCTGCCGTTCTCCGTCCAGTTGACGAATTTATAGCCGGTAGCAGGAGTTGCCGTTACGGTGACGGAAGTGCCCTCTACATAAGTACCGCTGCCGCTGACCGTTCCGCCCTCTGTGGGATTGGCGGAAACGGAAACCTCGTAGGTTTTTTTACCTAGTTTCAGTTCGCCGTTTTCTTTCTGAACGGTATAGCTGCTGTCTGCGGAGGTGAAATAGCTACTGTAATTAGCTGCATCGCCCATCTTGGTTGTCCAGCCGCTGGTGAAGGTGCCTGGGTTTTTCATTTTTACGCTGATGGTGTCTGTGAGCGCACCGAGCGCACCGCCGAAGATGATCTTGCTGTTTCCGTAAAGCATGATATCACAGCCGCCGGTGATATTGGGGCTGCCGCTTATCGTAATGTCGCTGTTGGTGCTGATACCGGTGCTCGTCCCCTTAACGGTACCGCCGGAAACGGTAAGTGTGCCGTTGTTGAAGTTGGAGATTCCGTGTCCGGTGCTATTGATCTCGCCGCCGGAGACGGTGACGCTGCCGCTGTTTCTGATGCCGATACAGGTGCCTTGGTTGCCGGATTTGGCAGCCTTGACAGTGCCGCCGTAGATATTGACATTGCCGCTGTTGTCGATGCCAGTGATGTCGGCGTTGGTGACGGTGGCGCTGATGCTGCCGCTGCCTTTGCAGTCGCAGATATTCAGCGTTGCGCCGTTTTCGACCGTGATGACCGTACCAGTCGTATTCTTCGTGATGCTGTGTCCGTTCAAGCAGAGGTTGAGTTCACCAGTGATGTTTGCCGTTGCGGTGAGGACAACATCTGTGTTTAGGTAGTAGCTGCCCGCTGTGAGCTGGATACCGGCTTCACTCTCATCCATATCGGTACCGTCCCATGCAGTCCAGGTAACAGATTGATGATTTTCTGCCGTGCCGTCAAGGTTGTGGTCTGCGGTGCAAGTTTCCGCACCGCAAATTGCATGACTATGGGGCGAAAGCAATTTAATATTCTTTTTATCAACGGACAGTTGAAGCACTCTGCCGGTATTATCGGGAGTAAAATTATCCATATACTCGGTCAGGTCAGTGACATTCGTTCCGTCTGCTTTTATGATTATATCCTCATATCTCGCCCACACACCGATGGGAGTGGCGTTGGTTAGCTCACCGTCGATTATAAGGCTGTATTCATTCAGGCTACTGCGGTTCCATGCCACATAGATGTTGTCGTTTTCTGTACATCGTTTATTATCGTATATTTCGACAGCGCCGGATATAGTGAGGCTACCGAGAGAAACATAAACGCCTACACCTCCCGGGGAATCATCTGCTTCAGCGGTATTTTCGTATATTTTACCGCCACGAATTTGATGTTTGCCGGTGCTGTTCCACAAACATAATCCAACACCGTCATTCCCTTCATCACCGGTGTTGCCGCAAATGCTGCCGCCGTACATAGAAAACTCTGCACCAGTGCTGTGCACAACTGCGCGAGAACTGCCGTGATTGCCTACAATGTTGCCGCCGTAGATGCGAAGCGTACCATCGCTGCAGATTGCAGAACCAACAGTCGTATTGCCGCCGGTGATTACTCCGCCGCTGACAATCTTTGTACCGTCTTCGTCAAGCACCCAAAGTCCGCTTCCGTCAGGGCTGAATTTATGCTCTGTGGTCTGGCAGTCGCAAAGGTTAAGCTCTGCACCCTTACTAACTTCAATCACTGCCCCTGCACTCGCGCTTTCACTGATGCGCAGCACTTTGCCGTTCAGACAGAGATTGACCGTTCCTGATGAAATTTTAAGGGTTTTTTTAAGCGTCACGTCGGCTGACAAATACACATTGCCGCCGGGGAAGGCTGTTGTGCCGTCCCATGCCGTCCAATCAACATTCTCACATGTGCCTGTATGGTCGCCGATGTCAGTATGCTCCGCACCGCAGATTGGATGTTTGTGTGGAGGTGCAGCACCATAAACGGGAACAAGGTAGTATTGCGGATCGTCTGATGTCACAAAATACTTAGATGAGAGTGTATAGTCAGCACTTTCTTCTGAAATTCTTTCGTTCCAAACAGTTCCGCTGTGATAACCACTCCAACCGGCACTCCATATATCCCATCCTTCAAGAGTTTTAGAAGAATCAATGACATCTATAACACTTGCCTGTTCTGAAACAGGTACACCTGTTGTAGCAGACACGACTTGGTAATCACCGACAAATT
>SVKU01000033.1 GCA_015068245.1 Oscillospiraceae bacterium
CCGGGGTTTTGAGTGCTTTTGCGGTATAAAAAGTACAGTTTAGCGCTTGCTGAACTGAGGAGCACGACGGGCTGCCTTCAGACCGTACTTTTTACGTTCCTTCATTCTGGGATCGCGGGTCAGATAACCTGCGGCCTTGAGAGTGGGACGATATTCTTCGCTGTTCAGCTGCAGCAGAGCGCGGGCGATACCGTGACGGATAGCGCCGGCCTGACCGGTGACGCCGCCACCGGTAACGGTAGCCTTGATGTCGACCTTGCCGACGGTGTCGGTGGCGACCAGGGGCTGACGAACGATGAGCTTAAGGGTATCGAGGCCGAAGTAATCGTCGATATCACGGCCGTTGATGGTGATGGTGCCGGTGCCGCCTTCGTACAGGTGGACACGGGCTACAGAAGACTTTCTTCTGCCGGTGCCGTACTTATAGGGCTTTTTGCTTTCATACATAGTTCTGGTACCTCCCGATTAGGCTTCGACCCAGAGCTCGGGCTTCTGGGCAGCGTGCTTGTGGCTGTCGCCGGAATAGACCTTCAGACGGGTGAGGGCCTTGGATCCGATGGTGTTCTTGGGCAGCATACCCTTAACGGCCAGCTGCATTGCGAATTCGGGACGTTCGGCCATGAGCTTCTTGTAGCTGACTTTCTTCATGCCGCCGATCCAGCCGGAGTGATGATAATAAGTCTTGGCGTTGAGCTTGTTGCCGGTAAGGATAGCCTTGTCGGCGTTGGTGATGATTACGAAATCACCGCAGTCAACGTTGGGGGTGAAGTCGACCTTGTGCTTGCCGCGAAGCAGGTTAGCGGCAGTAACGGCAGTCTTGCCGAGAGGCTTGCCCGCTGCGTCGATGATATACCACTTGCGGACCACAGTCTCTTTTTTTGCCAGAGTAGTGGACATTTCAGTTCCTCCATTGTGATGTATATAAAAAATTTTTGACAAATAAGGCGCCCTCGCATACAATGTAATTCCGAGGGTGCCTTAAAGTTATACCATATGAGTTTGCGGGTGTCAACACCAAATTCGCCAAAAATTTATCTGCCACCCAACAAGCTTCAAAATGCTCTCAAATGCTCTCAAATGCTCCCGTTTTCTCAAAACGCAATTTACTTTTTATGCGGAGGTTTTCCGAATATGCAGCACATTATGGGCCTTGTTCGCCGCTGTGCCGAGGATTATAACATGATAAATGAGGGTGACCGAATCGCCGTTGGCGTGTCCGGAGGCAAGGATTCTCTGGCGCTTTTGGACGCAATGGCCCGAATGCGGGAATATTTCCCGAAAAAATACCATTTGGAAGCAATTACGCTGGATCTGGGATTTGACGGTATGGATTTCACCCCGGTGGAAAAATTCTGCCGTGATGCCGACATACCCTTTACTCTGGTTGAAACACAGATAAAGCAGATAGTCTTTGACCATCGGAAAGAGAAAAACCCCTGTTCCATGTGTGCAAAGATGCGCCGTGGTGCGCTGAACAAAGCAGCCGTTGCCAACGGGTGCAACAAGGTGGCTCTGGGGCATCATTTCGATGATGCGGTGGAGACTTTCTTGATGTCGCTGTTTTATGAGGGGCGGATATCCTGTTTCCAGCCTGTTACTGAGCTTGACCGCAGCGGCATTACGCAGATTCGTCCTTTGCTGTATGTAGGGGAGAAAAAGATAGCTTCTTATGCTGAAAAGAACCTGCCTGTGGTACACAATACCTGCCCCGCAGACAAGCATACCCAGCGTGAAGAGGTCAAGGAGCTTATCGTGGAACTGTCTAAAAAGTATCCTGATTTGAAAACCAAAGTGTTTGGCTCCATGCAGAGATTCCCGCTGCCGTATTGGGGAATCGAGTAACGCTGTCATTCCGAACGGCAGCCATGCTGACGGAGAAATCCCCATCTTGTTACGCAAATCACATCAAGCTGGGGATTTATCCATCGCCTGCGGCGATGTTCGAAATGACATTATAATACCCACTGTCCGATCAGCAGCAGTGCAACTCCCGGCAGACCGAGTATGCCCGTTATGGCGGCAGCCGGAAGAGTCGGTTCTATCCAGATACCTGTGTAAACGGACAGAACGTCGATGACGAACAGTATTACAATACCGCAGGCGGTGTTGATAAGCAGCTTGAATATGAGCTTTACCGGCAGGGAGATTATTTTAAGCAGCAGTATGATTATAACTGCTGCGCATATGAAATAGAAGATATCGTCAAACATCGGGTTTCCTCCGAGAAGTGTATTATACATTATAATATATCCACCCATAAAAGGCAAATATTCCATTTTGTGGGCAACTGTCATTGCAAGGACGGCTTTGCCGTCCGTGGCAATCCGTAATGTATAAAAGAACGGATTCTCACGGGTGCTGACGCACCCTCAGAATGACAACAGGAGTTTGTGAAATCAGGTTGACGAAATCTTCACAAAGGGATATAATGATTGTTGCACAGAAATGAAAGAGTTTTCCGACGAGGTCGGATATTACATTTTTACCAGAGAGGGATTGGATATGTTTAACAGCAAAAACTGTATCGTTACCGGTGCCGCCAGCGGTATTGGTTTTGGCCTGACAAAAAAGCTGCTGGCTCAGGGAGCCACCGTTTGGATGGCAGACGTCAATGAAGAAAACCTCAAAGCAAAAGCTGATGAAGTTTCCCAGCAGTATCCCGGAAAAGTTCAGTACCGTGTGCTGGACGTTACCAACGATGCTGCCTTTAAGGAACTGGCTGCAGAGGTAGCAGCTACAGGCCCCATCGGTTTCCTTGCCAACAACGCAGGCATTGCCTGTGCAGGCATTTTCACTCAGCTGGAAGAAGCCGAAATGCGCAGAGTTATCGATATCAACGTAATGGGTGTTATCCACGGCTGTCAGGCCGTCCTGCCCTACATGGTGAGAGATGGCGGCGGTCATATCCTGAACCTTGGCTCCATCGCGTCCTTTACTCCTCTTGCATGGCGTCCTATTTACAATGCCAGCAAATACGCTGTCCTTGGCCTTACCACCTGCCTGCGTGAAGAACTGAACTGGATGGAATGCGGCGTAAAGCTCCACACTGCCTGCCCCTCCACCGTTGACACCAACATTTTCGGCGGTATGACCCCCGGCGGTGCAATCACTCCCGATGATGCTGCCCGTGAGATTCTTGAGGGCATAGAACGTGGTGACGAGATAATCCCCGTAACCGACCATGCCCGCTTCCTGTGGGATTCCTACAATAACGACAAGGAAGCCTTCAACACCGAAGTTGCTGCGCTTACCAAGTCTTACAAGCCTCTGCTGCTCCAGCCCGAGCATTGCAGGAACATAATGATAAATAAGTGCAAGTAAAGCTGTCATTTCGAATGTTATCGCAGATAACAGAGAAATCCCCATCTTGGTACGCAATACATATCAAGATGGGGATTTCTCCATCGGCTAAGCCGATGTTCGAAATGACAGATTGTTTTTTATTTCGTGCCCATTCCAAAATACTTTTCTTTCAGGAACATTCTGTCCAGCTTGCCGGAGGAGGTTCTGGGAAGCTCGTCCAGATGGACGTATATGTTGGGCATCATGTATCTTTCAATTTTTTTGCTCAGTGCCAGTTTGAGTTCCTTCTCCGTCAAAGGACCTACCCAGAAGCAATACAGCAGATCTTCAGCTTCGCTGAACAGTACGCAGCCGTTTTGCCAGCCGTCCACACCCAGCAGGGCGGTATTGACTTCGCCTACGTCCATACGGAAACCGCGGTGCTTGATCTGAGTATCTCTGCGGCCGATAACGATGAGGTCTCCGTCTTGGTTGAAATATCCCCAGTCACCGGACTTGAAGTAAATGCTTGTCCAGCCCTCTTCCAGAGGGTCACGAATGAATTTTTCCCGGGTCAGCTCAATGTTGTTGTAATAGCCGGAGCTTATCCAGGGGGCGGTGACGTAGATATCTCCGGTTTCACCGGGAGCGGCTTCATTGCCGTTTTCGTCTATAAGAAGGATGCGCACGGTGCGCAGGGGAACGCCGGACGGTACTATCTTGCCCGCACCAAAATCGTCTTTGCCGGGAACACCGAACTCATAAAGGGAAATGTAAGGAGCCTCGGTGGAACCATAGAAGTTCCAGCATCGGGCATTGCTGCAGGCCTCTACCCAAACTTTCATCTTGTCTGCCGGAACCACTTCCCCGATAAGATACACGCCTTCCAGATAAGGCAGACAGCCGGGAGAAAGAACACCGGCATCGGCAATGTAAATGTAGTTAAGAGGCGTCATAAGTATAACGGTTATTTTCTTTTCGTTCATGTAGTTCAAAAACGCCTCAGGGAACAGGAATATCTCGTTGGGGATAATTACCACGGTGTTGCCGCAGTTGATAGGCAGCCACAGGTCATGAATGGCATTGACATAGAAAAAAGGTGCCTGGTTACCGCAAATGGTATCCTCATTCTGGACATTCGTAAAGGTCATGACCCGCTCGGTGTAGGAGATGATGCTCCAGTGGGTGTGGACAACACCCTTGGGCATTCCGGTGGAACCGCTGGTGTAGTATATAACGATGGGGTCGGTAAGACCTATGGTTTCACGGATAGCGTAGATACGCTCTTCGTCGATTTCGGTGTTGGCAATATCGTCGTAATAATAAATGGGATAATCAATTTTGCCTTTCAGACCCTCAACGGCTTTTTTTGCGCTGTTGTCTACCACAAGGCACGCAGGGTTCAGGGTCTCAAAGACCTTCATCAGTCGCTCTGCGGGCATAGCGGGGTCAAGAGGTGCCGAAATACCACCTGCCTGAACAACGCCGATAATTGCGGTTACAGCCCAGACGTCACGAGCCATCAGCACTGCCACAGGCTGACGGGGCTTTATGACATTCAGCAGGAAAGAGCCCACGTTCATGGACTTCATTCGCAGCTGAGAAAAGGTAATGGTGTTTGATTCGCTTATAAAAGCCGCCTTGTCGGGAAGTCTTGCGGCGGTATCGTCCATGAGGTCGAGATAGTTGCCGGGGATACGGGTAGAAGGGATCATAAATAGGCCTCCAAATGCTTGTTTCATTGGGTAAAATTATAGCATATAACCGTGGAATTGGAAAGAAGAATATAAAACTGCTGTCATTCCGAACATCAGGTCAGCAAGCTGACCTATCGGAGAAATCCCCATCCGGTTACGCATATACTTTTCCTGTCATTCTGAGGGAATGTAATGACCGAAGAATCTTTAAGAGCCTTCGACTCGCTTGAGCTCTCTCAGGATGACAATCGAGGATAGTGCGTAAAAAGATGGGGATTTCTCAGCGGCTTCGTCGCTATCGAAATGACAGTGCGTACCTCTGTCATTCTGAGGGTGCGACAGCACCCGTGAGAATCCGTAATGGTCCGTAAAAGAAAACGGATTGCCACGGCTCCTGCGGAGCCTCGCAATGACAGGGGTGGGTTTACTTCATGCCCTGTCCGAAGTATTTTTCTTTCAGTGTAACTCTGTCCATTTTGCCGGAGGAGGTTCTGGGAAGCTCGTCCAGATGGACATATACGTTGGGCATCATGTACTTTTCGATTTTTGCCTGAAGTCCGGACTTGACATCGGCTTCGCTCAGCGGGCCCGTCCAGAAACAGTAAATAAGGTCTTCATCTTCGCTGAACATTACGCAGCCGTTCTGCCAGCCTTCGATGCCTACCAGTGCGGTGTTGACTTCACCGATATCCATGCGGTAACCGCGGTGTTTTATCTGGGTGTCCTTACGACCGCGGATAACCAGACGGCCTTTTTCATCTATCCAGCCAAGGTCGCCGGTTTTGAAGAAAATGGTGTCAACGCCTTCGTCCATGGGGTCACGGATATAGGAAGCAAGAGTCAGCTCCTTGTTGCGATAATATCCGGCACTGCGCCAGGGAGAGGTGGCGTAGACATCACCTACAACACCGGGAGCAACCATATCGCCGTTTTCGTCCAGAATGAGAACACGGGAGTCACGGATATTGTAACCGACAGGCACCAGTTCACCGTCTTTGCATTCGTCGGGGTGGAAGCAGTACTGGGCGGTATATGGGAATTCGGTAGCACCATAAATGTTCCAGCACTGAGCATTGCTGCAGGCTTCTGCCCAAAGCTTCATTTTGTCAACAGGAACAACCTCGCCGCTCATGTAAACGCTCTTGACATTGGGCATGCAGCCGGGAGTCAGAACACCGCCGTCGGCGATGTATATATAGTTCATGGGGGTCATTACCATGGTGGATATTCCGTACTGGTTGACGTAGTTTACAAAGGCTTCGGGGAACAGGAATATCTGATTGGGAATGATGCGCACGGTGTAACCGCATGCAATAGGCAGCCACAGGTCGTTAAGAGAGTTGGCATAGAAGAATGGGGCCTGGTTGCCGCAGATGCAGTCTTCGTTGACAACGTCGGTATAGTCACTGGCTCTGTCTGCGTAGTTCAGCATACATCTGTGGGTATAAACAGCGCCCTTGGGGATTCCTGTGGAACCGCTGGTATAATAGAGCATCACAGGGTCGGTCAGACCGATAACATCACGCATTGCCATAATACCGGCTTCGTTGATTTCGGTGTTGCAGATATCGTCGTAATAGTATATGGGGCAGTCCACATGATCTTTCAGACCTTCCACAGTTTTATCTGCGGTGTGGTCAATAATGATGCAGGCAGGAGCCAGAGTTTCAAAAACCTTGAGCATACGCTCGGCGGGCATAGTAGCATCCAGGGGAGCAGCTATACCGCCGGCCTGGACAACGCCGAGAATGGCGGCAGGAGCCCATATATTTCTTTCCATCAGAACAGCAACGGGTTGGCGGGGCTTGATGACGTCAAGCAAAAGGGAACCGATGCTCATGGTTCTTTCCCGCAGTTGGGAAAAGGTTATCTCACCGTTTTCGCTGATAAAAGCAGGTTTGTCGGGGTATTTTGCAGCGACAGTGTCGAGACGTTCTGCAAAGTTGCTGGACATTTTTGTAGTGGGGACCATCAGTTATCCTCCTAAGTTTATTAATTAAAAATATTGTACCATATACATATCAGTTTAGGCAAGACATTAAAAAAAGAGACGTAATTTTGCTTTATTTGTAAAAAAGTACCCGGTATTATTTTGCATTGGCGGCTCATACTAAACTCGGACACAGTAAACGTCTCAAGACCGGTGCCCGATAAAGTTGGAAGGCGCATATAAAAAGCCGAGACTAAGAGCCGATAACATCGGTGTCGAGCAGGGCGAATGGTCCGGAGACGCATATAAAACCGAAATTGTCGTTTCGGAATATGCGAGCGACTGTGTCAAGTGTGTCTCACAGATAAAAGTGGCAGACGCGGCGGAAGACCGGATATACCAACAGGTGTAGCCGGTCTTTTTGCTGTACTTGACAGAAAAAACACAAAAGGTTATACTTACCATGTAAATTGGGGTGGTGTGCCTATCTACCCACAAAATGTTGTGTTTCGACAGAAACGAGAGAGGAATTGTTAAATGAGCGTGTCCAAACGCACTACCTACGATAACGAGAGCATATCTTCATTGAAAGGTGCGGACAGAGTCCGAAAGCGTCCTGCGGTCATATTTGGCTCCGATGGCCTGGAAGGGTGCCAGCATGCCGTGTTCGAAATACTGTCCAACGCCATAGACGAGGCAAGAGAGGGTTACGGCAGCGAGATAATCGTAACCCGTTTTTTGGACAAGTCCATAGAAATAGAGGATTTCGGCAGAGGCTGCCCGGTGGACTACAACAAAGCCGAGGGAAGATACAACTGGGAACTGGTTTTCTGCGAACTTTACGCCGGCGGTAAGTATGCCAACGATGAGGGCGAGAACTATGAATTCTCTCTTGGTCTCAACGGTCTCGGCTCCTGTGCCACTCAGTATTCATCCGAGTATTTTGATGCCACTATCCGTCGTGACGGCAAGAAATATACCCTGCATTTTGAACATGGCGAAAACATAGGCGGCTTGAAAGACGAGCCCATCGACAGGAAAAAGACCGGGTCCTGCTTCCGTTGGAAGCCGGATATTCAGGTATTTACAGATATAGACGTTCCGCTGGAATACTATAACGACGTTTTGCGCCGTCAGGCCGTTGTCAATGCCGGTCTTACCTTTAAGCTGCGCAACGAGACTATCCCCGGAAGATTTGAAACTACGGTTTTTAAATACGAAAACGGTATTGTTGACTACGTTAATGAGATAGCCGGTCTTGAAGCTTTGACCACCACAAGATTCTGGGAATCGGAACGCCGTGGCCGTGACCGTGACGACAAGCCCGAGTATAAAGTACGCCTTTCCGCAGCCTGCTGCTTTTCCCGCACAGTGAACCGCATTGAGTATTACCACAACTCTTCATGGCTGGAGTACGGCGGTGCACCTGACAAGGCTGTCCGCAGTGCCTTTGTGTCTGCCATCGATGCTTATATCAAGCAGGCGGGCAAATATACCAAAAACGAAAGCAAAATAACCTTTGCCGACGTGGCTGACTGCCTGATTCTGGTGACCAACTGCTTCTCTACCCAGACATCATATGAGAACCAGACGAAAAAGGCGATCAACAACAAGTTTATTCAGGAGGCCATGACCGACTTCCTTAAAAGTCAGCTCCAGATATATTTTATCGAGAACAAATCCGAAGCAGACAAGATAGCCGACCAGGTGCTGGTCAATAAACGATCCCGTGAAAGTGCTGAAAAGCAGAGACTGAACATCAAAAAGAAGCTTTCAGGCGGACTCGACATGGCCAACCGTGTGGAAAAGTTTGTTGACTGCCGCAGCAAGGATGTTTCAAAACGAGAAATATACATCGTGGAGGGCGACTCTGCATTGGGTTCCGTAAAGCTGAGCCGTGACGCAGAGTTCCAGGGCATCATGCCGGTCAGGGGCAAGATACTTAACTGCCTCAAAGCCGATTACGATAAGATATTCAAGTCTGAGATCATAACCGACCTTATTCGTGTTCTTGGATGCGGTGTTGAACTGGGCGGCAAAAAGAACAAGGAGCTTTCCACTTTTAATATAGACGATCTTCGCTGGAGCAAGGTAGTTATCTGTACCGACGCAGACGTGGACGGTTACCAGATTCGTACCCTTATACTGACAATGCTGTATCGTCTGGTTCCCAGCCTTATTGAAAAGGGATATGTATATATCGCAGAAACGCCCCTGTTTGAAATAAACTGCAAGGATAAGACGTGGTTTGCATACACCGATGCGGAGAAAGACGAAGTACTTGCCAAACTGGAAGGCAAAAAGGTCACTGTATCAAGGTCAAAGGGTCTTGGTGAAAACGACCCGGAGATGATGTGGATGACCACCATGAATCCCGAAACTCGCCGGCTTATCAAGGTAATGCCCACCGATGCGGAGCAGACAAGCATGTATTTTGATTTGCTCCTGGGAGACAATCTGGCGGGAAGAAAGAACCATATTGCCGAAAACGGCTATAAATACATGGAAATGGCTGACATTTCCTGACCCTTGAGGTAAAAATGGCTAAGAAGAAAAACACTGAAACACCTAAGAAAAAGAACGTGGAAGGCGTGGAAGGCCTCCATGCTGCGGTCATACAACAGAATATTACCGAAACCCTTGAAACCAACTATATGCCTTACGCCATGAGCGTTATCGTATCCCGTGCGATCCCCGAGATAGACGGCTTCAAGCCTTCCCACCGCAAACTGCTGTATACCATGTATAAAATGGGACTGCTTAACGGCGGCAGGACAAAGTCTGCCAATATAGTCGGTCAGACCATGCGGCTGAATCCCCATGGCGACAGCGCAATTTATGAAACCATGGTTCGTCTTGCCCGTGGCTGCGAAGCACTGCTCCACCCCTTTGTGGATTCCAAGGGTAACTTCGGCAAGGTCTATTCCCGTGACATGGCATATGCAGCGTCACGTTATACCGAGGCCAAACTGGAATCGATTTGTCAGGAGCTTTTCAGAGATATTGATTCCGACACTGTTGATTTCGTGGACAACTACGACAACACCATGAAAGAGCCGTCCCTGCTGCCCACGACCTTCCCCAACGTGTTGGTTTCAAACAATACGGGTATCGCCGTTGGCATGGCGAGCAACATCTGCGGCTTTAATCTGGCAGAGGTCTGCAAAACCACTATAGAGTATATCAAGGATCCCGAATATGATATTATGTCAACTTTGTTGGCTCCCGATTTTCCCACCGGCGGTCAGCTCATTTACAACGAGCAGGAGATACACAATATCTACGAAACAGGGCGAGGTTCCTTCAAGCTGAAAGCAAAATGGAGATACGTCAAGGAGGGCAACCTCATTGAGATATATGAGATACCTTACACCACCACGGTGGAAGCCATTCTTGACAAGGTAACCAAGCTGTTCAAAGAGGGCAAGGTCAAGGAAATCGCCGATATGCGTGACGAGACCGACCTCGGAGGTCTTAAAGTTACCATTGATCTCAAACGTGGCGTTGACCCCGATAAGCTGATGCAGAAGCTGTTTGTCCATACTCCGTTGATGGACAGTTTCCCCTGCAACTTCAATATTCTGGTAGGCGGCATGCCAAGGGTAATGGGTGTCCGTGAGATATTGGAGGAGTGGACTGCATGGCGTTATGAATGTGTCCGCCGCAGGATATTCCATACCCTTTCCCAGAAAAAGGCCAAGCTCCATCTGCTGCTGGGTCTGAAAAAGATACTGCTTGATATAGATAAGGCTATCCGCATCATTAGGGAGACCGAAACAGAAGCAGAAGTTGTACCCAATCTGATGATCGGGTTTGGTATCGACGAGATCCAGGCGGAATACATTGCCGAAATAAAACTGCGAAACATCAACCGCGAGTATATTCTCAAACGTGTGGACGAAACTGCCGATCTGGAAAAGGAAATAGCAGATCTGGAAGACACGCTGAAAACAAAAAAGCGTGTAATGAATATCATCGTCAAGGAATTGGAATCGGTGCAGAAAAAATATGGTACCGAGAGAAAAACCGAGATAATTTACGATGAAGAGATACCCGTTATCAAAGAAGAAAAGCAGATAGATGACTATGCCGTCAACCTGTTCCTGTCCAAAGAGGGGTATTTCAAGAAGATCACCCCACTGTCACTTCGCATGGGCGGCGACCAGAAGTTCAAAGAGGGCGACGAGCTTAGCCAAAACTTTGAAACAACCAACACTGCTGAGTTGTTGTTCTTTACAAACAGGCAGCAGGTATATAAAGCTCACGCCTATGACTTTGACGACACCAAGGCATCGGTATTGGGTGACTATTTGCCCTCAAAGCTGTCTATGGACGAGGGCGAAAACGTGGTGTTCATGTGTCTGCCGGGAGACAGTAAAGGCAGCCTGATTTTCTTCTTCGAAAACGGCAAAGCCGCAAGAGTTGAGCTTTCGGCTTACGATACCAAGTCCAACCGCAAAAAGCTCACCGGCGCATACAGCGACAAATCACCATTGGCAGCAGTGATACACATAACCGAAGACGTTCAGCTGGCACTGTATACCACAGAAGGCAGAGTGCTCATATTCAATACAGCACTGATGGCACCCAAAACAACAAGAACGGCTCAGGGCGTAAATGTAATGACTATCAAGCCCAAGTACAAGTTGTGCGATGTGAAGGTTTTGGAGAATACTGCTATTACCAATGTAGCACGATACAGGGCGAGAAATATTCCTGCCACCGGTGCTTTGCTCAAAGATGAGGACAAGGAAGAACAGCAGACCAGCTTACTTTGATAAGGAGTGAACAGCCGTGAAAAAAGCCATACTTGCAATTATGCTGCTTGTGTCCATGATGCTTGGCGGCTGTTCCGTTATGCTGGAAAAGGAATATGTGGTCATCGAACCTCACAACGAGCAATATGTGGAAGATGATCGGACTGACGTGTTGACGGTAGAGAATTATGCAGGCCTGAAAAATGCCATACTGAGCCTTGTGGAGTCAGGACTGGAATACGGTGTTATCCGTACTAACAACTATGATGGCGATGTTACTGAGGATCTGGCAGAGGCATCCTATGAAGTCGCAAGAAATGACCCGCTGGGAGCTTTTGCCATAGACTATCTGACCCATGACTACAACCGCATAGTATCCTATTACGAACTGCATATTTACATTACCTATCGCAGGACACGGGAGGATATAGACAGCATCGTTCGTATTGGCAGCGACAGTGATTTGAAAGAGAATATTACGCAGCTTCTTCAGAATTTCGGAACAAAAGCCATATACCGTTTTTCTTACTATGATGAGAAAGATTATGATGGGCTGGTGGAGGAACTCTGTGCTGAAGATCCAACGATGGAGTTTGGAAACCCCCAGATTGCGGTATCACTGTACCCGGAAAGTGGAGTTCAGCGTATAGTGGAGCTTGAAGTTCAGTATAACCGGGATGAACAGACTCTGACCACAATGAGGGAAGACCTTCTCCGGAGTGTTCGGCAGAATACAGGTGGTATCCAACCGGATGCGTCGGAAGAGATGAAAGCTTATCGGTTATACCGCAGAGTAGTGGATAACACCGAATTTGACTGGGACGCGTACGAGCAGTTAAGTGAGGGTGATTTGAGCCGGGACAGCGGGACCGATACGGCGTATGATGCGCTGGTTGGAAGAAAGTCTCTTTCCGAGGGAATAGCAAAGGCGTATTATCTCCTTTGCAGGGAACTTGGCATCGAGTGTATGGTAGTTCGAGGCAGAAATGCCGGTTTTGACTATGCATGGAACATAATAAACATAAATGATGAGTATTATCATGTTGACTGTACCGCAGAAATAATGGACGACAACTATCAGGGCTATCTGCTTACTGACGATGATATGACCAATTATCGCTGGAATGATGAACTGTATCCGGCCTGTGACGGCGGAATGTCCATAGAGGATGTGCTGCCATATCAACACAGGAACATACATGAATAAAAGCATTTTTGCAGGAATCAAAAAAGTCGAAATTTGTGCTTGACAAATTACTTATTTTTGATATAATGGTTCCTGCTGATGCGGGCGTAGCTCATCCGGTAGAGCGCCACCTTGCCAAGGTGGAGGTAGCGAGTTCGAGCCTCGTCGCCCGCTCCAAAAAGAAAAAGCTTTTGTCGAAAGACAAAAGCTTTTTCTTTTTGGAAATGAAGCGCGCCTTTCGGCGCATGAAGAATGAAGCAGGGCTTTGCCCTATGAAGCGCGCTGTAAACAGCGCATGTATTATATGCGCGCTTCACATCATGCGAGCGAAGCGAGTGCTTCATGTTGGCAACGCCAACCCATCATGTTTGCGAAGCAAACGCTTCATAAAAAACAGAGAGGTAATACGCATGAAAAACGATAAACTGTCTGTTCAATCTATGGATTTTTCAGTTGATATCATAAAACTTGTCAAGGAACTCAAGATGAAAAAAGAATCCATAATATCAAATCAAATTGGCAGAAGTGGAACATCAATAGGAGCAAACATTCGTGAAGCACAGTACGCTCACGGTAAAGCTGATTTTATAGCAAAACTACAGATAGCTTTAAAAGAAGCTAATGAAACAGGATATTGGTTGGAGTTGCTGAGGAAAACAGAGTACATTGACGAATCTACATTTAAACGCTTGGATGATATGTGTACCGGTTTGCGTGCAATGCTCGTATCATCTATCCGCACTGCTAAGGAAAACATTGATAAGAAATGAGCAATCGCATGAAAATAATCCCGTTTGAAGATCAGTACCGTGACGACCTGATATTTATGATACTGGAAGCTAAGAACGCCCTTGGCAGGATTCCGAGATTGAATGATGATTTACTGGATATTCAAAGCAATTACTTTGCCAAGGGCGATGCTTTCTGGATAGCATTGGATGAACATAATAGAGTGATAGGCAGCATTGGTTATCTGTCGATAAAAGACACCAGCGAAGTGTGGCTTCACAGGCTTTATGTGAAGCATGATAAAAAACGGCAGGGAATAGGTTCTGATCTTTTGCACACGGCGGAGAATCATTTGAAAAGCGAGGGAAAAACTGCTGTCCGTGTTCATCTAGGAGGAGAAGAATACTTTGAATCCCGAAATTTTTACCCAAAGCATGGGTATTCAGAATATGAACCGTTTTGCTTAATTAAATATCTGTAAACTTTAATGATTACTCCCATAAAGGGTTGCTTATATTTTTCTGGACATGCTGTAGCATTTCAGATATTATATGAGCATAAGAATTTTTAGACACATCCAACTACTTCCCGGAGGTATGACCATGATAACCTTTGACCACAATAAATGTATCGGCTGCGGCAGCTGTGTAAAAGACTGCTTCAAGCGCATCATCGAAGTAAAGGACGGTAAAGCCAGTCTTGTCCCCGGCGGGACTTGCATTGAATGCGGTCACTGCATCGCAGTTTGCCCTGTTGACGCTGTGTCACTCCCTGAATATCCTATGGAAGAGGTGCAGCCTGTTTTGAAGGATATGCCCTCCGGCGAGACTTTCCTGCACTTCATCAAGTCCAGAAGAGCTGTCCGTCAGTTTACAGCCGAGCCTGTTTCCGACGAGCAGATAAGCCGCATCATAGACGCCGGACGCTACTGCCCCACGGCTAAAAATGCTCAGCCCGTATCCTATGTTGTGATTCGTGACAAAGCTGTTCAGACCAAAATCAGAGGGCTGTCTCTGGTGAAGCTGAATGAAATGGCTCAGGATATGCTCGGCACCGAAGCCGACAGCCGTGGAAGAAGCCTTATTGAGATGTATGAGGAATTCTGCAAGGACGAAAACGGTGTTGACCGCCTGTTCTTCCACGCTCCCGTTATCGTTCTTGTGCTGTCTCCCGCAGAAGCTGTTCGTGATGCTGCTGCCGCTGCTCAGTGCATGGAACTGCAGTGTGCTGCCGAAGGTCTTGGTATGTTGTTCAGCGGTTATTTCTGTGCCGGTGCAGCCGGGAACGAAGAAATTGCCGATATCATTGGCCTTGGTGACCGCACCATTGCAAGATGCCTTGTCATCGGACACCCCGATGTTAAGTTCAGACGTACCGCACCCAGAAAGAAAGCCGAAGTAACATATATTTGATAGTAATTTATGGGACGTCGAGGACGCCGTCCCCTACAGGCTAAATCACACATTGTGCGTTGTAGGGGACGGCGTCCTCGACGTCCCAAAGTTTTAATTTAAAAATGAATAATATCTAATCACATCATTCTGG
>SVKU01000010.1 GCA_015068245.1 Oscillospiraceae bacterium
AAATCTTGATATCCTTGCCAAGTACCTTGACTGGTTCTTCACCGATGAGGGTGCTATCCTGGCTTCCGGCGGTCCCGAAGGCCGTGCATGGGAATATGATGCTGACGGCAACAAGGTTCGTACCGAAGAATGGAACAACTCCGAGATTCCTAAGAACGAAAGATCCAACGCCTACGCTTTCGGCGGACTGCCCATGCTTGCCCGTGAGGACATGCCTGAGGAAGAAAAATATCCCGTTCAGGAAGCTGCCGGCCCCATTTGGGAAGAAAACCACGACAGCGCATATGTAATGCCCACTACTCTTTCCATCTCCTCTAAGGAATCCGAAGAGTATGCAGCAATTTACAACGATATTCAGACCTACATCGAAGAAAACCTTGCCCGTTTCGTTACCGGCGACAACCCCATGAGCGATTGGGATGGCTTTGTTGCCCACATTCTGGAAATGGGTCTGGAAGATTGTATCGCCATCAAGCAGGCCGCTGTTGACAGATACAATGAACGTGCTGTTGAATAAAGTGTAACCCGCAAACAAAGTGATTTGATTTTGCCCCCGAAGCTTATGCTTCGGGGGCTTTTTTCGGCAAAGCCTTGCATACGAATTTGTAATGTGTTATAATGATTTCAAATCAATTGATAAATAAAATCTATAATACTGAAAGGATATTCGGTATGAAAGGCGACCTTACTCAGGGCAAACCGCTGAGCGTAATATGGCGGTTTTCTCTGCCGCTGCTGCTTTCTACTGCACTGCAGCAGATGTATAATATTGTAGACAGCATAATCGTCGGTCAGCTTACCGGTGCGCCGGGACTGGCAGCAATTGGTGCTGCATATCCCATAACACTTTTTTACATAGCATTTGCCACCGGTGCGTCTATGGGCTGCTCCGTTACCATATCCCAGCTGTTTGGCGCAAAGAAGCTGGGCAGAATGAAAACCGCAATTTTTACTGCACTTATTGCACTTTGTGCTGTGGGTGCAGCGTTGGCAGCTGCAGGAGCGTTGGCAAGTTCCGGCTTGATGACGCTTTTGAAAACCCCGGACAATATCCACCACAATGCCACGGCTTATCTTGCGATTTATTCAGCCGGTGTGTTCCCGATGTTTGTATATAACGCATCAACAGCAATATACACGGGACTTGGAGACTCAAAGCGACCGCTGTATTTTCTGATGATGTCCTCAGTGCTGAACATTATTCTCGACTACATCGCCGTTGGGCCCCTGGGTATGGGCGTTATAGGTGCGGCATGGGCAACCACTGCATCCCAAACCGTTGCGGCATTACTTTCTGTAACCCTGATTATCAGAAAGACCCTGGCCATAAAGACGGATGAAAAAGCTCGTCGTTTTGACAAGGTAATTCTGAGGGAAATGAGCCGTATTGCACTGCCCAGCATCTTTCAACAGAGCTGTGTGGCACTGTGTCATACCATTCTGCAGAGCCTTGTCAACAGCTTTGACACGGCAGTTATTGCAGGGTACGAGGCAGCTTCCAAACTGCACAACTTTGCCTATATGTGCTTCAACACCCTTGGAACAGCCCTTTCCAGCTTTGTTGCCCAGAACTATGGCGCAGGTAAACTTGGCAGGATAAAAGAAGGCTTCAAGGTTTCAACTCTGCTGTGCTTTTGCTTTACGCTTGCAGTTATTGCCATATTCCAGCTGTTCCCTGCTCAGCTTACGGGACTGTTTGCCGATGCGGAAGCTGAACCGGGAGTTATTGAGGTTGGAGTCAATTATCTGCGGATAATTTCCCCCATGTATTCCATAATATGTTTTATCATTACCACCGGAGGTCTGCTGCGTGGCCTTGGCAAGAGCATGACTTTCTTTATAGAAACAGTCATAGAATTTGCTGTCCGTGTAACCATGTGCTTTGTGCTTACGGGCGTGCTTTCCAGCTATACAGGACTGATGTGGGCATGGTATTTTGGTTCGCCCTGTGGTTTTGCGATGTGTATGTATCTGTATTTCAGGACAAGGAATACGATTTTGACTGAGAAATAGAGGAGAACGATCATGAACTATATCCCCAATGCCGGGCAGACATATATGCCCTTTACCGACAATATCAATATACCCACACTGCCTTATACTCCGCTGGACAGGCCGGAACCGCCGATTCCGGAGCTTGAACTGCGCAGGGAATTCAAAGACCGTGGGTATATGATAGGAACTCAGTGCCAGCACTTTATTCCCGGTGTTACAGCGAAAATGCTGGACTGGTTTTGGGGCAATATGGAAAAATGCTATTACCTGTGGGCGCCCGGTTCCCACAAGAGATTCAACTGGGTGCGGCCTCCATGGCAGTATGGCTTTGAAAAGTCTGCCCACATTATCTCCGAGGCGGTAGGGCAGGGTATCCCCGTATTTGGCGGCAGCGGTATCCAAATAAACAGGCTTGCCTTGAATGAGTGGTTCCCATTCACAACTCACCTTGACCACGTTATCTGCGAAGGTGTTTTCAACGATTTGGGAGAGTTTGTGGACAGCACTGTTCATATGTGGCAGGACGTTCCCGGTGGGACTATCCACATTACTGCCTCTGTTGTGAACCCCAACATTTCCGAGCCGCCTTCATTCATCAAAGAGATATTGGCGGCTGACCCGGATTCGCCCATAGTTCCGCCTGCAGCTACCGACCACGGCGAATACGAGGCTGCCATGTGGCCCAGATTCCTGCCGCAGATGTATGCGCTGTGGGAAAACCATCCCGACCCATCTCAAAGCTATCCGTGTGACCTGACAGTTATTGAAAAAAATGGCGTATTGTCCTATGTAACCGAAAACGGTCCGATTGCTTTATAACCAATAACAGGAAGCGTCGCTGACACTGTGCCAGCGACGCTTCCTGTTGTTTTTGTGCAGCCTCTTGACTTATTGTACAATGTGCGTTATCATTAACATGTTAATGATTAGCAGGCTAAATTATTTGGAGAATTATTAAGGTAGGTAAAATGAACAAGGAAAAAAAGATTATTCAGGATTTGACCACAGGCAGCGTAACAAAGCTGCTTTTGGCGTTTGCTTTTCCGATGCTCCTGTCCAACCTGCTGCAAACGGTTTACAGTATGGTGGATATGATAGTCATCGGTCAGTTTGTTGGCAGCACAGGATTGTCGGCGGTTTCCATTGGTGCGGATATACTGCATTTTCTGACTTTTGTGGGGATGGGGTTCTCAAATGCAGGTCAGGTAATTTTGTCGCAGAACATTGGCGCGGGAAATAAAGACAGAATCAAGGGTACCATCGGAACCATGTTCACTCTGGTGTTGGGACTGTCTGTCATAATAAGTGTTGGCTGCTTGTTCTTTATTGACCCGATTCTGAAAGCCATGAACACTCCTGCCGAAGCATATACTTATGCACGGCAGTACGGCATCACCTGCATGGCGGGCCTGTTCTTCATATATGGCTACAATATGGTAAGTGCCATACTTAGGGGTATGGGTGATTCAAAGCATCCGTTTATAATTATTGCAGTTGCTGCCATTACCAATCTGATACTTGACCTGATATTTGTTGCAGGTTTTGGTATGGGACCCTTTGGCGCTGCACTGGCAACCGTTATCGGTCAGGGAGTGAGCTTCATTTGGGCGATCACATTCCTTTTCAGAAACAGAGAAGCCTTTGGATTTGACTTCAAGCTCAAGAGCTTTATTCCCGACAAAGAGGTAATGCCGGTTTATATCAAGCTGGCTCTGCCCATGTGTCTGCAGTCGGCAGCTATTCATTTTTCAATGCTGTTTGTCAATTCCTACATCAATTCCTATGGCGTAATCGCTTCGGCTGTTACCGGTATAGGCAACAAGCTGGGTTCCATCACTGCTGTTGTTACCAATGCGCTGTCCACTGCAGGCAGCTCCATGGTAGGGCAGAATCTTGGTGCAAAGAAATACGAGCGGATACCCAAAATCATTGCCGTGTCCATGATAGCGGATCTTGCATTTGCGGCAATACTGTCGGTTTTGACTGTTTTCTTCCCGGAAGCAATTTTCGGCATATTCAATTCCGACCCTGAGGTTCTGGAAATGGCCATGACTTACATTCCCGTGGCTGTCCTGCTGTATTTGGGATTTGCACTCAGGTCTCCGTTCTTTGCGCTGATCAACGGTTCCGGCAACGCAAAGCTTAACCTGTGTGTTGGATTGCTGGACGGCGTTGTCTGCCGCATTGGTCTGGCGATGCTGCTTGGTATAGTTATGGAAATGGGTATCCACGGATTCTGGTACGGCAACGCTCTGGCGGGTTATATGCCGTTTGTCATCGGCGGCGTATTTTACGCCAGCGGCAAGTGGAAAAAACCGAGAATAGTGAAATGAAGCAACAAACAAAAGCTGTCATCCTTGAAATTTCAGGATGACAGCTTATTATTTGCTCAGTCAAAACTTCTGGAAAACATGACTCCGTCACGCTGCATAATAACATCCAGCCGTACTCTGTCGCCGCGTATCAGTGACTGGGTGAACTCGAAAATTTCTCCGCCCTCGGTACCGCATCTGCGCTGGTGGAAAAAACCTATGCTGCTGCGCTTGCATTGAAGAAGCTCGGCGTCTTCCTTAGAAAGCCTGACGACCTCATAGGAATCTTCGGCAGTTCCGGGGACAATACCGGCTTCGTACAGCAGGGAATACATTGAGTGGACTTCCAACTGTTCTCTGGTAAGACCGGGATAAACGTATTCGGGATAATAGGAAGTCTCCAACATAAGAGGCTCGCCGTCTACACGGCGTATGCGGGTAAATTTGTACACCCTGATATCTGCCTTGGCAAGTTCCAGCTTGCCGGCAATATCCAGAGGAGGAGTGATGATCTCAAATGAAAGCAGGGTAGATGAAGGTTGCTTTCCCATGGCCAGAACTTCCGATGTGAAAGACCAGATGTTTTCGGCCTTGAGCTTCTGCCGGGGTTCGGAAACGAAGGTGCCGCGACCTCTTTTCCTTATAACAAGACCTTCGTCTTCAAGGGTACCCATAGCTTGACGCACCGTCGAACGGCTAACACCAAAGGTTTTGATCATTTCGCTTTCAGACGGCAGAAGATCACCGGGAACCAGCAGACCTGCAGAAATGAATCTTTTTATAACACTGATGAGCTGAGAATAGAGCGGAATATTTCCATCGTCGGTCAACTCCGCTTTCAGAATGGGACTTGTTTCCATAAGGGACCTCCGGGTAAACTATGATATCTGGTAGATTTATTCAGCTGAGGGGATCACAACAGACTTGTCAAGCTGGGTAAGGCTGTGCTGCAAAACAACATTGCAGCCACGCAGTCCGGTTTTGAGCTTTTGTTCAAGATTCAAGATCATTTTCAGCCCGTCTTCACGGGAAGTGTTGGGCAGCAGCACAAGAAACTGCCGCATACTGTACTGGCAGCATACATCGCTGAGTCGCAGATTGCCGGATATCAATTGGGGAAGATTGTCCATAACCTTTTTGGAAGGCTGTGTTCTGCTGCTGCCGGAGACTGTAATAAGTGCCAGTTGGGAGACGGTGCCGAAAACGATGTTTTCCCTTATCTTAAGCTGAGATATATCACGAAAGACGTTAAGATTGCAGAAAAGTGCACCGGGATGGGCTGACGGCTTAGGCAGAGCATGAAGGACTATGTTGACGTCCTCTTCGAAGTCACGAATGTCAGCACTGATTTCTTCATATAAAGACATAAATTGGGCAGAAGGTGCCTTTCCGTGCTGCATATAGAAGAACTCGGATGTTTGCCGGTAAAACTGCAATGCCTTTTCCTTATTGCCGCTGCGGAAAAGAGCGCGAATGAACTGAATATGGAGCGATTCGACATTTGTGCCAAGATCCATCAAAGTCTCAAGACAATCAACCAGTTTATCGTACTGCTTGAGCTTTTCCAAAGTGGCAGCGCCATTGATACACAGTTCAACAAACCTCAGATGATAGTGGTCATAAAGAGGAACGACCCAACTGTAAGAAGCCATAGACATGGGCAGAAAACGGCCTTTATAAAGGCTTACGGCCTCCAAAACAGGGGCAAGCTGAGAGTCGCCGGTTTTCCTGATGGATTCCAGGTATAAACGGTCAAAAAGCTCGCAGTCCACCTCCATGGGAATATCGTTGTTCCACTGGTAAGAACCCTGGTGATTCAGTATAAGATCCCTGCCGGAAAAGACGCCCAGCTTGTCCAGTTCGTTTCTAGCCCGGTGGACAAGGATTTTCAATGCGTTGGCAGAGGAATCAGCAGGCTCACCCGGCCAGAAAATCTCGCACAACTCGGAAACGGACGTGGAGTGGTCTCTGTGGATAATGAGATACTGAATCAGCGGCATCAGCTTTTTACTGCGGCTGCTGAACGAAACAGTTTCAATGCTTTCTGCCTGAGCATCTGCAACCGAAATGGAAAAATCACCAAAAGTAGTTACATATAAAGAATAACGTTCCATCAAACAGAACCTCCTGATTTTGGCCGGCAAAAGGTCGGTCGATCTGAAAAACGAAATGCTTATATCCGGGACACTCGCTGGTGTTGTTGTTTGCATCGAACTTGCTTGTTCTCAATGAGCGCACAAATGTATTTGTGCAATTATATTGTATGTCAATATTTACATGATTTCAAGCTTCATTTTCGCCAGAATACAGCAAAATGTACAGCAATTTGTGTTTTGTGGAAAAAAGAGGCAGATGCGGTTAGCATCTGCCTCATCGGAAATATGTGATTTAGTGATTTCTGGGCATGAAGTGAGCGCCGCCTATAACGGGAGTATCCTCCGACAGAACGCTGCCTTCGGCAGAGAAACTGACAGTACACCAACCGCCCGGAGAATCGGGTACACGGCCGGGACCACGCAGACCTGTGGGAACGGCATCACCGGTAAGAGTGCCTATGCCGGCATCGCTGGTGTAGGTTATCTGAGCACCGTTGATAAGCTCCAGATCAAGTCCGTCAAACTTGCCGACAGCAATGGTGTTGTCCAGAATTACCTTGAACTTGCAGCCGCGCTGAACGCCCATGTCGCCAAAGATTACGGAGTTTTTAATGGTAAGGGTGCATTCGCCGACCTCGTTGGGGCGTTCTTCGCCGTTGATGCATACTGCAAGAGCCTGACCTGCGGGAGCGATAAGATTGCAGTGGTCAAGAACGATATCGCAGTAACCGCCGTCTACAATGATGGCGCTGCCTTCTGTGGCAACCAAAGTGGTGTCTTTTGCTTCAAACAGGGCTTTGCTGCCAACACGGAAACGCACACGCAGAGCATTTTTGCCCTTTACAACACAGTCTTCCAGTTTGATATGACCGTCGTTGCAGATAATTGCGCCCTCGTCGTTAACAGCCTCAAAGTAGCTGCGGCTGAAAACCACGTTGCTGCCTCCGTCGCAGTAGATGCCTGCAGAGGCGGGACCGTAGCTTACGGCAACGGCTTCGCTGCCGTCGATATCTGCGCCGGGATTGTCGGTAGCAACGACAGAGCCGTTGTTGCCGGAGGTGGTCAGATATGTATCCTTGACATGAATGGTGCCGAAGCTGGTGTTGTAAACACCGTGACCGAAGCTGGCGTCGGAGCGGACAATGCAGCCGTCAAGGCTGGCATCGCCCTTGAATACGGTAAATACACCGTGGGCAGAACCGAGCTTGGTGTCGCCGGCAACGCAGTTGGCAAACATACAGGTGTTTTTCAGATTGATTTTGGAGCCTTCACCGCTGGCGAGAACAACGGAGTTGACGCCGTTGCTCATGCCGGGGCCGGTAAGTCCTTCGGGCTTTTTGTATGCGCCGTCAACCTTGTCGAGCATACAGCCTTCCACATTGATTTCTTTGCCGCCGCCTTCAAAAACGACGCATTCATTTTCGGCGGTGGACTGAATGTAGGAGTTCTTCACGCTGCGACCGGAAATTTCACCGCCATAGACCTTTTCATCGATGAGCTTCAGACCTTCGCCGTCACCATAAACGGTGGAGGTGAGCACTGCCATATATGCTTCGGGCATTTCGGTGGGCATGGGAGGCATTTCCATAGGCGCACCACCCATGGGGCCGGGCATACCGCCGGGACCACCTGCAGCTTTGGATTCGGCACGTTTGCGCTGCTGCTCAGCATAGGCTTCCAGAATAGCATCGTCGGGACCGTTGGGCAGTTTGGCTTCGGGAGCTTCGGGATAGCCGCAGATGTTGGGGATACCTTCTGGTTTCATCATTTCGCCACCGGGACCACCGGGCATACCACCGGGCATACCACCGGGACCGCCGGGACCGCCGGGACTACCGGGCATACCGCCGGGACCACCGGGCATACCGCCGGGACCGCCGGGACCGCCGGGACTACCGGGCATACCGCCGGGACCACCGGGCATACCGCCGGGACCACCGGGTCCGCCGGGACCACCGGGTCCGCCGGGACCACCGGGTCCGCCGGGACCGCCGGGTCCGCCCTTGCCGCCAAACATACTTATTTCAGACAGTTTCATATTATTGACCTCCATTTTCTTTTCTTCTTTTCTCAGCTTGAGTTGTAATAATTATATTGCTAAATATTGGTATAGTCAATATTGAGCCTGCATAATAAAATATGTGAAATTTGCATCGATATATGATATACTCTGCTTTAGGGAAAGGAAGCGATTGGTATGAACGCAAAAAGAAAGGCATTTGCGGCACTTGTGCTGAATATTCTTTTGCTGGTTCTGGAGATCAAAGGCTCCGTTATGAGTGTACAGGAAACGGGCTGGGGTATTCTTCTGTATTTTACCGATTACAGCAACAATCTGTCTTTGATTGCTTCTGCCTTTATGGTCATATACCTTACATGTTATCTGAAAAAAGGCATAGGAATTCCCATGTGGCTGAAGCTTATGAAGTACATGGCAGCGTGCAGCCTGACCATAACACTGATGGTGGTTGTGTTTATTCTGGCGCCCTCGATAGGCAGGGGAGGCTTAAAGTGGTCAATGCTGTATGGGGATATGCTGTATCACCATTTCCTTTGCCCTGTTCTGGCTATTGTTTTGTTCGTGTTCTTTGAGCATGAACCCCGGTTGGAGAAGAAACACACATTTTACGGCCTTATCCCGGTGAGCATTTATGCAGCGGTGTTTATCGTGCTGAATTTGCTCAGAATTGTTGAAGGCCCATATCCTTTTTTGAAGTATTATCAGCAGCCGATTTATATGTCTATATTCTACACCATAGTTATTCCAGGCGGAGCATATCTTATTGCGCTTGGGCTGCGGAAACTGAATACAGTGTTGGAATAATTAAACGAACCGCCATCGTGCCTGCGATGGCGGTTCGTCTGTTACTGTTCAAAATCACTTTCTGCAAGCTTGGCACAAAACTCTTCAAAAGAAGTTTGTGCGCTCAGGGACGAAAAGGAAAACTGCTGGTATTTGGAGCGATCACCGGTCCAGTAAAGATACAAGGCCGGACCGGAGCCTCCGTCTTCGGTGTTTTCGGATCTTTTTTGCACTTTCCCGCCCTCTAAACAGCCCAGAAACGCTGCCCACTCTGCTTCCGACAATTCCAACGTACCGGAAACAGTGATATCGGACTCTGTCAGCGGGAACTTGTTACCTTCTCTTTTTTCGTGACAGAACCAATATCTGCCGCTTTCTTCATAAAAACGATATCTTTGATAGTCCGGGGGATAGGTGGAGGAGGCAAGGGTATAGACAAATTCCGTAACTTCTTCTGCGGTAATATCTGCTCCAACAGTCAGGTCTTTGTTTGCGAAGAGAACAATAAGCAAAACAACTGCTGCAATGATAATTACAATGAAAAAACCCTTGGACATGGTATTGTTTTCCTTTCTTTTGTGATTGGCGAATGAAAGCATTAATACTTGCTTATAGGCAGCGAAGCGTCATCTTCGGCCTTTTCAACGGAGCGGATCACAATGTAGTAGCTGTAACTTTCGTTGACCTCCACCAGAACCCGGTCGCCCACCTTGCTGCCCATAACAGCTTTGCCTACGGGAGATTCCTTGCTGATAAGGCCGTTCAGAGGATTGTTGCGCAGGGTGGTGACGATCTGAATATCCTGTTCCTCGTCGTCCTCTTCGACATATATCTTGACCTTGTCGAAAAGACCGACAACGCCGTCTGCGGCAGATTCGGGAGCAATTACCTTTGCGGTTTTGACCATGCGCTGCAGGTAACGTATGCGGCTGTCGTTACGGTTCTTCTCCTGCTTGGCGGCCTTGTATTCAAAGTTTTCGCTCAGGTCACCGAAACTGCGGGCAATCTGCACCTGCTCGATGAGCTTGGGCCGCAGTACCAGAGTGCGGTATTCAATTTCTTCCTGCATTTTTTGAATATCTATCGCAGTAAGTTCGTCGTACATAGAATCACCTTTTTACTGAGAGTAGATTGATTATACTCCGAAAGTGTTACAAAAGCAAATAGAGCATAGCGAAAACTGATGACACTTAACACAGAAACTCATTTGCGTGCCAACAATGCCAGCAGGTTGATGCACCCCTCGTTCACGTCTCGCCATGTGGCGTCGAAGTCTCCGGTGTACCACGGGTCAGCCACATCGCCGGGACGGTCGGTATAGTCCAAAAGCAGGCGTATCTTGCCATCAGGGTCGCCGCCGAAAATGCGGTTCATGTTACGGATGTTGGCGTTGTCCATGCCGATAAGCAGGTCGTAACAGGCATAGTCTTTTTTCGTTATCTGGCGAGCGGTCTTGCCGTCGCAGCTTATGCCGTGTTCAGCCAGCTTTCGGCGCACGGGGGGATAAACGGGGTTGCCGATCTCTTCCGTGCTGGTGGCAGCAGAAGCGATTTCAAACTCGGCGGAAAGCCCTGCCTTTGCAACCATGTCTTTGAATACGAACTCAGCCATCGGGCTGCGACAAATATTGCCGTGGCAAATGAAAAGTACTTTTATCATATATCTAAAACTCCTTGGTATTGCTTGAAAACCCAGATATATCAAGGTTTCTGGGTGTTTGGCATTTTCTTGTCGCCGTGGCATATCGTAGCATAAGTTGGCATATCTTTGCACCCAAAAGTAGTAAAAATAGTAGTAAATTGACCTGATTTTTTGATTTTACTACTTGGGCAATTTCCTGATATTTGCCGGTTTGCCATGGCATAATTTATCCTGAAGTGCTTGAATTACAACGGTTTTTGAGAAAAAAATTAAATTTTACTGCCGATGTAAAAAACTTCCAGATTTATGCCTGACTAACCATTTGCATTTCGGAAAGTAGTAAATTTTCCGACTGCTGAATGCTCATTACTCGCTTCAGCTCGGTTTCGGCGTCCTCAAAGTTCAGGTGGGTGTAGGTGTTCAAGGTAACTCCGATATCCGAATGCCCCATGAGGTATTGCAGCGTTTTGGGATTCATGCCGCTTTTAGCCATGTTAGAACAATAAGTGTGCCTGCATACATGAGGAGTGACCTTTGGCATTTGTACTCTGTAAAGGTTATTGTACTTCTCGCAAATGTGCTGGAAGTATTTTTCCCAGTGCAGAGCCACCATAGGTCGACCATTTTTATCCAAGTACAGAAATCCTGTTTTACCACCAATCATCGGCTCTACCTTTGGCTTTGGTCTGTTGGCCAAGATACTTTTAAAGCACTCATAAACATCCTCTGTCATAGGAAGGACCCTGGTACCGGCGTTGGTTTTTGTAGCCTCAATAATGTAATCCATTGTCCGTGTCCGCTGCAGCTGATGGTTCACATCGATCGTTCGCTTCTTGAGGTCAATGTCATGAACCGTAAGCCCAACAAACTCTGAAATGCGAAGTCCGGTCTTGAACAGAATATAGATGCCCTCATAGTATCTTGAAAAATGCTTATCGTTCTTTACAAACTCTAAAAATGCTCGCTCTTGTTTTCGTGTGATGGCTTGTCTTGTTACGCTGTCATTTACAACGACCGTAGCAAGTTGGAACTCAAATGGATTTTTACGCAACAAATCATCATCGACAGCCATCTGAAACGCGGGCCTTACAACGCCTCGGATGCAATGAATTGAGCTGTAACTCCTGCCATCCTTCTGCAGCTTGATAAGCCAGGCTCGGGCATCGGAAATCTTAACTCTGTCAATTCGTTGGTTACCGAAGCTTTCCTTCTTGATAATGTTGATTACCGTTTTATATCCCGCTTCGGTGTTGTGACGAACCCCTGTCTTTTGCAGTACATATTTCTCTACAAGCTGGAGTACCGTCATTTCACCGCCATTCGGGACGATACCGTCATAAAAATCTCTCTGGATCTTTTTTTCCTTTTCCCGAAGAGAAATATCATCACGTTTTCCGGTTGGTGTTTTGTCCGTCTTTTCAAGTTTCCAGCTATAAACAAACTGTACCTGCCCATTGGCATCGATGTATTTGAAAGCATATCGTCCATCTTTGCGTTGGCTCTCTCCATTGCGAAGAATGCGGTTTTTATTGTCCCGTCTTTTCTCGCTCATGCTTGAACTCCTTTCCATAAAAAGAGCCCCGCGCACGATATACTAACATTATACCATGCCAGGGATTTGTTTTCTATAATTTGGTCAAGATAAGGAGAAGTTCGCTGTATTTTCGATGTATCAGTATGGTCTTGTTTTAATTGTGCTTACAATGAGCTCAGGTCATCAAGAAAAGATTCAAAGCGTTTGCGCTTTATCAGAACTTTTACTCCGTTCTGAATAACAAAACCAGAGTCCAAATGCTCTGAAACAAGTTGGCGCAGTTTTTTCTCACCAATGTTGAAATACTCCGACGCTTCGTCTATGGTGAGACAAAATTTGTCTTTAATCAGGATTTGTTTATCTGTTGACATGATCAACCCATCCTTTGTGTCTTATATAAAATGCAAAATGGACGGCTGTTGGCGCAGCTCCACGGGAGTCTCACCCCTCCGACGGTCTGCCGGAACCCCACTCATTGCCTGCGACGCTTTTAACGCTCGGACTGTGACTGTAGGGGAGTATCATTGTCCTGCCTGTGCGTCGTCGCCCGCAAGCTGCCACGCTTGCTTTACAGTGCGATGTTGTTCGCTCGCTCAATAGGTCATGGCGCATCCACTGCCCGGCTCTTCACAAACAGAATGTATCCATCTGCCTTATGCTGCCGGGAGTTATCAGCCCGGTTTTCTTTGTGAGATCACAACGGAGCAAAGAAAGGGAGGATGCTCCGCACAGGATTTATTCGGGCAATACCTTAAACCCGGTCACAATGCTGTGCAAAAGTTTCACTTCCAGCCGAAGACGTACGCTTTCATCTATATAATGAAACTCATTCCCATACTCGTCTTTCAAACGCCGCATGGAGAGAAAGCGTATGTACCCCTTGTAGTGCTCAAGAATAAGAGCAAGAGATTCATTGTCACCGTCAATGGCTGTTAAGATAACAGGCAGAGGGATGGATGATTTCACAGTTCCGGCCATTCAAGGCCCTCCTTTTCCAAATGCTCACGCAGTTCTTTCAGGATTCGAGTACGCCGTTTGCTGACGGCCTGCCGGACAACATGGAGGTGTTCGCTGATCTCACGGTCAGTCATGCCAAGAAAGTAAGACAGCAGGATTATCTCCCGCTTAACGTCTGACAGATTTGCAATAGCTTCTGCTAACAGATCGCTGATTACGATGACTTGTTTGTCAAGCACTTCGAATACATGCTCATCACAAAAATACTTGTCCACAACAGAGAGCCTTTCCAGTTCGACCTGAGACAGATCCTCCCAGGACTTTTCTTTTTCACGCTGCTTTGCGTATTCGTTATGAATACGGTTGGCCTCGTTTTTCAAAACCCTGGTACAAAATCCACCGAACTGGTTTTGAACACGCAGCTCATAGGAGCCTTTCATTTTCTCACCTCCCTTCGCAGCCGCGAAGGCGGGTGGTGTCTCCCTTTCACTGGGGTAATCACGGTGAACGCAAAACAGCAACCGTGAAGGAGAACAAAAAGAAAAAATATCAACCCTTTGCTGAAGAGTGAACAAAAAATGCAAAATGCGCCTACCCGCAAATAGCGGATAGGCGCAGGGAAACTCAATTTTAGATTACTTTGAATAATACCTGTGATGTAGGTTTTGGTGGATTCTTCTTCTCGATTTCTGCCTGTGCTTTTCTGAATTCCTCCATTCTACGAAGTTCCTCTTCTGCATCATCGAAATTAACGTGGGTGTAAACATTCGTGGTTACTGAAATATCTGAATGCCCCATAAGATACTGCAGCGTCTTTGGATTCATACCTGCTTTGGCTTGATTACTACAGTATGTATGTCTGCACACATGAGGTGTGATGTTTGGCATTAGTCATTGGTTTCGCAGAAAGAAAACACAGAGGAAGAATTAAACAGTCACGAGATATTCAACAGCAGCTTTGCCTGCGGTGTAGCCGCTGGAGATGGCCCAACCAAGGTCGTTGATGACCTGTTCCTTAACGCCGCCGCGGACGATGTAGCGACCGGAAGCAAAGTCACCGGGTACAAAGAGGTTTTCGATAATACTGCCGTCAGGACGATAAGCTCTGGTGTCGGGATCGATAAGAACGCCGCCGAAGGCACCGTCGTGGTTCAGGTGACCCTGTGCCGCAAAGTAAGGACCTTCGGTGAATGGGACAAGCTGGGAAGAATCCTTGAACAGTTCGGTGTCGGCACCGGCTGCGCACATGGCATTATAGTTTTCGATGGTGGCTTTCAGGTTTTCGGCATTGATGCCTGCGTTGGCAGCCAGTTCTTCAATGGTGTTGCCCATAACCAGCATTTTGCCGTTTTCTTCGGATGCAGCCTTGATAAGTTCATCGAGGTAGTTGTCGGGAATTCCCATACCCATGCCGGGCATCATGGGCATTCCGCTGGGAGCACCTTCGGGAGCACCTTCGGGAGCGCCGCCGGGCATACCGGGCATACCGCCCATGGGAGATTCGGCTTTGATCTTTTCGATCATGCCTTTGTCAAATACGTAATAGTTTATACCCTTGGGCTGCTTTGAAAGCACGTTGCCCACAGAGAAACCGAGGCTGCCGCTCATGCCGCCCTGAGTACCGGTAAGCTCGTTGAGCCAGCGCATGCCGTTGAGGTTGACCCAGATGCACTTGGGAGACATCGAAACGGCTGTGGCGGTGGAACTGGGTATCTGACCCAGAGGACCCATGCAGCGAAGCACAAAGCTGTCGTAATCGATAAATGCGCCGGCTTTTTCCGCAAGGGCAATGCCGTCGCCGGTATATGCCTGGCTGGCGTGCTGGCTGGGCTCAAGAGTGGGCAGAGCCTTCCAGAAATCGGGGAACTTTTCCTTCATGATCTTTTCGTTGCGGATCCAGCTGCCGCTGGCCATAACACAGGCCTTGCAGTTAACGCGGGTAACGCCGCCGGGATCCTGAGCAATAACGGCGCTGACCTTGCCGTCGGTCATTTCGATATCGGTGACGCGGTGACGGTACAGCAGGGGAATGCCGCGCTTGTGGCATTCGGCTTCAAGGGTTTCAACATAGAAGGTGCCGTTGGGACTGCGGCCGTTGACGGGTTCAACGAAGGGAACTCTCTGAGCCTGAGGGTCGCTGCGGTCCATGGCATAAATGCCTTCCACGAACTTATAGTCGGGCACAAGGGTCTGGAACCAGTCAAAGAAGTGGCCTGTGTTGCGCAGAGCGTTGTACACCAACTTGGGATCAAGGGCGTTCATGGTTTCTTCCATTCCCTTGACCAGCATACGGTTCAGCTCATCGGGCAGACCCCGTTCTTTCTGCCAATTGCTCTGGAATACGCGCCAGTCTGCCGCAAACTTTGCGCCGCCGCCTGCAAAGGGCATCTTTTCAAGCACAACAACCTTTTTGTCGGAGATATCAGCTGCCAGCACAGCGGATACAAGACCTGCACCGCCTGCGCCGATGACTACCAAATCCGCGTCAATGACGATCTCGTCATGGGCTTCGTGGACATATTCGTCGTCGGCAGCGATGATGGCGCCCACGGGGCAGCACGCCACACAGCCTGCGCAGCCGATACATTTTTCGTTGATGACGTATTTGCCGTCTATTTTTTGGATGGCTTTGTCTTCTGGTTTTGCTGCTCTGGGAGCCATGGGACCTCCGGGAGGAATGGAGCCCACGCGACATGCCTGATCGCAAATGCCGCAGCCTATGCACTTATCAGTTATTTTAAACTTCATAGTAACTTCCTTTCATTTTGACTTATCTCGATTATACTATTGCAAAAACGTCAAAACAAATTCACATCCGGTATCATGGTATACCGTTGAGGGAATGCAATATGGGAACAGTGTGTTTTACACTGTGGGAATGCAGACATTCTCAAACGGAATGCTTACAAAGTTGACATTACATTGATGTAATTCTATACTTATAACATAGTAATTTGCCTGCAAAGTTTTTTCAGGCATCAATAATTATGGAAGGAGCAGATGATATGTTTGTTATAAACAAAGATATCTGCGTTTGCTGCCACAACTGTGCCAGCGAATGCCCGATGCAGGCTATCGACTTTGTGGGAACAAAGTATGAGATAGACCAGGAAAAATGCGTCCAGTGCGGTCTGTGTGCCAAGGTTTGTCACACCACTGCCTGCCACGAAGAACCCGTCAATCCGGCAGTTATCAAACTGCATGACACGATTACCTACGATGCTGACTTGGTGGTTGTGGGTACCGGCACTGGCATGGTCTCTGCCGTAAAGGCCGCTCAGGCAGGCAAGAAGGTCATAATGCTTGAAAAGAGCTCCAAGACTGGCGGCAACACCGACTATGCCCATGGTTATTTTGTTACATATTCCGACTGGCATAAGGAAATGGGCATTCCCGACGAAAGGGAAGGTGCAGTTGCCCATTATATGAAAAATTCCGACTATGAGATTGAAGAAGGCCTTATCCGCACAGCTGTTTACGGAACCTGTGACTTTTTCAGCTGGCTCTGCACCCTGTGCGATATCAAGGAGACCTATCGCCTGACCCGCGCCGAGGACACTGACTTCCACGGTCCCATGTATGGCCAGGGCGTATTGGAAATGACCAATCGCCGTTTTGACAATCTGCTTTGCCGAGACGATGCCATCGGTCCCGGCTGGGGTGGTACACATGTCAAATACACTATGATGGACGCCATCGAGAAGCAGAACCTTGACGTCAGGATACTTACAAGCACTGCTGCCGAACATCTTATTCTCGATGATGAAGGCAAGATATGCGGCATCGAAGCCAGAGATCCCGGCGGTATTGTTAAAATCAACTGCAAGGCCGTCATGCTGGCCTGCGGCGGTTGGGGCAGAAATGATGAAATGCTGAAAGAATATGCTGATTTTGACTTCTTTGGCGGCGAAACTCCCATCCATCGTTTCTCCGTATGGTCCGATACCGGTGACGGCGTAAAGATGATGCATGAGCTTGGCGTTGAGCCCGATCCTCAGCGTATGTTTGTTTCCTGCTTCGGTCCCAAGCATCACCCCTTCAACAACTCCATTGCAGACTTTGCTCTGGAACCCATATTCCCTCAGATAAATATTCTCGGCAAACGCTGGTTTAACGAAACGGAAGGCATTATGAACGGCCTTGAAAAGATCACCGCCCAGCCCAAAGAGATATCCTATGCCATCTTCCAGTACGATATGATAAAGGAAATGGCCGATGCATATGCGGTCAACCCCGCATATGCCAACAAAAAGCAGTTCTATGCCACATGGGAAGCCGACCTTGACCACGAGGCAACTCTGGACACTCCCGTCAAGAAGGCCGACACTCTGGCAGAACTGGCCGTGCTTATCGGTGCAAATCCCGAAGTATTCGTTGCCGAGCTTGAAAAGTATAATGGTTTCTGCCGCAAGGGCGTGGACGAAGATTTTGGTAAGGATTCCAAGTTTCTTAAGGAGATACCTCTTGACAAGGGTCCTTACTATGCCGTTTACGGTCAGCGTTTCTCTGAAGCAGCTTTCGGTGGTGTTACCGTAAATCCCAAGTGCCAGGTTCTGCGCAACGACGGCAGTATCATTCCCGGTCTGTACGCCGGCGGCGACTGCACCTCTGCAATGCACCGCAAAGGCAAGCTGGCTCCCATCTCCGAACTTACATGGGGCATGGCATCCAACTATACTGCGGGCTGCAACATAACTGCCTACCTTGAGGGCAGAGAAGAAAAAGAAGGAGGTCGATAACTATGTTTATGCCTGACAATACTGTATTCGTTCCGGTTCAGAACCCGGATATGGCTCTTGACAGAACGGCCAACAGCCGCCTGCCCATGGAACTTCGGCTGACTACCTTCAATGAGGTTGAACTGGTTTACACCGAAGAAGAAGCTCTGCGTGAAGCAGGCCGCTGCCTCAAATGTCCCTCCGGATGGTGCGCCAAGGAATGCCCCGCTGGTATGCCTGTGCCTGAATTCATTGAAAAAATCAGGGAAAAGGATTATGAGGGCGCATATGAGATAATTGCTTCCGTATCTGCTCTACCCGAAATGTGCTCTCGTCTGTGTCCTCAGGAAAAACAGTGCCAGTCCAACTGCACCCGTTCAATCCGCGGCGATGCCGTGGGCATTGGCCGTCTGGAACGCTTCGTTGTTGAAAAACATTACGAAAACCTCAAAACCGCTGCAAAACCTGTCGCAACAGGCAAAAAGGTCGCCGTTGTCGGTTCCGGTCCCAGCGGACTTTCCGCCGCTCAGCGTCTGGCTGATGCAGGCCACAGCGTTACCGTTTACGAAGCTGCTGACCGTATTGGAGGTCTGCTGCGTTATGGAATTCCCAACATGAAGTTGGAAAAAGGTATCCTTGACCGCAAAATTGCTGCCATGGAAGCTCAGGGCGTTGAGTTTGTGACCAACGTCAATGTGGGCGAAGATATCAAGGCCTCCGAATTGACAGAAACGTACGATGCTGTTATCATCAGCGTCGGTACCGGCAATGCCCGCGGGCTTCAGATGGAAGGTGCAGAAGGAGCAAAGGGAATCTGCAAGGCTGTGGATTTTCTTGGTCTGAACACAAAATCTCTGCTTGAAAGCGGACTTACTGACGGTCAGAACATCTCTGCCACTGGTAAAAATGTGGTAATAATCGGTGGCGGCGACACCGGCAACGATTGCGTCGGTACTTGTGTACGCCATGGCTGCGCCTCCGTGACACAGATCGAAATGCTGCCGCAGAACACCAATCGCCAGATAATTTTCGATCCTCTGCCCGCAAAGGCGAAGGAAGTCAAGTTCGACTCCAGCCAGCAGGAATACCTCACCGTTTTCTGCAAGGATCCCCACATTTATCAGGCTACAGTCAAGGCTGTGCAGACCGATGATGAGGGCAATATCAAGTCTGTTACCCTGGTTCATCTCAACGCCGAGTATGACGGCGGTCATCGCCTGACCCTGACCGAGATCCCCGGCAGTGAAGAAACTCTGCCTTGCGAGCTGCTTGTGATCGCGACAGGCTTCCTTGGCCCCAAGGCATATGTTGCCGAAGCCTTTGGCGTTGAAACCACCGCCAGAAGCAACATTGCCGAAAGCGGCTACAAAACCGCTGTTGACAAGGTATTCGCCTGCGGTGACTGCCGTACCGGTCAGTCCCTTGTGGTCAAAGCCATGACCGATGGCCGCAACTGCGCAGACAAGGTAATTGAATTTCTGAAATCCGTCCTTTAATCAGCATCAGCCCCCACTGCTACTGCAGCGGGGGCTGATTGCGTTGCTATTTTGATGGTTTTTTGTATGGGTGCTTCATAAGCTCTTCGTCACGTTCACGGTATCCGTGCCACATTTCACCAAGTGCGTCCACCGGCAAACCTGAGGCTTTCATTTCTTTCCATCCCCAGTCGTAGACAACATCAAGCAAGGGCATCAACGAGCGTCCGCGTTCGGTAAGACGGTATTCCACCTGAGGGGGCGTTTCAGGTATAACGGTTCTGGAAATAAGTCCGTCCTTTTCCAACTCGCGGAGATTCTCTGCCAGCACCTTTTGAGTTATGGGAAGCTGCTTTGTAAAGCGGGAAAAATGAGTAAGATTATCGATGTCAAAATACATGGCTCTGAGGATGAAGGGCTTCCATCTCCCAAAGACAATTTTCATGACATAATTGTAAGGGTCTTTCTTGATATCAAACTCTATCGCTTCCTGAATCTCAGCGCCTGTCATAGATTATCCTTCCTTTCCTTTCTATTTATCGGTACAGCATCATTATAAAGTACGTCAAAACAAAAAACAAAGTCGAAAGATTCAAGAGTTCATTCCATGGACGGAATAACCCTCGGTCAATACGGAATTTGTTTATTGACCTGAACAGTGTTACGATTAGTACACAACCTCATTAGTGTAAAATACGCCGAGGTGTGCCCTGAACAGGGCATCAAATCAGAAACGAAAGGAACCAAGAGTATGAAAAAACGTAATGTTCTTGCATTGCTGCTGGTGCTGGCTCTCATGTTCTCCATGATGGTGGGCTGTGGAGCAAAAGAAGAAAACCTAGCTCCCGAAGAGTCTGCTCCCACGCAGGAAGAAGCTCCCAAAGAAGAAGCCGCTCCCGAAGAAACTCCTGCGGAAGATGAAGCAGAACCTGCCCCCGAAGCAGAAGCGCCTGCACACACCATTACATACCCTATTGAGGGCGGTCACGTTCTCACCATGACCAACGTTTATAACCCCAATGCATCCCGCGTTCTGGGCGATGGCGACTACACTCTCACAGAGACTTACGACCTTTTGGTTGAAAGAACCGGTGTTGAGATCAAGTTCCAGATGCTGCCTGAATCCACCTTCTCTACCCAGCTTGACCTTATCATCGCTTCCGGCGACTATCCCGACATGTTCGGCCGCAGCATCGGCACTGCCGACAACGATCTGATGAAGGCTATCGAAGACGATATCGTTATCGATATGGTTCCCTTGATGGAAGAATATGCTCCCGATATCTACAGGCTGTTTACTTCCGACGACGACTGGCATGATGCTCTTGTCAACAGTGACGGCACTGTGGGCAAAATGAGCGGTTGGGCTATGAGCAAGACCACCAGTGGTCTGTTCCTCCGTCAGGACTGGCTTGACGGTCTCGGTATGGAAGTCCCCGGCACCAAAGACGAACTGACCGATATGTTAAGGGCATTCAAGTCTGAATACGACTGCCGTAACGCCATTCTGGTCGATGCTGACCTTGGCAGCGGTCTTGGCGACCTGTTCAACAGCACTGCCATGGGCTTTATGATGCTCAGCTATCAGCTTACCGCTCCCAATTCCGGCGTTGTTGAATGCGCTTACGCCAGCCAGGGCTACATTGACTATCTGATGTACCTGAATCAGCTGTATTCCGAAGGTCTTATTACCGACGATTTCCTGAACATCCACAAGAACGTCGGCAACCTTGAAGAACAGTATGTTATGGGTTACAGCGGCGTATGGAACGACGATGCCAAGTACACCTATGCAAACCAGACTGCAGCTCAGGCTGAAGATCCCAACTGGAGTGCAACAGCTTTCTATCTTGATAAGAGCGACAACCATGTTACCCAGACTGTCAGCGGCGGCACCACCAGCATGACCACTCTGTACATCTCCGGCTGCTGTGAATATCCTGAAGTTGCCATGCAGTTCCTGAACTATGGCTTCACTCAGGAAGGCAGCGACCTGATCCTCCTTGGCGAGGAAGGCGTTTCTTACAACATTCTTCCCGATGGCAAGGTTGAATACACCGAAGACATCACCAACAACCCCGACGGTCTAACCTCCGAACAGGCTAAGTACAAGTACCTTGCCGAGCCCTGGCTGCCCACCGTGCAGCAAGAAAGAGTATTCGAAATGTCCTATACTCCTCAGGTAATGGAAGCTTACAATATCTGGTCCTCAGCTGAGGGTGGGGATGATTCCATGATCATTCCCAGAGAAGTACGCCTCAGCTCCACTGACCAGAGCAGAGTATTTGAAATCAGTAGCGACGTTGTAACCCTTTTCAACGAAAACGCCGCAAAAGTCATCTTCGGCGAAATCACCGTAGATGATTACCGTGCCGTTATCGAAACTGCCAACGAAGCAGGTATGGCAGAGATCACAGAGATTTATCAGAAGACCTATGACGCCTACATGGCAGAAAATGCATAAGCATTACATCTGCGTAATGTAGTATTCATAAACGGACTTAAACAACATACCATGAACGCTTGCGTTCATGGTATGTTGTGCTGTAAACAGAACAAAGCCTGAAATTAAGGAGGATAATCAATGAATCCCTATTACCCCAATTTGCTCAGCCCTCTGAAGGTGGGCAATGTTACCCTCAAAAACCGCATCGCTCTGGCTCCCATGAACCTGCGTGAGTTGGACCATAACGGAGGCCTCACTGAGCGCGACATCGCTTTCTGCGAACGCTTTGCCAAAGGCGGCGTAGGCCTTATCACCATCGGCGAATCCTGCGTAGGCCGTGAGACCGGTTCTTCCGAATCCTTTATGCTTCGCATCAACAATCCCGGCGCGTTCAACAGCCTTTGTGATGTGGCAGATGCCGTCCACCGCTGGGGCGCAAAGGTGTCTATCGAAATGTCCCACGCAGGCGCGCTGTGCATTCCGGAGAACAATTTCGGTCATCTTCCCATGGGTCCCATTTCTTACGTTAAGCCCTCGGGCATACAGGTAGTTGAAATGACTGAGGAGCAGATGGAGCAGGTTGCCGAAGAGTTCGGCGATGCAGCCCTGACTCTTAAAAACGCAGGCTTCGATATGTGTATGTTCCACGCCGGTCACGGTTGGCTCATCCACCAGTTTTTGTCTCCCCGCACCAACAAGCGTACCGACAAATACGGCGGCAGCGTGGAAAACCGTGTTCGCTTTCCTATGATGTGCCTTGACAACATCCGCAAAAAGGTAGGTAAAAACTTTGCCGTAGATATGCGTATCACCGGTGACGAGATCATCGAAGGCGGCTATCATATCGATGAAAGTCGCGAGTTCATCCGTTATCTGGCTCCTTATGTTGATATGATCCAGTGCTCCACCGGCGGCATTTTCCATCCCGATGCAACTGCCAGAATGTCTCCGCCTGTATTCTATGAAAAAGGCTGTAACGTACATTTTGCAACCGCTATAAAAGAAGTTGTTGACGTGCCCGTATCCTGCGTCGGCGGCATCAACGAGCCTGACCAGATGGAAGGCATTATCAGGGAAAACAAGGCTGACCTTATTGTCATGGGACGCGGACTTATCTGCGAACCCGATATGCCCAACAAACTGGCGCAGAACAAGCTGGACGAGATAAACCGCTGCCTGCGCTGCAACGAGTGCCACAACCGTCTGTTTGCTCAGGGCTGGTTCACCTGTACCCTTAACCCCACAGTGGGTCATGAGATAGACAATCTGCATAAGTTCAATAAGCCCGTAGAGCCCAAGAACGTTGTTGTCGTAGGCGGTGGTCCCGGCGGCATGATGGCAGCTTACACCGCATGGCAGCAGGGACATAAGGTAACACTTATTGAGAAGAAAGACTCCCTTGGCGGCACCATCAGCTTCTCCGACCATGTGGACTTCAAGGTGGACATGGCATATTGGTGGCATCAGATGGAACGCAAGATTGCCAAAACCGACATCAAGCTGATGTTGGGCACTGAAGCCGACAGCAAGCTGATAGACAGCATTGCTCCCGATGTACTTATCATCGCCGTGGGTGCCGACCCCGTAACACCGCCCATCCCCGGTATAGACAATCCCAAAGTGGTGCTTGGTGCAAAAATGTACGACGAAGCCCATGACTTCGGTAAGAAGATAGTTGTCATCGGCGGCGGCATGGTGGGCTGCGAATCGGCGGTAGAGCTGAAAGACAGAGGCTGCGACGTTACTGTAGTGGAAATGCTGCCCAGAGTAGCCAACGGCAGCGGTGAAGCGCAGACAAACTCCATCCGCGTTGGCCTTCTGGGAGTTAAAACCATGGTCAACACCAGCTGCGTCCGTGTCACAGACGAAGGCGTTTGGGTCAAGCCTGCCGATGGCGAAGAACAGCTGCTGGAGGCAGACAGCATCATCCTCTCTGCAGGTATGCGTTCCCGTTCCGCAGTGGTCGACGAGCTTATGAAAGCCACCGTTCCCGAGATTTACAACATCGGCGACAGCGTAACCGCCCGCAAGATGGGCAACGCCATCAAGGAAGGCTACTATACAGCAATGAATCTGTAATTAAAAAATACCGTAAAAGATGGTTTCATCTTTTACGGTATTTTTTAAGGTTTTAGGTTTTAGGTGACAGGTGACAGGTTTGCTGTCATTCGGAGCCTGCCGCGCTATACGTTACATATTGACCGCATAAAAAACCGGCATGGCAATTTGCCATGCCGGTTGTGAAAACGTTAAAGAAACTAAAAACTACAGAGGCAATTCCAAAATCAGTCTTCGATGGTTTTTACTTCATCGTAATGCCAGGTCTCAGCCTCGGTGGTATAGGGCTCGGGGATTCGGGGCATAGCCTGAGGAGTCTGGAATGCGGTCCAGTCGATGTACAGAGGACCGGGGATCTTGGGCTCGATCATGCTGTCAGCGCCGGGCATGGTGGATTTTTTCTTCTTTTTGCCGCCTGCTTCGGGAGCACCGGGAGCGCCGCCGGGCATGCCGGGCATACCGCCGGGAGCTGCGCCGTCAGGCATGGGCATATCTCCGGGAGGAGGACCGCCGTTGTTTCTCTTGCGGTATGCAAAGCCGCCCATACCTACGTTGCCGCCGATATCGGGGCAGACCTGCAGGTGAGTGTAGACCCATTTGCCGTTTTCCAGTATGAAGTCGGCACCGTATCTTTCCCACAGAGCCTGGCTGCGCATTTTGCCGTTGGCTCCGCAGTGACCGTTGATGAAGCCGGGAGTGTAGAACAGACCCTTTGCACTCAGACCGTCTTCGGCAACCTCGATAATGGGGGTGGTGGTCAGGTGGTTGGAGTATTCAGCCAGAGCTTCGGGGAATACTACGTTTTCGACCTCGGGATATTTTTCGCGGATATCCAGGAAGCTCTTGAAAGCGTTCTTTTCTTTTTCAAGAACATAGCTGTTGTAGTAGCAGTGACGGTTTGCCTGCTGACCGAAGCCGTGGCCCCAGGTGATGTACAGACGCTCGGACCAGTACTGCTCATATTCTTTGCGGTGAATACCGGCGCTGTGCCAGTAAACGTGGCGGCTCATAAGCTTTTCGCATTCGATAGCGCCGTAAGCGCGGGCGATTCTGGTATGAAGATCAGCCATTTACTTGACCTCCTTTTTGTAATTGGGGTTGCCTTCGGGGCCGTTGCTGGTGCAGTCGGCAAAGGTGTAGTAGGCCTCGGGCAGAGGGGGATAGAAGCTGTAATTGTATTTGTTGGTGTATGCTTCCATGGCGATGAAGTCGGGATCGTCGATAACGGGGGCGGGACGGGCTTCCATCTCGCCTGCGGCGATCTTGCGTTCCTGTTCCAGAACGGTGTCGCCGGTAAGATCCTGACCTGCGGGAACGGCAAAGTCGGTACCTACAAACAGGTGCCAGATCTTCCATTCGCCGTCTTCCTTGATAAAGTCAACGCCATACTTTTCGTACATGAGCATGCCGCTGGCAGTGCCGTCGGGATGTACGCCGCCGACAGCGCCGGGGGAGTACCACAGACCCTGAGCGGTCTGACCGTCTACGGCTACTTCAACATAAGGAGCGGTCAGAGCATGGATGACCATAGAACCCATGCCATAGTTTTCGGGCTTGACTTCGATGGAGGGATCGGCAGCTGCCAGAGCCTCAAGGTCGCGCTTGTTGTTTTCAACGCTGCCCTGACCGTAGTAAGCGTCGATGCGCTTCATGCCTACGTTGTAGCCCCAGTTCTGACCGAAGGAAGCGGTGGCCTGATTTTCGGGTTTCTGAACCCAGATCTCAGCCAGTTCCTGAACGTGCATGCCCTTGGAGTGATAGTAAGCGTGCTTGGCCATGATGTTGCGGATCTCAAGAACGTCGGTAACGCGCCGGATCATCTGTTCATCGGTGTATTCGTGTTTAGTTGTATATGTCATCGTGTCTTACCTCCTTTCTTAAATACCGTAGCTGAAGGTTTCTGCAAAGGTAGCATAGGGCTTGGGCAGACCGGGATAGTCAACATTGACACGGCGGGCATGCCACTTTTCATAAACTTCCATGGGAACATTGGGTTCGGGAAGCTTGAAGTCGTTGATAGCTGCGTATTCGGGAAGTATGGGCAGCTCCTTCATGGGTTCGGTCCAGGTTTCGCCTGCACGCCAGTAAAGGTCGGTGGCGGTGACCATGTGCCAGATCTTCCACTGGCCATCTTCATAAACGAAGTCGGCTGCCAGCCAGCCCCAATCGTGGAAGGTGGAGATGCCGGTGGCGTCATAATCGGTGATGCCGCGCATGTTGTACCACAGACCCTTGGCAGTCAGACCGTCTTCTGCGATCTCAACAATGGGGGTGGACAGGTTGCTGACATCCAGTGCGCCTGCGCCGAAAGCTTCTTCTTCGGTCTTGCCTTCAAACTCTTCGGGATTGGCGGCATAGACCAGCTTGGTTCTCAGCACGGCAAGTTCCTTGTTCTTCTTGTAATACTCGGAAATGGCTTCGGCACCCTTGTACCAGCCATTGTTGAAACCGAGCATGGGATCGGGAGCTTTTTTGGTCCAGCATTCCTCCCAAATCTTGTCGCACCAGCGATAGATTTCATAATAGACAGCCTTACCCATAAGGTTTTCTATCGCTCTGGTATGTTCCCACCGCTCAACAAGCTGCTCGGTGGTATATACTTTTTTAGCCATGTTAACCTCCTTGAATTGTGTTTGTATGTAATGGAGAGCATTGTCCTGCTCTCAAAAACAACGTGATTATTTCAGATAATCCACTGCGCTTTGGGCAGCTATAAAGCCGCTGGCAAAGGCCCAGCTCAGATCGTTGATGATCTGGCGTTTCATACCCCAGTCGTTGATAAAACGTCCGGAGGCAAAGTCACCGATGACGTAAAGTCCCTCAACTATGGAAGCGGATTCGGGGTTATCGAAGGGACGGCAGGGAGTTTCCAGCTTCACATCCTTGGAATAGGCTTCCATTTTTGCGTTGACCAGTACGCCGCCAAAAGCGCCGTCGGTATTGATCTCGCACTCAGCCGCATAGTAGGGAGCCTCAACAGGTACGAGGAACTCTGCGGATTTGAAGCAGTCGTCATCAAAGCCCTTTTCGCAGCTGCGGTTATAGCGTTCAATGGTGGCTTTCAGGTTGTGCGCAGGAACGCCCATTTTTTCGGCCAGCTCCTCAATGGTGTCGGCACGGATGACGCTCTTGTCGGAAGCCAGGTCAGCTTCAATATCGTCAGGGAAGCGGCAGGTGCCAAAAATACCTGCAGGCTTGTAGGTAGGGCCGTCGACGTGAGCATCAGCTGCTTTCGCGGTGTTAAGACCGAAAACAATGTATGATACTGCGTCAGGCTGATCGAGTACGATATGAGCTGAATAGAAAAGGTCAAGTCGGACAGAAGAGGGCTCGCATGTAAAACGTTTACCGTTTTTGTTTATCTGAAGCCCGTAGGGATGACGGCACATGGCAGTTACGGACTCGCTGCCCGTACCGGGCATACCTCCGCCGGGACCTTTGGGGCTGGGACCCATGGGACGAATGACAAAGCTTTGCAGGTCAACGTAAGCACCGGCTTTTTCTGCCAGAGCAATGCCATCGCCGGTGTAGTTGCTGTTGCGGTGACCTCCAGGCATCAGAGGACCTGGATCAAGCTTTGCAAAGTTGGGAGATGCCATCTCCAGATACTTCTGATTGTTTATCCAGCTTCCGGTGGACATGATTACAGCCTTGCAGTTTATCTTCACAAGACCGTCTTCACTTTCGCAGATAACGGCGGCAATTTTGTTGTTTTCCATTTCAAAATCGACGACTTTATGCTTCAGAAGGATGGGCACATTCTTTTCTTTCAGGTATGCTGTCAGCAGCTTGCATATGTAAGTGCCGGATCGCATGCCCATGGCCATCATGGGACCGGCAGCATCGTCGGGGGTTTTTGGGCCTTTGCCATCTTTAGTAGGGACGCCTGCGTTACCGGGAGCGGGACTATCGCCGGGAGGAGGACCTTCACCGGGGCCGCCGGGACCACCTCCGGGAGCACTGTAAGTAGGGATAACAGGACCTTTATCAGGGAAATCGAATATGTATCGTCCGGGTTTCCAGTGGTCAGCCACATCGTCGCTCAGAGTGCAGCACCAGTCAAAGAATTCGCCGGTGGCCAGGAAGGTGTTGAGAACCAACTCACGGTCCAGCTTCCAGTAGGTCTCATCCATAAACTTCAGCAAGTCTGTCTGTAGTGAATCGTCCAGCCCGCGTTCTTTTTGCCATTTGCTGTTATATACTCTGAAGTCGCCTGCACCGGATGCACCGCCGCCTGAACGGGCGGCTTTTTCAACAATGATTATCTTTTTGTCAGACAAAGCCGATGCCCTTGCTGCGGCCACAAGACCTCCACCGCCGGCACCAAGGACAATTATGTCGCAGTCCAGAACTTTTGTGATATCTGCTGTCAAATGAACTCCTCCTTGCATTTTCTTTTGTGAGCTTTCTACGAATACAATGCTAACACCTATCCCTATCAAACACAAATTCACTTTAAGAACGAAGGCATTCCGTTGATGTAATGTTTTTGTTGACAAATACCAAAACTGTGCTATCCTGAGAATAAGAACGAAAAAGGGAGTGTGCGCAATGGAACTTAATCAGTTGAGATATTTTCAGACCGTGGCCAGAACAGAAAGCATTACAAGGGCTGCTGCTGAATTGTATATAACTCAGTCGGCACTGAGCCGGGTTATCCTTCGACTGGAAAACGAACTGGGAACTCCGCTGTTCAACCGCCAGTCCGGCAGAATAGTTCTTAACGACAAGGGTAAGCTTTTTCTGAATCATGTAAATATCGCATTGAAAGAACTGGATGAAGGTGTCAGCGAAGTGTCGGGCAACGGTGGCAGCCGTACATTTTCCATGTATAATTACCTTGCCACCAATATTTTCGAACTTATTACCAGCCGCTGTCAGGCAAACTTCCCGTCTTTGGAGTTTGAAAATCATAACTACGAGGTCAGGGAAGACGACGATCCTATCAGAAAGTTTGCGCCGGATGTTATTGTTGCTCCCATAAATGAGATAAAATCCTATTCGGTGTACAAGCAGTACACCGAACGCTGGTGCGTTATCTTCAATGAGAAGTATAAGTTTGCGGATTCCGAATCGGGCGATGATCTTGTCCTTGCCCAACTGGCAAATGAGCCTATTGCGTTTTTCGGTTCAAATTATGACAGAGCGTTTATTGACGAACTGTTTGAAAGCCACGGCCTGACTCCGAAGATCCACCCTGTGGAAAACACCGCGGAATCGGGGAATATGATAAACAGATGCAAGGCCATAGGCCTTGTGCCCGTGGACAATTACCGCCACATCGTTGACTCCATTGCCCAGATGCCCATACGGGCAAAGTTCCCGGAAGATGTCAGCATTGAACGAACGGTTTATCTGATGAAGAAGAACCGATTCCCGACCAACGATGAAGAGCGCAGCGCCTTCGAATTCGTTGTAAAGTGCCTTGACGATGACCATGAACAGATAGGCAAGTTCATCGAAGAAAGATTTTGAATGCAGATATATAATACTCACAGCCGCCCTGATCGGGCGGCTGTTTTTTGATTTTTCATTCCGTTTGTGGAATGACTGTGACCCAAACGGCATTTGTTTGGCCGCTTCTTGTGTGATAAGGTATTTTTAAGCCTTATAAATTATTACAAGGAGTGAAAATACATGAGACTTGTTGTAAACGATAATTGCTGCGTTTGCTCATATTGCTACCGTGCCTGTGAGTTTGAAGCGCCCTATTATGACGGCGAGCAGGTCCGCATTGACAACGATAAGTGTGTCGGCTGCGGCAAATGCGTAAAGAAATGTCCTGTGGGCGCTATTTATGACGCAGATGATCCTCCCGCACCTGCGGCTGCCCATGAGCCGGTCACCCATGAATGTGATGCGCTTATCATCGGCGCAGGCGGCGCGGGCATGATAGCTGCCGTGCGTATTGCCGAGGAAACCGGCAAAAAGGTCATCGTCCTTGAAAAGGCAAAGCGTACCGGCGCCGGTGCCATCCATGTTGCCGGCGGCATGGAATTTTCCGATACCAAGTGGGCTTTGGATGAAGGCGCAAAGCCTGTGCTGGATGACCGCATCAAAAGTGTTATCGAAAGAGCCGGTGATGACCTTGATCCCAAGCTGGTGGAAAAAACTCTGCGCGCCATGCCAAGATTCTTCGACTGGCTGTGCCGGTGGGCAAATCCCGAAGAAAAGTTCAAACTGACTACCGGCAGAGGCGGCCCCGGCGGACCTCCCATGCCCGGCGGCGCACCCGGAGGAATGCCCGGTGGAGAACCCGGTGGAATGCCCGGCGGAATGCCCGGTGGAATGCCCGGTGGAGCACCCGAAGGTATGGGCGGCGGAGGCACAGGCGGATTCCTGTCCGGCGCAATGCCCGGAATGAACAAGGATTCCAATCTGACGGTGGAATATTCCTCTCTCCGTCCCGATTCGCCCGCGTTCAGAAACCCCGGCGAATTTATCACCGACAAGCTTTTCGCAAAAGCGGAAGAGCTGGGAGTAGTGATCCTTCAGGAAACTCCCGCCAAAGACTTCATTCTTGACGATGAAGGTCAGGTCATCGGCGTCAAGGCTCAGGATCCCGGCGGCGAAGTGACCGTTTACTGCAAAGCCTGCCTGATCGCAGCCGGCAGCCTTATTCTGAGCAACGTGCTGAAAAAGGTCGAACCCGACTATGCCGACGCATGGATGCCCAGATTTGCCCACGCCATCAATGTTTTCACCGGTGACGGTGTTGAAATGTGCGAGCGTGCGGGCATCCCCATCGACTATGACAATATCTGGCTCAACATAACCGGTTCCCTTGTCATGCCTTGTGACGCGCTTACCGTTGAATACAGCGAAGCTACCGGCAAACGTCCGCTTATTACCACCGAGCTTCGTCCCCATGGCGGCAGACCCGAATCCCTGATGGTCAACCTTAACGGCGAACGCTGGGATAACGAGCAGAAGGTCAGCTGCACAGTGGCTGTCCAGATGAAGCAGCCTCAGTGCGTTTCCTACACCATCATGGACGAAAAGACCATCAAGTCCCAGCCTCTGCCTCACAAGACCGTATACGACGAAAACGGCAATGCAATGCGCCAGCTCGTACCCGTGTCAATGCATTTTGAATGGGACGAAGAGCGTATGCAGTGGTGGAACAGCCTGAAGAACAACCATCTGGTTATCGCAGACACCATTGAAGAAATGGCTCAGCGCATCGGCATGCCTGCGGATGCTCTCAAGGCCACCGTTGCACGTTACAACGAGCTTTGCGCAAAGGGTGTTGACGAAGATTTCGGCAAGGATCCCGATTACCTGATCCCCGTAGCGGAAGGCCCCTTCTATGCGATCCGCACCTTCCTTATGTCCGACGGTGTTGAAGGCGGCATCTTTATCGACGAAAACTGTCAGGTCAAGGGCAAGAACGGACTTATGCAAGGTCTGTATGCCGCAGGTGACAACAGCTCCGGCAATCTTGTCAAGAAGCCCGGAGGAAAGATCGGCATTACCAACGAATACAGCTGGGCCGTTGCCAGCGGTATGATCGCAGCCGATTCCATGATAGCTCAACTGAAAGATTAAAGGGGAGAACAGAAAATGAATAAAACCTATAACTATGATATAGCCATACTTGGCGGCGGCCTGTCCGGCCTGTTTGCTGCCGTACGTGCAGCCGAAAAGGGCGTAAAAAGCATCGGCATTTTTGAAGCAGGCAACTATCTTGGAGGCAACGGCGTGTTTGCCAACACTTTTGTTTCTTCCGATTTTGCCGACTACGGCAATTACGACAGCGACGAAAACGCCGAAAAGCTCTATAAGCGCGCCATGAACACCCTTGAAGGCACCGGCTGCCCCGAACTTATTTACCGCTACCTGTATCACACCCGTGACGTTGCCAAATGGTGCGAAGCTCACGGTCTTAACGAAAAATGGAGCCCCGTTACTTTCGGTCCATTCAAGAGCAACTGCTCTCTGAACGTGGAATACGCCGAAGGCAAAGGTCTGCCCCGTATCGGTGCAGCTCTTTGCAAACTGCTGCGCGAAGACATTGAAAAGCACGACTTCATCGAAACTCATCTGAATGCCAGAGCAACCAAACTGCTGACCAACGATGAAGGCACTGTATGCGGTGCGCTTATTCAGATGGACGGCGGTTACTCCGTGGTCAACTGCAAGAAGCTTATCCTCGCCACCGGCGGTGTAGGCGGTACTGTTGAGTCCCTCGCAAAGTATCTGCCTGATGTGGTTTCCGTTGGCGATGACATTCGTCCCGGCGGTGTAGCTACCTGCGTTGGTGACGGCGTTGTCATGGCAAAAGAACTGGGCGCAGAAACAGGCAAGCATATGAACATCCATCTGCTTGGTCCCGGTTATGCAGGTGGCAGGGGCGGCAAACTGGGAGATTGCATGGACAATCCTTTTGCTATGTTCGTTACCAAGTCAGGCAAACGGTTTGCAGACGAAAGCGCACGCTTTGGTCAGGATCTTGTAAAAACTCTGCCCGGCAGAGTTATCTATGCTCTTTACGATAATGAATCTCTCAAGGCTGCATGGACAGCACCCAAAGCTCCTATGGGTGGACCGCCCATTGATATGGATGGCGATATGCCTCCCATGCCTGATATGGAAGAGATGCCTCCCATGCCTGCACACGAAATGAAGAAGGACGAAACACCCTTTGAAAAGCTGGCAGAGGTTACTAAGGCTGACGTAGCAGGCAAATCCTTCTGCATAGCGGGCAGCATCGAGGAACTGGCAGCCTTCATCGGCTGTGACGCAGCAGTGCTACAGGCGTCCATTGACCGTTACAATGCAGACTGCGAAGCCGGAGTTGACAAGCATATGCGCAAGGATGCCAAGTACCTGATGCCAATCAAAACAGCACCTTTCTACGCTCTGTATTCCGTCCGCAGTCTGGACTCCACTCAGGGCGGTATCACCGTAAATAAGGACCTTGAAGCGTTGAAAGAGGACGGAACCGCTATTAAAGGTATGTACGTCACCGGCGACCACTGCACAGGCTTTGTTTCCGAACTTTACGGCCCCGGCGGCGCAGGCATGACCTTCGCCATGGTATCCGGCTGGCTGGCTGGCGACATGGCTGCCGATGAGGTCTGAGCAGACTCGGATCGTTGATAAATACACATTGGAGGAACAAAAATTGAAAAAGATTCTTGCTGTGATTCTGGCGCTGACAATGATGTTGGCTCTCATAGCCGGCTGCGGTGCCAAGGAAGAACCTGCAGAGGCTCCTGTTGTTGAGAGCGAAGAAGTTGAAGCTTCCGTTCAGGAAACGAAACCCGAAGCCCCTGTGGAAGAAGCACCCGAAGCTGAGCCCGCTCCCGAAGAAGTTGAAGAGGTAAAGGTCATATCTTATCCTCTGGATACTGACGTTACTCTTGGTATGGTCTGCAACCTTGAAAGCCATATGCAGAGAGCCATCGAAAACTTTGATCAGGTACTGGCCATGCAGGTCTACATGGAAAAAACCGGCGTGGATATTGAGTTCCAGATGCTTGGCGACACCGTTTTTACCGAACAGCTTAACCTGCTCATCACCTCCGGCGATATCCCTGATATGATCCAGGGCAGCATGGCAGGCTACGCATCCAAGCTGGAAACCGCCATCGAGGACGAAGTCCTTATCGACATCACTCCATATCTGCCCGACTACGCTCCCGATTACTGGGCACTGCTGGATAGTGACGAAACCTTCTACGAAGCGGTCATGAACAGTAACTACACCACTTCCGTGTTCAACGGCTACGGCCTGCCCATTCTGGATACGGGCCTTATCGTCCGCGGAGACTGGATGGACGCTCTCGGTCTTGAAGACCCTAAAACCCTTTCCGAACTGACCGATATTCTCTATGCAATGCATGACGCCTACGGCACCACAACAACACTGCTGACCAACTCAGCTCTTTCCACCGGCCTTGAAGCTATCTTCAATACAACTGCCAACGGCTTTGACGCTCTGGGCTTCCAGCTTACCATGCCCGGTTCCACCACCGTTGTGGCAGGCCTTGCCAGCGAGGGCTACAGAGATTATTTGAAGTACATCCACGACCTTTATGCCGACGGACTTATCAACGATGACTTCCTGAACATCAGCAAGCAGCTGAATACTTACAACTCCTGCTACTGGAACGGTGACTGCGGCGTTTGGAGCGAAGGCAACCGGTGTGTTGACCCTGCCGAATTCACCAATTCTTCCGACCCCAACTACCTGCCCAGAGCCATCGTCCGTCCCACTCTTGATGACGGCACCGGCACCCACGTTGTGGGTCCCGGCTCCACCAGAGGCAGAGGCTCCATCTATATTACAGCCACTTGCGAAAATCCCGATATCGCCTGCTCTTTCCTGAACTACGCCTACACTCAGGAAGGACTTGAACTTTGCACTTACGGTATCGAGGGCGAAACCTTTGCCCGTATTGATGAGGAACACGTCGAATACACCGACCTTATCATCAACAACCCCGACGGTCTGACTTCTGCCGCTGCAGAATGTCTGTACCTTGTCAGCAACTGGTTCCCTTCTGTCCAGAACAAGGCTATGTTCAATCTGAAGAACAGCGTTACCGAGGTCAGGGAAGCAGCCGAGCTGTGGACCGAAAACTGCGGCGACGACTCCATGACTCTCCATGACGCATTCTCCCTGACTCAGGAAGAAAGCGACCGCGTCAACGCTCTGGCAGCAGACGTCCTTACCCTGTATAATGAAAAGGCTATCCTTTACGTTATGGGTGAGATTAGCATAGAGGACTATGCCGCTGCTGAAGAAGAAGCCATGAGAATGGGTCTTGCAGAATGCACAGAGATTTATCAGAACGCATACGACAAGTTCCTTGCAGAAAGAGGCTGATTTACCAGAATTGCTTAGGAGCTGCGGTTTTTCGCAGCTCCTTTTTCGTTATACATTACTTGAACGTAATGACAGGCAGTCCATTCTGAATTGGATTTATGTTTTTGACCATGATACGCTTAGTATGCAAATTTGATAAATTATGAAAATGGAGTGATATTGAAATGAAATACACCATAAGCGATATCTGCTGCGGCTGCTCGTATTGCTACCGTGCCTGCCCAGTTGACGCGCCTTATTACGACGGTGAACGCAATCATATCGACCTTGAAAAATGCATTTCCTGCGGCAAGTGTGCCGAAGTGTGTCCTCTCGGCGCAATTTATGATGCAGATGATCCTCCTGCACCTGTTGAGACTCACGAACCTGTTACCCATGAGTGCGATGCGCTTGTTATTGGTGCCGGCGGCTCCGGCATGATTGCCGCCTGCCGTATTGCAGAGCAGACAGGGAAAAAGGTAATAGTCCTTGAAAAAACCAAAAAGTCCGGATGCGGTGCGCTTCATGTTGCAGGCCCCGTTTCCGTTGCCGACTCCAAATGGGCCCTGGACAAGGGTGCCGAAAAGGTTTTGCCCAAGCACGTTGACAAAGTCGTCAGCAGCTCCAACGGCGAACTTGACCGCAAGCTTTCCGAAAACACCCTGTATGCCCTTCCCAAATTCTTCGACTGGCTGTGTACTTTTGCTCCTGTGGAAGAAAAGTTCGTTCTTCGTGAGGGCGGCAAGAAGGGCAGTCCAGGTGCTCCTCCGGGAGGCGATATGCCCGCAATGCCCGGAGCACCTGGTGGAGGTCCCGGCGACCCCGGCGGTATGCCCGAGGGTATGCCCGAAATGATGGAAATGCCTGCTCCCGGCGGTGGCGGCAGAGGTCCCGAAGAAGCTGCATGGGTGGTGGATACCAAGTCTTTGCGTCCCGATTCCCACGCCTTCCATAATGCCGGCCAGTTCATAATGGAAAACCTGTTTGATTATGCCAAAAATCTGGGCGTTGTCATACTGCAGGAAACTGCAGCTCAGGACTTTATTCTTGGTGATAACGGCGATGTCGTGGGTGTCAAAGCTCAGGATCCCGGCGGTGAAGTCATTGTTAAAAGCGGCTGCACTCTGGTGGCTGCGGGCAACCTGCTGCTGGGCAACATCGTCAAGAAAATCAACCCCGAATTTGCCGCAGGCTTCCAGCCCAGATATGTCCACACCAGCAAGGTGTTCACCGGTGACGGTGCCGAAATGTGCGAACGTGCAGGTATCCCCATCGATTATGACAATATCTATATTTCAATTACAGGTTCCCTTGTTATGCCCTGTGATGCCCTGACCGTTGAATATGCGGAAGCTACCGGCAAAAAACCCATGATGCCCACAGATCTGAGAAACCACGCAAACCGCCCTGAGGCTCTTCTTGTAAACCTCAACGGTGAACGCTGGGTAAATGAGCAGAAGGGCGGTTCTTCCATTCCTCTGCAGCTGAAACAGCCCCAGTGCGTGTCCTATACTGTCATGGACAACAAAACCATGCGTATGAAGCCCAAGGCAGCCAAGCCCTATATTGGTGACGACGGCAAGATGGTAATGCCCATGATGCCTATGGAATTTGGTGCCGAATGGAACGAAGAAAACATTCAGTGGCTTGGCAGCCTCAAGGGTGGCCATCTGTGTATTGCCGACACCATTGAAGAACTGGCCGAAAAAATAGGTCTGCCCGTCGAAACCTTCAAGTCGACCGTAGAACGCTACAATGAACTGTGCGCCAAGGGTGTTGACGAAGACATGGGCAAGGATCCCGAATACCTGCTGCCTCTGGAAGAAGCCCCCTTCTATGGCGTAAAGACCTTCCTGATGAGCGACGGTGCCTCCGGCGGCATGTTCATTGACGAAAACTGCCGTGTCAAGGGCAAGGACGGCAAGGTTATGAAAGGCCTGTATGCTTCCGGTGACAACACCTCCGGCAACATCCTCAACAAGAACGGCGAACGAGTCTGGATAATGAACGAATACAACTGGGCCATTTGCTCCGGCTGGGTAGCAGGCGAAGCAATGATCGACCAGTTAGGCAAATAATACGAACAATAAAAAACTCTCCGGTTGTTTAACCGGAGAGTTTTGCTGTATTTACCATATGGAGCCATAGTCGGTGTTGCCGAATTTCTTTTCCCAACCACGCTCATATACTGCCTGCTTAACGTTAATGCATTCCTGCAGACCGAGTCCGTAGAGCTGATCCACATAAGCGTCCCATTCGGCGTCGATGTCGGTTTCGCCGGTGATGACACCAAGAACAAAACCGGCAACATAGGTTTCAACGTCACTGATGTGAGCATTGTAGATGGTTGTTTCTTCGTCGGTGAAAGTACCGGAAACCACAACGGCGTACTGGCCGTCGGTGTTGGGGTCGTTGTTCCACATTTCCATGGCCTGAAGACCAACAGCATCCACAGTCGCGCTCAACTGACGGGAATCGTCGTAAAGGGAGGGCAGGCCGGGCAGAACGTAGGTGATGATCATCATCTGGAAGGGCGCGTCGCCTGTGGTCATTGCCTCTGTCCACTGGGGCTTGCCGTTGTCGTCTATGTAATAGCTTTTGCCTTCCATGCCATAATTGCAGTACAGCTGACCCTCTTCGGTGTACAGCCAGTCAAGGTATTTGACAAGGGTTTCAACATTTTCGCACTGAGTGGAGATACAGAAACCAATAGCTGCGCTTGAAATATCGCTGTACATATGCAACGTTTGATCCTTTTCGCGGCGGGTCAAAGGTATTCCGCAGGCTTCAAAGTTTTCGTAGTTTTTGTTGTTCTGGGTTATGTAGTTGGCGTTGTCCCAAACGAGACCGTATTTGTTGCCCACAAACTGGTTGTTGCCGTCACCGCCGTCGAGACTGTAGAAATCGGGATGCAGCAGGCCGTCCGCATACCATTTTGCAATAAGGCGAATGTATTCCCTGAAATCTTCCTGAGTGTAGGCGCTTATTATCTGACCGTCTTTCTGATAGAAATGACTGCCGCTGGTGTTGATATCCCAGGCAGGCAGGTCGTAGCCTGCGGCAAAGGTGCCGTCGGGGCTGATGGATTTCATGAAGTAGAATGCGCCGTCCAGATCGTACTCCGTCATAAAAGCTTTGCCTACTTCGTACAGCTCGTCATAGGTTTCGGGTATCTCCAGACCCAGCTCATCAAGCCAGTCTTTACGTATTATGGGACCCCTTGCCTGCTTGTCGTTATGAGTGATGGAGGAGAGACCCAGCATCTGACCGTCGTCGTTGAGCAGGTCAAGCTCGATATTCAAGTCAGTGATGAGTTTTTTATAAGCGGGCATATCGTTGTCGATATAATCCTTCATATCGATGATAACTTCGTCATAGAACGCCTGTTCCGCACCACCGGAGTAGCGGGAGGGCAGACCGGAAATCATGTCGGGATAGTCTCCGGAAGCAATCATCAGGTTGAAGCGTTCTGTTATGGCGGTGGCGTCAATACACATATATTCAATTTCCACGCCCGTCAGCTCAGCCACGTACATGGATACCTCTGCTGTATTGAAGTCACCTTCGGCTCCAAGGTAAGGAGCCATGAAGCCGGGAGCCGCTTCACACCAGAGAGTATAGGAATATCCGTCGGTAGAAAGGGGAAGCTCGTAAACTACCGGGCCGGCCTCCTCCACGGGAATTTCTTCAGCGGGAGCTTCTTCGAGTGGCGGAGCTTCAGATTCTTCAACAACGGCGGCTTCTTCCGAAACGGCCGGAGCTTCAGACTCAATCACTGCCGGTTCCTCTGCCTTTTCTGCGCATCCGGCAAGGAGCGCAAACAGCATAATGGCCGCAAGAACAATTGCGGTAATTCGTTTTTTCATATTGAACCTCCTTTAATTTTTTTGGATTCTTTGTCCAATATCATCCTAACATCATCAAAAGTTTAAAACAAATTCCTGTTCCGACGACGATATTCCATTTGCGGAATGGGGTGGGCAAATTCGGAATTTGTTTATTGAACGCTCAGATGGTAACCTTGAGTTATAAAACAATGAAAGGATGAAAGAGATGAAAAAGCTTATATGCCTTATCCTTGCGCTGACCATGCTGGCAGCTGTTTTGGCCGGCTGCGGTACCAAAGAAGAAACTTCCGAACCGGAAACCGCTGCTCCTGAGGTTGAAAGCAGCTCTGCGGCAAAGGAACCTGCTGCAGAGGAAAACGCTGCCGGTCCTGCTTCCATTGAATACCCCATTGCCGATGGCGATCAGGTGCTCACTCTTTGGACTGACTTTCAGGAAGAGGATTATCTTAAATCCCAGAACGACTTTCCCATCATGCCTGCCATGAGAGAGGCTACCGGCATTGACTTTCAGTTCATCGAGGTCAGCAAAAGCGCTGCTTCCGAACAGTTCAACCTGATGATAGCTTCCGGCGAATGGCCCGATATGTTCAACCCCGTTGAGCGTTACTCGGGCGGTGCGGAACAGGCTTATGAAGATGAAGTCATCATCAACATGACCGACCTTCTGGAAGCCAACGCTCCCGATTACTGGGGGTACGTTGAGCAGCTCAGCGAAAATGACTATACCAGTCTGCTGACCACCACCAACGAGGGCGAAGACATCATGCTCTATATGAGCTCCATCAATGACTGCACCTATACCAGCCGCGGTAACGTGTGCCGTGGCGACTGGCTTGACGAGCTGGGATATACAACTGAGGATATGCGGTCCCTTGAGGGTCTGACCGAAGTACTCTACGCTGTTTACAACACCTACGAGCCCGACTATACCCTGCATATCACTTCTTCCGCTCTGGTCAAGAATCTTTATGCTTTTGAAGCTGCTATTCCCGATCTTTCCAGTTCCTCCAACCTGTCTATCTACCTCAATGACGGAGCTGTTGAATCTGGTTGGACATCCGGCGAATATCGCGACTATCTGGAGTGGCTTATCGGTCTTTATAAAGATGGAATTGTTTATGAAGACTTCCACACCATTGACTGGGCCATGAATGAAACCCTTGCTCACATCGCAAACGGCGGCGTGTTTATGTACGAAACCGGCAACGACGTTGTGGACGATGTTAAGCTTTATGCCGACGAAGAAAATGCCGACATCTACATGGAACCTATGTATGGCATTTTTGACGAAGATACCACAGCCAACGAATTCGGCTCTGAGACCTCTCTGCTGGGCTTTGCCAAAATGGCGGTTACCACCACCTGCGAAATTCCCGAGCTTGCCATTCAGTACATGAACTTCTTCTTTACCGAAAAGGGCATCATGATGGCCAACTACGGCACCGAGGGCGAGTCCTACGTTCTTAACGAAAACGGTGAGCCCGAATTTACCGACCTTATTCTGAACAACCCGGTCATTACCAATGTTCAGGGCGCAAACAAGAACTATGCGGCCGCTTATCTGATTTGGTACAACCACCAGATGAAGCTGTTCTCAACCTTTGGCGGCACCTCCGCCCACTGTGTTGAGGTCTGGTCGTCTGAAGAGTTCAGCACCGAAAGCACCTATCCAGGAACCCTTGGTCTTACCACCGAGGAATCCGACTCCATCATCAACAAGCTCACTGACTGCTGTGCCTGCGCACAGGAACGTATTCTGAAATTCATCACCGGTTCCATGGAACTGAACGATGATACTTGGGCAGAATACGTTGCCGATATGGAACAACTGGGCATCCGGGAATGCCTAGACGTTTACCAGAACGCTTACGAAGAATATCTGGCAGGCGAACGCAAGGCCGGCGGCGGTATGCCTATGGGCGGCGGCCCCATGGGTGGTCCCATGGGCGGCCCTGCAGGCGGTGCGGAAGGTGAAGACGGCGAAAGACCCGAACCTCCTCCTATGTAAGCCATGGCGAAAGTAAATAAAACCGAAAAGCAGGCCCACAAAGCAGCAAAGAAAGAGAAAAAGAGAAAGCTGTACAGAATTGCCAATGCGGCTGTTGCACTGGTTTTGGTGGCTGCTGTGGGAGCGGCTGTTTATCTGAACTCCGATTACCGCAAGGGCAAAACCACCGTCATGACCGTGGGCGGCGAAAATATCGCCGCCCGAGAGATCAACTATTTCTTCCGTGACAGCTACGATGATTTCCGTTCGGCGTATTCCGATTACCTTGAGGATCATCAGGTCATAGACGACAGCCTTTCGTTGGATAAACAGGAGTATTCCGAGGGCTATTCCTGGGCGCAGTTTATCTACGACGCAAGCAAAACTACGATCATTCGGACGTGTGTGATATATGCGGATGCTGTCAAAGGAGGATTGAAACTAACAGATGAAGGAAGGAAGGCTGTGGATGAGCAGATAGAAATGCTCAGTGGCTATGCCGAAAAGAACAACGTGAGTCTGGACGCTTTTATCAGAAGTTTTTATGGCGACTACGCTGATGCAAAAAGCTATCGGGAGTATCTTGAAATAAAGGAAACTGCCGAATCCTATTCCGTAAACAAGTACAATCAGGCAGAGTTTTCTGATGAAGAGCTTGATGCATATTTTGAAGAAAACTACCCGGATACAGGAAATGAATATGATTATCTCACAGTAAATTGCAGAGCCATATTTTTGAAATACGACAGCACCATCGACCCTCTGACAGGACGGTACAAGTTTTCTGATGAGTCCGTAGCCTCCCGGAAAAAGACGGCAGAGGATATCTGCGACCTGTATATGGATGGAGAGCAAACGGAAGAGAGTTTTATAAAGTTTGTTCGCCTTTATTCGGAAAATGGTTCTCTGAAAGATGGTCTGTATGAGAACCTGATGAAAGATGACGAAAACGTTGAATTGTCGGTAAAGCAGTGGGCCTTTGACGAATTGAGGCGGTCCGGAGAAGTGGGCATAGTGGAAGCTGAATACGGCGTGTACGTCATGTACTGGTCGGGAAAAGACATTTCCGCAAAGCACCATACAGCCCTGACCGAGCTGCGAAACGAAGCCTGGAACCAATGGTATGCCGGGCTTGAAGCTGCCGCTGCCGTTACGGAAAACGGAGACGTGATCAAATTCCTGCACTGCGAACCATGAAACGGTATTTTGTTGCCGCAAAGCATGAGCTTGAGGCAATGGAATAAAAATTGAAGGAGGAAAGTCAAATGAAGAGAACTATTAGCATGCTTTTGACCATCGGTATGGTTGTCACACTGATGCTGAGCGTAACAATGCCCGCATCTGCTGCTGATGACGGCATGGTGGTCACGGGCTCCGGTACGTTTACTGTGGAGGAAGCGGTGGAACGTGCGCTTGCTTACGAAGAATGCCAGAATCTGGCAGGCAAGCACGAATTCTACCACACTGCTTTGGAACACAGAGCGGAACTGGACAACATCTGGGTCAACGAAGAACCCTGGACGGACACCATGAGCTGGACAAACAACACACAGTTCTGTTATGGAAAGGAAAACGTCTACGGCTTCTATTGCGGAGTTGAAGACGAGGTTGTCAACTGGACAAGATCCGCTGCATCCATGGACGACACCGGTACAATTACCGAATCCGAAGAATGGTACGGCACCGGTATCCTGTGGTATCACATGCTCATGAGCCCCGTAATCGAAGTGGCCCGTGACGGCCAGACAGCCTGCGGTCTATGGCAAAGTTGGGGCACCGTAACTCAGCCTGCCGGAGGCGGCATGGGCGCACAGTGGACCTGCGAGGACTACACCATGGTCTTTGCCAAAATGTCCACCGGTGAATGGAAGATTTGGCATCTGCGTACTTTTGTCCATTTCTATACCAACGTAGATAACCACTGGTATGAGCAGAATATGGCAACTCAGGGCAACGGTGGCGAAGACGTTCCCGCAGGCGTTGGCGTAATGGCCGACGGTGCAAAGCCCGAAGGAATGCCTGCGGATATGGGCGATATGCCTCCTCCCTCCGATATGACGCCTCCCGGAGGAGATATGGCACCTCCCAGCGGGCTGCCTGAAGGAAGCGATACCTACGCCGAGATCGGCGAATGGTATGTGGGCTATGACCTGTACCGTGTGCCCAAGCTTATCACCATACCCGAACCCTATGACACCTGGGCAGATATTGAAGACACGTTCTATTGGGGTAATCAGCCGGTATATGAATAAAACTAAACCAAAAATCAATGGAAGGGGAAAAAGATGAACAAGAGAAATATAAGTGTTTTGCTTGCGTTATGCTTGCTTATCTCCCTCATGGTATCCGTTGCCGGCTGCAGCGCCAAAACTGAACCCGAAAGTCAGGTGGCCGAAAGTGCTGCGCCTGCCGAAAGCAAAGCTCCTGCTGAAAACGAAGCTTCTGCAGAAGAAGAACAGGCAGAAGCTCCTGCAGAACCTGAGCGGGCTCAATACAGCTCGGAAACTGTGGCAGCTGCCCAGCGTGCGCTGGACTATATCGAGGTTCACAACGTAATCAGCAAGCACGAGTATTATCATACTGCCCTTGACCACAAGGGAGAGATAGAAAACATCTGGGTCAACGAAGATCCTTGGATGGATACTATGAGCTGGACCAACAACACCCAGAAAATGATAGGTTATGAAGACGTTTACGGTTTCATGGTCACCGATCTGGAGTCGAATATCGCCATGAGCCTGAAAAGTGCAATGGCCAACGATACCAAGGGTATCATCACCGATTCCGAGGAATGGCTCGGCACAGGTATGTTCTGGTATCACATGCTTATGAGTCCCACCATCGAGGTTGCGGGTGACGGTGAGACCGCCAGAGCGATTTTCCAGAGCTGGGGTACCGTAACAGGTCCCATGGGAGAAATGACCAGCCAGTGGACTATGGAAAGCTACGGTTTCGACTGCGCCAAAATGTCCACCGGTGAATGGAAAATTTGGCATCTTCGCACCTACGTTTATTTCTACTGCGACACTGACGATCACTGGTATGACATGCAGTCCAATACTGCTGCCAGCGGAGCGGGCTCTGCCAATGCTCCTGCCGGCGTGGGTGTCATGTATGACGAAGACGGCAACCAGATTACAGGCCAGACCTATCTGGGCGCACCCGGTGAAATACCCGAGGACATGGAAGGCATGCCTCCTCCCTCCGATATGACACCTCCCGGCGGTGACATGACTCCTCCCGGAGGCGGACCCGGTGGAGGCGGCGGTGGAGCACCGAGCGGCAGCTTCACAACGGAAACGGGAACATACTTTACGGGTTTTTCTCTGTATAAAATCGCTGAGTCACCCGAAATACCCGAACCCTATTACACATGGGATGATCTTACCACCAGTTACTAACTAAAAAAGAGCGGCGAAGGTCGGGAAACCGACCTTCGCCGTCAGCCGTGAAATTAAGGGAAACAATGATGAAGAAAATATTGAGCACGGTCATGGCCTTATGCCTGCTTTTAAGTATATCTGCCTGCACAGCAACTGAAACGGCGCCCGAAACTGTAGAACAGGAACGCGTTGCAGAGACTCTGCAGGAAATAGAAGACACCGCGGAAGAAGACCCCATAGTTTTGGCAGAAAGAGAAATAATAGGCCGCTTGGATTACAGCAACGGCAACTTCATATCGGAAAGAGATTTTTACAACATGCTGACCGAGATGCTGAGCGTTCACGGGGTTGAGATGTCTGCGTCAGATGATGCCAACAGTTATTTCTGCTTTGATTATGTCAATGTGGATTCGGTGAGATTCCTGACCATGTCAAAAACTCAAGCGCAGATAGACGAAGATATTGCCCTTATAAACGAAGCTCTGGCCGATACGGAGGACGACCTGGAACCCAATGAGGTTGAGTTTTCGAAAAGCACTTTTGATAAATCCAAAGATGTTTTGAAGTCCGATGATCGGGTAACCTCTTTCGTAGTTTCGGCAACCTCCTCTCAGGATGACCAGACATTGATGTATATCGTGGCATCGGCTGCGCTGACCATTCTGAATCCCAATTACAGCGATACAAAAACTGCGTTTAACGATTTGAAAAGCCACCTTTTCAAGCTGTACAGCTACAGCGACAGCGACACGGTGTCCTGGGTCGACGGCATAGACAACGAGCGTTCCTTTACCATCCCCGGAAATGCCATAGAATGCTGGCTTGGCGTTGCTGAGGATGACAGCATATACATTGCCATCACGACCTACATTCAATACGATGAAATAATTGATATTGCAGGCTCCGGCGGCACAAGCATCGGAAAGGTTTCCGACCGGTGAAAATGAAAGGACGATATAATATGGCACGAATCCTTGCCGGGCAGTGCTGTGGATGTATATCCCATCGGCGACTGCCTGCGGGCCGCAACCGTAAGAAATGCCACAAGGACGGCATTCTATACTGCGCTGAATATATGATCTGCCTATAAAGCACTTATCTTTGAGCACCGGACTTACCGGTTTGTGCGTTCTTTACAGTGCCTAAACCTGTGCTATCTTCACTCAAAAAGAAAAAGGAAGTGTACAAATGGGAAAATACGAAAACATACTTAAGCCTATAAAAATCGGCAATGTGGTTTTGAAAAACAGACTTATTTCATCCAATGCTTTGCCTCATTTTTTACAGGGACCGGAGACTTGGGTAAATGATCCCATCATGGTTTTTCAGGCCAATGTGGCAAAAAATGCGGCTATCGTCACCATCGGTCACTGGTTTGACCCTGACCAGCACAGCGGCAAACATCATGGTGACGGCTGCCATTTTCCATCCTTTGATATCAGTGACCCCTCTGTGGAAAATTCACTGGCTCTGTATTGTGATATCATCCATATGTATGGGGCGAAAGCCACCATGTCCATGATAACCTTTGCTCCCAACGGCTATGACGTCTGCGAAGGAATGGGCGGCGGCATGCCTCCCATGATGGGCGGTGCCTACGACCCCACTGACGAGGATTCACCTCCTCCCATGATGGGCGGTCCGGGCGGACCTCCTCCCATGATGGATTTGCCCGAAGGCGAAGAAATGCCTCCCATGGGCGGACCTATGGGCATGGGCGGTCCTGTAAAGGCCATCACTCCCGAACTGATGCAGAATATTGTTGATGAGGTGGCCAAGGAATGTAAATACTGGAAGAGTATTGGTTTCGATGGTGTATCCTTCCATATGGCTTATCAGGCTCCTCTGACGGCCAAGTTCCTGAGCCCTGCCACAAATAAACGTACCGATGAGTACGGCGGCAGCATGGAAAACCGTGCCCGCTTCCCGTTGGCAATTTGTCAGGGGGTAAAAGATGCCTGCGGTCAGGACTTTATCGTTGAAGTGCTTATGTCCGGTCAGGAAGCCGAAGGCGGCATCACCATCGAAGACACTGTTGAGTTCGCAAAGCTGGCTGAAGGAAAGGTAGACATTCTTCAGATCCGCGGCGGCGATGGCGACGAAGCCCATCCCACCACCTTCAATTCCGTCAAGGAAGAGCCGGTGACCCTCAAGGTTGCCGAAGCGGTAAAGAAGAGTGGCGCAAAAATTATCGTTGCTCCCATCGGCGGATACCAGTATCCCGATCTGGTTGAAAAATGGATCTCCGAAGGCAAGATGGATATGATGGCTTCCGGCAGAACCTTTGTCTGCGATCCCGAGTATACCAAAAAGCTTACCGAGGACAGGGGAGAGGACGTTGTTCCCTGCATCCGCTGCAACAAGTGCCACGGGCTGTCCAACGACGGTCCCTGGATCTCCGTATGCTCCGTTAACCCAAAGGTTGGCGTGGATCACATAGCGGAACGCCTGTTCGCTCCTGCCAACAGAAGCAAAAAGGTTGCGATCATCGGCGGCGGTCCCGCAGGCCTGTACGCAGCCATGACGCTTGCCGACCGCGGTCATACTCCCATTGTGTTTGAAAAGAAAAAGGTACTGGGCGGCCAGCTCATTCACGCAGATTATGCCGGTTTCAAATGGACTCTTAAGGAGTTCAAAGATTGGGCAATAAGGCAGTGCGAAAAACGCAGCGTGGAGATAAGACTTGGTGTTGAGGCCACACCCGATATGATCAAAGCCAAAGATTTTGATACTGTCTTGGTCTGCACCGGTGCTGAGGCAAATATTCCCGATATCCCCGGTTTGAAGAAGGACGACGGCACTCTTGCTGATGGCGTGTTTGTGCCCCTGTCCGTGTTTGGCAATGTTGAAAAGCTGGGCAAGAGAGTTGCGGTTATCGGCGGCAGTGAGATCGGCTGCGAAACCGGTATGTACGTTGCCGAATCCGGCAGAGAAGTCACTGTATTTACCCGCCAGAATCAGCTGGCACCCTCCGCTCAGCGTGTACATTACGGACTTCCTGCATTGGGATACCACGGTCTAAAGCAGAAGCTGTGCTGCACCACTGTCGCCGTAGACGGTGGTAAGGTCACATACGTGAACTACAAGGGTATGGAAAAGACCCTTGAGTTTGACAGCGTCATCATCAGCGGCGGTGAGAACCCCCGCTATGAGCAGGCACTTACATTCTACGGCAGTGCTCCCGAATTCGCGATCGCAGGCGACTGCGCAGGAAACGGTGAGGGAACATTGCAGAAAGCAGTTCGCAGTGCATGGGCGGCAGCCATGAGAATATAGCCGGCAAACGTATTCTTGTTTTGCATGCATATATTCCTTTAAGGTAATCGCCCGAACGAAATAGTGAACATATTATCGGAGAGAAAATATAAAAACAGGAAGTTAACCGCAATCGCACCCCCCAAACCTTTTGGAGTACAATTCTGTAGCTTTACAGAAAAAACAAATTTATCTATAATATTTATAGTCCCTGGCTGTTGAAAAACAGTCAGGGAAACTTATGCAAGGAGACTAAAGAGATATGAAATTTCAGGTTACTGACCGCTGCGTCGGCTGCGGTCTTTGCGAAGGTGCATGCCATGGCCGCTGTATTTCCCATGGTGCAGACGGAAAAAGATTCATTGATCAGAGCCGCTGTCTCGAATGCGGTTCCTGTATGACCGTATGTCCCATTACTGCCATTCTGGAAGACGGAGACACCTACGAGCATCCTGCTCATGACACCATCGTCATTAATGCGGATATCGTTGTTCTTGGTTCCGGCGGTGCAGGTCTGGTTGCTGCGGCCCGTGCAGCCGACCTGACCGACAAAAAGATAGTTATTCTCGAAAAGATGCCTTTTGTTGGCGGCGGCATGAACTTCGCTTCCGACTGGCGCATCTACGGCAGCAAGTGGCAGGAAGAACGGGGCATCCCCAACCTGATGCAGCAGAAAATGCAGCAGGCTATGGACGCAACCAACTGGCAGCTGGACAGCTCACTGGTTTATCAGGCATATGTCAATACCGGCAAGTTCTTTGACTGGTTCACTACTCTGACCGATGCCGAATACGAAGAGGGTATGTACATATTTGACCAGCCCCACGGCGGCCAGATACTTCCTTTTATCAAAGGTCAGCGTGGTGTAGGTCTCTACGCTTCCAAGGTTCTGCAGAAGCATTGCCGCGAAAAGGGCGTACAGATCCTTACCCGCCATACCGCAACCGATTTTGAAATGACCGACGGACGCATCAGCGCTGTTATTGCCAAAGACCCCGGCGGCGTTACAAAGGTCAATTGCAAGGCTGTAATTATGTCAACCGGCAGTTGGATCCACAACAAGGAGCTTATCAAAAAGTACGCTCCCGATTATAACAAGATTTATGTTCAGCCCGACGCTCACACAAGTGTTGCATACACCGGTGACGGCGTATTTCTCGGCGAACAGGCGGGCGCTGATGTGGATTACTCCACCCTTTGCCTGCGTCTGATGGGCCCCATGAGTCACGCTCCCGGTGATGCCGCATCCTCCTTCGCCCACAGCCCTGCTGCACTTTATGTAAACAAGAACGGCAAACGTTGGATCAATGAAAACACCATGATCCGTACCGATAACACCTTTGGTGCGGCTCAGATGCTGGTCAAGCAGCCCGAAGGCCTGAACTTCTCTATCTTTGAATACAACATGGCAAAGAAGGTTGCCGAAAAGACCGGCAAGAATCCCATCTTTGTCAATGCGGACGAACATGGCCCCGTTTATATTCCCGACAACTGGGAAGAACAACTGAAAGTACTTCTCGAGCCCGACGGCGCCATGAAAGTCATGATGATGGGCGGTCCCGGCGGCCCCGGAGGAATTCCCGGTGGTGACGCACCCGGTGGAATGCCCGGTGGTTCCATAGGTGAAGCCCGCAATATGCCCGATGCTCCCGGCGGAATGCCCGGTGGTATGCCAGGTATGCCTGGTGGAGAAGGTCCTGATGGAATGCCCGGCATGATGCCCAACGGCTTCGGAGATATGGGCTTCTACGCTGCCGAAACACTTGAAGAGCTTTGCGAAAAGTCCGGCATCAACTACGAAGGCCTTAAAGAAACTATCGAAAACTATAACAAGATGTGTGCCGACGGTCTTGACAGCGAATTTTTCAAAAACTCCGACGAACTGATCCCCTTCGGTGACGGCCCCTTCTATGCCGTTCGCGGCAATCTGTCCACTGACGGCGGTTTCGGCGGCCTGCAGATCGACAAGGACACCCGTGCCTACTCCAACAAGAAAGACGGTTCCGTGGTTGAAGGTCTGTATGTTCCCGGGGACCTTTCCGCCAGCCGTTTCCTTAACTACAACGGCGTTAAGGTTCAGGTCATCAACGACCTTGCGTGGGCAATTTCCAGCGGCTTCTCCGCTGCCAACCACGCAGTAGAGTTTATTTCCAAATAAGACAAAACGAGAGCCTTGCGGTTTATTCCGCAAGGCTCTTGTATTTATTTCGGTTTAGTCAACGTAGTCAATGGCGCTGCAGCTTGCAAGATAGCCGGAGTTCATGGCGTAGGTCATTGCGGAAACAACGCCTTCGATGAACTGGACGCCCACCTCACCGGGAACCATGAATCCGCGGGTGTTGTCACCTGCTGCGTAAAGACCGGGAATGACGGAACCGTCGGGACGGAGAACCGCAGCATTTTCGTCGATGGTCATGCCGCCGATGGAGTTCTCGTGGAACATCTTCATTTTTACAGCGTAGAAAGGACCCTTTTCCAGAGGTCTGGGTGCGGGCATCATCATGCCGCCGGGAGGCATACCCATGCCTTCGTCGTCATCGTCTCCGCCAAAGGGGCCGCCGGGCATACCGCCGGGGCCATCCTCGTTGTCGCCTCCGGGAGGAGGACCGAACATACCGTTGCCCTTGCCGTCTTTGATGTCCTGATTGTGCTGTGCAATGAAGGACATAAACTTTGCCTTGTCGAAGCCCAGCTTATCTGCCAGTTCTTCAAGAGTGTCGGCCTTGACGGTGGTGCCGTCTGCGATTTCGTCAGCCAGATCCTTTTCCCAGTTGGAAACAGCCATACGGGAGTCTACCACGGGGCTGTTCTTGTTTTCTTCAACGTTGGCATCGATATCCTGCTGGTCAAGGATGCTCCATCCGAAATGACCGGGAACGTTGGCGAGAGCGCCGATCTCAGTCATGCCAAACTGCTTGATCTCTTCGCCGGTGGAGTCAACGGTGATGGCGCTGGCGCCGCGGCTGAGAGCTACCATGCAGTAGGAGAAGGGGTGGTGCATGGGGCCGAACATGGCGGCACGCTTGTTGTAATAGTCGATATGAGCACCAATCTTTTCACACATTACGATACCATCGCCGGTGCAGGTGGCGCAGGTGTAGATATGTACGGGTTCGCAGCCTTCGTCCTGATAGAACAGGGGCTGGAATTTGTTCATCAGATCACGGTTTCTGGTGAAAGCTCCGGCAGCCACGATAACTGCCTTGGCATGAACTTCGACCTGACCTCCGGGATCGTTGGCCAGAACACCGATGACAGCGCCGCTGTCGTCGGTCAGCAGAATTTCCGCACGGGTGTTGACCATCAGTTCGCCGCCCTTGGACTTGAAAAACTCGGTCAGAGCGTTGGTGATGTACCAGCCGGAGTCGCCGGGGCCGATGGAGGGGTCGGTGCGCAGATCATTGAGGTAATACTGATAAGTGTATTTCAGCCCAAGTCCGCCACGCATGGGATCGTCATAAAGTTCGAAGCCCTTTTCCAATTCACCGGTGTCGATAAGCCAGTTGGCCATGTCGACGTTGGCGTCGATAATGTTGCGGAACAGCTTGATGTTGGTGCGGTCGCCCAGCTTCTTAACGAATCTGGCATAGGTTTTGTCACGGGGATCTTCAGCACCGGCAGCTTCGTGCCATTTGGAATAGGCGATCCTGCCCATGTGACCGAAAGCGGCGCTGCCGCCAACTTCCCAGTTCTTTTCCATCAGAATAACTTTTTTGCCCATATCGGCAGCCTTTGCGGCGGCAACGGTGCCGGCGCCGCCTGCACCGATAACAAGGATATCGCATTCCTTTACGATGCGTCCGTGAGGAGCGGCTGCGGGCTTGGGATTTTCGGGATCGGAGATACATCCGTTGTGGCAGATGGTTGAGCAGTGTCCGCAGGAGGTGCAGATATCGGGTTCAATGTAATATTTGCTGTTTTTAAAGTGGATAGCACCCACGGGACATTCGAGCTTACAGCGGTGGCAGCACGAACAATTGGGCTGGTCTATAACGTATGCCATTGTATTGTACTTCCTTTCTGATGTTTTATGTTGTTTTTTAGCTTAACACAACAACTCAGCAGTGTGAAGAACGCACAACAAAGTATGATAGTTTCAAATAAGTTACCAAATTACAAAAATGTGCGTTCTTCACAAAAAAATACAGCGATGTTAAGTTTAAATCGGCAAAATATAAGCGAATAACAATAAATCTCAGAAAGGATGAAGAAGATGAAAAAGATGACCAAAATGCTGGCGCTGATGCTTGCCGTCATTATGATCCTGACCATGGCAGCCTGCTCGTCAGAAAAGGAAAGTTCCGAACCTGCCGAGGAAGCTCCTGCTCAGCAGAGCGCTCCTGCTGAAGAAGCGGCACCCATCGAAGAGGCTCCCGTTGAAGAGGCAGCACCCGAAGAAACCGCTTACGCCAAGGTGGTCTATGAGCTGCCGTTGTTTGAAGAAACAAAAACCCTCACTGCTTTTTATGCTCTGCGCGGAAGCATCAACGGCAGCATGCCCAACCGTGATGACCTTGAGTTCTGGAAGATCACTCAGGACAAGCTGAACGTTGACGTTGTGTTCCAGGAGCCCGGCGAAGCGGTTGTTTCCGAGAAGTACAATCTGATGGTTGCTTCCGGTGACATGACCGACCTGATTTTTGAGAACATGATCGTCAGCATGGGCAGCAGCTCTGCCTACAACGGCGGCTTCGACAAGGCGATTGCCGATGACGTTTACGTTGACCTGATGGACTACGTTGAAGAATATGCTCCCAACTATGCTTACTACATTCTCGGTGATCCTGCCAACAGAAAGAATGCCGTAACCGACGAAGGTCATCTGGCAACCTTCCTGCAGATATACAGCGAGAAACAGCTGAACAACATGGGCAATGTTGTCAATACGGACCATTTCGAAGCTACCGGACTTGAACTTCCCACAACCATTTCCGAATGGATGGACGTTTACGCTGCCATGGCAGACAATGGCGTTAAATATCCCGTCGAAGTCAGCAGCACCGGTGCGATCCTCCAGGGCAGCTTTGCCAACGCCATGGGCGCATCCATCGCTACCGGCTTTATGATCTCTGCCGAGACCGAAGACTTTGTCTTTGGCCCAACCACCGATGAGACCCGTGAATACATCGAACTGTTCCGCGAACTGAATCGGAAGGGCTGGATGCATCCCGACTGGATGAACATCAATGCCATGGACCGCACCCTGTTTAATAACGGTGAGGTTTCCACCAGAAGCATGATGATCAACGAGATCACCGTTTACGAAGACATGTATGGCATACCCGTTCAGGCTCTGCCTGTTGTATGCCGTGAAGGCTTTGACGGCAACAAGACCGCCATGGGTTCCCTTGGTGATGCACTGGCCACCGCCACAGGCGGCGTTGCAATTTCCACTGTCTGTGAAGATATCGAAACCGCAATGAAGTTCATGGACTTCTTCTATTCCGACGAAGGTGCCGACGCAGCCAATATGGGCTGGGAAGAAGGCCTTGTATTTGAAATCGTTGACGGCGAAAAGCGGATAACCACCAGATATCAGGAAAAGAACGAAAACGACGTTGAGTTCAAAAACCTGTACACCCACGACGGCGACTTTGCTCTGTGCTATCCCAACATGAGATACGACATCGCCACCGAGGACGAAAAGAAAATGTATGACATGTGGGCTGCCGATACTACCAACGAAGCCGCCATTTACTACAGCCTGCCTCAGGCAATAGCGCTGACCAGCGAAGAGAGCGAAAGCATCACCAGCGCCCTGACTGACCTGGAGACCTATGTTGAAACCACCGTGTTCTCATGGCTGGCTCTTGAAACCGAACTGACCGACGCCGCATGGGAAGAATTCAAAGCAACATGTGAAAGCATGCGCCTTGATGAGATACGCGAAACCTACGAAGCCGCATACCAGAGATATGTAGAAAAATAATGTGTAAGAATTACACTATTTCTGATGAGTAATTGTGAAAGAATCCCCTAATTAATAGGGTTACCTTTATGTAACCCTATTACAAAATTGTGCGTCCTTCACAAAAACTGAACTGCATGGTACGCTTGGCACATAATACAATAATTATAGAAAGGACAGCAAAAATGAAAAAGAAAACCACAAAACTGCTTGCATTACTGCTGGCTGTGGCCATGCTGTTTGCTCTGACAGCATGCTCCGACGGTGAAAAAAAGGTTGAAGAAGCAGCTTCCGCCGAAAGCGAAGCAGCACCTGCTCCCGAAGCATCGGAAGAAGCCGAAGCACCCGGAGAAGCTGAGCCTGCTCCCGAAGAAACTGAAGCTGAACCCGTTGTTATTTCTTATCCCATCGAAGGCGGCCATACTCTGACCATGGTTCAGAACCTGATGAACCATGCCTCCGCCGTTCTGCCCAACGCCACCTATGCCGACCAGTATTGCTTCGAAGAAATTTGCAAAAAGACCGGCGTTACCATCGACTTTAAGATGATCGGCGAAGCTGCTTATTCCGAACAGCTCAACCTGCTCATCGCCTCTCAGGATTTTCCCGACATTTTCGGCCAGGGTATCGGTTCCTATGACGACAATCCCATTAAGGCCATTGAAGAAGACGTTACTATTGACTTCTCCGATATCATTGCCGAAAATGCTCCCAACTACTATGCTCTTCTTCAGCAGTATCCCGACTATGCAGACACCGTTTATAATACCGACGGCTCTTTGTCTAAAATAACCAGCTGCAATATCAGCCTGCAAACTCAGGGTATGTATGTCCGCGGTGACTGGCTTGATGAGCTGGACATGGAAATTCCCACCACAATCGACGAACTGACCGAGGTTTGCCGTGCATTCCATACCGAATTCGGTTCCACCATGACTCTTCTGGTCAACTCTGACCTTGATGACGCTCTTGCCGGTTCCTTCAACCATTCAGCCATCGGATTCTCTCGTCAGATGCTGGGGTTCCAGCAGACTGCTCCCAACTCCGGCGAGATCGTTTGCACTGTTGCCGCCGAAGGTTATATCGAACATCTTACTCTGCTGAGACAGTATTATGAAGAAGGTCTGATCAACTCTGACTTCCTGAATATTTCAAAGGAATACGGCAACTTTGAATCTTCCTATTATTCCGGCGTCTGCGGTTTCTGGCAGGACGGCTGCGAGGTCGCCGACCCCTCTTATGCCAAAAACTCCAACGATCCCGACTGGACTGCTATCCCCATCAAAACCCCCGCTCCCGAAGGTCACGAAAACCACATGAGTTCCTTTGTTGAAAAACAGGGCGGCATGTCTTCTTCCTATATCAGCACTGCCTGTGAGATTCCCGAAATTGCTCTGCAGTTCCTGAACTACGGTTTCACCGAAGAAGGAAAAGACCTTGTTGCTTTCGGTATTCTTGGCGAAACCTATAATGTTGACGAGAACGGTGCCGTTTCCTACGGCGAACTCATCACAGAGTTCCCCGACGGCGTAAGAGCTGCCGAATGGCTGTACCTTTGCAGCGGATGGATGCCCACCGAACAGCAGCAGCGTGCTCTTAATATGAGATATACCAGCAACGAACCCGTTGAGGCCTACACCATGTGGACCGAAGCTGCCAAAGAAGGCGACGATTCTATGGTCGTTCCTATGCAGGCAACTCTGACTCCCGATGAGCAGGACGTTGTAAGTTCCAAGCGCGGCGACATCTGTACTCACTTTGCAGAAGCTGCTGCCAAGTACATCATGGGCGAGATCGACGAAGCCGCTTATCGTGAAGCTATCGTTGTTGCCGACGATTTTGGTCTGTCTGAAGTTACCGCAATCTATCAGGCTGCATTTGATCGCTACATGGCTGAAAACGGCTGATAAATGATTAAAAACCAAAGGCGTGCCGTCATGGCACGCCTTTGATATAAACACGAAAGGAAGATTACGAATATGGATAAAACCTGCGATATCGTCATTCTTGGCGGCGGCGGTTCCGGCCTGGCCGCAGCAGCAAGAGCCGCAGATATTTCCGACAAAAAAGTTATCATTATCGAAAAGGCCGATTTTCTCGGCGGCGGCGCTATACAGGCAGCGGATTTCAGGGTATATAACAGTCAGTGGCAAAAGGACAGGGGACTGGATGACTCCATGGAGACCGACCTGATAAAATACATGGACGAAACCTACTGGAAGCTTGATCCCAAGCTGGTCGGCAACACTTTCAAGGCTACGGGCAGATTCTTTGACTGGCTTTGCACTTTCTCCGACGACGTGGCCGGCAGATATAAGCCCGGCCGCTATATTTTCGACATGCCTGATCGCGGACCTGTCATCCCCGCATACGACGGCAGCGCAGGCGGCAGAGGCGGCACCTATGCCACAAAGCTGCTCATCAAAAAGGCTCAGGAGCTGGGGGTCGAGCTTTTGCTCAAAACCAAGGTGATCGACGTGGAAGTAAACGACGGCAAGGTCACCGCCGTTATCTGCGAACAGAACGGACGTCAGTTAATAATCAGCTGCAAGGCTTGCATTCTTGCCACCGGCAGTTGGATAAATCATCAAGAAATACTGGAAAAGGTACATCCAAAATATGCGGCTATTGACCCTGGCCCTCTGCAGAAAGGCGGTCACCGCAGCAGCGCCTACACCGGTGACGGCATCGCCCTTGCTGAAAAAGTGGGGGCATATATCGATTACGACAGCTTCTGTCTGCGTCTTATGGGACCTCTTACCATGGCTCCGGGAAAGACCCTGTCTGCCATGAGCAACCATCCCTACTCCCTTCAGGTAAACCTGCTGGGTAAACGCTATGTTTGCGAACCATCCCAGATTCGTCTTGGTCTGTTCGATTCTGGTCACATTCTGGCGGAACAGCCCGAGGGAATAGCTTTCGTTGTGTTTGACGAAAATACCGCAAAGGCAGCCGCAGAGGCAGACAAGCTGGTGGACAAATCAGGCTACGGCGGCTTCTTCGGTTTTGCGAACTTCCCTGAGGATGTTGTAAAGGATCTGGAAGATACTCGTCTTGGCAGGATCAAAATGGGTGGTCCCGGCGGACCGCCTCCCGCGGAAGGCGAAGGCGGTGACCCCGGAGCTCCCGGTGGTTTCGAAGGAGAAGGTGGACCCGAAGATGGCAAGGCTCCCATGCAGGGGCAGAACATGCTCATGTACGGCGAGACCGTTGCGGAGCTTGCGAAAAAGATGGGGGTTCCCGCGGACGCCCTTGAGCAGACTATTGCTCACTATAACGAGTGCTGCGAAGCGGGCTTTGATGATGACTTCTTCAAGCCTGCAAAGAATCTTGTACCTCTCACAGGTCCCTATTATGCCCTGCGCTGCAACCTTGGTACCGACGGCGCCTTTGGTGGCGTGTTGGTAAATGCAGACATGCAGGCACACGCAAAGGACGGCGGTCTTGTTGAAGGCTTCTACTGCACAGGTGACTTTGCGTCGGGACGCTTTGTTAACGATATGGGCGTAAAGCGTCAGGTAATAAATGACTTGAGCTGGGCATACGCCAGCGGCTTTATCGCAGCCGAAAGCGCAGTAAAATATCTCGGATAATATATTTTGCCCGACCCATTAAGGGGCGGGCAAAATCTTATTACCTGTAGGGAATGAAAATAATCCTAAACTGAATTAGTATGCGGCCAAGGCTTATGCTAAACTGAATATATAGAATTGTAAAAATTGAAAAGGAATGGAGCGAAGATAATATGGTAAATAAAACCTGTGATATTGTGGTGCTCGGAGGAGGCGGAAGCGGCCTTGTAGCAGCTGTAAAGGCTGCTCAGGCGGGCAAAAAGGTCATCGTGCTTGAGAAAAACGCATCTGCCGGCGGCGGCATGCGCGGTGCAAAGGCATTGCGTACCTTTGGCAGTCAATGGCAGAAAGACCACGGCATCCCCGATAAAACAGCAGAATATCTGCGCAATGTCATGGACGAAACCTACTGGCGTATAGATAAGAAACTGGCAACCAATACCATCAAAGCTACGGGCGAGTTTTTTGACTGGGTATGTACGCTGGAACCCATTGCGGATCAGTTTGTTGAAGGAACTTATGTCTTCGACCCCGATTCCGCACAGCATGGGCCCACCATCCCCACAGGAAACTTCGGCACCGGCTGCGGCAAGGTATTTATGGATGTTATGAAGCGCCAGTGCGAGAAGCTCGGCGTTGAGCTTATGCTGAAAACTCCTGTTAAAGACGTTATTATTACTGATGGGAAGATTTCCGGAGTTATTGCCGAAAACGATGAAGATACTTATCAAATCAACTGCAAGGTATGCATTCTTGCTACAGGCTCATGGGTAAGCAATCCTGCTGTTGCTGCCAAGATTTGCCCTGAACTGATAGCAGCTCAGAGCGGCATGCCCGGTGCGCCCGGCGGAGGCCCCGGAGGTCCCGGTGGTTCCGGTGGTCCCGGTGGTTCCGGTGGTCCCGGTGGTCCCGGTGGTCCCGGTGGTCCCGGTGGTCCCGGCGGTCCCGGTGGACCGGGTCAGCAAGCTGACCTATCGGGCTTTGGGCTTGCGGGCGATAACGAAGGCCCGCATTCTGCTCCGGAGAACCGCCCAAACCCGCCTGGCGGAGGCCCCGGAGGTCCCGGCGGAGACAATGAACCCGGCGAAGGAGCGAACCACATGAGCTCCATGTGCACCGGCGACGGTATTCCCATTGCCGAAAAAGCAGGAGCATATCTGGACTACGCAACCTTCTGCTTCCGTCCCATGGGTGCCATGTATAACTGCGGCAGCGAAAGCCTGTCCACAACAGGCACTTTGCCTCATATCATTGAAGTCAACAAGTTTGGCAAGCGTTTTGTGGCCGAAGGTGCCATGCGCCGCCTTGGCTTCTTTGATGCCGGTCATATTGACTACGAACAGCCCGGCGCGGAGATTTACGCTATCATGGACATGAACGTGGTGCGTCATGCCATGGCCGACGCAAACGCAGGCTTGTGCGACGAAAAGAACGACAGCTGCATCTACGACCTGCCCAGATATAAAGAAACATGGGAAGAAGTTGTTGCCGATATTCAAAAGGCACTTTCCGGTCCCATGGCCGTTACTCATGCAGACACTGTGGGTGAACTGGCTATGAAGCTGGGCATGGATCCCGCCGTTTTGGAACAGACCGTGGCTCAGTATAATGAGTACTGCGTCGAGGGCATGGACTGGGAATGCTACAAGGATGCCAAATACCTTGTACCCCTGAATGAGGGACCTTACTTCGCCATCCGTGGTATGTGTGGCAGTGATGGCGCTTTTGGTGGGGTGCTTGTCAACCACGATATGCGCGCCTATAACGCCGACAAGTCCGGTGTTATCGACAATCTGTTTGTTACAGGTGACTTTGCCTCCGGCAGATTTATTGTAATGGGCGGTGTAAAGCATCAGCTTATCAACGATATGTCCTGGGCACTGGCATCGGGGTACATTGCCGGCACCAAGGCTGCAGAGATGCTTTAAGTTATACAATATTCCTTTGATGTAATGCATTATGACGCAAACGGAATTAGTGCAGTGTTCGCGCCTGTGATAAAATTGAATGTGAAGAAAATGTGTGCCGTCCGGCACGCACATACCTTGCGCAATGATTAGAATACCATTATGAAAGGAAATGAGAAAATGACCAAGAAACGTCTTATGGCGTTGCTTCTGACTGCCGCAATGCTGCTTGCTCTGACCGCCTGCGGCTCCAAAACCGAAGAAGCACCCTCCGAACCCGAAAAGGTTGAAGAAGCGGCTCCTGTTGAATCTCCCGAAGCTGAGGTTCAGGAAGAAACCGAAGCAGAACCTGAACCCGAGGAAGAAACCCCGGCCGATCCCAAAGCCAATTTCCCACTGTTCGATGAAGTGACCGAGTTCACCATCTGGACCGACTCCTCTCCAGACCTTAGCGATATTATCGAGGATATGAGTGATTACACCATCATAAGAGAGATGGAAAAGCTCACTAACCTTCGTTGGGACGCTACCATGGTATCCTTTACTGCCAAGACCGAGCAGTTCAACCTGATGGTTGCCGCTCAGGAATACACCGATGTGTGCAACGGTGCAGACAGCTATAACGGCGGCACCGACCAGGCCGTTGAGGACGAGTTCCTTATCAGCATCAAGGATCTGGCAGAAGAGCATATGCCCAACCTGATGTCCAAGATGGAAGAGCATCCCTCTCTGAAAAGCGCGCTTATCACCCTTGAGGGCAATATGTGCTATTTCCCCAAGATCTACACTCAACCCAGCCTGCCCACCGCAGGCATGAACGTCCGAATGGACTGGCTGGAAGATCTGGGCATTGATGCTCCCAAAACCTACGACGACCTTTACAATATGCTCACCGCCTTCAAAACCGAAAAGGGCGCCGATGCTGCCCTGATTATTCCTGCCGGCGGCGTACCTTCCAGCAACAGTCTTATCGGCGGTTACGGTATTGGTGCCGGCTACTATCAGGTTGACGGCGAGGTTCGTTACGGCCTGATCCAGCCCGAGTACAAGGAATACCTGACCATGCTCAACAAGTGGTATTCCGAAGGCCTGATCTGGTCCGATTTCTACACTCAGTCCACTGACCGTCTTATGGACTTTGCTCCCATTCTTACCGGACGCACCGGTTATTGGCATGGCGGCGTTCAGGACATGAGCACTCTTGCAAGACAGGCAACTGACCCCAACTTCAAGCTTGGCGGTCTGACAGAAGTCTCTCTTGACGGAAGCCAGAGTCATCTGGGCGAGGAACCCACCATGCTGGACCAGAACTCCTGGGCAATCACCACTGCCTGCGAAGACCCCGTATCCGTTTGCAAATACGTTGACTATCTGTACAGTGACGAAGGCGTTCTGTTGGCCAACTACGGCGTTGAGGGAGAAACCTTTGAGTATGACGAAAATGGCAAACCCTATCTTACCGAAATGGTCACCAACAACCCCGAATACGAGTACCGTATCGCTCTGAACATCTTCACCTGCGACCGCCAGACTCCCGTTCCTTATGTTATTGATCAGACCAAGTCTCTTGCCGATTACTCAGCAGAGCAGCTTCAGGCAATGGAAGCTTGGGAGCTGAACTCCGACTATGCTTACAATCTGCCTTCCAGAGGCATGAACTATACCTTGGAAGAGTCCAACGAAATGTCTCTTATCACCACCGACCTTGAGACTTATGTTGAAGAAAACATCGTGCTCTTCATCCTTGGCGACAAGCCTCTGGACGAGTTCGACGAATTCGTGGACCAGGTTAAGGCAATGAACATTGACCGCTGCGTAGAGATCACTCAGGAATCTTACGACAGATACCTTGAAAACCGGTAACAAAAATCGACACCTCCGGCAGAAAACTGCCGGAGGTGTTTTTATGCGATTATCCGAAAACTTATCCGATGACAAAATTTGCGGCTTCTTCGCCGGCGATGTAACCGGAGTTCATTGCCCAGGCAAAGGATGAAAATACAGGGCCGTAATCGGTGCCCATCCAGCCACTGGCATTATCTCCGGTGGCATACAAGCCGGATATAACGCTCCCATCGGGCCTGAGAGCTTCGGTGTTGGCGTTTACGCTGATGCCTCCCATAGTGACATCAAAATGGCGATGGAGCGGCAGTGCGTAATACGGAGCCTTTTTGATGAGGCGGAGATGTTCGGAAGCTTTGAAGAATTCATCGTCCTTGCCAGATTCGAATCGGGCATTGCATGCAGACACGGTGGCTTCCAGCGCAGCTTCATCGCAGCCAATGTAAGCCGCAAGAGCCTTAAGAGTATCTGCTTTGCAGACCGTTCCGTTTTTGACTTCCTCAATAATGTCGTTGTCAAACTCATCTCTGGTCGGGATCCTGTCGCCGAAACGGACATGGTCAACGATCAACTGATAGGCTTCTTCCATACCGTCGTTGTCGAGTATATAGTAAGCCATTCCTTCCGGCTGCATGTCCATAACAGATTCACAGCTGTTAAGGTCATCCTCTGCGATAAAGCGAACACCCTTTTTGTTAACAATGGTGCCCACAGGTTCGGTGACCACACGCTGCATAGTGTAGCTGCCGGGAATATGTACCGTGCCTCGGGTGCCGATACTCATATTTTGGAAAAGCTCTGCCCCCAATTCTCCGGCCATCAGAATACCGTCGCCGGTCATGCTGGAGAGACTGTAGTGGGAAACGTAGTTGTCGGAAGTAAAATAGTGGGGGAACTGCTCTTCAAGCATCTTGACATTGCCTGCAAAACCGCCTGCGGCGATAATAACTGCTTTGGCATATACGCGCCATGTACAGTCCTGACCGTCGGCAATAAGTCCGCAGATGTTGCCGTTGTCATCGGTCAGTATCTTTCTGGCCTTTGTTTTCATTCGCAGCTCGACGCTCAGGCTTTTCATCTGTTCAGTCAGTACGTTAACGCATCCGCTGCCCATGAGACCGGGACCGTAGGCGGGGTTGTTCCAAGGGCCTGGTTCCGGACGGTCCTTGACCATACAAACCGCATCCAGTGCCCAACGGGTGTTGGATATATCAAACCCCAGTTCGGTTATCCATTCAAGGAAGGTGCCGGTATTACTGATATATCTGCGGAAAATGGAAGGGTCAAGGGTGTATTTGTTGTGACGGTATGCGGTTTTGATATAGTCGTCGGTTTTGTCGGGCATACCCAGATCTTTCTGAAATTTTGAATAAGTGGAAAGCAGACCGCCTGCCAGACGGCTGTTGCCGCCGGGGACCTCCATTTTTTCAATGACGGCAACCTTTGCCCCCAACTGCGCAGCTCTTACCGCTGCGGCGCAGCCGCTGCCGCCTCCGCCGACAATGGCGATATCACAGTCAAGAACCTTTTCTTCTCCGCCCGGATATTCATATTCCGGCTTGTCAAAGAAGCCTTCGTACATTTTGATATATTTGCTCATATTCATTCCTCCTTGCACTCATTTTACCACAAAAATGAAGCAGATATATGTCCACTTCTGAATGACCAAATTACGTGTAAAGAATACAAATAACCACAGTCTATCCGAATCCGGCAGAACGCCCCGAGCTGCCAATAGACTGTGGTTATTGCGGAAAATGCGAAGTATTTACCGAATAAGAAAGGAAAAATAAGAAAGGAGATATAAATGAACAATCATCCAACTTGAGTTATCAGGAATGGACTCGGTCATGCCGATCAAAGTTGGTTATCCCGCCGATTAAAGGATAGCATCTTTATCCGGAGCTGTAAAGAACGCACAATTTTGTAACTCAAACACCAAATACATACAAAGTTACCTGAAAGAAATCGGCAATGAGAAAGAGACTGAAACAACAGCTTCAGGAAAATTCGGAGATTACCACAAGGCGTCCTCCGAATTTTTTACGCAAAAAATCAGCTGTTAAAGATTGTACTGTTAGTTGCTAAAGCGTAAGAAACAAGATTACTAAAATGGGAAAAAGCTAAACAGCAAGCACAGCAAGTGAGTACCCACTTGCGATTTTTAGCAGTTTCAGGAGCCCTGCCCGAAACTGCAATTGATTCCTTGGGATATCCCAAACCCTTATCAGAAAGGCAGGCGTTGCATGGCAAACCGAAAGCGGAATATCCAAATGAAGTTTTGGGTTACAGAGGATGAAAAGAACCTCATTGACGAGAGAATGAAGCAGTTACCTACACAAAGATATGGAGCATACTTTCGCAAAATGGCGATTGACGGTTATATCATCTGCACAGATACAGCAGACATCAAGGCATTTACAGCTGAATTGGCTGCCATTGGGCGGAACATCAATCAAATTGCAAAAAGGCTAAATGCGGGAGGAACCGCATACCAAGCAGACATGGATGAGATTCAGGAAAGGTTGGAACATATATGGCAGTTACAAAGACGCATCCTATCAAGTCAACGCTGAAGGCCGCCATTGACTACATATGCGATCCTGCCAAGACCGACGGCAAATTGCTGGTGTCATCCTTTGGCTGTACCGCTGAAACTGCAGACATTGAATTTGCCTGGACCCGGCGAAATGCAATTGACAAAGGAACAAATCTTGGTCGGCATCTGATACAAGCCTTTGAACCGGGAGAGGTGTTGCCGGAGGAAGCTCACGAGATAGGTATGCAGTTGGCAAAAGAAGTGCTGGGCTGCAAATATGAGTTTGTATTGACCACACACATAGACAAAAACCATGTACATAATCATCTCATTTTCAACGCGGTCAGCTTTGAGGATTACAAGCATTACCGTTCCAACAGACAAAGTTATCATGAGATCCGCCGTGTAAGTGATCGGTTGTGCAAGGAGCACGGGTTGTCTGTGGTAATTCCGGGACAGGACAAGGGTAAGAGCTATGTTGGGCACCAGACAGCAAAATCAGGAACCAGTTATAAATCAAAACTGAAAGCCGCCATTGACCGACTCATACCAGCCTCTGCCGACTTTGAAGATTTGCTCCGGCACCTGCAAAGCGAAGGGTATGAGATAAAACGTGGGAAATGCATTTCCTTTAGAGCAACGGAGCAAGAGAGGTTTACCCGACTAAAAACTCTTGGCGAGGACTATACAGAAGAAGCTATTGCTGCGAGAATCGCTGGAAAAGCCAGACCATCAAAGCAACCAAAGCAGCGCGATGAAAGAATCAGTCTGCTCATTGATATTCAGAACAGCATTAAAGCGCAGGAGAGTGCAGGATTTGCACATTGGGCAAAGGTTAATAATCTGAAACAGGCAGCCAAGACTATCAATTTTCTGACTGAACACGGCATTGACAGTTATGAAGAATTGGAGGAAAGGTTGTCTACGCTGACGAAACAAAAAGACGCTGCCCTGGCGTCAATTAAAGAAATTGAAACCAAGGCAGCTGAGCTGTCGCTGGTGATGAAATACGCTGAAACGTACCGCAAACTGAAGCCTGTTTATAACAGCTACCGACAATCCAGGGACAAGGAAAAGTTTCTTCGTGGTCATGAGAGTGATATAATTCTGTTTGAAGCAGCGGCAAGGGAACTGAAGAAAATGAATGCAATTCCAATACCAACTACGGAGAATATCAAAGTAGAGATGGTAACACTTGTAGCGAAGAAAAAAGCTCTGTTCACTGAATACAAGCAGTTCAAAAATGAAGCAAAAGAGCATGAGGTTATCAAGACCAACGTGGATGCGATTCTAGATGAACCAACGCAACAAGCATATAAACGCGAGATCGAAGTTGTCTCGTGATAGCTTTGAACAGACTGTTTGGCAATAAAGAGTTCTGAAAATGGCTCACTGTTTTTGTGTTTGGTACTATATCCTACAAAATGATGTAACAAAGTGTTCTTTTTATGAAATATCGGTAGCTATTTATACGCTAAAGTGATATAATCCGATCGATGAATTGGGGGTGTGACAATGGCAAGCAATCGTGATGAATTCAAACCCAAAACCATTGATATTATGGCTAAACGTGTTGGCTATCGGTGTAGCAACCCAAATTGCAGAAAGCTCACTTGTGGTGCTAACGATGATCCCGAAAACTATTCCAATATTGGTGTGGCTGCTCATATTTGTGCAGCAGCTCCTGGCGGGAAACGCTATGACATCAACATGACCCCAGCGGAGCGAAAAGACATACATAACGGAATTTGGCTGTGCCAGTCATGCTCCAAACTGATTGATAGTGATGATCTGCGCTATACTGTCGATCTGCTGCATAAGTGGAAGCAGCTCTCCGAGGAAGCCACTATATTGGAGTTGGAAACTCTTTCGCCAGCACAAAACACAGAACAGGATAAGGCATTGATAGAATTCTATGTGCAGTGCTTTGACCGTCCGGCCTTCCGTGACGATATTCGTCAAGAGGGCCGTATGGAGGATTTTGATAGAGCAATCGAAGATACTATTATCGCTCTGAATACAGGCGTTCTTCGCACACGGGATGGCGATATAATCAAACAAGCAGAGGGAAAGGCTTTTGTACAGAACCCGGAATGGCGTGAAAAGTTGTATAATGTGGTTGACATCTTAACGGCCATTCGCAGACGATTGAAAGTAGCAGAGCGTGACCATGTTTATTCGTTTTATAGTGATAACGGTGAAGAAGGAATGTATTGTTTCAATGACCGGGAGCTGGAAGAATGGTTTAATTTTTCCCGTGAGGAAGCTTTGAAAATCATGTCCTCAATTTGCGGTGAAATCGGCATGCCCGGACTTCGCTTTCCTCACCGTCGCTATTATTGGTAAAAAATATGCGGGAGTGCAGACCACCAAAGTCTGCACTCCCTTTTTGAAATTTCAACCACCCCTGCCAGTTTTTCATAAGATCAGACAGCAGCTACCATAGGGGCACATAGTCCTTTTACAACGCCGTTATCTCCTAGGAGTACACGCCGTAGGTATTGGCACGGATCGCCACTTAGTTTAGGCTGTTGGCGCACCGACGTTGCAAGGACACCGGTTCCTGCAGCTACGCCAAATCGACATGGAGCACATACCCAGCAGAGGACCTCCAAGGTGGCCTCCAGATTATCCAGCGTGGACGCGCTAATGTCGGTGGAGCTGCGCACCAGCCCGGTGGCATTGGTAATCACGCTCTGGGATATATTAAATATCGCCATCACGATATTGAATGTGTTGGAGAGAATGAGAATGGCCGCCGCCAGCCATGAGCTGCTTCATGCCCTGGGACTTAGCACCGGGGTTATCGGAGCCGTAGCCCTCCAGCAGGTTCACAACGCCCCAAACGCCAAGGCCAGCGCCTAGAGCAATAACGAGGGTCTGCAAAGTGTCAACAGCAGATGGAAAAAAGCCATATGTACTCCATTTCTCCGGGGACGATGCCCCGGCCACGAAAAAAGCCGCCCCGTGTAGGGCGGCAGCTACCTTTGGGACAACTTGTCTCGAAGTCCCATTATACAAAAGCGTCCGGATCGTCAAGGTCGTCGTAATTGAGGATGTCCTCGCCCTTGCGTATGAGCATATCGCTATACACACGCTTTGCATAACATTTTTATTGCGGTGTTCCAATTCATTTGCTATTATAAGTGCAAAGAATCATGTTTCAAAAAGAGGTGTTCCAATGGGTTTTCCGGACAGTGTTCAGGTTGAAGCATTGGCCTCGTGTGGTCGTTGTTGTTGTATTTGCCACAAGTTTTGTGGAACAAAAATCGAACTGCACCATATTGTGCAAAAAGCATATGGTGGGGCAAATTCATTAGAAAACTGTATTCCATTGTGTCTCGATTGTCATGCCGATATGGGTAAAGCTGATCCAATGCACCCGAAAGGAAAAAGGTATTCCGTAGAGGAATTGAAACGCCATCGTGATAATTGGTATAAAAAAGTGAGCGATGGTGTCTACCACGCAGATGGTAATGAAAAGGCAATATACAAGGAAGATGTTGAATTGTTCCAGACGATTTGCAATCTATTTACACCATCTGTTAAGTGTTGGCTAATTGAAAATGATATTGGCGGTTCTCATCCATATACCGTGTTTCAAGGTTTTGCAAAATATTTGTATGATATTGATGATCCCTTCTCGGAGTTTATTGATCCTGAACTAGAAAAATTGAGAGGTAATTTGGTCTCCTCAATAAGTAAGTTTTTAGCATACAAGGCAACAAACACATTTCCAAAAGATATTAACGGTGAAAAGCACTGTGTCACTCGTGAATGGATGGTTAATCACGATGACTGGACTCCTCATTCTATGGACTACGAGGAATATTCAGCTTTATATGCCGAAGAAGCACAAAACTTGAATGACTTGGCAACGGATGTATGGAATACATATTGCGAATTTGCCAGACAGGGTAGATATCGTTTAGCAAAGAGCCACTCCAAATAGGCCATACATAAAAAATAATGTCTTTATTAACTCCGCACATCGAAAGAAACGATGTGCGGAGTTTTTTACACAAAAGCGGCTGGATCATCGAGATCGTCATAGTTGAGGATGGCCTCATCCTCTTCTGTGAACTCCTCGGCGGGCACATCCACTTCGTACACCTCACAAGCCTCGTTGGGGCCGGGCCGCCTGCGGAGGTTTATCAGCCTGTCGAGGACCATTTTTCGCATATACTTGCTATAACTGCTGTAGCTAAAGAATTACATACCGGCTCTTACTCCAGCTCACAGATCATCAAACTCAATCGTGTCACACTTCGTACGCATAACTTTTGTTGGTTTACGTTCGGAGCTTTTTTGTTTAGCACCATCCAACTTATCTCTAATGGATGTTTTGTCCGCTTCGTCCCTGCGGCCATTGTTGATAACTCCATCGATCATGCCGTAGTCGTCCTCGATGGTCATTTCTGCAGTGCGAAGAGGGTTTTCCGGTTCCATAGGAAGCACGATGAGTTTGCCATTCAGATTGATGAATTGCTCCGGTTGCTTGAAAAGTTCAGCATATTTCTGGATCTGCTCCGGCGTTAGAGATACAAAGTCATCATCGCCCAGACCAACCACCAGGTAAGTGCCGGCAACCACGTCATAAATATCGCCGTCTTCATCTCGCAAAGCTCGATTAAGTTCCATGCCCAAGTGCTTGCCTTCCTCGTTGCAGACAATTGCCACCGGGTCCTCATAAGGATATATGGCCTGTATGTAGCCGTTTACCTCAGATTGCAGTGCCTGCAGTCCGGAATCTATCTCTTTTATGTATGGTTCCTTTTGCGGCTCTACAACCAAAACAGTCAATCGCTCAGGAGTTTCTTCATCTGTAACACTCATGACTCGGTATTCTTCCGGGATGTTCTCAAGATCACCGTCGTAGTAGTCATGGAAAGTGCTTCCGGTATTGCGCACATAACCGTAATCTGTAAGCTGACCGTCTTCGTCGTAGGCTATATCACGCCCATACGCTTCATAGTCAATGTAATTCTCCAACCATTCCGGGATGTTCATGGTAGAAAGGTCTTCAAGATAATACCGCCCCAAATCATCGTAGTCGGTTATATCCGGATACACACTGTAGCAATCCAGATTGTCCGTCAGGTTGATCAAGTCCTGCAGGCTGTCTGTATGGTCGCCCATGTCCACGGCGGCCTGAAACTGCTCATATTCGCTTTGGTTCATTTCGTTGAGTTTTGACGCCAGATAGTTCAGTTCATCCAGGCTGACGTACTCACCCAGTTTGTCATACAAGCCGTCCACATAGCAGTCATAGTCAGTAATGAACCATTCTTCATAGGGATTCCCAAAGTCATCTTCAGAACCGATCCCGATACGCTCAAAAACCTGCTGAAGGTCTTCTGCAGTGGTTGGGAACTTGACCCATTCGCCCACAAGCGCACCTTCGTTGTACTTTCCAAGGTTGGTTATAAACGCCGCAAAGGGATAATCTTTGTCGTATTCATAGTTTGGCATTGCTGAACCTCCTTTACTGTTCCTGTGAAAACTGCAGTTTGAAATTAACGTATTTGTCCCCAGTATCGTCCAATATCACTGTGGCATCATAAGAAGTGCCTTTCTTTTCGGACCACATATCTTTTACAAAAGTGCAGCCATGCTCAAGCAGCTCAGCTGCCATTTTCTTTGTCAGGAGTTTCTTCCTGGAGGTCCAGAAACGGTCATCTTTCCAGAGGACAAAAGAGCATGAACGGTCAGCGCAGGAGAAGTTCTTGGTTCTCTCATATACAGGATTGCCGCAGCGTGGGCAGGCTCCGATTATTTCTTTGCCCAGAGCAAACAGTTTTTGCCCCTCTTCCGAAACGTAGCTGTGAGTGCCCACCAGTTCTTTTACCATAGTGCAGATATCGCTTATAAATGCTGAAGGCTCTGCTACACCTGTGGATATTTCAGAAAGACGATGCTCCCAATCGGCCGTAAGCTTGGGTGAGGTTAGATGCTCCGGCAAAACCGAAATGAGGTTGACACCGGCTTTTGTGGGCAAAAGGCTTGTGCCTTTGCGCTCCACAAAACCGGAAGAAATCAGTTTTTCTATGATGGAAGCTCTTGTGGCGGAAGTTCCTAAGCCTTTTCGTTCAGCGTCCGCCGGTGAATCTTCTGCACCGGCACGTTCCATGGCCGACAGAAGAGTGTCTTCTGTATAAGCTTTTGGTGGGCTGGTGAAATACTCAGTGATTGATACTTCAATATCATCAAATGTTTGCCCTTCGGCAAAGTCGGGTATTACACCGACATCTTCTTTTTGCTTCTCTTTCAGAAAGTTGCGAAACAGACGATTTATCTCGTGCCACCCCTCGGACAGAATACGTTTACCATTAATCGAAAAAGTATGACCACCACAGTCGAACAACACTGTGGTGGTTTCGTATTCGCGCGGATCAGCTGACGCACATAACAGACGACAGCATATCATCAAAAGCAAATTACGCTCACCCACAGGCAAACTCTTGATGTCGGTTTTCTCAATTATCATCGTGGGAACAATAGCGTGATGGTCGGTCACATTCTCGTCGGAGACCATAAGTTCCACCAATGGATAGAATTTACTGCATTTATCGAAAGGCGGAATCTTCGCTGCAGCGTGTATTACACAGGAAGCGGTTTCGGACATATCAGATGTCAGGTATCTGCTGTCTGTCCTTGGGTATGTAATGAGTTTCTTTTCGTATATGCTCTGAGCATAGTCGAGTGTCTGCTTTGCCGTATAACCCAGGATGCGATTGGCTTCGCGCTGCAATGTTGTCAGGTCATATAGCTTGGGAGGCTGTTCGCGTTTTGCCTCCTTCTTTACTGAAATGCATTCAACGGGCTTGCCTGCGCAAGTTGACTGTATTGCTTGTGCATCTTCATACGAGGAGATTTTTTCGGATACAGCTTCTGTTCCATTTATCTGAAGACGAACGTGGAAATACTTCTCTTTTTTGAAATCGGATATCTGCTTATCCCGCTCAACGAGCATTGCCAGCGTGGGCGTCTGCACACGCCCTACATTCAGCGTGTGATGGTACAGAACAGAAAACAGGCGGGTGGCGTTGATGCCTACCAGCCAGTCAGCCTTTTGCCTGCAAAGGGCAGACTGGTAGAGATTATCGTACTCAACGCTTGGACGCATATTGGCGAAACCCTCACGAATCGCCGAATCTTCCATAGAGGAAATCCACAGCCGTTGTACAGGTTTGTGACACTCCGCCATTTCATACACCAGACGGAATATGAGTTCACCTTCTCTGCCTGCGTCACAGGCGTTTACTATGGTATCTACATCGGTTCGATGCATCAACGCACAGAGGTTGTCAAATGCCTTTTCCTTGCCCGGTGAGATAACGTACCAGAAAGGTTCCGGCAGTATTGGTAGATCCTTATATCGCCATTTTTTGTAACGCTCATCGTAGCCTGATGCATCCATAGGGGACACCAAATGGCCTATGCACCAGGATACAATAAGGCCACTTCCCTCATAAAAACCATCGGCTCTGGACGTTGCGCCCAGAGCCGATGCTATAGTTTTTGCTACACTTGGTTTTTCTGCGATTATTAGTTTCATATGTTATTCTCCTTGAAGTTGAACGAATAATGCTATAAATGTATAATGGGAATGTACATTATTTTGATTGGAGGTGAAAACATTAGATTAAGTTTTTTGCAGTTTCAGTTTGCAGTTAGTGAAGAAGAACATCTTGCACTGAAGCAACAAACCATGACCATTGAAGATATTCCTATGAACAAGCTTGCCGCGATACTAACAAAAGAAATTGACATTGGAGATCAAGCTACACCCCATATTGGTGAGTATATTTTTGATACTCTTTGGCCCAAAGATTGCAGTGAACAGGAAGTTATAAGTGTTTCCTATTCCTATTCTGCTAATTTATGTATTGTTACATTGGCACCTTTCTTCATGGTTGCTAATAGCGAGTTTCATAATACGCTGGAAAAAACATCCGAACTTCATGGCTGGAAGTATCAAAAAGCATAAGTAGGGCAAATGCCGCTGTCGTACACGATAGCGGCATTTGTTTTGATGGTTATTCATCATCACGCAAATACTCCTCATCCTCCAAATCGAAGTCATCAAAGTCAGTAAAGCTTGCCTTTTCCTGCTTTGGCTTGATTACAAAGAAGTACAATATAACACCAGCGACTACTGCCAAGATGATTACCGCTGCAATTATCATGGCTACACCGGTGCTTTCTTCTTCCGGTTCCTGCAGTTCAACAACTGCAGGTTCTTCCGGTTCGGGTTCTTCGCCCACACAGTCGTTCATGTTGGCTGTGCATATCTCGCAGTCGGTGTTTACTGCACCTATGGCACATCTTTCGATACACGAGCAAACTACGGGGGATGCTTCTACCGGAGCTTCTTCCAACAGTGCCATCAGGTCTGTTTCATCCACCAAGTTAAGAAAGTACACATTCTCGGTATCTCCCGAACGGTCAATGATGATGTAAAAATAGTTTCCGTTTTTGCTTTGAACAGTGATGAACTGTTTGCTCTGCTGCTCATCTTCCACACTGGTATAGCTTTCGCTTTGCAGGATGTCGTCCACAAGAGAAACGTTTCCTACAGGCGTCAGCGCATCTGTGCCGGAGAAGGTGCTGAAAATGCTTTCAAACAGCGAATCTAGGTCAACAGACTCACCATCTATCTCCATGGACGCATTGCTGCCGTTTTCCTGCAAAGCAATTTCTTCGGTGGATATGGTTATGCTGTCGATGGAATCGGGCGGAATGTCTGTGCCGCTTTCGTTGGATGCATAATAAGCACCGGCATGGGCGGTTACAGAAAAAGCGGCCATGCAAAACATGACCGCTGTCAGTACAAGAACCCTATGCAGATTATTCTTCATATGCGCCTTCCTCCGTTACAGTGGGAAGAGTGATTTGGCCGCTTGCATAGGCTTTGAGAAATGCGGTCAGTTCCTTGTTGGTCATCCGTACAGCTTTTACCATGCGGACGATCTCAAGGTTTTCTTCTTCCACAAGCCGAGCTTCCAGTATTTGCTGCTTTTTCTGAAGCTCAGCAATTTTCGCTTTAGTTTTTTCTATGTCGTTTCGTATTTTATCAGGTGTTGCCATAAAGGGTGCTCCTTTCAATCAATTGTACGGTGGTCTGGCATAAGCGTAAAAGTGCTGTTGCCAGTAGTTGGTGTTAAGCTTTGAATATTGGATGGGATCGCCACAATGCAGGAACATAGGGTCACCATCCTCGTTTTCGCCCACATAAAAGCCTACATGGGAGATTTCTGCAGTGTCATAAGTGCCAACAAAAAACACCAGATCTCCCGGCTGCACAATGGCAGCGGAAACCGGTGTTGAAATGTTATATAGTCCCTGAGCAGTGAGCCTGCCGGTGCTGCAAAGACCGCTGTTGGTCAAAACCCAGGATACAAATCCGGAACAGTCGAAGGATGTTTCCGGTGAAGAACCGCCCCAAACATAGGGGTATCCCAGATACTTCTCGGCTTCCTCTATAAGCGCAGCAAACCGTTCGTCAGACAGGTAATGAGACGGTATCTCATAATCCTCCGGCGGATCGGTTATATATAGCGAAACGTAATCCGAGTCTGCAAACAGATCCTCGCGATTGCCCAGAGTAGCCATATAGGTTGCATACAGTGACAAAGTTTCTTCGTCCATAGTATCTGCAGGCACGTGGGACAGGTTGTAGTTTTCCAACTTCACATTGCAGATGGAATATGTGTAGGGCACTCTGTAAGTATCCGTATGAATGTTGCCGTCTTCGTCTATCCATGAATATGTCTCCCGACGGTACCGGGTTTCTGTAGTCACAGTCTCGGTCAGAATGTACTGCTTGTCAAAGAGCATTTCCAAATCGTCCTGCACTTCATCGATAGTAAAGGTTCCGTCATGCAATACTGACAAAATGGACAGCAGCACATATGGGTCGTGACCGATATCGTCCAGTTCAAAATGGTATTCGTCGTAATCATGGGTGTCCTGGTATGTGTCCAGATATGTCTGCAATTCTTCTTCCATGGCAAGGTATGCTTCCTCGGCTGCCAGCAGGTCGCTGTCTTCTGAAAGGTATGAGGATGTGAACACGCTGCCCACACCTGATCCTGCCATCATGGAGCAAGAAGAAATACCGCCGAACAGCATAGCTACAACAGCAGACAGACCAATTATGAGCAAAACCGGTTTGTTATGCTTGCGCACAAATATCAGAGCTTTCTTTGCAGTTTCTTTTGCTTTGGCAGCTGTGGCCGATGCAGTGTGCTCGCTCTGACGAATTTTCTTTGAGTATTCACGCTGAATTCGTTTCTTCTGCAGATACCGAGAAAGTGGATTTGAAGAGGAATTGTGCTGAGCTGAACTTTTGTTTGCCATGCGATAATATCGAACAGCGGAGGAAACTCCGTGTTCTGCTAATTCTTCACCTTTGTGCCCGGCTTCAACACCCACATTGTCCTGTTCTTCCTTTTGAACTTCACTATGGATAGCAAAGCTGACAGCCCGAGTTGAATTATAAACCGGGTCATGTTTGAGCTTGCTGTTGGACTGTTTATCTGCGTCTTGGAATTTGAGTTTTATTTCAGATCACCTGCCATTTCAAAAAACGTCTCCTTTGTGAGTATTACCCGCCAATTCCGGAGAACAGGCTGAGATAGGTGAATGTGATATTGTTTTTGTTGATCACCTACTGATTTTGGGAATAAGAACACCCGCTTCGTATTTGAAGCGGGTGCAATTGGTATCTGTTTATAGTGGACGTGCTATTCGTTCGCCCTTAAGAAAAGTAATTGAGTAGTAGTATTTTTCTAGCGGTACAAAAATGCCGTTTTGCTCAGCAAACTCTTTGAGATACCTGTTGCAGGTGGATTCCCACGCGTATACCTCGATATTCCACCCGTGATTGTGTATACGTTTCAAATCTGCCAAGAATCCTTTTCCTAACGTACTGCCAGAACCATCTCCGGTTAGAAGAACCATTGTTCCAGGATCGTTATCGAAAGCAACACGGAACATATTTGTTTGGAGTGACATATCTACACTGTCTTGCTCTTTCCCATCCGCTGTCTTATCCAATAGCGTCATATCAATCCCTAGGCTTTCTAGATATGCCCACAAATCATCTGATGGAGGTGGTACGCTTCCTGCGGCGTATGCACCTTCTACAGTACGTCCTCTTCGTGCTAATTCAAATAAATTCTTAAAATACGTACGGTAAAGTTCACGTTGTTTTCCTGGTTCTTTTTTTGGAAAAACCTCATTCAAACCTGAATAATGAATATTAGAATTATCCCAAAACAAGTACATCAACAAACACCTCTTTTAGTATGATGAAAACATTATATCATATGTTGAAATAAATGGAAGTTCTGAGTTGTTGTTTCCTATGCTTCACCCGGCTTCGTAGTCATAATACTATACAGCTCGTTATCCTTAGGGAAGTCATCTGCAAACGGCAAAATCACGTTGCCGAAAAAGATAAGCCCCTGACCGGGAGCGGAGTTGCTGATGTGTGCTGCCTGTTGGTTGGAAATGTTCAGACGTTCACAGAGTATCTTCCTGTCGCCGCTGGCCTGGTTAAGAAGATAGATGAAATCGCTGTTTTCAAATATGTTCTCTATCTCTGGCGATGCCAAAAGGTCTTTAATGTTCTGAGTAATACCTGTAGGAATACCGCCCCATTTGCGGAAACGTTTCCAAATTTCTACGCTCCATGCGCCAACCTCGCCTCGCAGCAGAAGATGGAACTCGTCCACATAGTAGCGTGTAGCCTTACCTTCACTGCGGTTTACCGTGACACGGTTCCATACCTGATCCTGAATAACCAGCATGCCAAGATTTTTAAGCTGTTTGCCAAGCTCCTTGATGTCAAAACACACAAGCCGGTTGTTGATGTCCACATTAGTGCGGTGGTTGAACACGTTGAGACTGCCATGAACATACAGCTCCAAAGCAGAAGCAACGCGCTGAGCTTCCGGTTCCGGCTGCTGCTTTATTTCATCGTAAAGGTCGCCAAGAATGGGTACGTTCTCCGGCTTTGGGTCAGCAAGGTACGGACGGTAGACAGTTCGTACCGCTCTGTCAATAAGAGTCTTCTCTACAGGATCCAAACCGTTGCGTCCACCTGCAGCCAGTTCACAGAAAGACAGGATAAAGTCAGATTTCAACGCCAGAGGATTGTCGTCCTCGGAGTAGTTCAGGTTCATATCCATGGGGTTCACGTATTGAGTGCTGGTGGGAGATATCTTGATGACCT
>SVKU01000034.1 GCA_015068245.1 Oscillospiraceae bacterium
GGCAAGAGCGTCCTGAGAATAGTAAATAAACTGGGTCTTTTTAACAAAATCGTCTACCGACAGTGCGCTGTAGAACCTTGCGGTGCCGGAGGTTGGCAGTGTGTGGTTGGGACCTGCAAAATAGTCGCCCAGCGCTTCGGGACAGTTCCTGCCAAGGAACACTGAACCTGCGTTTTTGATAAGGGGCAGCCAGTCAAAGGGGGATTCAACGCAAAGCTCCAGATGCTCGGGAGCAATATCGTTGGCAAGGTCGATGGCGTCTTTCAGGCAGGATACGATGTATATGCCGCCGTTGTTGTCTATGGAAGCCCGTGCAATATCCCGACGGGGAAGCTGAGGGATCTGCTTTTCCAGTTCTTCGGATACGGCAGCCGCAAGCTCTGCGCTGTCTGTAATGAGCTTTGCAGAAGCGTTTTTGTCGTGCTCTGCCTGAGACAGCATATCTGCCGCCACAAGAGCGGGATCGCATTTATCGTCGGCCACGATGAGTATCTCGCTGGGACCGGCTATCATATCTATACCCACCTGGCCGAACACCTGCCGCTTGGCTTCTGCCACATAAGCGTTGCCGGGACCGACTATTTTGTCTGCCTTGGGTATGGTTTCGGTGCCGTAGGCCAATGCGGCTACAGCCTGAGCACCGCCGCAGCGGAACACTCTGTCTACTCCTGCGATTTTTGCGGCAGCAAGAATAACGGGATTTATGCTTCCACCGGTTGGCGGAGTTACCATCATAATTTCCGGCACACCTGCCAGCTTGGCGGGTATGCAGTTCATCAGCACGGTTGAGGGGTAGGCGGCAGTGCCGCCGGGTATGTAAAGCCCGACTCTGGCAATGGGAATGATCTTCTGCCCCAGAACCACGCCGTCTCTGGGATCGCAGACAAAACCGGAGCGGATCTGATGCCTGTGAAACGCCCGGATATTTTCGGCGGCAGTCTCCAGGATCTTTATGAAATCGGGATCAACACTGTCGTAAGCCTGCTGTATTTCTTCCTTTGTGACTTCAATATCGGCAATATCGGCGTTGTCGAACTTTTTTGCGTAGCTTCTCAGTGCGTTGTCGCCGTTTTTGCGAACATCGGCGATAATGGCTGCCACGGAGGATTCCACAGTCTTGTCGGAGGTGTTTTCGTATGTGGGAAGCTGAATGCTTTTGGTATCGTTATAAATCTTTATCATAGCTGTTCTCCGTTTACTGGATGACCTGACGCAGACCGGCACAAAGCCGCTCGATCTGCTCGTCCTTGAATTTGAAGCTGGATTTGTTGGCAATAAGCCGTGCGCTTATGTGCATAATGGTTTCAAATACTTCAAGGTTGTTTTCTTTCAGAGTGGTGCCTGTTTCAACAATGTCCACTATAACATCGGACAGGTTGAGAATGGGGGCGATCTCTATGGAACCGTTGAGCTTGATGATATCTATGTCTCTGCTAAGAGAAGCGTAATAGCCGGAGGCGATGTTTGGGAACTTTGTGGCGACTCTGAGGGTGCGGTGAGTGTTTTCACGAAAATCCTTTTTGCCTGCCACTGCCATGCGGCATTTGCCCATGTTCAGGTCAAGCAGCTCGTAAACGTCGGGGTCGGATTCCAGAAGAATATCCTTGCCTGCAACGCCGATGTCTGCGGCTCCGCGCTGGACGTAGATGGGAACATCGGAAGGCTTTGCCCAGAAATAGCGAACCTTTGCTTCGGGATTCTCAAATATAAGCTTTCGGCTGTCTTCCAGAACCTCGGGACAGGGGAAGCCCGCCTTTTCAAACATGACGTAAACCTTTTCGCCAAGTCTGCCTTTAGGCAGCGCCACGTTAAGATAATCAGACATTATCGGCCCTCCAGTCCTTTATGTTTATAAGCTGACGGTATCGCAGCTTTTCGGGTACGGCAGTTCGGGGAAGGACCCTGCTGCCTCGGGAGGTGAGCTGTTCCACCGCTGCAAGCAGTGCGGTAACGTCATCGGTTTCGTCATACAGCAGAACAATATCCACATCATAGGGGTCGTCATCACCGCCGAGAGCCTCCAGCTCGTCCAGATATACGGCAAAGCCGATGGCACCGGTGTCCTTGCCCATGTTGCGCATAAGACGGTCGTACTGGCCGCCGGAAAGAACACCGGAGGGGATACCCTTTATGAAACCCTGAAACACGATTCCGTTATAATAATTCATGTCGTTTACCACGGAAAAGTCGATACGGACATTTTTGTCCAGCCCGCAGGCTTTAAGCGCGGAATAAATACTGTCCAGCTGGTCAAGAGCCTGCATTGCCTGATCGTCCAGATTCAGACTGTGAAGATCTTCCAGAACCTTGTCCATAGGTCCGTAAACCGAAGTCAGCACCAAAAGGGAATCACGCTGGTCATCGGTGTCGCAAAGAGCCATCAGACCGGAGGTGTTTTTCTCACGGATACATTTAAGAACGTCGCTGTACTTTGATTCGTCTATACCTGCCTGACGCATAAGCCCGGATACAAGCCCCACGTGGGAGATATCCAGAATGTATTTTTCGCTTATAAGCTCAAGACTCTTGACTGCAAGCATAATAACCTCGCAGATGTTGTACAGGTCTACCTCACCGATGCACTCAAGACCGGTCTGGGTGATCTCTTTGAAAGAGGATTCGCCCTTACCGGCTCTGTAAACATTTTCGTTATAATACAGTTTTCGAACACCGCCGCTGGCACCGGTGGTGTTTTTTATAATGGAAATGGTAACGTCGGGCTTGAGAGCAAGAAGAGTGCCGTTTGAATCCGTAAAGGTTATCATTCTGTCTGATACCAGAAAATCCTTGTTGCGGACGTAAAGGTCGTATTGCTCGAACCGGCTCATTTTGAACCGGGAATATCCGTATTGCTGATACAGAGAACGGAAGTCAAATATTGCCCGCTCGGCGGTAAGTAAGCAGCTGTTGTTCATATTGAGGTTCATTCCTTATAATTTCTTGCATTAGTATGATAACGCTTTAATGCGATAAAGTCAAGAGTTTCCGACTAAATTGTTAGGGGTATTTGAATTGATAATACCATAGGGCAGCATATAGCCGCCCTATTAGATATGTTATTCTCAGGCATCTTCCCTGACCAGAGCCTTTTTCTTCCATTTCCCGGAGGCCAGGCGGACAACATACATAAGAGCACCGATAACAAAGTCGATTCCCATGCATATGTAGATCGTCTTTCTGCCAACGGAGGGCCAGCCTGCCATCCAGTAGGCGACTACGATTCTGATTGCCAGTGTGGCAAAGGTTATGACGGTGCAGGTGGTGACGTCGCCTGCGCCTTGCAGCAAACCTCTGCTGGTAAACAGAATCATCATTATGGGCAGCACACATGCCATGAATCTCAGATACTGGACACCGAAAGTCAGAGAATCGCCGGTGCAGCCGAACATGGCGGTAAGAGGATTGGCAAAAATGATCAGTCCAAGACCGAGTATGCAGCACAGGGAACAGCCCATGATAAGTCCCGACCAATAGCCTTTCCAGACACGCTTGATGTCGCCTGCACCAATGTTTTGACCAACGTAGGTGGACATACCGGCAGCAAAAGCTATGCTGGGCATGACTGCAAAGGATTCAACTTTGGCTGCAGCGGCAACACCTGCCATGGTAGAGGAACCAAAGCTGTTGATAAGACGCTGGATAGCCATGGAACCGACAGATGAAATGATGGTCTGAAGCATAACCGGGATACCGAGTTTCAGGATCATGCGGCACTGCTCACCATCAAAGGTCATTTCTTTCAATTTCAGAGCCAGCAGGGGATGCTTTTTTCTGATATAGATAAGGCTGACAACAGCGGAAATACCCTGAGAAATAACGGTTGCGATGGCAACACCGGCAACGTCCCAGTGGAACGCTATGACAAAGAGAAGGTCCAAAATAATATTGGCAACAGAGGATATGAGCAAAAACAGCATGGTAGCCTTGGAATCACCGAGAGCACGAAGCTCGGCAGCAAAGGCATTGTATGCAAACTGGAACACCATGCCGATGAAGTAAATGCGCATATAGGTCATGGAATAATGGAGGATATCTCCTGGGACGCCAAGAACCTTTGTCAGCATCAGTTCGGCTGTCAGTTCGCCTACGACGGTGATGACCACACCAAGACCAAGCATCAGAATGAGCATGGTGGATATGCAGCGCCGTACACCGTCACGGTTGTTTGCACCGAAAAGCTGGGCGATAACGATGCCGCAGCCGGTGGACAGACCGGTTGCTATGGCGAGCAGCACATTTGAGTAGCTGGTGGCGGAGTTCATGGCACCCAGCGCAGTCTCGCTAACAAAATTACCTACAATTATGCCGTCAACGGTGGTGTACAGCAGCTGCAGCAGCATGCCGCCGAGAATGGGCAGTGAAAACATCAGCAAATGCTTCCAGGGTGAACCCTGAGTCATATTCTTTTCCATAGTTTTTTCTCCTAATCAAATCACTACCCTATATGGTATCATACGGATAGGAAAAAGGTCAACAAAAACAGATTGCAAAGACTGAATTTGCAGCCTTTGCAATCTGTTTAAGGAATAGTGATCAGAGCAGTAGAATCAAGCGGTTGCCATTCATTACACATGAGCGGCTGAACCCTGCGCCCTGATCCCTGAATAATTAATAATTGACCTTATGCAGTTCGAAGTAAGCCTGGGGATGAGCACATACGGGGCACATCTTGGGAGCGGCGTTGCCCTTTACGATGTGGCCGCAGTTGCGGCAGATCCAGATCTGTTCTTCGCCACGGGCAAATACCAGCTCTTCGTCCATATTGGCAACCAGCTTCAGATAACGTTCTTCGTGGTGCTTTTCGATTTTGGCAACTTCAGCGAACAGGTAAGCGATGTGGTCGAAGCCTTCTTCTTTGGCCACTTCGGCAAACTCTCTGTACATCTGAGTCCATTCTTCGTTTTCGCCTTCAGCGGCTGCTACCAGGTTAGCTCTGGTATCGCCGATACCGTCCAGAAGCTTGAACCACAGTTTTGCGTGTTCCTTTTCGTTGTCGGCGGTTTCCTGGAAGATGGCGGCTATCTGCTCGTAGCCTTCCTTCTTGGCGGTGGAAGCAAAATATGTATATTTGTTTCTGGCCTGAGATTCGCCTGCAAATGCATACAGCAGATTGGCTTCGGTTTTGCTGCCCTTAAGTTCCATTAATATTTCCTCCTAAAATTGATTTCGTAATAGGTATATTCTATAAAATGAGAATCATTCCTGTTTTTTATATTAACATATATTCAAAAAAAAGCAAGAGGTTTTTTATAATTTTTAAATATCTGCTAATAATACTTTTGCACAAACAAGTTAAATTAACCGGAGGAATCAATAATGAAAAAAACAACTGCGCTTTTAATTATCGCCGCACTCATCGTGTGCGTGTTTACAGCCTGTGCAGGCCGGGACGATAACAGCAGTTCAGCTTCTCCATCACCCTCTGCAAGCCAGAGCCCCAGCCAGTCTCCTTCCGTGACTGTGACTACCCCTGCCGACAGCGGCAGCAGCGGAAACGGTAACGGCGACAGCAACACCGGTGCCGACAATAACGGAGCCAACAGCGGCGGCGCAAACAGCAATGGCAGCAGTGGTAACGGTAATGGTAATGGCGGAAGCAACGGAAACGGCAACACCGGCACGAACGGCAGCGGTGCCAACACCGGCAGCGGTGTGGGTGACGTGGTGGACGATGTGGTTGGCGGCGTAACGGGAGCTGTTGAAGGTGCCGTTGACGGCGCTGTAAACGGTGCATCCGACAGTGCTCAGAACGGTATGGTAGGCGATAACGACGGTCACATCGGCAACGATGGCAATACCACCGGCGGAACCACAGCAAGATAAATTATAAAAGCTAATGGGGCGTCAACGACGCCCCATATATTATTTGCTTACAGCAGAAAAAACACAGCCAAGACTATCAGCGCAATAACTCCAATGGCTATCACAAAGGTCAGCCAGTCGTTTTTGCCTTTTCTTCGGGGATTTGCCTTTCCGAATTTGTTGGAGTCCATGGTCTGCTGCACCTGCTGCATACGCAGCTTGTCAACAGCGTCGTAATTGATATGAGGCTGATTGGGAGATTGCTGGTAGTTTCCATTCATATTTGTGTTCATGGCGTTACCTCCTTGAAATAGTCTTGAATCACATCATTCAAGTTTAAACCCATTTTGCCTAACCTTCTTTTTTCCAAAGTGTACAAATCTACAGCGTAATATCCTTTGCCCCTAACGAAGGAGAACAAGATGTCGTCGTCTACCATAGTCTCGCCTTCGATATTGTTTAGTATTCTTTTTACACGTCCGCCGCTGATGGGAACGTACATGACACTGTATCCGTATCCGCTGGGACCGTAAAAAAACAGGTTGTCGCCGCATTCTCCGATCACTGATGGAACGCCGCCGCTTTTTGAATAAATTCTATGATACCCGCTGCCGTCTGCGTTGAGGGAAAACAGTTTGTTGTCCAAACATACATACAGGTGTTCAGAACCGACATAAAAGCCAAAGTTTGTCTCGTTTGGAGAATTTTCGGTATAAATCAGTTCTGTCACATTGTCTCCGGAGCGGTATAAGTTAATGCTCTCATCATCGTCTATCCGGTCAGACCAATAGTGCCAGCCTTCTGTGGAGCCTGCCGTGGGAGGAGCTGTGAATTTTTCGTCTATTTTATCATATATGAACATGGAAGAAAACACAAATGCCAGAACGCCCAGTACAAACGTCAATACAAAATGGAGAGAAGGACGCCTTCTGTCCCGCTTTTTGATGAATCGTTCATATTCTGCCGTGCGCTGAGCATCATCTACGCCGTCCAGCTTGCCAAACCGCAGATGAACTTCGGCTTTTGGCAGTTCCAATTTTTCGATGGCGGAGGAGATCCTGTCGGAAAGGGTGTAGACGGTTAATTCGTCACGACGGTCAATGCCATCGATTATTTCTGCCATGGTTTCGGCAGAGGATTTCTGTTCGCTAAGCCGCAGATTCAGATCGGTCAGCATATCAGCTATAACACCGGTCTCGTTCTGCATTTTTCGTATTTCATCCATAGTAAAGCCTGCCTGACGCAGTGTTGCCAGCATTTTTAAATCACGGATATCGTTGTCGGAGTAATTGCGGTAGTAGCGTCCATTGCTGTATTCCTTTTCGGGTTGGAATAGTCCTTCTTCTTCGTAAAAACGTATGGTACGCTCCGCAAGTCCGGTTAGGGCAGAGACTTCCTTTATTCGCATAAGGCTACCTCCTTTCTGCTTTCAGACTAACATATACACCTGATGTAATGTCAATGGATTTTTGAAAATTTGGAATGGTATAGATTTACAAATTAAATAATTAATGATTAACAGTTGTGCGTTGTAGGGGTCGACGTCTCGGTGACAGCTTGCCTCTCCCTCTGGGAGAGGTGCTGAGCGCAGCGAAACGGAGAGGGTGTAACAGTATTGCTCAAAAGTAAAAAACCACGCTGTCATTGCGAGGAGATGCGTAAGCATCGACGTGGCAATCCGTATTCTTTTTACGGATTATTACGGATTCTCACGGGTGCTGACGCACCCTCAGAATGACAGCCCGCTAATAACACAAGACGCCGCCCAAAGGCTTCTCCTTGAGGAGAAACTGTCACCGTGAAGTCAGCTTCGCTGACCACGGTGACTGATGAGGTGGAACAGAACACCTCATCCGGCTTCGTTTCACTCAGCCACCTTCCCCTCAAGGGGAAGGCGATGCTGCGCATGACGCAACGTATTTTCACCTCAAACGCAAACCAATGAAATGTTTGCGTTTGAGAGAGGAGAGGCAGCGCTGCGTTTGAGCTTACGGATTCATCCGTAAGCGATTTCGGCAGTGCTTGCTTTGACGACGTAGGGTCACGGCTGTGGGTCAGCTTTGCTGACCCGTGTGACACGTTAATGACGCACAACAGGACAGCACGGGTGGCCGGTTCCCAAAGGGAACTGTCCTGCACATATATGTTGGTTTTGTAATCCTGAACATATCATATAACGTTTTTTGTTGATAGCCAATGAAAAAACGGAAGTTTCAATCCTTTCTTGATTATATGTCTGCCTTGTTGTATATTATAATGTAGAAAAATATACCGAGAGGATAATAATATATGAAATTAGGTATCGTTGGTCTGCCTAATGTGGGCAAGACCTGTCTGTTCAACGCTATGACCGGCCAGAAGGCCGACACTTCCAATTATCTGTTTGGTACCGTTGGCTCAAATATCGGCATGGTATCCGTACCCGACACCCGTCTGGACTGGCTGGCCGACCACTATCAGCCCAAGAAGAAAACTCCCGCAACCATCGACTTTGTTGATATCGCAGGCCTTGTACGTGGAGCTTCCAAAGGCGAAGGCCTTGGCAACAAGTTCCTGTCCAACATTCGTCAGGTGGACGCTCTTGTTCACGTTGTCCGCTGTTTTGACGACGAAAATGTTGCCCATGCCGATGGTTCCGTTGACCCTGCCAGAGATATCGAGACCATCAATCTGGAACTTATCCTGTCCGATATGGATATAGTTGAACGCCGCCGTGACCGTGCGGTAAAAAACTCCAAGGGCGACAAAAAGTACCTTGCCGAGGCAGATTTGTGTCAGCGTTTGCTTGACCATCTGGAAATGGGACAGAGTGCCCGCTCTTTTGAGTTTACCGATGATGAAGCTGAGCTTATAAAAACCTCCGAGCTTCTTACACTGCTTCCCGTTATCTATGTTGCAAACCTTGGTGAGGACGCTGTTTCCGACCCCGAAGGTTCAGAGTATTACAAGATAGTCAAGGAGGCAGCCGAAGCGGAAGGCGCACCCTGCCTGCCTATATGCGCCCTGTTTGAAGCCGACATTGTTGAACTGGAAGAGGAAGACCGTCAGATGTTCCTCGAGGACATGGGCATCACCGAGACCGGTCTGGACAAGCTTATTCGTGCTTCCTATGCGCTGATGGGACTTATCTCATTCCTGACCGCCGGTACAGACGAGTGCCGTGCATGGACGATTCGTAAAGGCTCCAAGGCTCCCAAGGCTGCAGGCAAGATCCACTCTGATCTTGAACGTGGCTTTATCCGTGCCGAAACCGTTGCATTTGAAGACTTGAAGGAAGCCGGCAATCTGAACGCCGCAAAAACCAAAGGTTTGCTCCGCAGTGAGGGCAAGGAATACGTTGTTCAGGACGGCGATGTTATCAACATTCTGTTCAACGTCTGATGGAAAAAAGCAAACGCATACATTTGCTGGATACCCTGCGGGGTGTCAGCATTATCGGCATGATACTCCACCATATACTTTACGATCTGTATATGTTCGGGTTTGTGCCGCCCTCCGTTGCATTTAGTCCGTGGGTAACAAGGTTGTATACGCCGCTGGTGGCAACGATGTTCATGCTGATATCCGGCATTTGCTGCCGGTTTACCCGGAATAATATCAGACGCGGCATAAAAACCCTGGCAGCAGCATTGCTTGTAACGGTGGTCACTGTGGTCATTGGTCAACCTATCATATTTGGTGTTCTCCACTTTTTTGGCTGCGCCATGATAATATACGGGCTGTGCGGAAAGCATCTGGATAAGATTCCCCGTAAAGCAGCGGTTGTGCTGTGGATATTCCTGTTCATTGCGTGCGATGTATTTGTGCTGAACCGCACCTATGAGATACCGGGACTATGGTGGCTGGGAATACACAGCAGCGGCTTCTACTCTGCGGATTATTACCCGCTGCTGCCCTGGATATTCATGTTCTTTATTGGTACCCGAATGGGGCAGTATGTTGCGGAAGGCAGATTCCCCCAAGGGTTTTACAGTGCCAAGCCCACAAAACTGGGAACTATGGGACGCCATGCGCTGCTCATTTACCTTGCCCATCAGCCTGTCTGCTACGGCTTGTGCTGGCTGTTGAGCGTTATATTAAAATAGGAAGTGGATATGAAACTGACTGACACTGTGACACTGGCCTATATTCTCCTGCTTGTATCGGCAGTCCGTCCGGCAAAGGGGGCGGACTGCCTTTCAAAAGACAGCACTGTGAGCATGAGAGGGCTTTTTGCACTGACGGTGGTGCTGCACCATCTTTCTGCTTATGCATACTCCGGGTTGACGTTTCCGATTTTCAGCTATGTGGGATTCATATCCGTATCAGTGTTCTTTTTCCTGTCCGGCTACGGTCTGATGACCAGGTACGGTCAGCAGGGCAGAGGGTATCTTAAATCGGTGCTTACAAACCGCATACCAAGGCTTGTTGCCATATATCTTATAACGACTGTTGTTTACGCACTGGTATTTATGGTCATGGGATATAAAGTTACCCTGCGATATGTGCTGTGGTCTTTTGTCAGCGGCAGTCCCCTGGCACTTAACAGCTGGTATATACTGGCGTTATTGCTGCTGTACCTGATGTTCTGTGCTGTGTTTGCCTTGTTCGGAAAAAGAAAAGGCCTGTCATTGACAATGATGGCGACGATGACACTGTGTTACATACTTGTTTTACACAAACTTGGCTACGATTATCACTGGTACATGAGTGTTCCCGGATTTGCCGTGGGCATAATATGGGCAGCATCTAGGGAATCCATACATGCCATGGCAGAAAAGAAATGGTGGCTGTGGACAATAGCTGCAGCGGTTGTTTTCTGGCTGGTGTACCGCCTGTCGGGGTTGACGATGATATGGTCGATACCCGGGCTGAATCTGGGGTCCAGGCTGGCTGCAGCTGCGACGTTCCCTGTGCTGGTGGTGCTGCTGAGCATGAAACTGAAGCTTGGCGGAAAGCTACTGAACTTCATGGGCGGGATATCTCTGGAACTGTATTTATTCCATGGACTTGTTTACGCTTTTTTGCGCAGCAGTGTCGTTTATATATCAAACGATGCGCTGTGGGTATGGCTGTCGGTGGTTTTGTCCGTAGCCGTGGCATTTATCTTTAATAGAGTATTTAAAATATTCCCAAAACCGCATAAATAGCGGTTTTGGGATATAATATTTTGAGTTAAAAGTATTGACGTAAGAGGAGAGAATGAGTATAATCTTCTGTGTACATTTTGTAGGAAAGTCAACAAAATGCGAAATCGAAAAAGGAGACTGCAAAAATGAAAAAAACCAGACTGCTTGCTCTGCTGCTGGTTCTGGCAATGATGGCTGCTCTGATGGTTGGCTGTTCTTCCAAGGAAGAAGCTGCTGTTGAAGAAGCTCCCGCTGCCAGCGAAGCTCCCGCAGAGGACGCACCTCCCGCTGAGGAGGCACCCGCCGAGGAAGAAGCTCCTGCTGAAGAAGCTGCTCCCGAAATCATCTCCGGTTACACCGAGATCGGCACCCCCATCGTTTCTTATGTTTATGAACTGCCCCTGGTTCCCGAAGGCGAAGATATCAGCTTCTCCGTTTGGGCAACCACTTCCGACGGCCTGACTCAGTATCTGCCCAACGGCTTTGCTGACACTCCCGGCTATCAGGAAACCGAGAAGCTCACCGGCGTTAAGCTGGACTTCACCATGACTTCCTCCACTGTCAACAGTGAGAAGTTCAACCTGATGATCGCTTCTCAGGATTACACCGACATCATCACCAACATCGGCCAGTCCTGGACCCAGGGCTATGACTATGCCATCGAAGAAGATATCTTCATCGACCTTAAGGACATGGTTGAAAACGACATGATCGTTTACAAGGCTCTGTATGATCAGCTGGACGACGATACCAAGCGTGACCTGCACACCGACAACGGCTATTTCCCTGTTCTGTACTCCCTGAACTACGACTATGCCGAGCAGTCCGAAGGCCCCATGATCCGTCGCGACTACCTTGAAAAAGTCGGCATGGAGATCCCTGTAACTTATGATGATTGGGACGAAGTTCTCCACGCTTTCAAGACCGAGCTGGATCTGGCTCAGCCTCTGATGCTGCCCAAGGGCATCGTACATACCTCCAACATGATGATGTCCGGCTTTGGCGTTTCCGGCACTTTCTCCACCTTCCCCATGGTTTCCGAACCCTACTACCAGGTAGACGGCCAGGTCAAGTACGGTGTTGTTGAACCCGGCTTCAAAGAATACATGGAAATGGTCTCCGGCTGGTATGCCGAAGGCATCATCTCCGAAGAATTCATGGTTCTGAACGACAACCCCATGGGCACCACCTACACTTCTCAGATCAACGGCGGCGCTGCCGGTATCTTCTTTGCTGACGGCATGATGATCGAAAACTACATCACCGTTGGTACCGACAACGACCCCAACTACGATATCTGGGCTATCCCCGATCCCGTTAAGGAAGAGGGTCAGATTATCCACTTCCTGTCCAAGAAGTCTCCCATCGCCGGCAGACTTTCTCAGATCGTTGTTACCACTGCTGCCGAAAACCTTGACATTCTTGCCAAGTACCTCGACTGGTTCTTCACCGATGAAGGCGCTATCCTGGCTGCCGGCGGTCCCGAAGGCCGTGCCTGGGAATTTGATGCCGACGGCAACAAGGTCCGTACCGAAGAATGGAACAACTCCGACGTTCCCAAGAACGAAAGAAACAATGTTTACTCCTTCGGAGGTCTGCCTCTGCTGAGCCGTGAAGATATGCCTGAAGACGAGACTTATCCCGTTCAGGAAGCTGCCGGCCCCATCTGGGAGGCCAATCACGACAGCGCATATGTAATGCCCACCACCCTGTCCATCTCCGCTCAGGAATCCGAAGACTACGCAGCTGTCTACAACGACATTCAGACCTACATCGAAGAAAACCTCGCCCGTTTCGTCACCGGCGACAACCCCATGAGCGAGTGGGACGCTTTTGTTGACCACATCATGGAAATGGGTCTGGAAGACTGCATCGCCATCAAGCAGGCTGCTGTTGACAGATACTACGAGCGTTCTGTTGGTTAAGCATTTGCTTCGAACGGTATAACTGAATAACTCCAAATTCCCCGAAGATTGATCTTCGGGGAATTTTTTTGTCAATTCTAAATAATTCCCTGCCAAAAGCCTTGACTGGAATGAGGAGGGAATGTATAATTCTTGTGTAAAACTTGTGAAGAATATGTTGCAAGTGTGAAAACAAGAAAGGAGAACTAGAAAATGACAAAATCACGCCTGCTTGCTCTGCTGCTTGTTCTGGCAATGATGGTGGCTCTGATGGCCGGATGCGCCAAGGAAGAAGCACCACCAGCTGAGGAAGCCCCTGCTGCCAGTGAAGCCCCTCCGGCAGAAGAAGCACCACCTGCCGAAGAACCTCCTGTTGAGGAGCCGCCTGCCGAGGAAGCTGAACCCGGTATCATCTCCGGCTACACCGAGATCGGTACCCCCATCGTTTCTTACGTTTATGACCTGCCCCTGGTACCCGAAGGTGAAGACGTAAGCTTTTCCGTATGGGCATCCACCTCTGACGGCCTGACCAAGTATCTGCCCAATGGCTTTTCCGATACCCCCGGCTATCAGGAAACCGAAAAGCTCACCGGCGTTAAGCTGGAATTCACCATGACTTCCTCCACTGTTAACAGTGAGAAGTTCAATCTGATGATCGCTTCTCAGGACTATGTTGACATCATCACCAATGTTGGCATGTGCTGGACCCAGGGTTATGACTATGCCATCGAAGAAGACATCTTCATCGACCTTAAGGACATGGTCACCAACGATATGCCTGTTTTCAAAGCTCTGTATGACGAGCTTGATGATGACGTAAAGCGTGACCTGCATACCGACAGCGGTTATTTCCCTGTTCTGTACTCTCTGAGCTATGACTATGCAGAACAGAACGAAGGTCCCATGATCCGCCGTGACTATCTTGAAAAGGTAGGCATGGAGATCCCTGTAACTTACGACGATTGGGACGAAGTTCTTCACGCATTCAAGACTGAGCTGGATCTGCCCCAGCCTCTGATGCTGCCCAAGGGCATCGTACATACCTCCAACATGGTATGCTCCGGCTTTGATGTATCCGGCACCTTCTCCACCTTCCCCATGGTTTCCGAGCCCTACTATCAGGTAGATGGACAGGTCAAATACGGTGTTGTTGAACCCGGTTTCAAAGAATACATGGAAATGATCTCCGGCTGGTATGCCGAAGGCATCATTTCTCATGAATTTATGGTTCTGAACGACAACCCCATGGGCACCACCTACACCTCTCAGATCAGCGGCGGCAACGCAGGTATCTTCTTTGCTGACGGCATGATGATCGAGAACTATATTAAGGTTGGTACTGACAACAATCCCGAATACGATATCTGGGCTATCCCCGATCCCGTTAAGGAAGAGGGTCAGATAATCCACTTTATGACCAGAAAATCCCCCATCTCCGGTCGCGTATCCAACATTTCTGTCACCACCGCTGCCGAAAATCTTGATATCCTTGCCAAGTACCTTGACTGGTTCTTCACCGATGAGGGTGCTATCCTGGCTTCCGGCGGTCCCGAAGGCCGTGCATGGGAATATGATGCTGACGGCAACAAGGTTCGTACCGAGAATGGAACAACTCCGAGATTC
>SVKU01000035.1 GCA_015068245.1 Oscillospiraceae bacterium
AATATCCAGTCTTGACAGTTCTGTACTGTATGTTGAACATGAACCGCTTGAAGTGAATGTACACAGATGCAATAGCTTTCTTTTATCTTGCTTGGATAAGATCCCTACTGATGAAGACCTGTATTTTTTGGTTACCCTGTAGCATGCAGCTGAACTTCCGCCCGGAGCAGAACAGACTGTGGTTATTGATATCTGGGGACAAAAAGTATCAAGTAGGATTATTGATACACTTACAGAAGAAATACTTCAAGCTACTGATAACGGAATGAATGTTATATTCAAAGGAAAAATATATAAGTGAGGTAAATCATGGTAGGATTTAGAGTAAAGCATTATTGGTTTTCAATAGGAAATGGCAGTTTTTTACATAGTTTTTTTTCAACAGTTCGCGTGAATCTTGAACATGGAAAATGGGGAAGCAAGTATCCCTACATAATGAAGGAACTTTATCGAGGTGAACTGACTGCAGATCATGTGGATGCCGCTTTAAAGGAACTGAGGGATATAGAAAAGAAACTTAAGAAGTATCCTCCTTCTAAAGTGGTGTGGGATATTGAAGACTTGACTGCGCAGCCACCCTGGGGAGATATCATCAGTCCGGACATTACCGATTTGAGCAACTATTTCGTGACTAGTGATGGTGAAGATTTTATTGGTGTATTTAGGGAAGCTTTGGAAGGCGCAAAGCTTCTCGAACAGCCTTTGCTGATAGAGTCCTTATAGTATTTAAGAACGTCAATAGTGATATCAAGGTATAGAAATTGAGTTTCCTGGAGTCGATGCCTGTACCGGACAGATGAGCAGAATCAAAGCGGGTGGATAATCTGCCCCGATGGAAGCATAACGCGGGCAACGCCTTTTTCAGGGGTTGCTGAATAGTATGGAGATAACTGTTGAATAATTCACTGTTATACAAAAGAGTTAAAATGCTTAATATAGTGTAGAGGATTGAGAAACTCTACTAATGTCTTTCATAAAAAGATGGAACATATATAAAAAAGGATGCTGTCGTTTATACAGCATCCTTTTGCTTTCAATGTATTAATTTTATATCGTGGCGAGGCAATTGACTAAGTATAAAAGTAGTAAATTGGTAGTAAATTCTTGCGTTGATTGTGCGAAAACCCTGAGAAATCAACGCTTTCGGAGTTTTGTAGATATTTTGCCGTGGCAAATAAAAAGTACTTTTATCATAATTATCAAACTCCATAAACTGTGAAGAACGCACAATGAAGTGACCGGGTAGGCTGCGGGCTGATTTGATGATCAGTAAAAGAACTCCAACTGATCCAGCCGGTCCAGGGTGACGTAGATTGAATACAGCATACAGGTCGAATAAACGCTGCTGTTCCAGTTGGCGTCGATAAGCTCATTGATTTTTGCCAACCGATTGTCAAGCGTATTGCGGTGGACGCCCAACTGTTTCGCTGATGCTGAGGCGTGTTGGGAATTGAGCAGCCAGCAGAACAAAGTTCGCAAAAAATCAGTATTCTTTTCAGCATCGGATTGAGCCAGAATATCCACTTGCCGATCCATAAATCCGGGAGCTGCATCGGTTTTTGACAGCATATCAAACATCAAAAACAGCTTCATATCGTCATAGCGAGCGCAGCCTTTGAAGTTTTTGAAGCGGGACGCAGTTTCGGCTGCACTGTGTGCCTGCAGGTGATGTTCGGAGGTTTTGCTCAGGTCGGAAAAACGGCGGCTTATGCCGAGTATGATGTCATGGCGTTTTGAAAAATCATCAAGATCGGACAGATAAGAGGTATCGGATGCGTTGATGAGAAACACATACTCGTTGTTGGTGAATGCTGAAAGAAGCTGCTTTCCGCAAAGTATGGAAATCTCATCACAAACGGAAGAATAGGCGATATCTGTCAGAACGGCAGGGGTTACAGTCAAAGTTGCAATAACGTACGGTCCTTCGGGAGAAAAACCGTCTGTCCCGGGGTAAGGAACAGTGTCGATATTTGCGCCTTCCAGCAGAGAGAGAAGGAATCGGCTTTTGACATCGAAAATGCTGTGGCCGGTGTATTTGAGCCTGAACCAGGTGCTGTAAAGGCTTTTTGCCAGAACCGTAATAAGGTGAATCTCATTGTCTGCAGGTTCGCCACTTAAAACAACAGCCAGTTTCAGAAGCGCACTGCCGTTATGCCGGATACTGCATATAACACAAAAACGCCCGTTGCCAAGTGCAGCATGATGCAGCAGAACAGAGGGAGATCCCGGATCAGGTTCATTTACAGGAATTGTGACAGTAGGCAGCAGACCCTGTTCCACAAAGTTGTTCCACTCAAGGTTGGTGCTGCAGCTGACCTGAATATCCGGCGTGGCAGCCACTATGTAGTCAAGAGAGTCGGCAATAACGGTAGACAGGCCGGTAAGATGGTAAAACTTGTCGGCAAGTTCCTGAAGGCTGTTTGCTGCGTAGGCGCAGTCATATATTTTTTCAGTAGTATTCCGGGAGTCATTTGTGTAATAGGGTTCGTACATACCGGGTTGACCTCCTTAGTGTGAAATGCTCACAATTGCTGGCCGGGTTTGTGTGAATTATATCCGAAATCGATTCGCATATCAAGGTAAAACGTAGAAAACATGAAATCGGGCAATGGGAACATCAAAAATGACAGTCAAATAGATAATTTGATGTTGATAAACAACCGACTTGAGTGACAGGCAATAATGTGATATCTTAATATTGGGAAGAAAAACTGAAGAAAACTAATAAGTAGGTGACGATATGAAAAAATGGACAGAGACAAGAAAAAACGGATACATTCTCATTGAAAACGAAAACGGTGCAACACTGGGTTATTGCCCCGATTCCGGTGTAAAAATTCTTGAGGTGGACGGCTATGCTTTCAAAGACCTTAACAGGAACGGCAGACTGGATCCATACGAGGATTGGCGGCTTCCTGTTGAGGAGCGGCTTAAAGATCTGGCAGGTCAGATGACGATCGAACAAATAGCGGGACTTATGCTGTATTCCGGGCATCAGGCTGTAACGATACCCAAAGAGGGAGACATGTTTGCCATGCGTTTTGCAGGCACCTATGGCGGGAAACCTCTGAAGGAAAGCGGTGCAGAAGTGTCTGACCTTTCCGACCAACAGAAGGTTTTTCTGGAACGGGACAAGCTGCGCCATGTGCTCATGACCACGGTTGAATCACCTGAAGTGGCTGCAAAATGGAATAATAATATGCAGGCATTTGTAGAGGGAATGGATTTAGGTATTCCCGTCAACACCAGCTCAGACCCCCGTCACAGTGCAGAGTCCAACGGAGAATATCTGGTGGGTACCAACGGTGCCATTTCCCAGTGGCCATCTTCCCTGGGCCTGGCGGCAACCTTTGATCCCGAACTTGTCAGGAGGTTTGGCGATATAGCCTCAAAGGAATACCGTGCTTTGGGTATCGCTACGGCACTGTCTCCCCAGATAGACTTGGCGACAGAACCACGCTGGGGTCGTTACAGCGGAACATTTGGAGAGGGCACAAAGCTTTCTGTGGATATGGCACGGGCTTACTGCGACGGTTTTCAGACATCGGAGGGGGATGCGGAGATCGAAGACGGTTGGGGAACCCACAGCGTAAATGCTATGATCAAACATTGGCCGGGCGGCGGCAGTGGTGAGGGCGGTCGCGATGCGCACTTTGCCTATGGTAAATATGCTGTATATCCCGGCAACAATTTTGATGAAGCGCTGAAACCCTTTACCGAAGGGGCAATGAAGCTGGAGGGAAAAACGAAATGCGCCTCAGCAGTTATGCCTTACTATACAATTTCCTACGATCAGGATAAAAAATACGGCGAAAATGTTGGCAACGGTTACAGCAAATACATAATCAATGATCTGCTCAGAGAAGAGTATGGTTACGATGGCGTTGTTTGCACCGACTGGTGCATCACGGCCGACAACGAGGCGGTTGACAGCTTTGACGGCAGAGACTGGGGCACTTCATATCTGAATCTCAATGAGCGGCATTACAAGGTTATAATGGCAGGAGTAGACCAGTTCGGCGGCAATAATGAAGCAGCGCCGATTCTGGCAGCTTATGAAATGGGCGTGGCAGCACATGGGGAAGAAGCGATGAGAGCCAGAATGGAACGCTCTGCCATTCGACTACTGAGAAACATTCTCCGAACCGGACTTTTTGAAAACCCCTATCTTGACCCTGAGGAAACAGAAAAAACAGTTGGCTGTGCCGAATATATGGCTGCAGGGTTCGAGGCACAGAGGAAGTCTGTGGTTATGTTGAAAAACAAGGGTGATCTTTTGCCTCTTGAACGCAAGAAGGTGTATGTACCCAACAGGCTCCGTTCTGCAATACAGGGCCCCTTTATTTCAGATGCTCCTCCGGTGGAAACTCCGGCGGTGGCACCTGAACTGCTTGATAAATACTTCGACAGTGTGGGTACACCGGAAGAAGCTGATTTTGCCATAGTGTTTATGGATTCCCCGTCTTCCATGGGTTACGATGCAAAGAAAGGCGGATATCTTCCCATAACTTTGCAATATCGTCCCTACACTGCAAACTCGGCAAGAGAGTTCAGCCTTGCCGGCGGTGATCCCAATGAAGACAGCCCCAACAGATCCTACCATGGAAAAACCAACACTGCAGCAAATGCCGCAGACCTTGAAATTTTCCTTAAAACAAAAACAGCCATGGGAGATAAGCCTGTGATCGCTGTGGTCAACCTTTCAAACCCCATGGTCGTTGCAGAGTTTGAACCGCTTGCAGATGCTGTGCTGATGTCTTTCGATTGCCAGACGCAGGCTGTTTTGGACGTTATATCCGGAAAGTTTGAGCCGCAGGGACTGCTGCCTTGCCAGCTTCCGGCTGACATGGAGACCGTAGAAACTCAGTTTGAGGACGTCCCCAGAGATATGCGTTGCCATACGGACGAGGCCGGAAATGTATATGACTTTGCCTTCGGCCTGAACTGGAGCGGTGTCATAAGTGATGAACGGGTAGAGAAGTATAAATAAAAAAACAAAAGGGCTGCTGCAGTTCAATGCAGCAGCCCTTTTGTTCGGGCTGATCATGTTGGTTGATTATGGGTTTAAAGAGCGATATCAAAGTTGTTCATGGCATTGATCATGGTTATGACTGCCTGCTCACGGGTGATATTGTCTCTGGGGTTGAAGTTTGTGCCGTCGCCGTTCATGACTTTAAGGCCGGTCACAAAGGTTACGGCTTCTACAGCATAAGAACTGATCTCGGCAGAATCGCCAAAGGACTGAACGGTATTGCCGGCAGAAACACCAAGAACATTGGCAAGCCGCATGAGCATCGCAGCAGCGTCCTGACGAAGAATGGCACCATTGGGGTTAAACTTGCCGTTGCCCACACCGTTTACAATGCCAAGACCGCAGCAGTAGCGTACATTTTCGGAAGAAGCATCGGTAAAACGATAGTCATCAATGGAAAGACCCAGAGAACTGAAATGCTCTTTCATAGTGGTGCCGGTTTTTGCATAGAAAAATCCGGCAATAAGGTCGCAGAACTCAGCTCTGGTGATGTTGCTTTGATAGTTGCTGTCGAGCTTTGATGGCAGAATGCTCAGCGAGCGTGCCTGCTCAACGCTGGAAACTGCCCAGGCGGAAGGTGATGAGGCCTTGGCTGCAGTACCGGAAGCTCCGTCGACAACAGCCAGCATTGTGGCCAGTTCTCTGCCCGGGGATGTAAGGTATCCCTTGCCGTCAACATACAATGCGCTGGAAGCACCACCATCCAGATTGATGGCAGACCAGGCTCCGTTGGACACCAGCCAATCAGCAATTTTTCTGAAAGAACTGTTGACGGTACCGATAAGAAGTCGACCGTCTTTCATTTTTGCTATAAACGTGCGCTGGAATATTACATCAAGCTGCTGTTTTTCATCGGTGATGTTAGTGTTGCTGTCGCAAACATTAACACCGTTTTGAACCAGCAGATTGCCTCCGGCAACAACAGTTTTGGCATTAAGCCATGCGCTCTGAGAGGTGGATTCGGGTGTGGCGGAGAATGCATATACTGCATTGTCGCCTACCTGGGGGTGGGTACCCCATTTTTCGGCATTGGCCCATGCTGAAGAGTTGAAAACAGCTGCGATGCATCCGTCGGGTGTGACAAAAGATGCTCTGCCGGAAGTGACAGAAGAAACCGTGTCGTTGGTGATTATGACAATTTTTGATGATGCATCAATATTGACAGGATAATTAAATGCATCAGTCAGGAAATAAATAGCGGTGGCATCGGACTGAGGCTTGTTGGCACTCCAACCGGTGAAAGTGTCCCGACCCTTAAAAGTTATGGTGGGAGACAGGGTTACTCTGTCTATAAGAAGTTCACCATCGTAGCTGAATCCTATTGCACAGATAGTTCCGCCGTTGGAAATGACCTTGCAGTCTTTAACAATGGTGGAATAGACCTGAGGATAGTTGTCGGGTATGGACAGTTCGGCGCCGGTGTAGTAAGCGTTGAAAAAACCACCGCAGGTGGCTGCTACAACGGTGCCTTCGTCAATACCGTCTACAATATCACGAATGGGTTCGTCTGTGTGGATGCTGTCGTTGGCAATAACCGGTATCAGCTGCCTGCCGCTGATCATATCTATGTATGCAAGCTGAGCGGTGCTTCCGCTGATAGATGCGGTTGAACAGGTGACGCCGGATGCGGCGGATACGGACGGGATAAGTGTGACCATAAGGACGATCACACAAAGCAGGGACAGGAAAACTCGCTGCTTTTTCATGGTTGGACTCCTTCTCTCTACGTTTTGATTTTCGACAATAATAAATTAAGTCAACAGCAGTAAAAATTATATATCCAATATTTCCAACAGTCAACAAAATCGGTGACATTGCATGCAAAAGTGTGTTATTATAATAAACGTCAAAATGTCGTTTGGCATGAAAAAGAAACAACAGGTGACTGAATTGAGAAGTTCTGATAAGAAAACAATGACAAACAGAAAAATAAAACTGTCGAAAATTTCCATTTTCCACTACTCAAGATTGGTGTTTCGCTCTGTGCTGTTTTTGCTGGCAGTGCTGGTGTTCATTGTGGGGTGGGGAAATCACCGGGGAGTTATCATTGAGGAATTGAAGCAGTATACATTTCTCCTGATGTTCATCTGGATAGTTTTTGCGGCAGAGATGATCAGCAGATTTTTTCCGTCTCCTTTTGAAAGTATGGGCTGCCAGAAACAATTTGCAAAAAACTATGTTTCTTCCGGCAGGGAGACTCAACTTGATGACTATAAGGTCAGCTGGAAGGTCACCTTTGCCATGACTGCGGCGTGGTTTGCTCTGAACGGAGCCATTGGCTGCCTGTATCTGTTGGGTGTGATAGACCAGGGGATAATGCTGCTTGTAAGTCTTGCATATTCTGTTTGCGATATGATATGCATTTTGTTTTTCTGCCCGTTTCAAAGCTGGTTTATGAAAAACAAATGCTGCGGCAGCTGCAGAATATATAATTGGGATTATGCCATGATGTTTACGCCGTTGGTATTCGTTCCATCAGTTTATACATGGAGCCTTTTAGGCTTATCGTTGTTGCTGCTGGCGCGATGGGAAATTACTTACAGACTCTATCCTGAGCGTTTTTATGAGGCCACGAACAAGAGTCTCGAATGCGCGAACTGCAAGGAAAAGCTGTGCCACCATAAGAAGCAGCTGCGGCGATTGTGGGAAAGAATTGAGATGAAAAAGAGAACCAATGCAGACTGAAATGCTATAAAGGCGGTGAGACGATGGATCTGATTACAAAATTGGTGTGTGGTCAGACGGTGCAGTCACCAACTGTGACAGATATGGAAACAAAACGCATTGCTGATGAAAACGGTGAAGTGGTGATGACAATCTACCGCGTATTCCCGGGAATAGATTTGGTATTCAACGATATACATTCCCAACGATGCGTTATCGATCACGGAAGGACAGGCAATGTTATTGAGATAGATCATTGCCGTGAGGGGAGAATCGAGCGGGAATACGGAGATGAGTTTTTCTACCTTGCGCCGGGTGACATGGCTATCGGCAAAAGAGCAGCCGGAGAAAGCGAGTCTTACTTCCCGTTGAGCAGGTATCATGGCATCACTGTTATCGTTGACATCGAAAGTGCGCCGAGGTGTTTGTCGTGTTTTTTGGCAGACGTGTTTGTAAGTCCGGCGGATATAGCAGAAAAGTTCTGCAGTAACGGACGGTGTTTTGTTGCACGCTCCAAACCATATGTTGAACATATATTCTCAGAGCTTTACGATGTGCCGGACAGCATAAAAAAAGGATATTTTAAGGTCAAGGTGCTGGAACTGCTTCTGGTGCTGCTGGGAATGGAGTCCGGTGAGGACGAAGCAGACAGCCGTTCTCTTGCAAAGCGCAAGGTTGAACTGGCAAAAGACGTTTCCCATTATCTGACCGGTCATATGGAGGAGCATATAACCGTTGCAGAGCTGGCAAATATGTTCCATGTTTCTCAAACGGTGCTGAAAAGTGCGTTCAAGGGTGTATACGGTGTGCCGGTGTACTCATATATGCGCACCCAGAAAATGCAGGCAGCTGCAATGCTGCTTAAGCAGACAGATATGCCTGTCATGGAGATTGCGGGCAAATGCGGTTACGACAACGGCAGCAAGTTTGCGGCGGCTTTCAGGGATGTAATGGGAATGTCTCCAAATGAATACAGAAACATTGCCACAGGTGATGTTGCGGCAGTTTAATTAAACCCGTTTTGAATATCGGTTACCGATATTCAAAACGGGTTTTTGTATCTCCAGATACAGAAAACAATAATTTGTGTGAAAGTTTTGTGAAGATTGCACGTTGACGTACAATTTTTTGGCCAAATACCCACATTTATGAGAGGACTATTTATAGGGAGGAATACTGATGATAAACATTACTGTTCAAAAGGCTGCGCTGCGTGTGCGCAACAGGGAGACTCTCACCTCGGGTATGGCCAATATGGTTCAGTGTCGTTTCGGGTTCTCTGACGAGTGGAAGGGTCTGCAGAAAACTGCGGTATTCACAAACGGAAAAACAACCATCGATGTTGTATTTGCCAATGACGAGTACGTTTGTGATATTCCAAATGAGATTCTTGCAGAACCGAACAAAACTGCCCTGGTTGGTGTTTATGGAACCGATGGAGATGTGGTGGTGCTGCCAACTGTTTGGGGAAGCCTTGGTGTTGTGTATCCCGGGGCAGACCCTTCCGGAGATGAATCCGCAGACCCTGCGCTTCCGGTTTGGCAGCAGATTCTTGCAGCAATTGGCAATTTGAGCGACTTGACCACAGAACAAAAAGACAACCTTGTGTCAGCAATCAACGAAGCTGCATTAATCGGCGGAGGTGGAGGCGGCATAGTTGACATTTCGCTGAAATCCTCGACCGATGAAGGCAATACTTACACCATAGCAATGACAGATGGAAGCAGTTACGATTTTATGGCACCGGCAGGCCGTCGGGGTGACAAAGGTGACACCGGTGATACCGGACCACAAGGTCCTCAGGGTGAAAAAGGAGACCCCGGAGCCACCGGACCACAGGGTCTGCAAGGTGAGAAGGGCGAAACCGGCGAAGCCGGTCCTCAGGGTCCACAAGGTCCTCAGGGTGAAAAAGGAGACCCCGGAGCCACCGGACCACAGGGTCTGCAAGGCGACAAAGGCGACACCGGCGAAGCCGGTCCTCAGGGTCCACAAGGTCCTCAGGGTGAAAGGGGTGACACCGGAGAAGCCGGCCCAAAGGGAGACAAGGGAGACACCGGTGCCACAGGCCCTCAGGGTGACAAAGGAGAAAAGGGCGATAAGGGCGACCCGGGAGCCAAAGGCGACAAGGGTGACAAAGGTGACACAGGTGCAGCAGGTCATACCCCTGTTAAAGGTGCGGACTACTGGACTGAATCCGACAAGCAGGAGATGCTGGCTGAACTTGCTGAACAGGCTGCTCCCGTAAGCTACACAAAGCAGACCCTTACCGAAGCGCAGCAGACACAGGCGAGGGAGAATATAGGAGTTGACGCTCCCGAGTACGTCAAAGAAGAAGCGTCCGCTGTGGTGGATAAGGTCAGCACCAGAGAGGGCAAAAACCCGTTTAGGTTTATAGCATTTTCCGATGCTCACCAAAAGAACGACCATGAAGATATCAGCAACGGCAACCGAGATTGTGGTTACGGTATTGCAGAAATTCTCAAACTGATGGGCGTGGATTTTGTCTGTTTTCTTGGAGATTCCACATGGGCTTCATCGTCAATGGACACCGTTGAAAGCGTTACAGAACAGCTAAAAACCTTTAATCGCTATTTTGGTGACGCTTTGAAAGGTGAGTATCAGCTCCGAATTGAGGGCAACCATGAAACTGACTTCCTTACTGACAGCACCATTCAGACTATGATTTACGGCTATAACCGTGATGTGGTCAAAGATGCTGAGTACGCTGTTGAGGGTTACTGTTATAAAGATTTTGAAACTCATAAAATCCGTGTGATTTGCCTGAATACGAATCAGTTGACCAACGGCGGTATGGCAGGGAATCAGCTCAAATGGTTCGCCAATGCTGCCCTTGATATGACGGATAAAACAGACTGGCAGATAATGATATTGTCGCATCACCCGTTGGATTTTCCGTCAGCTACGTTGATGGTCGATGCCTTGGCTATTCTTGACGCTTTTATCAGCGGCGGTACAGCCAGCATCACCACAAGAGACACGAGCGAAACAATCAATGTTAATTATGCTGGCAAGAACTGTACTTTTATCGGCAACTTCCACGGTCATGCTCATGCATTTTCCGTTGTGCCGTTGCAAAAATACATTAGCAGTACAGAGTATAAGGATATCGGCGGATACGCTATATGTATACCAAACGCTTGTTTCACCAGAAACAACCAGTATATAGGCGATGCTTATGCTGATTATCCGAGAATGCAGAGGTACATCACAGGAACAACCTATAACAAGACTGCCGGAACTGCCGAAAGCACGTCTTTCAACGTGGTAACAATCTTCCCGGATGAAAAGATGATATATCTTGACAACTACGGTGCGGGCATAGACCGTGTGGTTGATTACAGCATGGAAGTTGAACTTCCGCTGTTGGATATATCCGCACGGACATATGTTTCGCTCAGTACGCCGCAGTATATCGAAGCCGCTGGTACCCGTGATATGGACTATACCAAATGTTATGCCATAGCGGGAACTGATGGTCGCCGTGGTTCGTACCCCACGGGTAAAATCAGCAACTTCACCATCTTGTCTGAAACTAACGGATTCTCTTATAATACGAGTTCGGGTTCTGGCTATGGTATTGAGTTCCCAGTCAATCTTGAAGGTGGAAAAACCTATTCACTTACCTATGACGTTGAACAGGGTGGTGGTTATGTGTCTTTGGTCAAGTTTAATGCCGATACCACGCTGGTTTCGATTGAGGCAATACAGGACAATCTTAATATGGGTACTGGACACTCAGTAACCATCACGCCAGAGTCGGGTTATTTATATTCAATAGCTTTTTATTCAAAGAATACAACTGCGGCGGCGATAATCAACAATATCGTACTGGAAGAAGTGTAAAGGAGCGATACCATGATTAACGCATTATGGCTGATACTGATTATCCCTGCTTCGGCAATGTTCGGGTTTGTTCTGGCGGCATTGTTCGCAGCGGGGAAGTTTTAGAGGAAAAGGAAGATTCAGAATGGAACAGATAGTTTTTAACGCCATAACCGCACTGGCACCGGGAATCATCGTTGGCATAGTGATGGCATGGTGGAACAAGCGGGACAAAAAGCGTGACGAAGCCCGCAGCACGGCGGAAGCTGACAGGGTCGAAAGCGAAATGATGCGCATTGACCTGCTGGTGGCGGTGGCGCAGCTGAGCTATGCCGTGGCCATTGCTCAGAAAAGGGGCAGCACCAACGGCGAAACAGAAGCCGGAATCGAGCATTACGAAAAAGCCATGGACAAGTTTCGTAAGTTTGAAAGAAAGCAGATGGCAAAAAGCGGGCTTGGACAGTAATCAGGGGGGTGAAAAGTTGATAACATCAAAGGAGTTTGTTGAAAAGGCGATCGAGTACGAAAAACTGAAAACAACCTATGTATGGGGCACATTCGGCTGGCCTGTGACAAGTGCAAACATCGAAAGAGTCTGCAGCCAGTACCCGGGCATGAACAACAAACGCAAGGCGTCAATGCAAAGTCTTGTGGGACAGGACGCCTGGATGTTCGATTGCGTAGGATATATCAAAGGTCTGCTGTGGGGGTTCAGAGGAAGCGGCAGCAGCTACGGCGGCGCACAGTATGCGTCCAACGGTGTGCCCGACATCGACGCTGACACAATGATAAACCGGTGCAGCGGTGTAAGCACAGATTTTTCAAATATCGTGCCGGGAGAAGTGGTTTGGAAAAGCGGCCATATAGGAATCTACATAGGCGACAAGAAAGTTGTGGAATGTACTCCCGGTTGGGAAAACGGTGTGCAGATAACCGCCTGCGGCAATCTCGGCAAGGTAACAAGCCTTAACACCACCACATGGACAAAGCACGGCAAGCTGCCGTATGTCAAATACGAAGCGGCGGAAAAATCGGCGGTGGATACCACTGTGGACAACATGATAGCCGACAAGGTGACTACAGAAGCCAACCGTGAGTATTGGACAGCGGTGCTCAGCGGCACCAAAACCGTCAACGTGGATTGGCTGAAAAAGATACTTGATAATTACCACATAGTTAAGTGACAGCTGCTGTCATGGTGGGCGGCAAGAGGGTCGAACAAAACAATGGGGCAATCCCCTGATGTGTTGCAGACCAGTTGGGGATCTCTCAATCGCAAGGTCAGCAGAGCTGACCTCTCAATGTTCGATATGACAGCATAATTAAAGGAGGTTTTTATGAACGATATTCTTTCAATGATGGTCATAGCACTTTTTATCGAAGCGATAACTCAGGTTTTCAAACCCATTTGGGACAAGTCTGCCAAACCCCTGACTGTGCCCGAGTGGCTGTCAATGCTGATTGGCATTTTCATCGCCGTGGCAGCAAGGATAAACATGCTTGACGGTCTGGTGCCTACAGATAACATTGTGCTGGTTTATATGTTCTATGTTTTCACCGGCGTTGCTTTGGGCAGAGGCCCCAGCTTTGTCCATGACCTGTGGAGCAAGCTGAGAGCTCAGGGAGTTTGACATCTGAAGCTTGTCCAAAGGGTGTTAGCAATTTCGTTAGCAAATTAGGTGCAAAAATGTGCCCAAAATGCAATTTATATAGCAGTTTGATTTTAAGTGGGGAGCACAGTTGACTATGGCTGCTATGGATGGCTTGGATACTGAAAGCTTCTACATTGAATAGAAAAGACCAACTCAATCTGAGTTGGTCTTTTTTTGAGTTGAAGAAGAAAACTTGGAGATTCTTCCTGTGTGTGATAATCACTCTTTGTTGTAATACTTTTCACGAAGAGTAAAAGCATTAAGTGTAAAGCGTCAACGATGATTATAATGATGAGTCTATTAGTATTTTAAGGTCAAGAATCGCATCATTGATTTGATACCAATGCTTTTACATTTCGGCCGGAAAGGATCCCTACTCTGACAGTCAGAATAAAAGGAAAGCGGGATTGAAGTTGATGGAGAGGAGGAATTTTTGTGTAAAAAGAGAGATGCTATGCCTCTCAAGTTGGTCGGCTACATCAGAGAGTCGAAAGGGAAAAGTTTGAATTCTTTGCATTGTGGAATCAAAGGTAATGGAATGAAATCTATATATGAAGAAATAAAAACAGGAGGTTACTACATGAATATTTATGGATATATCCGTGTCAGCAGCAGTGATCAAAATGAAGAACGCCAGATGATTGCTTTAGGAGAAGTTGGTGTACCTGAGGAAAATGTATTTCTTGATAAGCAGTCTGGGAAAGATTTTAACCGACCTCAATACAAGAAACTGCTTAGAAAAATGAAAAAAGACGATCTGCTCTATATCAAGAGCATTGACCGTCTTGGGCGAAACTATGAAGAAATACTGGAACAGTGGCGGCATCTGACCAAGGACAAAGGCATCGACATTGTTGTGCTGGATATGCCGCTCTTGGATACCCGCCGGGGCAAAGACCTGATGGGAACCTTCCTTTCGGACATCGTTTTGCAGGTGCTGTCCTTCGTGGCGGAGAATGAGCGAAGCAGCGGCGGGGCGTATCAGACCATGAAGTATGCGATAAAGAATCAAAAAAATATAATCAATCTCTGTTCGGATGATAAGGAGCCGGACAGGCTGTACAGGTAAGCACAAATCCCAAAATCGAAAATTCGCAATT
>SVKU01000011.1 GCA_015068245.1 Oscillospiraceae bacterium
TTCGTCGCAGTCGTAAGTGACGGAGTACAGAGCGTTCATGGCGTCGGTGCCCATGCAGCGCTGCATGCAGCCGCCGACACGGTGGCAGATAAGACGGGTCATGAGCTGCTTCTTCAGCAGGTCTTCCTGGGTTACATGGATATGGGTGCAGCGGTTAACGGTCTTGCCTTCCATGCCGGGAATGGTGGAGGTGGCGAGGCAGACGTCAGCATAACGGGGGTCGTTAGCGGTGTCGTAGCACTGCTTCATAACGTAGGTGCCGCCTACGATCCAGTCGGCCAGATCTCTCTCTGCGCCTTCCTTGCCGTTGGAGCGGTCAACCTTCTTGCCGTTGAGGTATACGTTGGGCTTCATCTTGAGCATACGCTCTTTGTAGGCTTCGTAAGTGCCGATGTAGTTGGACATTTTATATATCTCCTTTTAAGTGTTGTCCCGGTCAGGCGGAAAGCCTGACCGGATATAAGGGTTTACTAACTAAATTACTTTGCAGCCTTGGTGGCGTCGAACTTGGCCAGCATGGCTCTGGGAGTAGCGGTGGTAGCGCTTCTCTCGTAGCGGGGGCATTCTTCGTAGCCGGGGATGCCTGCCAGATACTTTGCGATCTTCTTCAGCTCTTCCAGATCGTAACGGCTCATGAGGGTGATCTCTTCCATCAGGGGGCTGCCGCCGCCGTGTACGCCGGCAACTGCCTGAGCAGCTTCGAATGCGTCGCACAGACGGTTTTCCATCATGCGCATAACGCGATGGGTGTCTTCTGCGGACCATGCGGGGTTACGAACGATGTACTTGTTGCACAGTGCGCCGACATTGTCTTCTTCCATGAAGAAGTTTTCTTCCAGAGGCAGGGAGGCGCAGACGCCGCCGGTGAGGTCAGCCATGGTTTCGTACTCGGCATAGATCTTGTGACCTGCCAGACGACGGCCGGCGTTGGTAAGGATCTCATCGGGTACCCACTGGCCGGAGGGGAACTGAGTTGCGTGGTGAGCAGCAGCTTCGCCTGCAGCGAAGACCAGCTCAGCAGTCTGGATAATGTCGCACAGCTTGGAGCGGACGTGGGATTCCTTTGCGATGTCGTTGACTTCGGCGACCAGAGCGGCCTGGGAAGCAATAACTTCGGAAACAGCGGTCTTACAACCGGTGTAGGAATGACGATGATAGTGAGCGAACATCAGGGCGAGGTAGCCGGCGTAACGGCAAACGCCTTCATGGTCGCGGCCGCACATGAATACGCGGTCATAGGGTACGAATACGTCGTCGAATACGGTGAGGGATTCAACGTCGCCGATCTTTGCATAGGGAGCTTCCAGATGGCTTCTCTTGTGATGCTGGCCGGGGATAGCCATCAGCTTGATGCCTTCCCAGTCTGCGGGCAGAGCGAAAGCGACAGCGTAGTCGGAGTCGTCCTGGCTCATGAACTTGGTGGGGTTGACAATGATTTCGTCAACGTAAGGAGCGCAGCTGTTGCAGATCTTGGCGCCGCGGACGATGATGCCCTTGCAGGGCTTGCCGTCGATGCCAACACCGTCGACGTCAGTTTCGACAACATGTACGAACTGGTCGGGGTCGGGCTGCATGTGAGCTCTCTTGTACTTGGGGTTACGGGAACCCTTAACGTCGGTCTGAGCACAGTTGCAGACCAGGTCGTTTTCCTGGCAGTAAGCAATGTACTTCAGCAGTCTCTGATGATATTCGGTGCCGCAGGCTTCGTCGCAGTCGAAGGTTACGGAATACAGAGCGTTCATGGCGTCGGTGCCCATGCAGCGCTGCATGCAGCCGCCGACACGGTGGCAGATAAGGCGGGTCATGAGCTGCTTCTTCAGCAGGTCTTCCTGGGTGTGGTGAATGTTGGTGCAGCGGTTGATGATCTTGCCTTCCATGCCGGGGATGTTGGATTCGGCAAGACATACGTCAGCGTAACGGGGGTCGTTAGCGGTGTCGTAGCACTGCTTCATAACATAGGTGCCGCCTACGATCCAGTCGGCCAGATCTCTTTCTGCGCCTTCCTTGCCGTTGGAGCGGTCAACCTTCTTGCCGTTGAGGTATACGTTGGGCTTCATCTTGAGCATACGCTCTTTGTAGGCTTCGTAAGTGCCAACATAATTCTGGGGCATTGTATGTATCCTCCTAAAGTTATTATTTATGTATATAGTAGATATTGTGTTCGTTGCGGTTTCGCAACAGTGTTTCCGATGTGCAACAGTCTTTATCCCGAGCAATTTCGGGAGGACAAAATTTCTTGCTTTTTGAGCAATTTAACTAATAAATTAGTTGATGGTCATGCCGCCGTCGACAGGGATCAGAACACCGGTGATGTAACCGGCAGCGGGAGAAGCCAGGAAGTTGGCAACGCCGGCGATCTCTTCGGGCTGAGCATAACGGCGCAGGGAGATCATCTTGGTAACGGCAGCGGCGTTCTTTTCGTCGGCCATAACGCCCTTGGTCATGTCGGTAACAACGTAGCCGGGAGCGATGGAGTTGACGGTGATGCCGTAGCGGGCCAGTTCGTTGGCCATGATCTTGGTCAGGTGGATAACGGCAGACTTTGCGGAACCGTAGATGGAGTCGCCTCTGGGAGCCTTGATACCGGCAGCGGAGGCCATATTTATGATACGGTAGGGGCATGCAGCGCCTTTTTCGTAGCCCTGAGCCACCATCTGCTTGGCAGCCAGCTGGCTGAGGAAGTACAGAGCCTTTAGGTCGGCGTCCATGGTGTGGTCGAATTCGGATTCTTCAACATCGATCATGTTCTTGGGAGTGCCGCCAACACCGGCGTTGTTGACAAGAATGTCTACTCTGCCGAACTCTTCGACGGTTTTCTTGATGAGATTTTCACGATGCTCGGCCTTGGTGACCTCGGTAGCTACGCCCAGAGCCTTGAAGCCTTTTGCCTTCAGTTCGGCGGCAACAGCGTCGCACTGTTCCTGCTTGCGGCCGGTGATAACGACGGCAGCACCGTAGCTGGCCATGGTCTCGGCGATGGCGTTGCCGATGCCGCGGGTGGAACCGGTGATAATAGCAACCTTACCGGTCAGATCATAGGTGGGATAGGTCATTTTGATATACCTCCGTTGTTTCTTCTGTTTTCACACTTACATTATATAAAATTGCCTATGCTTTTTCAATAGATAATTACTGCAAGTTTCATGCCAAAATGCCAAAAATGCAAAATTTAACGATAAATAGCGTATATTTTTAAAATACTATTTAAAATAACGAAAAACCTCAAAAGTGCCAAATTTTTATGTGTTGCAATTTTGCAACTGTTGAAATTTTGCAACGACAGGGTTCCGACCACAATATATTGTGGTTGGGGGTCAGGGATCAGGGATCAGGGGGCAGGGGTAAAGTCTTGCTGTCATTTCTGAACATCAGGTCAGCAAGCTGACCTATCGGAGAAATCCCCTTCCTGAGATGGGAAAGCAGGGACACTCCTCCGGAGTGTCCGAAAAGGAAATAAAAATTAAAAACGGACACCCGAGGACGGGTGTCCCTACTGATTCCCGACCCCTGTTTGACAGAAAAAGCTGCCTTACGGCAGCTTTTTCTGTCAAACTATAAACATATACTTTTTGGCTTCGAACAAAAGTCTGTCACGGTCGTCGGGATGGGCGATAGCCACAAGCGCCTTGACTCGATCCATAAGGGTTCGTCCTTTCAGCTCGGCAATGCCGTATTCGGTGACCACGGTGTCGGCGTAAGGTCTGGGTATGGTGACCTGAGCGCCCGGAGTAAGGGTGGATTTGATCTTTGCATCACCCTTTTTAGTGCGGGACTGCATGATAAGTATGCTGCGTCCGCCCTTGGAATGCTGGGCGCCGTAAGCAAAGTCGAAACCACCGCCCGGGCCGGAATACTGGCGGGTGCCGATGGATTCGGAGCAGACCTGACCGGTCAGATCTATCTCAAGAATACCGTTGATGGAGATCATATTGTCGTTCTGAGCAATGACCTTGGGATCGGTAACGTAGCTGGCGGGACGGATAACGCAGTTTTTATTCTCGTGGATCATTTTGTAAAGCCCCTGCAGACCGCCGGCAAAGCAGAAAGTATGCTCGCCGGGATTGAGGTTTTTGCGTGCGCCGGTGACAACACCTTTTTCAACCATATCGCCCATAAGGTTGGTAAACATTTCGCTGTGGATACCCAGATCCTTTTTGTCCATCATATAGGTGGCACAGGCGTTGGGCAGAGTACCGATACCCAACTGGAAAGTGTCGCCGTTTTTGACCAGGGAAGCCACGTGCTGACCGATCATGTTTTCAATATCGGAGGGCACAAGGTCGGGTATCTCGGGGGGCTGATAACTGGTTTCGTAGAAGGCGGTGACGTCCTCAATGTTGATCTCAACGCCGCCGGTAACGGGCAGCAGTTGGTCGTTGACCTCAAGTATGATGCGCTCGCAGGACAGAGGATCTATATCCTTTTCCCACATCTGGGACAGGTTGACCTGGAAATTGCCGTTTTCGTCCATGGGAGTAACGGCAGCGATATACACGTTTCGGGGATATGCAGCGTTGTAGGAGAAAGGCTGGTCGTAAAGATCGCAGGCAACAAAAGTGCAGTTGCCCTTGCGCTGGGGTTCTTCCCAGCCTCGTCCGTAAAATGCGGACTGGGTGATGATATGTCCCACCATACCGTCGTTCTGAAGAAAACCGTAGTTGCTGCTGCGGCCTTTCAGTACGGTGACATTTTCAACTCTGGGAGCGATGGTGTGAAGAGCCTCACAGAATTTCTGAGGTTCGTTGCAGTCCTTGCCGAAGCAGATATTGTCGTTGGATCTTATAAGGTCCAGACATTCCTGCAAAGTACGCCTTTTCTCATTATACAGCTTCTGATGATCCATATGCACTCAGTCCTTATTAAATCAATTTAGTAAATACATTCAGCAAATTCAGATTAGCACTCGTCATCATGTTTGTCAAGGTTTGAGGCCATTGAGGGCAGGGGCGATGCTTTCGTTCATGGCAATGCGCAGGTCATCGTCGGTCTTACCCTGGCACCACAGGCAGATTATCCCCCAGACAACAGCAAAAATCATTCGTACCTGAACTTCGGGAGAATAGTCGCAGTTGATTTCGCCCTTTTGCTGCCCCTCAGCCAACAAAGATGCAGTGAGCTTTGCTGCGTAGTTGCCTGTATACATCAGGCTATTGTCGGGAGTAATTATTACGCTCATGGTGTCACGGCCTATTTCCTGAGTTATATGGGCATAATAATCCAGCAGTTCGGCTATTTTTTCGAGGGAAGTTTCACCCCGGAACCGATAATTTCTGACTTTTTCGTTGCCGTCCAGAGAAATGTCTTTAAAAACATCGCTTTTGGTGCGGAAATAGTGATAGAACACGCCAACGGTAACGCCAACCTGACTGCAAATATCTGCTATGGATACGTTGTTATATCCCTTTTGGGCAAAAAGGGTCAGGGCAGTTTCGGTCAATCTGCGCTTTGTTTCGGCACCCTGCTGGCTGCGGGTCAATTTCTTTTCCATTTTGAAACCTCTCATCATAGTACGGTGAAGTATAATTATAATGTAGGGTGCAGTCAATGTCAAATTTGCAGGTTGAGGGTGAAAGCTTAAAGGGTCAAGGAGAATCGAAATTTTTGATTTTCTCATGATGCAGCAACGTCCGGAACAGTCAACCGGAAATAAAGGGTGCTTGCAACCTTGACCTTAAACCTGGCACCTTCGACCTTTGTTCATAAAAAGTTTATACTTGCCGAATAACATCAATTGCAATTATACCAATGATATGTTAAACTGAAAGTTACGAGCAAAAAATACTATATTGGAGTGATTTACAAGTGATATGTCCCAAATGCGGAGCAAATGTTGCCGACGAATCCCGATTCTGCAATATGTGTCAGGAGCCTCTGACCGAGGACGCAAAGGCTGAAGCTGCCAATGCCGCTGCCAAGCAGCCCGGTAAGAAAAATAAAAACCTGCCCATTTATCTGGCTATCGCTGCTGTGGTAGTCGTTTTGGCTCTTCTGGCAGCCATTCTTGGCAGCCGCAACAATGATAACAACGTTGTATCGTCTGAAGAAGCGGTTGCTTCCGGTGAGCAGGTTTCCAACGAGACCGGTACCGATGCCATCGGCACCTACACCGAGGCCCAGCTTGAAGGCGCCATCGCCAGAGTTGAGTCCGAAGGCTATACTATGGATAATGTGGAATTCAACTACTACTATTGGGGTCAGTACTATTATGTGGTGGCCGCCTATGGTCAGAATCTGAGCTCTTTCTTCGACGTTACAAAGCCTCTGGACGGCCAGATGTTTGACGAAACCATGACATGGCAGGAATTCTTTGTCGAAAACGCAATTTCCGCTTTCATTCAGACAAAGGGTCTGGTGTTCGATGCCAAAGCTGCCGGTTTTGAAATGCCCGAAGAAACAAGAGCTGTCCTTGAGCAGACTCTGCTGGAGCTTCAGAGCTACGCCGACGAATACAAAGACGAATATGCCGATTTAGACGAATATATCGCCGCTTCCTATGGTGAAGGAGCAACCTTTGAAACTTTCTCCACCTATCTTGAAGAGTCTTATCTTTCCTCCGCTTACACCGAAAAGCTCTATAACGACCTGAGCTTTACCGATGCCGAGATCGAGGAGTATTACGACACCTACGCCGCCGACTACGAGGCCGCAGGTATGCCCAAAGACGAAACCCATGTTGTTGACGCACGTCATATCCTTGTTGCCTTTGAAGCCGACGCGGAAGGAAATGTGACCGAAGATGCAAAAGCCGCCGCAAAGGAAGAAGCTCAGAAGCTTTATGACCAGTGGCAGGCAGACGGCGGCACGGAAGAAGCCTTTGCAGCTCTCGCCACCGCCAACACCGATGATACCGCAACCGCTGCTTCCGGCGGTCTGTGCGGAACCATCGCTCCCGGAGACACCGTTGCCGCTTTCAACGACTGGGTATTTGCCGAAGGCCGTCAGCCCGGCGACTGCGAACTGGTTGAAACCGAATTCGGCTGGCACGTGGTATACTTTGTCCAGGAAGGCGATCTGCTGTGGAAACTGGCTGCAAAGTCCGACCTGACTTATGAAACCATGCAGGGTACCGTTGAACAGATAACCGAAAAATACCTCTTCGAAGTCGACAAGTCTGCCATAGTCATCAACACTCCCACCGACGTATCCGCAGGCTTCGTTTCCGAAGACACTGCTGCCGAAGAAACCGCCGAACAGTCCGCCCAGGAGGCTGCCGAATAATTAAGGGTGAGCATATGTCTATTACTTTTGAACAGGTGAGGGGTAACCCGGAGATAAACACCTATATCAGAAAAGCCGACGAAACCATGATCGCCATGGGTTATACGGAGCATTCCTTTGCCCATGTCACAAAAACCGCAGTGACCGCGTCAAATCTTCTTCGTGACCTTGGTTATCCCGCCAGGGTCGCAGAGCTGGCCTATATTGCAGGATATATGCACGATATAGGCAACGTGGTGAACCGCCAGGACCATGCCCAGAGCGGAGCTTTGCTGGCATACAGCATACTCACAAGAATGGGAATGAGTGCGGAAGAAACCGCCACCGTTATGACGGCTATCGGAAACCATGACGAAGGTTCTGCCGTGCCCGTAAGCCCCATTGCTGCGGCTCTTATTCTGGCAGACAAGTCCGATGTTCGCCGCAGCCGTGTGAGAAACAAATCAAACCCCTCTGCTTTTGACATTCACGACCGGGTAAACTATGCCGTCACCGGTGCAGAGCTGGTGCTGGAAAAAGAAGAAAAGACTGTTACGCTGAACCTTGTTATCGATATCTCCATGGGCTCCATAATGGACTATTTTGAGATTTTCCTTCAGCGTATGATGCTGTGCCGCCGTGCTGCGGAAGCTCTTGACCTCCGGTTCCGGCTGGTGATCAACGACTCGGTGCTGTTGTAAGGAGCAGGGAACAGCCGTCATACTGAGGGCGCACATCACCTGTGAGGATCCCCAAAATTTGCGGTCACGGCACGCCGTGACCCTACGAGAACAGTTATAACACACTGTGCTGCATCGTGCAAAGTATCAGCTGTTTGATATTGATTCCCGAATCCAATATTTATTCATTTTAATTCGAGCACACCGTGTAAATGTAAGGTAGCTAACTGATTTTTTCAAGGCAATATGTGAAAAATCAGAGGGTTTTGCGAATAAGTTCCTGATTTTTACTGCATTAAAATTCAAAGAATTTCATAAAATCAAAAACTTTGCCTTGATTTTAGCAAATATCATGTTATACTAGCTTTGTGTCAATTTTCGGCCCCGTTTTGAAGAGGGTCGTACATAATAATCATTATTTATGAAAGAAGGCAAACAATGAAACTCCAGTGTTACCACATCGACAGAAGCGGCTACGCCTTTGCTGTCTGCGAGAAGGCTGCTGAAAAGTATCAGATCAAGACCGACGTTGTTCCCCCCGGATATCAGCCCGAGCGTGAAGCCGTCGTATTCCTTATGCTGGACTGCGGCTATATCGAATCCAAGGTTCTCAACTTCTGCAAGGCTCTGACCACCAGCAAAACCAAGACCGTTGCTCTCGCCGTATTTGGCAAGAACGAAGAAGGTCTCGACAAGCTGAAGGCCGCCGTTGAAGAATCCGGCGTTCCCGTACACGAAGAAATCTTCAAGTGCACCATCGAAAAGAAGGGCCTGTTCGGTAAAGCAAAGATTACCGACGCTCAGATTCAGGAATGCCTGACCTGGATGGACACCATCATCGACAAGTGCCACGTTAACTAATATAAAAATCCCACGCCGATGGCGTGGGATTTTTTAGGGATCAGTTGGCAGGGATCAAGGGTCAGTAATGATCTGCCGATCTCGCTGTTTTCTGAACCCTGCCCCCTGACCCCTGTTCCTATCAAATGAACGGAGTGAATTTGATCTATGTCCCGAATCTATCCTGCTGCAACCATAACCGCCAAAGCAGAAAAAGCTCTGCGTTCCGGCCATGTCTGGGTTTATGGCGAAGAGATAACCGCCATGTCTGCTCCCTGCGAAAACGGAGCGCTGGCAGATGTTTACACCTCAAAAGGCCGATTCATGGGAACCGGCTTTTACAACGACAATTCCAAAATCACGATCCGCCTCATTTCCCGCAACGCCAACGACAGATTTGACGAAGCCTTCTGGCGAAGAAGGCTCAGATACGCTATTGAGTACCGCCAAACCGTTATGGGCAGCGACTTTTCAAACTGCCGTCTGATTTTCGGCGAAGCCGATTCTTTCCCGGGTCTGACGGTGGATCGTTTTGAAAACGTGCTGGTGGTGCAGACCATGAGCCTTGGCATGGAGAAACTCAAGGATATGATGCTGCCTGCCATGGTTGAAATTCTGGCTGACATGGGTCAGCAGATAGACATTGTCTACGAGCGAAACGATGCGGCTCTCCGTGAAAAAGAGGGCATGTCTCAGGGCAAAGGTTTCTATCTTGGCAGCGGAGACGGTCATGTTGAAATCTGCGAGAACGGTGTCAGATATGATGTTGACTATATAAACGGGCAGAAAACCGGCTTCTTCCTTGACCAGAAGTACAACCGCCAGGCAGTGGCACGGCTTGCAAAAGGCCGACGGGTGCTGGATTGCTTTACGCACACGGGAGCCTTTGCCCTCAATGCTGCGGCCGCCGGTGCCGAGAGCGTATGCGCAGTGGACGTTTCCGCTGATGCCATCGAACTGGCAAAAGCCAACGCAGTACGCAACGGACTGGACGGCACCATGAGCTTTGTCAAGGCAGATGTTTTCGACCTGTTAACGCAGCTTCACAGCGAAAAGCGCAAGGATTTTGATTTTATTATCCTTGACCCTCCGGCATTTACAAAAAGCGGTGCCACAGTCAACTCTGCCATTCGGGGGTATCGTGAAATAAACTCCAAGGCCATGCGTCTGCTGCCCAGAGGAGGATATCTGGCTACCTGCTCCTGCTCCCATTTTATGACAGATGACCTGTTCCGTCAGATGCTGAAAAACGCAGCTGCAGATGCCGCAGTTTCCCTGCGTCAGATAGAAGCCCGCCAGCAGGGTCCGGACCACCCCATATTGTGGAACGTGCCGGAAACCGATTATCTGAAGTTTTATATATTCCAAGTGGTATAATAAGCGGCTGCCAAGGGAGTTGGTCATGAGGATATGACCAACTCCCGGCTTTTTTGATGGGAAAAGAGGTGCTCCTGCGGCGTATTCGGCGGGTAACAGGCGGGCGGATAATATCCGCCCCTACGGTGTAATACGTCATGTTATGCGTTGTAGGAGCGGTCTTTGACCGCCCGCGGGCGACGAAACGTCGCCCCTACGGTGTAGATGCGCTGCATCACAGGTGTCATTTTGAGGAGCGAAGCGACGTGAGAATCCGCAATATGAAAACGGATTGCCACGGCTCCTGCGGAGCCTCGCAATGACAGATTTGTCGGCGTGTCACGGCACAACCTGACCCTACGGCGGGATAAGTTACATCGTGCGTTGTAGGGGCGGTCTTTGACCGCCCGCGGGCGACGAAACGTCGCCCCTACGGCGTGATATGTTACATCGTGCGTTGTAGGGGCCGGCGTCCTCGACGGCCCAAAGCGGAACGACGAGGACGTCGTTCCCTACGGTGTAGATACGTCACTATGAAAAAAACCTTGCTTACGCAAGGTTTTTTTCATAATCGGCTATGAGCAGATCAACTACTTCGCCGTAGCTTTCCACGCCGCTGGTCTGGTTCATGGCTTTTAAATATGTGTCGTTGACTTTTGTGGCTGTTTTGGCCACCTTTCCGTCGTTTTTATCGTAATGGTCAATGGACGCCCGTACATCTGCCTCCAGTTCATCACACATTCCATGCCACAGCAAAGCCTGCATCTCTTTATCAAGCCGACTTACCTCGTTGTAAAGATAAATAAATGCCGTATAGTAGCCGGAGTATTGGAATTCCGGCAGGCTGCTTTCCCTGCATGCCAGCATAGCGGTGAAATTCGCCTCATTTTCCGGATTGACCGCCAGCCTGTGGGCTATCTCATGCATCATCGTGAATGGCAAAGACGCCGGTGCGGAATCCGGATTCACGTTACATTCACCAGTTATGGGGCAGTACACACCGGTTATGTGGGTTTTGGACATCCAATAGCTGTTGGAAACCTTTTTGGGCGGCGCATAGCTGCCTTCGAACCTGGGATTCTTCTTCGCCAGCCGTTCATATCCATCTGCGCAGCCCTCTGCCAGTTTTTCAAAACTGCCAAGGTCGCAGGTCAGATCAGCATTTCTTTCTACCAACACGGCCGTTTCGTTTGCTTTTTCCAGGTAATACACTGCCGTTTTATATAGCTTTTCCCTGTCTGCTTCCAAAATCGTTATATCCAGAGACTGCGCCAGCGGAAGTCCGTAATAGTTCAAGCCCCAAAAGAATATGAACCCCGCATATATGCCGGCGGCAATGAGCGCTCCGTAGGAAATCAGTCTGAGCCAGCCTGCGAAGCTGCTGTGAACGGCAGTGTAAATAACCGCGGCTATGGCGGCTATTGCAAACCAGATGATGGCAAATTCCGCAAAGGATATCGAAAACACGGAAAACACCTTTGACAGACCGGCGCTTACCGTTCTTGATACGGGGCCGTAGCTCTCTGTTATAAATTGCGGATCTGCTTTTGCAAAATATACGGCAACCGCCGCCAAAGCTGCCAGAGCTATGGCGGCGGTGATTCTGATAATTGAATTTCTATTCTTCAAAGCTGTACAATATACCCCATGCGTCGTCGTATTCCTCGTCAACGGAAACGGTTATAACGTCCATCCGTGACTCAACCTCTTCCTTTGTGCTGTAAAGCAGACTTATCCAGCCGTATTCGGAGTTATACATATACCATGTCATGCGGCCGTCAGCCAGATTGACCATCTTCAGACCAACGTCGGTTATGGGGTCACCGGCATAGTCCTTTGAATTGGTCACCACAGACGGTTCCTGATTGAACAGTACGTCTGCCAGCCGGGCATTGGACAAGGGTTCACCATTTTCGTCAAACAGCGCGTCGGCATGCTCGTCCAGCACAAGAGTGTCTACCGTTTCGAGGTAATCCGCCTCGTGTACCTGACCGTTTTCGTCGATGATCTTCAGTTCACCCTTTGGGTTTTTTACTATTCTCAGATCCTCGCCATTGTCTACCAGGTTCATGCACAGGCTCTGATACTGAAGATTCTGCTCGGTATATATCTCCTTGACCAGCGACATTCTGTCGTTGAATATGGTGGCTGACACTGTGTCAGTGTCCGTACCGAGGAAGTATGTTATGCTGTCGCCCAGCAGGCAGCCGAGAATCACGGCCACAACTGCCATAACGGCGACATTTATATAGGTTTTTACAGTTTCGCTCATTGTATCTCTCCAAGTAGGTTAACGGTAAACAGTTGTGGTATTTCAGGTAGATACCAATTTCGGACAGCTTTTACTGATCCCTGATACCTGATACCTAACCCCTTTATTTGTTTTTCAGCAAATCACGGATCTCGGTCAGCAGGAGTTCTTCCTTTGTGGGCTCAGGTTCGGGTTCGGGAGCCGGTTCGGGTGCAGGTTCTTCTTTCTTTGCTCTGGCTTTGTTGATGGCTTTGACCATCATGAACACTACCAGTGCCAGAACCAGGAAGTTGATGACGGTATTGATAAACAGGCCGATATTCATGGGAATGGGATCGCCGCCGTAGAGGTTGGGCAGGTTGACTACCCAGCTGGAGAAGTCGATGCCGCCCAGGAATACGCCGATAACAGGCATTACCAGGTCATTTATCAGTGAATTGGTGATGGTTGAAAACGCACCGCCGATGATAACGCCGACTGCCAGGTCGATGACGTTGCCTTTCAGCGCAAATTCTTTGAATTCTTCGATGAATCCTTTCTTTTCTGCCATTTCTGTTGCTCCTTTTCAGTTTTCGTTTCGGGCGACCTCAGGTCGCCCCTACTTTGGACAATTACTTTTTCTCGTTCTTGATGACTTCCAGGCCGCCGAGGTACTTTCTCAGGACTTCGGGAACAACAACGCTGCCGTCTTTCAGCTGGTTCTGTTCCACCAGTGCGGGCATGATACGGGAGGTTGCGAGACCGGAACCGTTGAGGGTGTGCATCAGTTCGATCTTGCCGTCCTTTCGGCGAACACGCATGGAACCACGACGGGACTGATAGTCACGGGCGTTGGAAACGGAGGAAACTTCCTTGTATCCGTTCATAGAGGGGATCTGGATCTCAATATCGTATGTTCTTGCCATTGAAGCGGAGCAGTCGCCTGCTGCCAGCTTTACTGTACGGAAATGGAAGCCAAGACCCTTGACAAGGTTTTCTGCCTTGGTGACCAGCTCGTCAAAGGCTTCGTCAGACTTTTCGGGCAGAGTAAACTGAACCATTTCTACCTTGTTGAACTGGTGACCACGAACCATGCCTCTTTCATCGGAACGGTAGCTGCCGGCTTCACGACGGAAGCAGGGAGTGTAGGAAATGTATTTTTTGGGAAGGTCGGACTCTTCCAGGATCTCGTTTCTGTGGAGGCTTACCAGTGCAGCTTCTGCAGTGGGCAGCATGTAGTGGACACGCTCGTCGGTGGGATTTGCGATCTTGTAAACTTCGTCGGCAAACTTTGGGAACTGGCCTGCGGTCAGACCGCATTCGTACTCAAGCATGTGAGGAACGAGCATGAATTCGTAGCCGTCGTCCACATGAGTGTCGATGAAGTAGTTCAGCAGTGCCCATTCAAGGCGTGCGCCTATGCCGGAGTAGATCCAGAATCCGGAACCTGCAAGCTTTGTGCCCCGCTCGTAGTCGATAAGGCCAAGGTTGGTGCACAGGTCTACGTGGTGCTGGGGTTCAAAGTCAAAAACGTGAGGCTCGCCGATGTAACGCAGAGGCTCGTTGTTCTCCTTGCCGCCGGGGAGCAGGTCCTCGTCGGGCAGGTTGGGCAGTGACAGCATAAGGGATTTGTACTCGTCCTCGATAGCACGGAGCTTGCCGTCGTTTTCGGAGATGGTTGCCTTCAGCTCGCTCATCTTTGCAAAAACGGGAGCGGTGTCTTCGCCGTTTTTCTTCATCTGGGGTATCTGCTTTGATACCTTGTTCTGTTCTGCCTTCAGCTGTTCGGTCTGGAAAATCATGTCACGGCGCTGTGCGTCCAGTTCCAGAATACGGTCGATTTCGGCTCCGCAGTCGGCTTCCTTTGCCAGCAGCAGCTTTTTTACCTTCTCGGGATTTTCTTTGATAAGTTTAATGTCAAGCATGTTATTCTCACCTTATAATTTTTTATATTATTCGGGTCGTCGGGGACGCCGACCCCTACAATGTTAATTGAAGTATTCCACCATTTGCTGATATTTAGCAGCAGGTGTAAGTATAACTGAGCTGTCTGACGTGGAGGACAGATAGCTTTCCGGGTCAAGATACTCCATCTCGTCCAGCACTGCTTTGCATTCGTCGTACCTGCCCTGGTCGAAATATGTCATGGCTCGCCACAGCTTTTCGTACAGCAGGATCACTTTGTCTTTTTCCTCCAGTGCCGATGCCCGTTCTTCCATGGCAGCTTCTGCTGCGGCTTTGTAGGTATCTGCGTCTGTCTGAGCCGTTTCCAGCTGCGTCTGCATTTCGGAATACGCCATCACGGCGGCTTCCTCACGCTGCATGGCTTGCTTCATATCAACGCCATACTGTTCCAGTTCTGCCTTCAGCTGTTCGTTTTCTTGTGTCAGCAGCATGTTTTCTTCCTGCAGGCGGGTGATTTCGGTCTGTTCTTCTGACGGCTGCTTCGTGTTTACCGGGCTTTTATCGCCTCCTGCAGACAGTGCCACAATGAACATCACCACTGCTATCAGCACCATTCCTGCTGCAACTATTGCGAAAGTGGGAATCTTTTTCATTATTCTTCCGCCCCTTTGGCTGCCAGCGTTTCCAGCTGGCTCAGAAGATGCTGCAGGTCGTCGTTGCCGTAATATTCAAGGACAAGGGTTCCCTTTTTGCGTCCGTTGTTGATTACCACCTTACGTCCCAGCTTACCGGTCAGTTCTTCGGCAGCTATGGCAGCATAGTCTATCTCCATCTGCTTGCCTGTCTTTTTTTCCGTAACCTCTCCGTTAAGCTTTTTACAGAGTGCTTCCGTCTGTCTGACTGAAAGCTCCTCTTCCATAACCTTTTTGGCGGCTGAAGGCATATCAGATTTCCTTTTCAGGCTCAGCAGTGTTCTGCCATGCCCGGCTGACAGCTTTCCTTCTGAAACAAGCTTCTTCAACTCTTCCGGCAGAGACAGCAGACGCAGAGCATTTGCCACTGCGGGTCGGCTTTTTCCGACTCTGGCGGCTGCTTCTTCCTGGCTCAGTCCAAAGCTGTCTATCAGCACACGATAGCCTTCCGCTTCTTCCATAGGATCCAGGTCCTCACGCTGGAGGTTTTCTATCAGCGCAAGCTCTGCGGCTTTCAGATCGTCGGCTTCTATCACAACAGCGGGAACTTCCGAAAGTCCCGCTTCCCGTGCAGCTCGCCAGCGGCGTTCGCCGGCGATTATCTGATACTGTCCGTTGGAAAGCTTTCTGACTGTCAGCGGCTGGATTATGCCGTATCTGCGGATACTTTCCGCAAGTTCCTCTATGCCGTTGAAGTTTTTCCTGGGCTGTTCTGTGTTGGGTTCCACGTGGGCAATGGGTATCATCAGGCTTGATGACTCGTTATCTATCAGCGCGGCATCGCCAAACATCGCTCCAAGGCCAAGGCCTCGTCCCAATCCTTTTTCTTTTGCCATGCTTATGCCCCACCTTTCCCGTTACGTTTGATTATTTCCTGTGCCAGCCTTATGTATGCTTCGCTGCCTTTGCAGATGCGGTCATAGGCAGTCACCGGTTTTCCATGGCTGGGGGCTTCGCTGAGGCGGACATTTCTCGGTATCACCGTTGAATAAACCTTGCCGGCAAAGTAGCGTTTCACTTCGTCGGCCACCTGCATGGAAAGGTTTGTTCGTCCGTCGAACATGGTCAGAACAACACCTTCCACCTCGATCGTTGGATTAAAGGCTTTTTTCACCATTCTCAACGTGGACATCAGGTCGCTGAGCCCTTCCAGAGCGAAGTACTCGCACTGCACGGGGATCAGTATTGAATCAGCGGCACATATTCCGTTAAGTGTCAGCATTTCCAGAGACGGCGGGCAGTCTATGAATATGAAATCGTAACTTGACGACAGCTTGTCTACCGCATTTTTCAGCAGTTTTTCACGGCCGTCCATGGCTACCATTTCTATTCCTGCGCCCGACAGGGATTTATTTGACGGCAGAACATCACCGTATTTTGTTTTTACAACCGCCTTTTCAGGCTCGACCCCGTCTATTACCACATCGTATATGTTTGGGCGGCTGTCTTTACTGACGCCCATCGCCGAGGTCGCATTTGCTTGGGGGTCAAAATCGCACAGCAAGACTTTTTTCCCCACCAGAGTCATGGCTGCTGTCAAATTGACAGCGGTGGTCGTTTTACCAACTCCGCCTTTCTGGTTAGCTATAGTTATGACCTTTGCCAATGGCACACCCTCTTTCTCTTTATTTTCCACTCTTCATTATAGAATAGCCGTAAAGCAGCGGTGCTATAATGGTGTCATCCCTCGGCGGTTCCGGCGAAGCCGGGAGCCGATGGGGACATAGATTATAATAACCGCTCTGCGGTTATTATAGCACAGCGGCTTCGGATTGCAATATTTTTGATTGTGTTTTTTATGTTTCACGTGAAACAGGGAGCAGGGGTCAGGGATCAGCGTACAGTATTGATTATCCTTCTGATCCCTGCTCCCTGAACGCTGACCCCTATCATCTGTTTCACATGAAACAAAACAGGCAGCAATCAGAAGCTGCTGCCTGTAATTGCAATATGTTTTCTAAACTAAAACTCTCTGAGCACCATCTTGACTTTACCAAGAATAACAGCCTCTCTTGCATCGATAGGTTCATAGGCTTCGTTTTCCGGCAGCAGCCAGGGCATACCGTCGATGGTTTTGAATCGTTTGACGGTGGCTTCCTCGCCGATAAGGGCAACGACGATTGTTCCGTTGTCTGCAAAGGATTGCTGACGTACAACGACTTTGTCCCCATCGAGGATACCGGCGTTTATCATAGAGTCTCCCCGTACACGAAGGGCAAAGTATTCGCCATCGTCGGGAGTTTCGTAGGGCAGGTATCCTTCAAGCTGCTCAACGGCAAGAATGGGCATACCGGCCGTAACAGTGCCAACGATAGGGATACCTTTACGGGGTTTTTCCACAAGACGAATGGCACGGTTCTTTGAGCCTTCTCTTGTAATAAGGCCATGCTTTTCAAGGGTGTTGAGATGAAGCTGGGCTGTGGACGGAGAATTAAGCCCCAGCTGAGAGCAAATTTCGCGAACGGTTGGAGGAAATCCGTTTTCATCAATGCATCTGACGATGCAGTCATACACCGCTTTTTGTTTATCGGTCAAAGGTTTCAAAAAATCACCCCATAATTCAGATAACAGTTATCCGGTTTACAGACACAGTATATCACACTCACATTTGAAATGCAAACATTTGTTCGTAAATTGATTCAAAAATTTTCCCTTTCTATTGACACTGTTTTTTCATAGTAATAAAATATATATAAGCAGCTCATTGACAACAAGGAAATAATACTGTACAATGTTTGTAAATATAATTTACCATAACAAAGGATGGTCGTGTTGAAAGAAAAACGCATACCCTCAGTGGTTCCCATATATTCGGCTGCCATAGCGTGGCTCGCATACGCCATGGTCTTCCCTCTTTACAGACTGTGGCATTTTATCGTCTGCGCCGTATTCACGGTTTTGGTGTTTCTGCTTATGAAACGGCTTTTCCCGGGAAAAGTAGTAAAGGTAAAGGTTCCCGATCCTCCCGCTCCCACCACCGGCAACCCGGAACTGGATAAAATGATAGCCGACGGCAAGGCTGCCATGGAACAGATGCGCAAGCTGAACGAAGCCATCGAAAACCCTGTTATCAGCGGTCAGATAAACGAACTGGAGCGGCTCAGCGGCAGGATCTTCGATGCCGTTAAGCAGGAACCCAAAAAACTTGGCGAAATACGCTCCTTTATGAATTACTATCTTCCCACCACTATCAGGCTGCTGTCCGGCTATGACAAGCTGGTTCGTCAGGGTCAGGCAGGCGAAAATGTGGAAGCCACCAAGGCAAAGATAGAAAACGTCATGGAAACCATTGTCACCGCTTACCGCAAACTGTTGGACAGCCTGTTTGCTGCCGATGCCATTGATATTACTGCCGATATCAAGGTGCTGGAAACCATGATGGAAAAAGACGGGCTCACAAATTAATAATTGAAAATTAATAATTAATATTCACATTCTGTTAAGGCGATGGTTTTTTTCAAAACCGTCAGCAAATCAGATGATTTGCTGACTCGACAATTATTAATTATTAACTATTAATTATTATTTTCACACACTCAAAGATGACCGAATATTCTTCGAAAGGAACGTAAATATGTCTGACTTCACAAAATTTAATCTTACCCTCGATCCCTTCGGCGAAGAAGCCAATAAAACCGAGGAAGCTGTTAACGAAATCGTCCCCGTAACCGTGGAGGAAACTCCTCTGACTGCCGAGGAACAGGCAGCGGTAGACAGCTTTTCACAGAAAATTGACCTGACCGACAGCACCATGATCCTTCAGTATGGTGCAGGTGCCCAGAAGAACATTGCCGACTTCTCCGCCGGTGCTCTGGAAAGCGTAAAAACCAAGGATATGGGCGAGATCGGCGACATGATCTCCGGCCTGGTGGTGGAACTGAAATCCTTCGATGCCGAGGAAGAGCGCAAGGGTCTGCTGGGTCTTTTCCAGAAAGGCAGCCGCAAACTGGAAGTCATGAAAGCCAAATACGGCAAGGTCGAAGCCAACGTGGACCGTATCGCCGGTCAGCTTGAAGATCATCAGGTGGTGCTTTTGAAAGACATCGCTGTACTGGATCAGCTGTATGACAAAAACCTGGACTACTTCAAGCAGCTTTCAATGTACATTCTGGCAGGCAAAAAAACTCTTGAACGTGAACGTGCCACGACCCTTGCCGAAATGCAGCAGAAAGCTCAGACCACCGGTCTTGCAGAAGATGCTCAGGCCGCCAACGACTATGCAAACCAGTGCCTGCGATTTGAGAAAAAGCTCCACGATCTGGAACTGACCCGAATGATATCCATTCAGATGGGTCCCCAGATACGCCTTATTCAGAACAACGACAGCATGCTGGTTGAGAAGATCCAGTCTTCCCTCAACAACACCATTCCCCTTTGGAAAAGCCAGATGGTGCTGGCTCTCGGCCTTGAACATTCCCGCCAGGCTCTGGAAGCTCAGCGTGAGGTCACCGATCTGACCAATCAGCTTCTTAAGAAGAATGCCGATGCTCTGCGCCTTGGCACCGTTGAAACAGCAAAGGAATCCGAGCGTTCCATCGTGGATATGGAAACTTTGCAGCACACCAACCAAAGCCTTATCTCCACTTTGGACGAAGTTCTTCAGATACAGAAAGACGGCGCTCAGAAACGCCGTGATGCAGAGGCTGAGCTTGGACGAATTGAAGGCGAGCTGAAACAGAAATTGCTGACAATTAATAATTAAAAATTAATAATTAATATTCTTATAAAACAATGGTCTTATCAGAATCATCAAAAAATCAGATGATTTGCTGATTCATCAACTATTAATTGTTAACTATTAATTATTAATTAATATACGCGTTCAGTAGAATCTTCGTAATATCTTTATCCAAGAAAGGACTATATACCGTGTCCAAATTTCTGAAAAAACGTTCCGGAGCAATCGTTGTTCTCATATTGGTCATTGTTCTGTCCACCGTTTTCAGTGCCCACAGAAGCCTGAAGGCAGAACGGGCAGAAATCGAATCCATGCTGGTAACAGGCGTTGACGGAAAAGGCTTTGGCATAAACGGAGATATTGAAAAACGGGTGGATTACAGCCGCAACCTTGTAAAGATCGCCCGGGACTATCCCGACCTGGACGACGAGTGCGAAGCTGTTGCCGATGCCTGCGATGCTCTGACAAAGCGTGACGGCGGTGCTTCCGAAGCTTATACTCTCAACAAGCAGCTTTCCGATACTGTGGAAAATCTTTATCTTTCAATGTCTGACCTGACTCTGACCGAGAAGGACGAGCAGTACCGGCAGGAGCTTTATGCCAACATTCTCTCCCGAAACGACACGATCACAAATGAAGCCGCTAAATACAACAAGCTGGCTCTGGAATTCAACAACGATACTCTGGGAACATTCCCGGCAAACATTCTGCGGCTGCCTGCTTTTATAGCCGAATGCGAGTTGTTTGCGTAAACTGAGCCTATGAAAAAAATTACTTCTCTGATTCTTATTCTGATTTTATCTCTCAGCCTGTCTTTCACAGTTTTGGCGTCTACCGATGTGGTGGAGCCTACGGAGACTTTTTACGTTGCCGACTATGCAAACGTGCTGACACCCAAAACAGAAGAATATATCATCAGACGCAATGAGGAACTTTATGCATCCTGCGGCGGTCAGTTCTGCGTGGTCACTATAGATTTTCTGAACGACCTGGACGCAGAGCAGTATTCTTATGCCCTTTTCAATGAATGGGAGATCGGCAGCAGCGAGCACAACAACGGCTGCCTGCTGCTGATGGTGGTGGCGGAGGACAAATACTGGATGTCCTGCGGCGCAGGTATCGAAGACGTTTTTACCGCAGGCAAGATGAACACCATTCTTATGAATGAATTTGAAGATGATTTCCTGGCAGGCAGTTATGATGTGGCAGCCGTCAAAACCACCAACGCCGTTATGGACTGGTACGAGAGCTATTACAGCGATGCACCGTCAACCCTTTACCCCGACGGCGGCACATACGAAAGCTACGAAACTTACGATGTGGGATACCGCGGCGGATTCATATCTTTCAGAACCATAATAAAAGTTATCTTTATTGCCGCTGTTCTCATCTTTATCTTCGGCGGAAAAAATAAAACTTCCCGAACCTCTTCCCGACGCAGCAGCAATCTTCCGTTCTGGCTGTTCATGTCGTCAATGAACAATTCAGCCAGACGAAACAGATATCATCATACGACCCACCGAACAACATACCGTCCCCCAACCGGCGGTTTCAGAAGCTCCGGCGGCGGATTCCGTTCCGGTGGCAGCAGCTTCCGCAGCGGCGGCGGCGGGTTCGGACGCGGCGGCGGTGCAGGAAGGAAATAAAAAAGCTGTGGGAAACCACAGCTTTTTTAGGGATTAGGGATTAGGATTTAGGGATTAGGGATAGGAGTTGGCAAATCAAGGATTTGCCAACATATTAAAATATCGCCGCAGGCGATACTTATCCCTAATTCCTAGCCCCTAACCCCTAATCCCTATGTAAAAAAACGGCTCCTTTCGGAGCCGTTTTTTACATACTTAGATACACCAGCAGGGCTGCCATGTCGGCAGGGCTTACGCCGGATATACGGGACGCCTGACCTACGTTGGCAGGCTTTACCCGATTCAGCTTCTGGCGGGCTTCCAACCGAAGTCCTTTTACTTCTTCGTAATCCAGATCCTGCGGCAGCGGATGCGCCTCATATTTGGCAAACTGCTCAACCTGTTTCAGCTGGCGGTTGATATAACCCTCATACTTTACAGATATTTCTACCTGCTCTGTTACATCATCGGGCAGCTGTGGTCTGTCTTTGTCAAAGGGTTCAAGCGATTTGTAATCCAGCTGAGGACGTTTCAGAAGATCAACCAACCTTGCACCGTTTTTTATTTCAACGGTATTACGTTCAACCAAAAAACTGTTCAGCTCTTCGGTTGCGGCAACGCCCTGGCTGTTCAATCGCTTGATCTCCCGATCCACAAGACGATATTTTTCCTGAACACGGTCGTATCTATCCTGACTTACAAGACCGATTTCTAAACCTTTGCCGCAAAGTCTTTGGTCTGCATTGTCCTGCCGGAGCAGCAGACGATACTCGGTTCGGGAAGTCATCATTCGGTAGGGCTCGTTGGTTCCTTTTGTCACAAGATCATCAATAAGTGCGCCGATATAAGCCTCACTGCGGCTCAGTATAAACGGCTCTTTTTCAAGGATTTTGTGCGCCGCATTGACACCTGCCATAAAGCCCTGAACAGCGGCCTCCTCATAACCTGAGCTGCCGTTGAACTGACCGGCACCGTAAAGCCCGGATATCTTTTTTGTTTCCAAAGTCGGGTACAGTTCCAGCGGGTCAACGCAGTCGTATTCTATAGCGTAGGCAGGTCTGGTTACCTCCGCATTTTCCAGCCCGGGTATGGTATGCAGCATCTGCAGCTGAACGTCCTCCGGCAGAGATGACGAAAATCCCTGAATATAAAGTTCTTCCGTGTTTTCGCCCATAGGCTCCACAAAAAGCTGATGTCTGTTTTTATCGGCAAATCTGACAACCTTGTCTTCTATGGAAGGACAGTAACGAGGACCAACTCCTTCTATCACTCCGGAAAACAGGGGTGAACGATGCAGGTTGGCACGAATTATTTCGTGAGTTTTTTCGTTAGTGTATGTCAGATAACACACGGCCTTGTTTTTAAGGGCGTGAGTAGTTTCAAAGGAAAAGGGTTCCGGGTTTTCGTCACCGGGCTGGATCTCCATTTTCGAAAAATCCACGCTTCGGCGGTTGACTCTGGGCGGAGTTCCGGTTTTGAATCTGCGCAGAGACAGACCAAGAGAAGTAAGGCTTTCGGTCAAGCTGTTTGCAGCCTGCATACCGTCAGGACCGCCTGCAATGGCACTGTCACCGATAATTATTTTGCCCCTGAGATATGTTCCGGTGCAGATAATTGCGGCTTTTACGGTAAATACTGCCCCCAGAGAGGTCACAACAGCGGTTACGGCACCGTTTTCCGCTCTGACTTCTGTTACCTCAGCCTGCTTGACAAACAGATTTTCCTGAGTTTCAAGAGTGTGCTTCATTACCTCCTGGTATCTTCGGCGGTCAGCCTGAGCACGCAGGGAGTGAACGGCAGGACCCTTGCCACGGTTCAGCATTCGATACTGAATACAAGCCTTGTCGGCAGCTTTTGCCATTTCACCGCCAAGAGCGTCCAGTTCACGGACAAGCTGACCTTTGCCGGTGCCGCCAACGGCGGGATTACATGGCATATTGCCCACGGCATCAAGGTTTACGGTAAAGCAAAGGGTTTTAAGACCCAGTCTGGCGCATGCCAAAGCTGCCTCAATACCTGCGTGACCTGCTCCGACAACGGCTATATCATAATTTCCGGCGGAATATTCCATGGAAATGTGTCCTTTCTTTCGTATGTTCTCAAAAATACATTTTATCAAATGGACGATAGGTGGTCAAGTATGTTATAGGAAGCAGTCTCCTTTGAATTTGAATCAATGATCTTAACAAAAATAAAGCTTGTTTTCGCAATTCTTAGCAATGTTCAAAATAAAAGCAAATATCAAATGATATGTGAATATTCCGTACTGCTCCCTGATCCCTGACCTCTGACACCTACTATATTATTAAAGAATTCCTTGCTTTAACCCCGAAAATATGGTATGATAACATGTGACGAAATATTGAAAAGAAAGAGGGATTGAAATTGAATACTGCGCATCAGGTATGGCAGATGGTCATGAAAATCATAGAGCGCGATATGACCGCCACCACCATCAACGCATGGTTCGACGATGCCGAGCCTGTATCCCTGACCGAGACCACTCTGACCATATACTCCCCCACCGAATACAAGCGGCTCATTATTGATTCCCGTTACAAAACCGCTCTTTGCAACGCTCTTTATGAGATATTTTCCATGAAAATGAATGTTGTGGTGGTGGATAATATCCCTGATCCGAATATTGCCGATCGCAAGGCCGATATTATCGACATGAACGCAGGCTACACCTTCGACAGCTTTATCGTCGGCCGTTCCAACAAATATGCCCATGCCGCAGCCATGAGCGTTGCCGAACAGCCCGGTTCGGAATACAATCCCCTCTTTATATACGGCGAATCCGGACTTGGCAAAACTCATCTGCTGTTTGCCATCGGAAACGAGGTTCGCCGCAATCACCCCGACTATACCATTCTTTACATCAAGGGTGACGATTTTATCAACGAGCACGTTGAATCCATTCGCAACAAAACAACCGCAGAGTTCCGTGCAAAATACCGCAACTGCGACCTTTTCCTGGTAGATGATATCCAGTTTATCGCACGAATGGACAACGTCCAGACAGAATTTTTCCATACTTTCGACACCCTGACCAGCTATGGAAAACAGATAGTCATAACCTCTGACCGTCCGCCCAAGGAAATGCCCACATTGACCGACAGACTTCGCACCCGTTTTGAGTGGGGGCTTCTTACGGAAATAACCAAGCCCGACCACGAAACCCGTATGGCTATAATCAAAAGCAAAGCTATGGGCTCCGGCCTCAGTCTGTCTGATTCCGTGATTGATTATCTGGCAGAAACCATTACCAACAATATCCGTCAGCTTGAAGGCGCAGTCAATAAAATTGCAGCCCAGAGCAAGCTGGCAGGTGAAATGCCGGACGATTCTTCCATTTCCATTGCTATCCGTGATCTTTACAAAGACAGCGAGGAACGGCTGCCTACCGCCAGCCTTATAGTCTCCGAAACCTGCAAGTTTTTCAATATCGACGAAAAAGCCATCAAAGGCTCCGGCAGATCGCTGGATAAGAAGAATCCCCGCCATATTGCCATGTATCTTATGCGGTCAATGACAAACATGAGCTATGAAGCTATAGGCAAGGAATTCGGCGGCAAAGATCATACTACAGTTATCAACGCTGTCCGCCGCATTGAAGACGCCATCAACTCTCCCGGTGAAATAACAGATGCCGTCAGAGATATTACGGCGAGCATAAATTACAGATTAGAAAACTAAGTTTTCTAATCTGTAATAGGGATAAGCGTTTAGGATTTAGATATTAGGGATACTCCCCTTGATCATATATCCTAACCCCTAAATAATAATCCACAACCTGTTGGGGATAAACATTTTTCCACCGGTTGATAACTGCGTTTTTTACCTCATTTTTCTTTTCCACTTATTTCCTGCGGAAAACCATCTTTTTTCTCCACATATTTCCCACAACCGCAAACCCCTGTATTTTCAAGGGTTTGACACCCTTTTCCACAATCCACCGCTTCTACTACTGTTACTACTAAAACACTTATATATTTCTCTTATATATGATGAACAAGGCGTCAGTTTAAAGGTTAAATTTATTGAGCAAATGCCCATAAGTTTCCTATAACCTTAAACCTTGCCCCTTAAACCTTTATTAAATCTGGAGGTTCGAAATGAAATTCACCTGTGAAAAGCAAGCTCTGCTCAGTGCTGTGACAAACGTTTCCGGAGCCGTGGCTGTAAAAAACGGTATCCCTGCCCTTGAAGGCATTTTCATAAACGCCGATAACGACGGTGTTACCCTTACCGGCTACAATCTTGAACTTGGCATAACCTCCCATATTGATGCCGAGGTTTCCGAATCAGGTCAGATTGTTTTAGGATCCAAGCTCTTTGGCGACATTATCCGCAAGCTGCCGGACGACAGTGTGACCGTTACAACAGACGAATCTCTGCTGGTCAACATTACCGGCGGTATAAGCGATTTTAAAATTATCGGACTTTCTGCCGATGATTATCCCGATCTTCCGGATATTGACGGAAACGAAAGCTTTACTATAAAACAGAATGTTCTTGCTTCCGTTATTTCTCAGACTGTTTTTGCCGTTTCCGACAGTGAAACAAGACCTGTCCACACCGGCTGCAGATTTGCAGTAGATGGCAGCAGCCTTACGGTAGCTGCGGTCGACAGCTTCCGTCTTGCTGTTCGCAACGAAACAGTTATTTCTTCCGGCAGTTTTGATTTTGTTGCTCCCGGCGGTTCTTTGAAAGAAGCTGTAAAGATTCTGGCAGACAGCGAGGAAGATGTTAAAGTAACTCTTGGCAGAAGTCTTATTCGCTTTGAAATGGGAGATAATTCTCTTATAACCCGCCGACTTGAAGGTCAGTTTTTGGATTATGAAAGAGTTATACCCAAAGATGCTTCGATCAAAGTTGTTATTGACCGTTCTTCCTTTGCTTCCTGCGTTGAGCGTGCTGCGCTTATCATTTCTGAAAAATACCGCAGTCCGATCCGCTGCACCTTTGGTCACAACAAGGCTACCATGGTTGCAGCAACAGCCCTTGGCAGCTCCAAGGACGAAGTTTTTATATCCGGAGATGGTAAGGATATGACCATAGGCTTCAACAGCCGATATATGCTGGAAGCTCTCAAAACCGCACCCACCGGTGAGCTTCTGCTGGAAATGAAGGATTCCGGAAGCCCCATCGTTATTAAACCTGCCGAAATGGACGACAACAGCTTCCTGTTTTTGGTCATGCCCATAAGACTTTCCAACTAAGGTAAATAATATGAAAAAAGTAACTATAACTGCCCGTCCGAAAAACATCACCGACATCGAAATAGTAACGGATTTTATTAAGCTGGATTCTTTTTTGAAATTTGCCAACGTGGTCGAATCCGGCGGTGAGGCAAAAGCCGTGGTTCAGGAAGGCCTGGTAAAGGTCAACGGTGAGGTTTGCCTGATGAGGGGCAAAAAGCTGGTTAAAGGCGATGTGGTATCCTTTGCCGGCGTAACACTTAAAGTAAGTTAATAATTAAGAATTAATAATTAATAACGCGATTTGTTACGTATTGAACTGTAGGGACGATGTTTCGTTGCCCGCGAAATACGCAATGCGTTACATTGTGTGGTGCATGGTCGGCTCGATAAGATTCTTTGCTTCGCTCAGAATGACGGGGAAGGTGCGATGCGTATCAGTCAGTTACTAATTATTAACTATTAACTATTAATTATTAATTAAAAAAGCTATGCAAATCAACAATATCAAACTTGAATCTTTCCGAAATTACGACAATGTTCAGATAGATTTTTCTCCCGGGCTGAATGTTATAGCCGGAGAAAATGCTCAGGGAAAGACAAATCTTCTGGAAGCGGTTTCTTATCTGTCGCAGGGTCGTTCTTTCAGAACATACCGTGATGCTCCTCTTATTGGAACAGGTGCCATAGCAGCATATATAACGGCTTCTATAGTTTCCCGGGGCAGAGATATGACAATGGAAGCCCGGCTGTTCGACGGCAGGCTGGGAAAAAAACAGATGCTGGTCAACGGAGTAAAGCTGAAAAACAGAGGTCAGCTGTCCGGGACTCTGGGAACCGTACTTTTTACGCCTGACGATATAACTCTGTTCAGAGGTCCCGGTGCAGGCAGACGAAAATTTCTCGACGATGCCATATCTCAGCTCAGCCCTGCTTATGCTGCGGCGGTGGAAAAGTATGAGCAATTGTTGAAAAGAAAAAACAAAATACTTAAAGACAGGGACGAAAAGCCTGATCTTCTTGATAACCTTGAAGATTACAATATTGCCATGGCCAAGGAAGGCTCGCTGATAATTGTGTCCAGGGCAAGATATCTGAAAGCTTTGTTGCCTGTTGTAACGGATATTCATAGTGAGATGTCCGGAAAACGAGAGATTTTGGATATCAAGTATCAAAGCCTGTCGAATCTTGAAGATGTTAACGCCGACCGTGAAGAGGTCTATGTAAAAATGCGTGAGCATCAAAAGAGCCACTATATTGCGGAGCTGGAATCAAGAAGCTGCCTGTCCGGCCCCCACAAAGACGATTTTGAACTGCTGCTGAACGGGCTGCCTATAAAAACCTATGGGTCGCAGGGTCAGAACCGATCTGCTGTGGTTTCTTTCAAGCTGGCAGAACGGGAGCTTTTGCAGCGGGATCTGGGAGAGTATCCCATTTTGCTGTTGGACGATGTTTTGTCTGAACTGGACAGCGGTAGGCAGGAGTTCATTCTGTCGAAAATTCTCACCGGTCAGGTGATACTCACCTGCTGCGAGGACGAGATACGTTTTACAGACTGTAAGGTTATACGTATCAGCGGAGGAAAGCAGATTGTTTAATTAATAATTAAGAATTAATAATTAATTAATTAAGAATTAATAATTAATATTATTTGGCTTACGATAGGAGACTTATTAATTATTAACTATTAATTATTAATTTGAAAACCGGAGGTTTTTAAATTGTTCATTCACATAGGCAACAATGAGGTCGTTCGGTCGGAAAGTGTTATCGGCTACTTCGACCTTGACAATACATCACAATCAAAACGTACAAGAGAGTTTCTTACCAAGGCTCAGAATGAAGGACGGGTACGAAGCGAAGTTTCCGACCTGCCGAAATCATTTGTTATAACCTGCGAAAACGGTGAAACAACGGTTCATCTTAGCCAGCTGAGCACTCAAACATTGGTGAGAAGATCGAGATAAATGCATAGCATTTATTAGTTAACAGTTAACAATTAACAGTTAACAGTTATCGAAGGCTAAGCTCTTAATTACCACATTAAAATTATCAATATACTGTTGTATTTTATATACAAAATAGGCATTAAGCATTAGAATTTGTTTTCAAATCCATGATTTGTAAATTCTGCAATTGTTAACTGTTCACTGTTAACTGTTACCTGATAGAAGGAGTTATAAAAATGTCTGACAAGGTTACACACGAATATGGCGCAGGGCAGATACAGGTTCTTGAGGGTCTGGAAGCCGTCCGGAAACGTCCGGGTATGTATATCGGTTCCACCTCCTCCGCCGGTCTGCACCATCTGGTTTATGAAATAGTCGACAATGCCATAGACGAAGCTCTGGCCGGATACTGCAACGATATCCATGTCACCATCGGTAAGGGCGAAACCATTACCGTTACCGACAACGGCCGCGGTATTCCCACCGGTATGCACCCTTCCGGAAAAGATGCGCTGGAAGTTGTTTTCACCGTGCTCCACGCCGGCGGTAAATTCGGCGGCGGCGGTTACAAGGTATCCGGTGGTCTCCACGGCGTCGGCGCTTCGGTCGTTAATGCGCTGTCACGCTGGCTCAGCGTCGAAGTTCACGACGGCAGTAAGATCCATCGCATGGCTTTTGCAAGAGGTGAAGTGACCGAGTCTATCCATATTATCGGCGATACCGATAAGAAAGGCACTTCCATCAGCTTCCTGCCTGATGACGAGGTTTTTGACGACGTTGTTTTCAATTATGAAACTCTGGAAACAAGACTTCGTGAGCAGGCTTTCCTCAATGCCGGCGTTCGTATAACCCTTAAAGACGAGCGTGAAGGCATGGAACAGGAAGTTTCCATGTGCTACGAAGGCGGTATCCGTGAGTTCGTCGCTCACCACAACCGCAACAAAACACCTGTCCATGACCAGATAATTTATATGTCTGTTGATAAGCAGACCTCCACCGCCGAGATTGCTCTGCAGTATAACGACGGTTACAGCGAGCTTATGCTGTCTTTCGCCAACAATATCCATACTCCCGACGGCGGCATGCATGAAACAGGCTTCAAGGAAGCCCTGACAAAGGTGCTCAACGATTACGGTCACAGCAAAAAGCTGCTGAAAGACGACGAAAAGCTTTCCGGTGAAGATGCCAGAGAGGGTATCACCGTGGTCATTTCCGTCAAGCTGGAGGAAGCTCAGTTTGAAGGCCAGACAAAAACCAAGCTGGGCAACGCCGAAATGCGTACCCTTGTCCGTGAGCTTGTTACCGACGGACTGGGGACTTTCCTGGAAGAAAATCCCTCGGTAGGTAAGATAATAATTGAAAAAGCAATTCTGGCTTCCCGGGCAAGAGAAGCCGCAAAAAAAGCCCGTGAGCTTACCCGCCGCAAAAACGTGCTGGAAGGCTCCACCCTGCCGGGCAAGCTGGCAGACTGCAACGAAGCCGATCCCTCGCTGACCGAGCTTTACATCGTGGAGGGCGACTCCGCAGGCGGCTCTGCAAAGCAGGGCAGAAACTCACGGTTCCAGGCCATTCTTCCCCTGTGGGGTAAGATGCTGAACGTAGAAAAATCCAGAGCCGACAAGGTTTACGGCAACGATAAGCTGGCTCCTGTCATTACCGCTTTGGGTGCAGGTATAGGTGACGATTTTGATATCACCAAGCTGCGTTATCATAAGGTCATCATCATGGCGGACGCCGACGTTGACGGTAGCCATATCAGAACGCTGCTGCTGACCTTCTTCTTCCGTTTCATGCGTCCCCTTATCGAAGCAGGCTATGTTTACGCCGCTCAGCCTCCCCTGTTCAAGCTGGAGCGGGGCAAAACCGTAAGATACGCCTATTCCGACGAAGAACGGGACAGAATATCCGCCGAAATGCGCGGACCCGACGGCAAGGGCAAAATAGACATCAGCCGTAACAAGGGTCTTGGTGAGATGGACTTCCACGAGCTGTGGGACACCACCATGAACCCCGAAACCAGAATACTTAAGCGTATAACTTTGTCCGATGCTGCAAAGGCAGACGAGATATTCACCATCCTTATGGGCGAAAAAGTTGAACCCAGAAAGGAATATATTGAGAAGAACGCCAAGTACGTTCAGAATCTTGATATTTAGTTCAGTTATGCTGTCCATAGGTGCGGATATCATCCGCCAGTTGCCTCCCTCTGATGAGGGAGGTGGCACGGCAAAGCCGTGACGGAGGGAGAGAAAAATAACTACCCCTCAGTCTGCAAGGTCAGCAAGCTGACCTTATGCAGACAGCTCCCCTGACAAGGGGAGCCAAGGAGGGCGACCAAAAGTTGCCCATATAATGCACACTGTATGGTTTTGCAGACTTAAACCTTTTTCAAGATGGGGATTCCTCCGCCGTCAAAAACGGCGTTCGGAATGACATCCCTACCGGAGGAAATTATGGCTAAAAAAAGAGACACTCAGGATATTTCATTTCCTGACCAGACCATAGTAAATATTGACCTTGAAAACGAGATGAAAACTGCCTTCATCGACTACGCCATGAGCGTTATCGTAGCCCGTGCGCTGCCTGACGTTCGTGACGGTCTGAAGCCGGTCCATCGCCGTATTCTTTATACCATGTACGAGGAGGGCCTGACCTCCGACAAGAAATATTCCAAGTCCGTTGCCACTGTCGGTACTGTGCTTCGTAACTATCACCCCCACGGTGATACATCTGTTTACGATGCCATGGTTCGCCTTGCTCAGGACTTTTCCATGCGTTATCCCCTGGTGGACGGCAAGGGCAACTTCGGTTCCATCGACGGCGACCCTGCCGCTGCTTACCGATACACCGAAGCCCGTCTGGACAAGCTGGCCAACGAAATGCTTCGGGATATCGACAAGGAGACCATCGACTATACCGTCAACTTCGATGAGACCCGCAAGGAGCCTATCGTTATCACTTCCCGATTCCCAAATCTTCTTGTAAACGGTTCCATGGGCATTGCTGTTGGTATGACCACCAATGTGCCCCCTCACAACCTGCGTGAGACTATAGATGCCACCATCTGCGTTATCAAGAACCCCGATGCTACCCTTGACGACCTGATGGAGCATATCAAGGGACCCGACTTCCCCACCGGCGGCATAATCATGGGCAGAAGCGGTATTCGCTCCGCCTACGGCACAGGCAAAGGCCGCATAGTTTGCCGGGCACGGACAGAGTTCGAGGAATTCGGTCAGGGCAGAACTGCTATAATCGTCACCGAAATACCTTACAACGTCAACAAGTCCCGACTGGTGGAAAACATCGCCGAACAGGTCAAGGAAAAGAAGATAGAAGGAATCTCCGGTCTGCGTGACGAATCCGACCGTGAAGGTATGCGCATAGTCATCGAGCTGAAGCGTGATGCCAATCCTCAGGTGGTGCTTAACCGCCTGTTTGCCACAACTCAGCTCCAGACCACCTTTGCTGCCGTACTTATAGCTCTTGTAAACAACCAGACTCAGCCCAAGCTGCTGACTCTGAAAGAGATACTTGACGAGTATGTGACTTTCCAGAAGGATATCATCACCCGCCGCACAAAGTTTGACCTGCGTAAGGCTCAGGAGCGGGCACATCTGCTTGAAGGCTACCGCATCGCCGTGGATAATATCGACGAAATAATCCGCATTATCCGCAGCAGCTACAACGACGCAAGAGAACGGCTGATGGAACGCTTCGGACTGTCTGAGATCCAGGCTCAGGCTATCCTTGAGATGCAGCTGCGCCGTTTGCAGGGTCTTGAACGTGAAAAGATCGAAGCCGAGTATCAGGAGCTGCTGGAAAGAATCAAATATTACAATCAACTGCTCAGCGATCCCGAGCTGCTGGACAGTGTTCTTATCTCCGAGCTGGAAGAAATTCGTGACAAATACGGCGATGATCGCCGTACCGAGCTTGCGGAACTGGAAGATGAGATAGACGTGGAAGACCTTATCGAAGAAGAGGACTGCTGCTACACTCTCACCGATGCCGGTTATATCAAGCGTATGCCTGCCAGCACCTACAAGGCTCAGAAACGAGGCGGCAAGGGTATCACCGCTATGCAGACCCGTGAAGAGGACTATGTCAAAACTCTGTTTGCGGCCTCAACTCACGACTATCTGCTGTTCTTTACCAACACCGGTAAGGTCCACCGCAAAAAAGGTTACCAGATACCCGAAGCCGGTCGCACTGCCAAGGGTACTGCCATCATCAACGTGCTGCCTCTGGAACAGGGCGAAAAGGTCACCGCCATGCTGCCTGTGCGTGAGTTTGACGAAAGCTGCCTGATGTTCGTTACAAAAATGGGCACCGTAAAGCGTCTGCAGCTGGAAAGCATCCATACCGCCAGAAAGGCAGGTATCCGTGCCCTTACTCTGGACGAGGGTGACGAGCTTATCGCCGTCCTCAAAACCGAAGGCAACAGCGCTGTGCTTATTGCTTCTGCCAACGGTCAGGCAATGTGCTTCGACGAAAACGATGTTCGCTGCATGGGACGTGACGCCGCCGGTGTCCGTGGTATCCGCCTTGCGGAGGGCGACAGCGTTGTGGGTGCGGTAATTCCCGAACAGGGCAAGTTCCTGCTGTCTGTCACCGAAAACGGTTACGGCAAGCGTACCGCTGCCGAAGAATTCCTGCCTTCCGAAGATGGCGAGCTTCATCATCGTGGCGGCAAGGGTCTGCGTGGCTATAATGTTACCGATAAGACCGGCTGCGTTGCCGCTGTCCGTCTTGTTTCCGGCGATGAGGACGTAATGCTTCTCAGCGATGACGGTACCATGATCCGTATGGACGTCAGCGAGATAAGCGTCTACGGTCGAGCCACCCAGGGCGTCAGAGTAATGCGCCTTGCAGAAGGCAGCCATGTCATCGGTGTTGAAACCGTTGAAAAAGACGAAGAAGAGGAAATTTTGGAACAATCTGCTGAAGAAAGCGTCTAATAGATAAAGCGGTCACGGTCGTGATGACCGTGACCGCTTTTTAGAGATCAGGGCGCAGGGATCAGAGAGCAGTAACAAGAACTGAACTATACTGATCCCTGATCCCTGATAACTGCCCCCTGTTTCTGAAAGGAGCCTTTTATATGCGTAAAATTTCCGTTCTTTTGATAATCGCAATATTGGCAGCTATGCTGATAACAGGCTGTAATAAAGCCTCGGCGCCTGCGCCATCGACTGCTCCGGAGGTTTCTGAATCCGCCGGCGCACCTGTGTCGGAACCTGCAACAAATGATATGCCTGCTGTGGATGCGCCGGAAGCAGAAAACCAGCCTTCTGTCAGCGAACAGCCTTCCGTGACTGAGCCGGAACAGGGCGGCGAAGGAGCATCTTCCCCCTCAATGGCACCTGCTGAGCCGGAAAATTCCACTGATGACGGGCTTTGCGGCTATCCTTTGGCAGAGCCTGTGACCACAGCTTTCGAGATGTATATGCAGCACTATTTTGAAAACGGCAGCATTATCGAAATTCCCCAGATACTTGACGACAGCCCCACCGCCGAAGATATCAACCGTGAACTGCGGGAGATAGGTGACGAATATTACAGAGAGTATTCGGATTATATCGGCACTCGCCGATGCGAGGTAATAGCCTATCCCTGCGAAACTGAGGATTTCCTGTGCATCGTGCTGGTGGAGCGTGAGCTGCCCGAGGATAATGACAGCGACGGTGAAGTGGAATCATGGGTGTATGACAAGAAAACAAAAATGCAGCTTGTTGTTGATGTCGCAATAGACCCGGAGACCATCAAGGCTGCCATGACACCGGGAATGGTATTTGAAGAAATAGAAGATATTGAGTATCGCTATGCTCCTAATGGTCATGATGAATACTACATTACCGTTGAATACACCATCGATGGTGAAGAATATGATGGGATTTTTGTTCTGAGCGGTAACAGAGTGACCAAATATACCGAAGGTTCGCTGGTGCCGTCTTACGCTGTGGCAAATTTTGCCGAACCTTTGTGGGCTCGATGGGAAGAAAACCACAACGGCTTATATGATACCTCTGCATCTGACGAAAAAATCGCTGAAGTGGGAGAAAAAATGAAAGAACTGGCGGTTATTGAGAATGATCTGGTTCTTCGTCCGGAAGATTTGGAAGCGGAGTTTCTTTATACCGGCGATTTCAACGGCAACAAGGGTGAGCATCTGATATACTATATCTACACCGAAAAAGGCACGTTTGCATCTTACGGACTTTTTGCCTACGATATAGAGGCAGATTCCTACTACGCCCAATAATTATGATCTTACAGGAAAGTTGAAAACCAATGAAAAAAGTGACGATTTACACCGACGGAGCATGCTCCGGAAATCCCGGCCCCGGAGGCTGGGGTGCGATTTTGCAATACGGCAAGCATAAAAAGGAGCTTTCCGGCGGTGAAGCCAACACAACCAACAACCGCATGGAGCTTACAGGGGTCATAACGGCGCTTCAGGCTTTGACTGAACCATGCGAAGTTGCACTGTACACCGATTCTCAGTATATCGTCAATGCCATGACTCAGGGTTGGGCAAGAAAGTGGAAAGCCAACGGCTGGATGCGCAACAAAAAAGACCCGGCACTGAATCCGGATCTTTGGGAAAAGCTGCTGGAGCTTTGCGACTGCCATCAGGTGACTTTCAACTGGGTCAAGGGTCATGCGGAAAATGAATTTAACAACCGCTGCGATCAGCTGGCTGTGGCAGAAAGCAGAAAGTATAAATAAAAGCAACGGAGGCGGATAAGGTCGGTTTTATTACCTTATCCGCCTCTGTCCGTTCGAAAATCCATGTCATTCTCAGGCAGCGAGCTGCCTGAGAAATCCCCATCTTATAGGAGTTAAGATCCTTCGCTGCGCTTAGGGATGACTGGGTCAACAAAGTTGACCCCCCTCAAAATCGCAAGCGATTTTCATCGTTCTCTGCGATATATAGCGTCACGTTCTGCGTAATCGGCGGGCGACGAAACGTCGCCCCTACGGCGTGATAAGTTACTTCGTGCGTTGTAGGGGCCGGCGTCCCCGACGGCCCGTTTTCGGAACGGTCAAGACCGTTCCCTACGGTGTGATAAGTTACTTCGTGCGTTGTAGGGGCCGGCGTCCCCGACAGCCCGTTTTCGGAACGGTCAAGACCGTTCCCTACGGCGTGATAAGTTACTTCGTGCGTTGTAGAGGCCGGCGTCCCCGACGGCCCGTTTTCGGAACGGTCAAGACCGTTCCCTACGGTGTAATATGTTGCGTTGTGCGTAACAGGTGGTCGGCGAGGTACGTTACGTTGTGCTCCATGCCTGCAGCAGCAGGGCTGCGCCTTTTTTGATTTCTTCAGATGTCAGCCCGCCGTATCCCAGCAGCACCTTGCTTTCGTAAATCGGATCCATCTCGCCGATAAAATAGTCAGACACGGGGTAAACCTTTACGCCCCTATCCATTGCCCGGCCGCACATCTCCTTTTGGCTCATGCCGCCGGTGAGCTTTACCGTAAGGTGGCAGCCGGCATTGTCGCCCACGATTTTCAACTCTTTGCCAAAGGGAGCCAAAGCCGCTGTCAGCTCGTCACGACGGGTCTTGTATCGCTGACGAAGCCTGCTCAGATGCCGCTCAAAATGACCGCCCTCCATAAACTCACGAAGTACCCGCTGGTCAAAGGAGGATACAGCCGACGGAAGCCCCTGCCAGCATTCACGGTACCGTTCCAGCAGCGGCCGGGGCAAAACCATGTAGCCTATCCGCAAAGCGGGAGATACACTGCGGCTGAATGTGCCCATATATATAACTTTGCCGCTTTCGTCAATACCCGCAAGAGAAGGTATAGGCCGCCCACCGTAGCGGAACTCGCTGTCGTGGTCATCTTCGATTATGTACCTCTCTGTTCCCGCTGCTGCCCAGTTCAGCAGCTTGATCCGCCGTGAAATGGGCATGGAAAATCCCAGCGGATATTGGTGTGACGGTGTGGTGTACACCACCGCACGGTCAAGATCGGTCAGCGGCTCGGTGGGTATGCCATGACGATCCACATCTACCGGCAGCACCTTATGACCGCCTGCTTCAAAGAATCGGTAGGCTGCATTATACACCGGGTTTTCCACCGCCAAAGTCCATTGACCCGGCAAAATAAAAGAAAGTATCTGCATCAGATCCGAGCTGCCTGCACCTACGACAATGCTGTCGACATCTGCACGGACGCCTCTGGCGTTCCAGATATAGGACGAAATTGCATGACGCAGCCCTTCGTCACCCTGGGCTGGAGCACGTTTCAGCAGGGTTTCGTCATATTCGTTGAAGGCGTTTTTCATCAGCCTGCGCCAGGTGGCGTAGGGGAACAGGTCAGCAGCCAAACCCGATGGCGAAAAGTCTATTTCTGCCTCTTTATCAGATAAGGGAGGTTCTTTTTTTGCTTCCTGCGGCATTTCAGGCCGGGCAAGCTCGTCGATCTGGCAGACGTAAAACCCGCTGCGTTCACGGCTGACGACAAAACCCTCGGCACAAAGCTGGGCATATGCAGCGTCAACCGTATTGACGCTGATTCCCATGCTCTGAGCCAATGACCGTTTTGATGGGAGCCTTTCTCCCACGGTCAGGGCACCCGTCTGAATACGGCGGCGGATATCATAGTATAAACGCATATATAAAGTTTCGTTGGTTGCCATAGGTGCCTCCTGTTGACTTATTGTCGGTGTTTAGAAAAAGTAAATGTTAATTTTTATGAAAATTTGTGATTGTATAGCACAGTGAAAAGGACTATAATCAAGTAAAATCAAGCCTTTATGATGGGAGTGATACGAAGTTGAAAGATGAAATGAAGAAAAAACGAAGGCTGTTTCTTGTAATATGGCTTTCGATAATAGCTGTGATACTCATAGGCATCATTATACTGTGGCCGCCCGGAGAAAAGCACGAGAGCATCAAGGAAGTGATGCTGGACGGGGTGCTGCACGAGCACAATAAAATAAACCTGTTTGGCCTTGAGGTCAATCCCGGCCTGATATCGGCTTATACCGTAACCGCCATGCTGCTGATCTCCGCCGGACTGATACGCATTTTTGCCATACCAAAGTTTACTTTTGTGCCCGGAAAGTTTCAGACCGTTATTGAAAAGATGGTGGAGTTTTTCGCAGATATGGCATCGAAAAACAGCCATCACAGACCTAAGTTTGTGGGCGCATATATATTCAGCGCAGGTGCGTACATCTTTTTCAGCACCATTTTTGAGCTGTTCGGGTTTCAGGCGGTTACCACCACAGGCATATCAATTGCACTGCCTGCACCTATTTCGGATATCAATGCAGCTATTGCCCTTGGCGTAATGTCCTATGTGGTGATTCTGGGAGCCGGTATCATCTGCGGCGGTGTAAAGGGTGGCCTGAGCGTTTTGAAAGACTTTTCCCTGCCCATATCCATGAGCTTCCGTTTGTTCGGCGCACTGCTCAGCGGTCTGCTGGTGACCGAACTTGTTTATTACTATGTAAGTTTAAGCTTTGTGCTGCCGGTGCTGGTGGGCGTAATGTTTACGCTGCTTCACGCAGCCATTCAGGCCTATGTGCTGGCCACACTCGTATCCATTTTCTACGGTGAAGCCGTGGAACCCAGACCTAAAAAGAAGAAAAAAGAGGTATCAGAATAATGAAAAAGAATAAGATAATTTCCGTCCTTATGATCGCCCTGATAGTATTCAGCCTTATTTCGGTAATGACCGTACCTGCCCTGGCTGCAGGCGAAGCTGCGGAAGCTGCTGCTGCGGAAACCAATGAAAACGACCTGCTTTCCACCAAGGCATGGGCAGCTGCCATCGCCATTGGCGCTGTTGGTTTTGCAGGCGCTATAGGTATGGCCATCGCTATTGCCAAGTGCGCCGAGAGCATGGCTCGCCAGCCCGAAGCCGCAGCCAAGATCAACTCTGCCATGATGCTTGGTCTTGTATTTATCGAAACCGTTATCATTTACGCTCTGATCGTTGCTATTCTTGTCATCTTCGTCCTGTAAAGAGGTATTGCAATGAACATTCCACTTAACATTGATTTTTTGCAAATTCTTCTGCATATGCTGAATTTTGTGATCCTTGCGGGTGGTCTGACTTTCCTTTTGTTCAAGCCTGTCAGCAATTTCTTTGAAACAAGAAAAAACTATTTTGCCGACATGGAAAACAAAAACCGTGAAGCCTCAGAGGAAAACGAAAGACTGCGTTTGGAATACGAGCAGCGGATCCGTGATGCGGAAGAAGAGATCCAACAGAGAAAGAAAGCCGCCGAAAAAGAACTGACCGAAGCTTCTGCACAGTATTTAAGAGAGGCTAAAGATAAGGCTGCTTCCATCATTCTTGCCGCCGAACAGGAGGCGGAGATCCGCAAGGAGCATATTCTCGATTCGGCACAGACCGAAATCGGAGAGCTTGTGGTTACCGCAACTCAGAAACTGCTGAGCGATACCGTAACACCCCAGCGCAACATAGAACTGTATGACGAGTTTATCCGTCTTGCCGAGGACACGGTTTCGGGTGAGAGGTCAAAGCATGATAAAGAGTAATTTTGATGATATCATCGAAAATGAGCATGAAGCGCTGTCTGTTGAAATACGGTGCATCACGCCGCCCACGGAAGAACAGCTTGAAAAACTGAAGCGGTTTTTCATGGCGGAATACAATTCCGATGATATTGATTTTATCATTAAAAAGGATCCAAGTGTAGTAGGTGGCTTCAATATTTTTGTCGGCGACGAAAATTATGACTGGAGCACCCTGGGACGCATACGCCAGCTGAGAAAATCCTTCCAGTCTTTGAAAAAAGAATACGATCCTCTGCAAATAGTATCCCTTTTGAAAGAGGATATCGAGAACTTTGAGCTTCACGCAGGTCATCAGCAGGTTGGTTTTGTCCTCAGCGTTGGCGACGGTATAGCCGTTATAGGCGGTCTTCAAGAGGTGGAATACGGCGAAATAGTCCTGTTTGACTGCGGAGTCAAGGGCATGGTCCAGGACATTCGTGCTGATGGAACCAACGGTGTTATCCTGTTTGGCGACGATTCCGAGATCTATGAAGGCAGCAGAGTGGTCAGAACTCAGCGCACCGCCGGTATTCCCCTGAGCAACAGGATACTCGGCAGAATTATCGATCCTCTTGGAAGCCCCGTAGACGGCGGCCCCGAGATAGGCGCCAAGGAATACTTCCCCATTGAGCGTTCCGCTCCCGGTATTATCGACAGAAAGTCTGTTGACCGTCCCATGGAAACGGGCATACTGGCCATTGATTCCATGTTCCCCATCGGACGTGGTCAGCGTGAGCTTATCATCGGCGACCGCCAGACAGGAAAAACCACCATCGCCACCGATACCATAATCAATCAGAAGGAAAAGAACGTGGTGTGCGTTTATGTGGCCATCGGTCAGAAGGCCAGCTCCATTGCCAAAGTGGTTTCCACGCTGAAAAAATATGGTGCCATGGATTACACCGTGGTGGTATCCTCCCCTGCCAGCGACCCTGCTTCGCTTCAGTATATTGCGCCCTATGCGGGCTGCGCTGTGGCGGAATACTTTATGTATCGAGGCAGAGATGTGCTGATAATTTACGACGACCTTTCCAAGCACGCTGTGGCATACCGCACGCTCAGCCTGCTGCTGGAAAGATCTCCCGGTCGTGAAGCCTATCCCGGCGATGTATTCTACCTTCATTCCAGACTGCTGGAGCGTTCTGCCCAGCTTTCTGAGGAACTGGGCGGTGGAAGCATGACTGCCCTGCCCATAGTTGAAACTCTGGCAGGCGACGTTTCCGCATATATCCCCACCAACATAATTTCCATCACAGACGGTCAGATCTTCCTTGAGACCGAGCAGTTCTTTGCCGGTCAGCGGCCTGCCATCAATGTTGGCCTTTCGGTTTCCCGAGTTGGCGGATCCGCACAGACCGATGTTATGAAAAAGTCGGTGGGAACTACCCGTCTGGATCTTGCCCAGTACAGGGAAATGCAGTCATTTTCTCAGTTTGGCGGCGATCTGGACAAGGGTACTGCCCGTCAGCTGAAATACGGTGCAGGGTTGATGCAGCTGCTGCGTCAGAGCAACAATTCGCCCATGAGCCTCCATCGGCAGGTAATTACCCTTATTTGCGCTCAGGCAAAGCTGTTTGTGGATATCCCTCCCAAGGAGATAAAGGCTGCCCAGCTTGAGCTGCTGGATCATTTTGAACAGCACAACAGATCAATATGCCTGCGCATTGAGCACCACAAAACATATTCCGAGAGATTGAAAAACGATATAGTTGAAACCGCAAGAGCTTTTCTTGCAGAACACAAATAGGAAAGGAGGCACAGCATGGCAAGTGCAAGTGAGATCAAAAGCAGAATAAGCGGAATCGCAGACACCAAAAAAATCACCGATGCCATGTATATGATAGCCTCCGCAAAAATGCGCCGTGCGCTTCGTGACCTTGAGGAAACAACGCCGTATTTTGAAACTCTGGCAGAAAAGATCGGCGATCTGTTTGCCTATATCCCCGAGACGGAAAACCGGTATTTTCACGTGCCGGATCACAACGACACTCCGCATAAAAAACACGGGATATTGCTCATAACCTCAGATAAGGGGCTTGCCGGCAGCTATAACCACGCTGCCATAGAAATGTGCGAGCAATACATGAGCAGGCATCCCCTGACCACGCTTTTCATTATCGGAGAGTATGGACGGCAGTATTTTATAAACAAAAAGGTGGATTTTGTTGAGGATTTCAGGTTTTCTGCCACACGGCCAAACCTGTATGATACCGGCAGGATCTGCGCAAGGCTGCTGCAGTATTACGACGATGCAAAGGTGGACGATATAAACATCATATATACCGACTACATGGGCGCAAAACCCGGCGAATGTAAAAAAATCACGCTGCTGCCTCTGGAGAGAACAAGGTTCCATCAGGGAGAAAGGGAAGCTGAGCATATAGAAAAAGAGTTTTTGCCCAGCCCCGAAGCAGTGCTGGACGGCGTTATACCAAGCTACGTTATGGGCTTCATTCACGGCTCGCTGGTGGAAAGCTATTGCAGTGAGCAGCAGGCAAGAATGAACGCCATGAAAAATGCCAGCGATAACGCCGAGGAAATGCTGAAAACACTGCGGCTTCAGTACAATAAGATCCGTCAGGCTGCCATCACCAACGAAATGACGGAGATAACAGCCGGAGCCAAGGCTCAGAACCAGAAACGCCGCAGACCGAAAGCAGGGGAATACCATGAATAAAGAAAATGATATACAGCTGAAAACAGGAAAAATAGTCCAGATTTCCGGTCCTGTTGTGGATGTTAAATTTGCAAAGGATTCTCTGCCAAGGATCAAAGAAAGCCTGTATGTGGAGAAGAATAGCGAGCGGCGCACTATGGAAGTCGTCCAGCATGTGGGCGACCAGACAGTCAGGTGTGTTATGCTGGGTGCCAGTGAGGGGCTGAGCAGGGGCATGACGGTTTTTGCCACCGGAGCACCTATCAGCGTACCCGTGGGTGAAGCCGTGCTGGGCAGAGTCCTCAACGTGCTTGGCGAACCTATCGACGGCGGCGAAGCTATTTCTCAGGATTGCCCGAGGGCATCAATTTATCGCCCGGCACCCGGATATTCCGAGCGTGCCATGTCTGAGGAAATACTGGAAACCGGTATCAAGGTCATCGACCTGCTGGCTCCCTATACCAAAGGCGGTAAAATCGGCCTTTTCGGCGGTGCGGGCGTTGGCAAAACCGTTTTGATCCAGGAATTGATCCACAACATTGCCACGGAGCATGGCGGTTACTCCATTTTTACCGGCGTAGGCGAAAGAAGCCGTGAGGGTAACGATCTGTTTTTCGAAATGCGTGAAAGCGGCGTTCTGGAAAAGACAGCTCTTGTGTTCGGCCAGATGAACGAGGCTCCCGGCGTAAGAATGAGGGTGGCTCTTTCGGGTCTTACCATGGCAGAGCATTTCCGCGACGAAAGCAAGAAGGACGTGCTTTTGTTTATCGACAATATTTTCCGATTCATTCAGGCGGGCAGTGAGGTATCCACTTTGCTGGGACGCATGCCGTCTGCGGTGGGTTATCAGCCTACGCTTTCCCAGGAACTGGGCGAGCTGGAAGAACGCATCGCTTCCACAAAAAGCGGTTCGGTAACGTCAGTTCAGGCTATTTATGTTCCGGCAGACGACCTGACCGACCCGGCACCTGCCACCACCTTTGCCCATCTTGATGCAACCACGGTTTTGAGCAGAAAAATCGCCGAGCAGGGCATTTATCCCGCCGTTGACCCGCTGGAATCCACGTCCAGAATACTGGACCCGGAAATCGTGGGCGAGGAGCATTACCGTGTCGCCCGCACGGTTCAGGAAATACTGGAACACTACAACGAGCTTCAGGACATAATCGCCATTCTTGGCATGGAAGAACTGAGCGAAGAAGATAAACTGATGGTTTATCGAGCCAGAAAGATTCAGCGTTTTCTTGCCCAGCCTTTCAGTGTTGCCGAGAAGTTTACGGGTGTAAGCGGTATCTATGTGCCGCTGAGCGAAACCATCCGGAGCTTTAAGGCCATAATCGACGGTGAGGCAGACGAGTATCCCGAAAATGCGTTCTTCAATGTGGGCACTATTGACGATGTAAAAGAAAAGGCCAGACTGCTGGCGGAGGAATAAAATGGCAAGCTTTCATCTTGAGATACTTACGCCGGAGCGGGTGTTTTACCGGGGCGAATGCATCTCCCTGATAGTGCCAATAACCGACGGTATGCTGGGCATAATGGCACACCGGGAGCCTATCACCGCTTCCATCACCTATGGCGAAGCCTATTACACTAAGCCGGACGGTGAAAAGATACTGTTTTCGGTGTCCGGCGGAATGATAGATGTTATCGACAATACTGTTACGCTTCTTTGCAGTTCAGCCCTGCTGCCAGAGGAGATAGACGAGGAAACGGAACGCCGGGAAGCCGAAAAGGCGCGTTCCGAAATGGTGCAGCAGCATGCATACAGAGATTATCAGCTGTCAAAGATACTGTTGGCAAACGCGATAAATAATTTGAAGGTTAAGCAAAAACAAAGCATAAACTGAAAATAAAATCGCTGTCATTTCGAAGAGCGAAGTGACGTGAGAATGCAGGAATCCCCCGGTTGGTTGTGTAACCTCCGGGGGATTTCTCCGACAGGTCAGCTTGCTGACCTGGTCAGCTTGCTGACCTGACGTTCGGAAATGACAGTGTAGTCGGCGTAATACGTTTCGTTGTGCGGTGTGCTGTTATATTCCCAGCACCATGACTGCCAGTGCAAAATAAATCAGCAAAGACAATGCGTCTACGATGGTGGTTATGAAAGGGCTTGCCATGACAGCGGGGTCGAAACCCAGCTTTTCTGCCAGCAGAGGCAGGACGCAGCCCACCAGCTTGGCAACGATGATGGTTGCCAGCAGCGCACCGCTGACCACAAGAGCAACGGCAACGCCCAGCTGATCGAATATCATCAGCTTGGCAAAGTTGACCACGCACAGGGAAAGGCCGCAAAGGAGAGATACCCGCAGTTCTTTCCACAAGATTCTGAAAACGTCGGAAAGCTCTATCTCTTTAAGAGAAAGACCGCGAATGATGGTTACGGAAGCCTGACTGCCGGAGTTGCCGCCGGTGCCCATAAGCATGGGAATGAATCCGGTCAGTGCGATGCAAGCTGACAACGCATCTTCAAAGCCGGAAATTATCATCTGGGTGAATGTTGATGAAAGCATCAGCAGCATCAGCCAGGGAATACGGCTTTTCCATATCTCAAAGGTTGTCAGGCGCATATAAGGCTTGTCCGAATGGGACATAGCGGCCATCTTGGCCATGTCTTCGGTGGCCTCTTCCTGAATAACGTCGATAGCGTCGTCAACGGTGACGATGCCGATAAGGCGTTGTTCTTTATCTACGACCGGCAGAACGGTAAAGTTGTATCGGGCGAACATCTGAGCCACTTCTTCCTGGTCCTCGTGGGTGGCAACGGAGATGACGTTGTCTTCCATAATGTCGCCGATAAGGGCGTCGGGTCTTGCAAGGATAATGCTGCGGATAGAAACGGCGCCGATAAGCTTGCGGCGATTGTCGATAACGTAGCAGACGTTGACGGTTTCCTTGTCCAGACCGGTTTCGCGGATATGTTCTATGGCGCCGCCGGCTGTAAGGTCTTCGCTCAGATCCACGTATTCGGTGGTCATTATGCTGCCGGCGCTGTCTTCGGGGTATTTAAGAAACTCGTTTATGGTGCGGCGGGTTTCGGGATCCGCCTGGCTGAGTATGCGCTTGACAACGCCTGCGGGCATTTCTTCAACAAGGTCAACGGCGTCGTCCACGTACATTTCGTTGATAATGTCGTGAAGCTCACGGTCGGAAAATCCGGTGATCAGAAGCTCCTGGGTTTCGACCTCAAGCTCAACGAAAACTTCTGCCGCCAGCTGCTTTGGCAGCAGGCGGAAAAGCAGGGCAAGACGCTGCTGATACTCTGCCATGTCTTCAAACAAAAACGCTATGTCCGAAGGGTTCATGGTGGTCAGCAGGTCTTTGATGGTGTTGTATTTTTTTTGCTCCAAAAGGGATTCCAGAGCGGTTTCGATAGTTGCTGTGAATTCGGGCAAAATAAATCCTCCTTACTTTTTGAGATAGTAAGACAGGAGCAAGACACAGCATCAGCTTCAGAAAACAACAGACGCGGCTACCGGAGGGAACGGGTCGTCCGCCTGAGTCTGTCTTCGGTTGGCTGTGCCGTTACTACTGCCAGCGTCCATCATTTTCACCTCACTTCATAATTTGACCCCGTGTTTACGGGGCCGGGCATGATTTGTATGGTTTCGCACCTTTGATTCTATACCTGCAAAAAAAGTTTGTCAACCCGCTATCTTTCACTGATTTTCACGTTTTCTTCAAAGATAAAATCGTCAATATCTCCATTTGTTCGTTCCGGCATAGGCAGCCTCCTTTCCGTGATGCGCAACAATAGAGTATATGCAAAAACTTCCTTGCAGATGCAAGGAAGTTTTTGCAGGGAACAGGTTTCAGCGTTCAGGGATCAGAAGAGGTTACTGACCCCTGATAAATTTTCAAAAAAGGAACTGCCAGAGATATAGATTTGCGAAGCAAATCTGAGCGTGTCAAAGAACCCCCGCCGTGTCATTCGTATGTCAACGCTTTGCGTTGACATACGAATCCGTACTCTCCAGCGGAAAAGGTAAAAGTATGAACGGATTGCCACGTCGTTTCGATCTTCGCAATGACATTGACGGAACTTTTTGACAGTCTGAAAACTCCCTTGCAGATGCAAGGAAGTTTTTGCAGGGAACAGGTTTCAGCGTTCAGGGATCAGAAGAGGTTACTGACCCCTGCTCCCTGACCCCTGACCCCTGATAAATACAAAAATGGAACTGCTGAAGAGCAGTTCCATTTATTGTATTTATCTTGCCAGATATCTTTCGTAAGCTACCTGTTCCATTTCGACCTGGCGGTCGATGCCCATGGCCTTGATCTGGTCAACGAAAGCGTTCCAGTTTTCGTCGTTGATTTCAAGGTCGCCTACAACGAACTTCAGGAATTCCTGTTCGACGTAGGTGGAGATCTCGGTGGACAGGTTGCTGTATTCGGCGGATTCGTCTACGGTGTAGCTCAGAGTGGGCAGCTTCTGGTCGTATTCCATGTTGGTCCATACTTCGATGGATTCAACTTCGCGGCCTTCAAAGGTATACAGCAGAGCGTCCTGTGCATTGTAGAAGGGGATGATGTTCCAGAAAGCGTAAACAACCTTGGCGTTGACCTTGTTGAAGCCGTCGGGGTTGTTGGCGATAAGGTCGGTGTAGACGGGTTCGCCGTCTTCGTTATAAGTAAAGCTTTCGCCTTCCATGCCGTAGTTGGCAACCATGTAACCGTCGCTGGTGAAGAACCAGTTGATGAATTCCATGCACTTTTCGGGTTCTTCGCAGCAGGTGGAGATGGACAGGTTGGCGCGGCCGGTCATGGTGGGCAGATCGCCGAAGTGATAGGTGTCGCCCTCGTTCATGGTGATGGCGCCGATGCCGATAGCGTCAAAGTCGGGATCCTTTGCCATGGCCTTGTCGCTGCTGAAAGCGTCGGCCATACCGAACCAGAAACCGGTCAGGTCATTGACGGCGTTGGAGTTGGGACCCATGGGGGAGTTGTAGAACTCGGGGTCGATCAGGCCGTCAACATACATATTGTGAATGAAAGTGGTATAATCCTTCAGAGCGGGGTTGGTCAGGGAAGAAACGACCTTGCCGTCTTCAAGGTAGGAGTTGAGGCCGGAGATGCCCCATGCGCCTACAACATAGTCGATAACGCCGTTGGCGTCGATGTTGAAGGTTTTGGGAGTGTTGTACTCAGCCTTGAAAGCCAACATGGTTTCGTACAGCTGGTCGACGGTCTTGGGAATGGGCAGACCCAGTTCTTCAAGCCAGTCGTTACGGGTCTCAAGACCACGTTCTACGAAATAGACGTTGTTGATGGTGTAGACGCAGAGCATGTTGCCCTCGTCGTCCTTCAGGGAACGCATGGTGGCGTCGTTGGAGTTTTCAACGGCTGCCCAGTAGTCGGGAGCGTGTTCGGCGATAAGGTCGGTCAGCTCATAGATGACTTCGTCGGCATAGCAGGCGGAAAGGCCGCCGCCGGAATATCCGGTGCAGTCCATCAGGTCGGGATAGTCGCCGGAAGCGATCATCAGGTTGAACTGCTCGGAAGAGGTCTGTTCACTGGGCTCAATGAAGTCCAGGTTAACGCCGGTCTGTTCCTGGATATAGTCCAGGCAGATGTTTTCTTCAAAGGAAGAGATCATCTGAGCAAAGTGGGGGTTCATTGCTTTCCACAGAACGAAAGTGAGTTCGTCGTCGGTGATGGGGTATTCGATGGTGGTGCCGCTTTCGGCGATCTGGAATACGTTTTCGCCCACTTCTTCACCGGGAGTCAGGTCTTCGCCTTCTTCGGGAGCGGGTTCTTCGGGAGCGGGTTCTTCGGGAACCGGCTCTTCAGCGGGGGCAGATTCCTCAACGGGAGCGCTCTCTTCGACGGGAGCGGTTTCTTCTTTTGAGCCGCAGCCGGCCATAACTGCAAACAGCATGGTCAGAGCAAGAAGCAGAGCAAGAATCTTCTTAGTCATTTTGTCCTCCTTAATTTAGTATGTTCTTCGTGAGCAATTGAGAAAACTTCCCAAATTCTTCACACCAAAAGTATAGTTTGTTCATAAAAGAAAGTCAATGATTTGACCATTTATTCTACAAATAATTTAATATTAAACACGGCATTGCGGGCAGGATCAATCGCAGCAACGCCGTGTTTTCTTATTCTCCGGGGTTTTCCCCCAGTGCCACCATGCGGAAATTGTCAGCGTCGGAGTTTGTGGAGTCTGTTTTCCATGCCACAACAGAGCGGAGGCTGGCATCCTCCCCGGGTATGGGCAACGCCACTACATCCTCCGGACAGCGAAAAGAAGCAAGCTCCGGCGGCAGGATGGCAAGGCCGGTGCCGGAATCCACGCTGAGAAGAAGCATATCTGCCCGGTTATAGTAGTTGATGATATCCGGTCGGATGCCCCGGTTGGCGCAGATGCGCTCGATCTGGCTGGAGAGCGTAAAATCCGAGGCCTGCATGGACACGAACGGGTACTTTCCAACCGTGGTCCAGTCGTTCATATCAATTGTCGGCGCAATTTCACGATGGGCAAAAAGATGAAGTTGTGACACATCTGTTACCTTATAGGATAAGAGCCCGCTCTTCTGAGGCATCATGGGCTCATTGGCAAAATACAGGTCATAGTCCATCTGACTGATGGCCCGGAGCATCTCACTGCCCTCCATCATGGACACATCCACCTGCACTCTGGGCCACTGCCGGGAAAAGGCTTTCAGCGCGCGGGAGAAAACCATTGAAGAGGATGAAAGCATCGCAACACGCACATATCCGGGACGATCCTCTGCCAGATTTCGCAGCCGAAGCTCCGCGGCAGACAGCGTCTCCAGTATGCGCGTGGCATACCCCACAAACTCCGCACCTGCCTCCGTAAGGCTCACATGATGGCTGCTCCGTTTCAGAAGGGACACCCCCAACTCATTTTCCAGCGCACGGATTTGATTGCTTACCGTGGGCTGAGACATAAAGAACTCGTTGGCCGTACGGGTAAAGTTCAGCGTACAGGACAGGGAGACAAACAGTTTCAGTTGGTTCGTATCCATAGGTCACCTCTTTATTTGATAACAAAACCGAATGGCGCAATAAGGAATCCCTTTAGCCACATTTGCTGTCTGGGATTATAATCATAATAAGGTAAATAAATTAAAAATGCAACTTTAAAAATTTTTATTATCACGAAAGGAAGTATTTATCATGGCATTCGAAAAGAGAAAAGTTATCCTCACCGTCGCTCAGACCGGCAACTTCCAGGGCAAGGACCAGAACCCCAACCTGCCCGAACAGCCCCACGAAATCATCCAAAGCGCTTATGAGTGCTACAACGCCGGTGCTTCCATCGTTCATGTCCATGCCCGCAACAAAGCAGGCAAGAGCTGCAACGATCCCGAAATCTTTGCGGAAATCAACTCCGGCATTCGCGCCAAGTGCCCCATCATCATCCAGAACTCCTCCGCTCCCGCCACCCGTGACAATGCTCAGACCGACGACGGTCTCGGCGTTCTCGACATGAAGGACCCCTCCTGCTGGCCCGAAATGTGCTCTCTGGACTGCAGCCTTATGACCACCACCTGGGGCGATCTGGAGTTCATCTACATGTGGACCCGCAAGTGGCTCATCAAGACTGCTCAGCGCATCAAGGAAATGGGCATCAAGGCCGAAATCGAAGTTTTTGACCCCACCGCCATCGAAGACGTTTTCAAGTATCTCTATCCCGCCGGTGTGCTGGACGATCCCGTTTCCATGACTCTTGTCATGGGCATGGACAAGGTCTCCCAGGGTGCTATCAGCTGCTCTCAGTCCAACATCGACTACATGATCAACCTCGTCAAAGAAAACGCTGCCGCCGCCGGCGTAAAGATGCCCGTGCATCTGACCACCATGGCAATCGGTGCCCAGCAGCTTCACGGCACTGTTTTCGGCATGCTTCGCGGCACCAGCATCCGTACCGGTATGGAAGACAACATCAACTATTCCTACCATGTTCCCGCCGAGTCCAACGCTCAGCTGGTCGAGCGCATCGTGCGTATCATCCATGAGCTGGATATGGAAGTGGCCACTCCCGAAGAAGCCCGCGCCATGCTGGGCATCAAGCCCCTGGACGGCACCGGTGTTCGCGGAGGTTGGAGATAATGAAGCTCGACAGCATCACCACCATCGGCATCATCGGCAACGGTATGATAGGCGACAGCATGACCGTGCTCACCACCGGTCATGGTTATAAGACCGTCAGCGTTGTCCGCGACATGGCCAAAGTGCCTGGCTATAAGGCAAAATACGACGAATATTACCAGCAGATGATCGACCACGGCATCCTTACCGAGGAGCAGTTCCACATCTGCGAAACCTATCTTACTTACACAGATAACTATGCGGACCTTGCCGACTGCGAGCTGATTTTCGAGTGCATCACCGAAAATCTGGAACAGAAGCATCAGGTTTATGCCTCCATTGAAGCCAACTGCCCCAATGTGAAGGCTATCTGCTCCGCATCCAGTTCCTTCCTGCCGGACAAACTGGGCGAGAAGATGACAAAATACGCCGACCGCGTTATCGTCACCCACCCCTTCAACCCTGCTCACATGGTTCCCTATTTTGAGATCTGCACCGGTGAGAAAACCGATCCCGCTGTGGTGGAATGGGTCGTGGAAGCCCTTGACTCTCTGGATCGCAAGCCTGCTGTTCTGAAGAAACCCAATCCCGGTTTCATCGGTAACTATCTGCAGTTTGCTCTGTGGGCAGCGGCTTTGAAGCTGGTTGAGGATGGTGTGTGCGACCCCAAGGACATTGACACCTGCCTCAACTACAGTTTCTGTCCCCGTTACAGCAGCATCGGCATTTTCGATCACTTTGACAACGGCGGCTACAAGCTGAATATCACCACCTGTGATTCCGTGTTCCCCATCCTTCCCCGATGGGACGGTGCTCCCTCCATCATCCGTGAAAAGGCAGAGTCCCCCGATGCCTGGGGTGCCCGCAGTCCCACCAAGCGTGGTTTCTACGATTGGAACGGCGTGGATATGGTGGCTTATGCCGAGCGTGTCAACAAACCCTACTGGCAGTTTTGCAGCTGGGATTTCCCGAAGGAGTAAGATAAATGGCTATTCTTAATAATGAATCCGGCAAGTACGCCGCCAATTTCGTTCAGGTCAGCCCCGGTCCCGGTATGGACCCCGAGTTCAAGGCTATCTATGATAAGTTCGCCAAACGCATTATCTGGATGGACGGTGAGGTTTGTCCCGGCGCATTTCAGATGAATACCGCCTGGTATTCCGCCGTACCCGAGCGCGACCCCATCTTCACAGAGCATGTCCACGATGACTGCGACGAGCTCATCGGCTTCTTCTCCTCCGATCCGGACAACCCATATGATCTGGGCGGCGAGATCGAATACACCGTGGGCGGCGAGGCTCATCTGCTGACGAAATCCACTATGATTTTCGTCCCCGCAAACCTTCCGCACAACCCCATGCGTATTCTCCGGGTAGATCGTCCCATCTTCCATTTCAGCGTGGTCACAAAGACGAAATACGAAGCGGAGAGTGTATATAAGTAATGGCAAAATTTGTAACCGCGGCCGAGGCCGCTCAGCTGATTCGCGACGATGATGCCCTCATCGTCGCGGGCTTTGGCTCCTATGCCAGTCCCGAAGAACTGATGCAGGCACTGGCAAAGCGCTATGAAGCGGAGGGCCACCCCAAAAATATCACCGCCATCTGTGGCATCACTCCCGGCGACAAAACAGAATCACTGGAGCCCGGCAAAGGCATGGATCTTGGTTTGAATCGCCTGAAAGCCCCCGGGCTTATCGGAACTGTATATGTGGGAAACCTCACTGATGCCCGTGCCATCGCCTATATGGCCGGAAACAACGAGATTGCTGCCTACATCCCTCCCATGGGCGTCATGTGCAATCTCTTCCGAGCTATCGCCGGCGGACGTCCCGGTGTGATCACCAAGGTTGGTCTCGGCACCTTTGCTGACCCCCGTATTGAGGGCTGCGCTGTAAATCAGAAAGCCCGCGACAAGGGTTCCATCGTGTCCCTTATGGAGATCGACGGCGAAGAGTATCTTTTCTATAAGAGCTTTAAGCCCAATGTCTGCTTCCTGCGGGCCACCTATGCCGACGAAGACGGAAACCTTTCCATGATCCATGAGGGTGTGCAGGGTTCCGAGCTTGAGGTTGCCGTAGGCACCCACAACAACGGAGGCATCGTCATTGCTCAGGTAGAGCAGATCGTGGCGCGCGGAAGCCTCCCCACAAGAGATGTTCGCATTCACGGAAAGCTGGTGGACTATGTGGTTGTGGCTCAGGATCCCTACAACCAGCGCCAGTGCTATGCCCGGGACGGTTACCGCCCCGAACTGTGCGGCCTTGCAAAAACCCCTGCCGGCGGCACAAAAAAGCTTCCCCTCACCGCCCGCAAGGTTCTCGCCCGCCGGGCAGCTATGGAGCTTGAACCCGGTCTCATTATCAACATCGGCAGCGGCATCCCCTCCGGCATTGGCTCGGTTGCTGCCGAGGAAGGCATCAACCAGGGTCTCACCACCAGCGTTGAATCCGGCCCCATGGGCGGCGAAGTGCAGGAAGGTCTGAGTTTCCCCGGTGTAGCCAACGCCGAGGCCATCTTCTATCAGTGCGACACCATCGATATGTACGACGGCGGTATGCTGGACGTGGCATTTCTTGGTTTTGCCGAAGTGGACAAGCACGGCAACGTGAATGTCTCCAAGTTTGCAGGGCGCTGCATCGGTGCCGGCGGCTTTATAAACATCTCCCAAAATGCAAAAAAGGTCTTCTTCATGGGTACCTTCGGCAACAAAGCAGAGCTGAAGATCGGAAACGGCGGCGTTGAAGTTCTTGCCGAGGGAAAAGGCATGAAGTTTGTGGACGAAGTCCAGCAAATCACTTTCTCCGGCGATTATGCCGTTAAGAGTGGGCAGGAGATCTCCTATCTCACCGAACGCTGTGTTTTTAAACTGACACCGAACGGCCTTATGATCACCGAGATCGCCCGAGGAATAGATCTGGAAAAAGATATCCTGTCACGCATGGCTTTCCGCCCCCTTGTGGCAGATGATCTGAAATTTATGGATGAACGCCTCTTCGGCGAGGAAAAAATGGGCCTTAATGCCTGACCTCTCACAAAAGAAGGGAAACAACATGATACAGAAATATCCTAATCTTTGCAAACCCATTACCCTGGGCAAAGTGACCTTCCGCAACCGTATGTTCGGCGCTCCCATGGGCGGCACGGACATCACCGCGGACGGCTGCATCGGCCCACGTTCTCTGAAATTCTATGAGCTGCGCGCCTATGGCGGCGCTGCCTCCGTGACAGTTTCCGAGTGCATGGTTCATCACACGGACGGCAGCCACGCTTTCCGTCTGGATCTCTCTGTTCCTGAGAGCCTTCCCAGCTTCACCTACACCGCCGACGCCATCAAGCGTCATGGCGCCATCCCTTCCCTGGAACTGAGCCACTCCGGCCAGTTTTCCGGCACTTATCTGGCCGACACCGGCAAGAAAGCCTCCATGGCTCAGTGGGGTCCTTCCCCCAGCGTCCGGGCAGACGGTCTTGAGGTCAAGGAACTGACAAAAGAAATGATCGCTGAGATCGTTGAGGCCTACGGCAATACCGCTGCCCTCGCCAAACGCGCCGGCTTTGAGATGCTCATGGTCCACGCCGGTCACGGCTGGCTCATTAACCAGTTCCTCTCCCCCCTCTTCAACCACCGTACCGATGAATACGGCGGTTCCCTTGAAAATCGTGTCCGCTTTGCCCGGGAAGTCCTCACTGCTGTGAGAAACGCCGTAGGCGTCGGTTTCCCCATCGAACTTCGCATGAGCGGCGACGAATTTGTGGAAGGCGGCTATCATCTGGACGAGGGTGTTCGCATTGCCCAGCTTCTGGAAGATTATGTGGATCTCATCCACGTCTCCGCCGGTACATACCAGGGCACCTTCGGCATCACCCATCCCTCCTGGTTTGAAGATCACGGTCGGAATGTATATCTGGCTGCCGAGATCAAAAAACACGTCAAAAAGCCCGTTGCCACCGTGGGCGGCTTGAGCGATCCCGACATGATGGAGGAGATCATCGCCTCCGGCAAGGCCGATGTTGTTGAAATGGCAAGAGCCCTTCTTGCGGATAACCAACTCCCCAATAAGGTCATGTCCAATCGGGATGACGAGATCGTAAAATGTATCCGATGCTTCACCTGTATGGCAGAGCGCGCCTCCACTTTCACCCGCCGCTGCACGGCAAACCCCCTCATCGGACGGGAAACGGAAGGTCTGGGCGAGATCCAGAAATCCCCCAACCCCAAGAAAGTTCTGGTGGTAGGCGGCGGTCCCGGCGGACTTTATGCAGCATACACTGCAGCAAGAAGAGGCCACCAGGTCACTCTCTGCGAGGCCACGGATGCCACCGGCGGCCTTCTGATCGGCGAAAAGGCTATCCCTTTCAAATACGACATGTATCTTCTGGGTGAAACCTACCGTCACCTGTGCGAAAAGCAGGGTGTGGAAATCCGTCTGAACACCCGGGTCGATCGTGCCTATGTGGAGAAGGAAGCCCCCGATGCACTCATCGTGGCAGCCGGTTCCGGCCCCCTGATCCCCCCCATTCCCGGACTGAGAGAAAGCCCCATCATGTTCCCGGCGGGGGACTATTATCTCTGCAAGGATGAGCTGGGCGACACCGTGATCGTCCTTGGCGGCGGTCTTGTGGGCTGTGAAATAGCGGTATGCCTGGCCCGGGAAGGCAAGAAAGTACATATCGTGGAGATGCGTTCGGAGCTGTGCCCCGATGCGAACGTCCGCTACCGTCCTCTGCTCATGGCAGAGATGGCAAAATACAATGTAGAGATCCACACCGACTGCAAGTGCGAGAAGGTGGATGGAAACACCGTTATCTGCTCCACTCCCGAGGGCGAGCAGGTTGCCGTCCAGGGTGACCACATCCTCTGCGGTCTGGGTCTTGTGCCCAACACCGCGGTTGTGGAGGAGCTTCGCGGCAGTGCCCCCCAGTTTTTCGCCATCGGCAACTGCGTAAAGCCCGACACCATCACTCACACAGTCTATCAGGGCTATCACGCTGCACTCGATATCTAAAGCAGTCCCATCCTCAGGAATGCGGTACTTCTGACATTCCGGGGATGGCAGACTCTGTATTCCCGGCGATTCGCTTCAAGGGCTCTATATGCAGCATTTCTTCTAAAATGCACCTAAACGAAACGTGCCGGACCTTATCGCGAATCCGGCACGTTTTGTGTTGTTTTACTGTCTATTTGCAGTCTGCTCGGCATTTGCCCGGGCATTTCAGAAAGGAAGGTTCATAACCATGGAAATTGAATATTGGTGTGAATTTGCCCTCCTTGCAGAGGAAAAAAGCTACTCAAAAACAGCTGAGATGATGAACCTGTCCCAGTCCGCCCTTTCCAAGCACATAATGTCGCTGGAAAAGGAACTGGGAGTCCGTCTGTTCGACAGAAGCTCCCGCAAAGTTGAATTGAGCGAAGCCGGTCAGCGGTTTCTTCCCTACGCCGTAGCAATTCAGAAGCTGCTTCACGATATCAAAGCTCTTGCCGCCAACATCATTTCCGATGCGGGCGTGGATATCTCTATTGCGTCTATCCCGGTTATGGCTCAGTATGGCATAATTGACCGTATTGCCGCGTTTGAGAAAAAACATTCCAAGGTAAGCGTGCGTGTCTCCGAATGCGAAAGCATAAATATACTTCAAAGGCTTGCCGATGGCGAATATGATCTGGCTTTTGTAAGAGGTATGGACGACGATCGCTTTGACTATATCCCAGTCGCCTCCGACCGTCTTGCTGTTGTTTTGCCCGCAGACCATCCTCTCAGCAAAGAACCCCGCCTTTCTCTCAGCCGTCTCAGCAAAGAAGAATTCTGCTTCCTCGACAGAGAAACGGGTATATACAACCTTTGCCTTCAGCTCTGTGCCGAATCGGGCTTTGCTCCCAAGATAAAATACATCGGTCGAAGACCCGAGAATCTGCTGAAAATGGTCACTTCCGGCAGAGGCATTGCTCTTTTGATGCAGCGCCATACGGAATATCTTTCCGGTGAAGACACCGTAGCCATTCCTCTCGACCCTCCCGTGGAGTTCCCCGTCTGCGTGGCTAGAATGAAGAACAGAGAGCTTTCAGTATGGGCAAAAACCTTTCTGGAAGAATTATCTGAATAATTGAATAAACCGCAGCGGATAAAACCTCCGCTGCGGCTTTTATTTTTAAAGTCGAGATTTAACAAATTATTTACAGCTTTGGATTGTTATATTCTTGACAAAGCAGGACCTGCATTATACAATCACCTTAATTATTCAGGAGGTTTCAAATGGACGATCCTTTATTGCTGCAGCTGCTGCTGCAGGTTGTACTTATTGCACTCAACGCAGTTTTTGCCTGCGCTGAGATAGCCGTTATTTCCATGAACGATGCACGGCTTGCAAAACTGTCTCAGTCCGGGGATAAGCGTGCTTCACGCATCGTTGCGCTGACTTCCCAGCCTGCAAGGTTCCTGGCAACCATTCAGGTGGCAATAACTCTTTCGGGATTTCTGGGCAGCGCCTTTGCGGCGGACAACTTTTCCCAGCGCATAGTTGATGCCCTTTTAGATGCGGGGGTCGATATATCCGCTGCCACGCTGGACAGCATTTGCGTTATCCTTATCACCCTGCTGCTGAGTTATTTCACCCTGGTTTTCGGTGAGCTTGTACCAAAGCGGCTTGCCATGAAAAACCCGGAAAAGCTGGCACTTGGCATGGCCGGTATGCTGACGGTGATTTCCAGATTCTTTAAGCCTCTGGTTTGGCTGCTGACCGCATCGACCAACGGTGTTCTGCGGCTGATGCGTGTTGATCCCGGTGCCGAGGAAGACAGCGTTACCGAAGAAGAGATCCGCATGATGATCGATGTGGGTACCGAAAAGGGCACTATCGATGCGGAAGAAAAAACCATGCTGCAAAACGTGTTTGAGTTCGACGATGTTTCTGCAGTGGATATTGCTACTCATCGCACTCAGATGGACGCTCTGTTTCTGGAGGACGATGACGAGGTTTGGGAAAACACAATTAACGAAACCCGCCATTCCCGCTATCCCGTTTGCGGCGACAGCGTGGACGATATCGTTGGCATTCTCAACGCCAAGGACTATTTCCGCCTGAAAGACAGAAGCCGTGAAAGCGTTATGGCCAACGCTATTGAAGAGCCTCACTTTATTCCCGAAACGGTGAAGGCTGATGTGCTGTTCTCCAACATGAAGCGCAGGCGCAACCACTTTGCCGTTGTGCTGGACGAATACGGCGGTGTTTCCGGCATCGTTACCATGAACGATCTGCTGGAAGAGATCGTTGGAGACCTTTCCGGCGACGATGGCGAAGAACCCGAGTGTATTTTTGAAAAGATCGACGACTCCACATGGAGAATGTCCGGCAATCTGCCTCTGGACACCATAACAGATGAGCTTCATATCGAACTGCCAAACGACGAGTTCGACACTCTTGGTGGCCTTGTTTTCGGCACGCTCAGTGCCGTACCAAAAGACGGCAGCAAGTTTTCATGCTCCGTTTCCGGCCTTGATGTAAATGTGCTCAAGGTGGAAAATCATATGATTACAGAAGCGATAGTAAAACTCTCGGAGCAGTGATGCCCCGGGAGTTTTTTGCAACGGTGAAGATGCTCTTCCCGAATAGAGCCGTTTACATTGTTCTCTTTTCATATGCCTGATGCTTTTTTCTAAAATGTACATGACCCCAAAACAGTCTTATAATTGTATAAAGAATTAAAATTCAATACAAACTAGGACGAAAGGAGATTTTTTGTGTTATCAAAGTACATAATTAGAACGGCAGCGTTGGCATTGTCACTGCTTCTTCTCTTCTCGACATTGGGTGCTTGCACTTCAAAATCTGTAGAAGAAGATGTTAGCGAAAGTACACCAGTAACAGAGCCCGTATCCGAAACCGAACCCGAAGCAGAGCCGGAAACCGAACCGGCAGAACTTCCTGAAGAAGTTCCTGAAACGGTTCCTGAAGAAACCGTGCCGCTCGTATTTACCGGAACTGAGATCATTGCACCACCCAACACCATGGAGCTTCCGTTGTGTGAAGAGGTCGTGACTTACGATTTATTCTTCTCTTTCCCTCCTCCACTTGCCGAAATGATTGACTCTCTTCTGTATGGCCCGGCATTGGAAGAACTGACGAATCGGACTAACGTTTCCATTGAGTTTTATGCGGTGTCTGCTGCTGTCGCATCGGAGAGATACAGCATAATGCTGGCTTCCGGCGATTACCCCGATATTCTTCAAGATTTGTCCGCCAACTACAGCCCCGGTCTCGATCAGGCTATCGCCGATGGGATAATATATAATCACACCGACCTTATCAATGATTACATTCCCATTTACGCCGAAGTCTTGGCTGCCAGCGAAGACATACGGCTTGCACTGACCACCACCGACGGCAATATCGCGGGCATTACCAGACTGTACAAAGAACCATCAAGAACAAAGCTCGGCAACATTATCCGTCAGGACTGGCTGGATGACCTTGGTCTTGAAACACCTAATACTGTTGCTGAGCTGACCGATGTGCTTCAGGCATTCAAAACCGAAAAGGGCGCCACAGAACCTTATTACCTGAACTACCTTGGCTATAGCTCTAACTTCTCCATAACCGGTGCATTCGAAACCACTTACACTTTTTATCAGGAAAACGGAACTGTTAAATTCGGTCCTATAGAGCCTGGAATGAAGGAATATCTTGAAACCATGCATCAGTGGTATGTTGACGGACTTGTTTCTCCCGACTATTTCAGCAACATATCGAACTATCCCAACAGCGGCAACGTTGCCAACGGTTCCATAGGTGTTTTCCTTCAGGAGGACAGTCTTCTTGAAGACATTTACAACTATGTTACCGAGGACAACAAGAATCTTAAACTGGCAGCCATTCCCAGCACCATAATGAACGAAGGTGATATAAACCATTTCGGCTCCGGTTACGGTGACTGGACCGGCGGAACAACCTGGTCCATATCCAGCAACTGCGAAGACCCCGAACCTCTTTGCAAAGCGATTAACTATCTGTTTACCGCCGAAGGCAGCCTCCTCGGAAACTACGGTGTTGAAGGTGTTTCCTGGAATTATGATGAGGATGGTGTTCCCAGAGTCAACGAAACCATCACCAACAATCCCGAAATAGGCAACAATGAAGCGCAGCTTAAATACACTCTTCCTTTTGCACCTTTTGTTGAAGACTATGCCCGATTCCTTACCGGATACACCCAGGCTCAGATTGATGCACCCATTATTTGGCAGTCAAATTCCGATAAGGCATATACTCTCCCCACAGGGCTTTCCATGTCAACCGTGTACTCGGATGAATATAACTCCATCTACAATGATATCAGTACGCTGGTTTCGGAAAATATCAACAAATTCATTACCGGAGAAGCCGACATTTCCGAGTTTGACAGCTTTGTCGAACAGGTCACGGAAATGGGTATTGATCGTTGCATCGAAATATGGCAGATTCTTCTGGATGAATATAAAAACAAGTAAAGGAGATATACAATGAAACAGAGAAGAGGCTTAATAATGTACGCATCTGTTACCGGCAACACCGAAAAGGTTGCCAAAGCATTTGCGAAGGCAATGGAACAAAACGGTTGGGAGGCAGTCCTTTACAAAATTGATTCAAAAACCAATTTCCATACCAACCCTGTTTACTTTAATGAATTTGATGTGGTCGCTTTGGGTTCCCCCAACATGGCAGGCTTGCCCTCTCCCCAGGTGCAGAGATGCTTTGGTATGGTAGAGCCTTTCCTGGCACCCATGTTCTCTGATGAGCCCAAACCCGGTCCCAATGGTATGGAATTCCCCGAAGGTGTTGATCCCGAAGAATTCATGAAAAACAAAAAAGACAGAAACACTATCAAAGCAGTTGTATTTGAGACTTATGCAGGCAGCGTAAGAGAAGCAACATCCGTGCTGGCAGTTGAACAGCAGTATCTTGAATGCAAGGGCCTTGTTGTTTGCGGTCAGTTTGCTTGCCCGGGTCACGAAATACGTCACATGGCTGTCGATGCCTGCTCTCAGGTTCTTGGTATTTCCGTCCAGAACGCAGCAGATGCACTTCAAGAATATATGAAGGACCCCAACGCCCCCAGATTTGCAAAACTCACCGAAGAACAGCATGAAAAAATGCGGGCAGCCGTGGCTGACGAGCGTGATGACCCATCTTACGATGGTGATGATTTCTTTGCTGCAATGGGTAAATACGACCTTAAAAACAGGCCTCACGAAAGAGACCTTCTTAAGGCTGAAATTTTCATGGAAGAGATCATTCAGGACTTCTTCACCGGTAAGGAGGTCCCCGAAGCAACCCACCGTGGTCAGTACATTTGCATAAGCTGACGCTTGCAGTCCCCTGCGAACGTTCAACTGCCGCAAAACAATTTTGTTTTGCGGCAGTTTGATTTTAATTTTGAAGTATTTTGCTGACTGCTTCGACCATTTGCAAAATACTACTTGTCACTACGCAGATACTGTCATATAGTTTATTATATACCCTTCAATTTTCACATTTATCAGTGGAGCTTAACCACCGGAAGGAGGTCACCGTCTTGACAGAGGTACTTTTGTACACCGCTGATGCCGAACTGCTGAAAAAAGTGTCCAAGCTGATGTCTGTCCCTCAGGCAAAAGTTTTCAGACTAAGTACAGCTGATTGCTTGCCTGTCCTCAACAAGCCGGATATTCTTATTCTCGATATGCGAACCAGCGAAACCGACAGTCAGCAGTTGATGTCAATGATGGATAACGATATTATTCTTCTGTATCCTTCATTTTGGGAAACCGAACTTAGGAAAGGCGGTCAATGGCAATTTGCCCGTATTCTTACCATTGACAATATGGAGCGTGATCTGATTGGAATGCTTTTGTCATGTACTTCACCATCAGTGAAGGAAAGCAGCCCGGTGGACTATCTGTCATCCAGAAGTACCGAGATACTCAATCTTTTCCGTCAGCGCTTCTGGACAGATGTAATTCTTGAAATCATACCCCAGGAACAGGAATTGTTGGACACTATGGCAGACGGCATACTCCTTGAAAAGAAGTTCAGGTTTGCCGTTCCGATTCTCATCAAGATAAAAGATTTGGCGGGCAGCCGCAGTTGCCTTTCTTCCGGCAGGCTCAGCTTCCACGTAGGAAACCTGGCAATGCGATATATCAACGTTTCTGACTGCGAGATTATTTCGTTAAGTCACGATGCTCTGCTGTTTTTAAATTATATTGACGGGACACCTTCTTTTTTTGCGGACAGCTGTAAGTTTTTTGTTTCCATCTGTGAGCAGATGTATTCTATCTCTGTGGCCTGCTATGTAGGAAGATTTACAGCCCTGCATGGAATGCCGTCGATGGTGCGTATGCTGGAAGACATGGCCTCCAATAATGTCGGTGAGGATACTGTAATGTGTTTGGATTCCTCCGACAACAATATGGCAGTACCTGATGCAGAACCTCCGTGGGTATTGTGGAAAGATTTGCTTGTATGTGGTAAGTTCGATGAAATGCTTATCGATGCTACAGAATTTCTTCGGCAGAACATGCGTGTTTCCACCGAACCTCAGTTGTTGTTGATAAGGTTTGTTCAAGATTATTCTCAGATGCTTTATGGAATTCTCAGCCAGCAAAACATCTCTGCTCACACCATTTTCAATTCAAAGCACAGCACCAATCTAATGAGAAATGCTCCGGACTCTCTGGAAAGCACCCTGCTGTGGATGCACTTCTCTATCAGCCTGCTATCCAGTTATATCAACGGTAAGTTAAGTGAAAAAACTGCTGTTGCCATAGTATCTGACTACATCGAAGTCAACCTGAGCCAAAAGCTGTCCAGGCAGCTTTTGGCAGATGCGGTGCATTTTAGCCCGGGTCACCTGACAAGGCTGTTCAAAAAAGAGCTTGGGCTTAGTGTTTCAGAATATATCGCCCAAAGAAGACTTCTCCGTGCCGAGGCACTGCTGATTCAAACAGATATTAGCGTCACCGAGATAGCCGAGAAAGTTGGCTACACAAGTTACTCAGCCTTTTTCTCAAAATTTAAAGCTTTTACAGGCCTTAGCCCAACGGAATACCGCAGTCATCAACTCAGTTCACCATCCGACACACTGGAATCAGCAGTGTTGACAACACTTTTTCGGCACGCTAAGCGCCGTGCCAAAGGACGGCAGCAAATTCTCCTGCTCCGTCTCCGGCCTTGATGTAAATGTGCTCAAGGTGGAAAATCATATGATTACAGAAGCGATAGTAAAACTCTTGGAGAACTAATCCTTCGAGAGTTTCTTTGCACTTAAAATATAAGCTGTCATCTCGAACGTCAGCTCCGCTGACGGAGAGATCCCCAAAGGTTGTGCAATACAATTGGAGATTTCTCCGCCGGCACCGGTCAGCTATGCTGACCGGCGGCGTTCGAAATGACAGCTTCCTTTTAGCTATATAACATTGGAATAATTTCCGGGCCGGGCGCATAAAACAGTTAACAGGCACGGCATTTTTGCTGTGCCTGTTCTTGTACACTTTCCTTTGGTGTGATAGTATGTAATCAAACAGTTCACAAAACAAAGTTTGACGAGGACATATCATGAAGACATATACGTTATGCGGCAGTATGCGATTTGAAAAAGAAATGCAGGAAGTTGCCTATTATCTTGAAACGCAAAAGGGATATAATATTTTGCAATGCATTTATACTGTGGTTGGCACTAAGCCAACAGCAGAGGAATTGCAGGCCCTTGAACTTGCGCATTATCGAAAAATTGATATAAGTGATGGTATTTATGTTCTGAACATCAATGGATATGTTGGAGAGTCCGTTCGCAAAGAGATAGACTATTCTCAACGGCATGGTAAGGAAGTCATTTACCATTGTAATTAGCTTACTCAAATTTGTCGAGCGGATATAAGGGCGCATTTCTACACACTGCTCGGTGTAGTGAGTTATTTGTGGGTTATGCACCGTAAAAAAAGCCTTCCTTGTGTAAAGGGAGGTGGCACGGCGTTAGCCGTGACGGAGGGATTGTCATGCAGAGAAAGCATAATAAACAGTTGGTTCCATTGGCAAAGCAGCTGCGAAAAGAAATGACAAAGGAAGAACGGCATCTGTGGTATGATTTCCTGCATTCCTACCCTGTCCGTTTTTCCAGACAAAAGGTGCTTGGAAAATATATAGCCGATTTTTACAGTGCAGAAGCAAAACTTGTCATCGAGCTGGACGGCTCCCAACACTATGAAGCAAGTGAAATTCAAAAAGATGCAGATCGAACTGCTTTTCTGGAAGGTTATGGTCTTATCGTTATTCGTATTCCTAATAACGAAGTCAACAGAAACTTCCGTGGAGTTTGTGAGTATATCGATGCTGCAGTAAAACAATCCCTCAGTCAGCTTCGCTGACAGCTCCCTTTACACAAGGGAGCCTTTCCGAAACCGATACACAACACAAAAACCGACCTATGATCGTAACCATAGGTCGGTTTAACTGTTTTACGAAGCCCTGCCGAATTTCCGGGCCGTTATTTGTTTTACATGGGAGGAGGAGGCATATCGCCGCCGGGAGGAGGCATGTCACCTCCGGGAGGAGGTCCACCGGGGCCGCCGGGGCCGCCTGCGGGAGTTTCCACAACGCGGTCGCCTGCCAGATATTCGTCATAAGCGTTCTGGTAGGTATCGATAACAGTCTGCAGGCCCAGGTCGTAGCACTGATCAACATATGCACCCCAGGTTTCGTCGTTCAGCTCGGTGGTGCCGATCATGAACTTCAGAATTTCTTCGGTGGCATAGGTGATAATGTCGGTCTGGATAGTAGAGATGGCGTTGGTCTCTTCGGTGTTCAGCTCAGCAGCTGCGGGGATCTCGTGGTCAGAGGTCTGGTTGGTCAGATCGGACCATACTTCGATGGCGGCCAGACCTTCGGCGTCATAGTCGGAGGTGATGGAAGCCATGTTGTCTTTCAGCATGGGAGTCTGAGAGAACATATTGACGATCTTGATGATCATGGGGTTGATGCCGTCGGGGTTGTTGGTGATGAAGTCGGTAAACTCACGGATACCGGAATCGTTGAATTCCCAGCTCTTGCCTTCGATACCGTAGTTGGCCATTACCATGCCTTCTTCGGTGAAGAAGTAGTTCCAGAAAGAGCAGACAAGTTCGGGATATTCGCACTGAGTTGTGACGTTGTAGCCCTTGTTGTCGGCCATGGTGGTGGTGGCACCGTAGGTGAACAGGCCTTCGTCATTGAAGAGCTTGCCGCCGGGAACCATGTCGAAATTGGGATCGGAGGTGTAGGTTCTGGTGACGTACATGGCGTCTGCCCAGTCACTCCAGATACCGTAATCGCCGGCAGCAGCTCCCTGCTGCTTTTCGGTGTCGGTGAAGTTGGTTGTGTAGAAGTCATCGGCAATAACGCCGTCGACAAACAGCTGATGGAAGTATTCGAGATACTCTCTGTAGTTGTCGGATACCAGGTCGGAGTGATACTTGCCGGTTTCAACTACAAGGTTGGGAGCAACGCCGGTGGCATTGCCGGAAACGTCGAACAGTGAGCAGTCGAAGATGTTGCCCAGAGCATCGATGGTGCCCTTGTAGTCAACATAGATGGCACTCTTGTTGCCCTTATCCTTGAAGGCGTACAGCACGTCGTTGTACTCTTCAAAGTTGGTGGGAGTAGGCAGACCAAGCTCTTCCAGCCAGTCGGCACGGTAGATGGGACCCTGATCCTTGTACGGATAGGTGTACAGGACGCACATACCAAGATATTTGCCGCCTTCCTGTACGGAGTCGATGGTGGCCTGGTTGGTGTTCATCAGATAGTTCCAGTATTCGGGAGCAGCCTCGGGAATAATGTCGGTCAGGTCATAAATGATTTCTTCGGCGTAAGCCTGCTGCTGACCGCCGGTATAGTAGTCGGCTGCGTTGATAACGTCAACCCAGTCGCCGGAGGCCATCATCAGGTTGAACTGTTCGGTCTGTGCGGCGGTGGAGACAGTCATGAACTGGTACTTGACACCGGTAGCCTCCTGAATGGTGCCGAGAATGGGAAGATCGTTCCATTCTGTATAACCGGTGACGTCAAACAGGGAGGGCCAGGGGTTATACTGGAGGATTTCGATGGGTTCGTTGGGGTCTGCAAGAGGATAGCTGATGGAAGAATCGGCAACAGAGATTATCTGCAGGCCTTCAACGGTCTCAACAGCGTCCTGAACAACTGCGGATTCTTCGAGAGCAGCTGCTTTTTCCTCTTCGCGGGCAATGTCTTCTTCAGAGGGTTCTGCTGCAGGTGCGCTTTCCTCGGCGGGAGCTGACTCTTCTTTGGAAGAACATCCAACGAAAAGGCAGCAAACCAGAGCAAGGCACAGAAGCAGAGCAAGGAGTCTTTTCTTCATTTTCGCATTTCCTTTCAATTATTTTCCTCAAATATTTAGGAATAAATATATTATTGAACACATTATAATAATCGTCAATGGCATATAGTACAAAAATAACCCCGGCAGGAAACATACAGAACATAAAGGGTACATTCTGAACATTTCGTGCAGGGGTTTGTTATAATTTGTTATATATTTTACGCCGGATTTCCGCCATTTTTTGTGCCAATCATACGAAGGGATATGGCGAGCATATACAGGGCGGCAAAGGCGAAAAACAGCATCTGTTCAGCAGATCCGCTGACCATGGCGGTCAGAACCGCAAAGTAAACTCCCACCAGAGATACCGCAGCGGTCAGCCGGGGACGGCATTCATCAAAGAGAAATCCGCAGGTGAAAAACAGGGACAGGGTGATGAATATGACTGCCAGCAGCTCATAAATATAGTCTACTATGGCGGGGTCGACGCTCCAGCCTTTGAAAACGTAGATCAGCTTGATACACATACAGAACACGGGTATCAGAAGCAGAGCGGAAGGCGGCTGACCGTCTTTTTTTGCCAGACAAAAAACACCGTGGCAGCAGATGCACAGTCCTGCCAGCACCAGAAGATACAGGGTAACGGATCGGAACATATCGCCCTGTGCGGTCAAAACGCCCAGCACGGAGGATACAGCCAATATGGCTCCCGATGCGGTGTGTATCAGGGAAGAGCCGGTGCAGCCGGGGAAATATACTTCATAACCTCCGGCAGGTTTGATTATCAGCACTGATCCCAGCACCAGTATCACCGCAAACAGCCCGGACAGTATTGCCATGGCTATGGTTATGGGGTGACCCGACACAGGCAGACCGGCGGCGTCATAAACGGATGCCAGCTCCAGTTTTCTCAGCAGTCCGCCAAGCACGCCGAAAACGAGTGCGGCAGCAGGCAGTATCAACGAACGGACACGATCCATAAAAACATCTCCAATTGATAAGGATATAGTAGATTGTATCACAAATTTTGAAAATATGATAGAGGAAGGACGTAATGTGTTTTCAGTGTTCCCTGCGTCGTCGATGCAAGCGCTGCATCTCCTCTCTCAAAGCAAACATTTCATTGGTTTGCGTTTGAGGTGTGAATACGTTACGTTGTGCGTAATAGGCGGGCGGATAATATCCGCCCCTATGGAGCAATACATCACATTGTTCGCCGTAGGGGGCGGCGTCCACGACGCCCCGTTTTCGGAACGGTCAAGACCGTTCCCTACGATACTCAACGTCACATTGTGCGTAATTGGCGGGCGACCAAAGGTCGCCCCTACGGTGTGATACGCTGTGTTGTGCATTGTAGGGAACGATGAAAACCCCTTGCGGTTTTCATCGTTCCCTACAGATGTTTCTTTTATGTCTTTCTGACAAACGCTTCACCGCATTTGCGGCAGACTATTTTTATTTTGCCTTTGCCTCTGGGGACACGCATTACCGCTTTGCAGGACGGGCAGGAGAAAAAACAGTAATCCTTGCGCTGGCGGAACTGAGTTTTTTTGCCGCTGAACCAGGCTTTGAATACGGCTCTTTTGGCAAGATACCTGCTGTTTTCGGCTCTGCGTTTGCCGATGTTCCTGGAAAACACACGGGCATAGCTCCACACCATCATTGCAATGGCTGCAAACCACAGCAGAGAGCCTATTATAAACCAGAAATCTTTGGAGGCTGCGGCATTGACGATGGCTGCAAGAATAACGAGCACCATGGCAACAACACTCTGGAACCGGGCGAATTCGTCGGATCCGTAGCGGCCTGCCATAAACTGTGCGATCCTGTATCGCATGAGACTATCATTTCCTTTCAGAAAGCCGGTTTCCCGGCGGGAAGAATCGATTATTAATAAGTATTATAGCGTGTGAAACCGTGGATATTGTGAACGCTCTATTAAATTTTTATAATTCTCGTGAAACAAATTGTAAAAATTTCCGTATCTGAAAAATTCCTATTGACTAATTATACCATTTGGGTGTATATATATTTATGATAATATTCACTCTCAAGGAGTTTACCCAATGTTCGCAGCACTCGCAGTATTCATGTTTTTCTTTGCCTTTTACTTTACCAACCGTGAAGTAAAAGCGATTTGTGCTGCAGCAAAGGGCTGAATATTTTTTCAGTAAATTTACCGCACAGGAATCGCTCCTGTGCGGATTCTTTATTTTTAAAAGGAATGATAAAATATGAGTAAGCATCTTATTTACAACCCTGAAATGGAGTGTATGGATATTGAGCAGCGAAGGGAGCTTCAGCTTGAGCGGCTGCAGAAAACAGTGAAGCTTGAGTATGACAATGTTCCCGTTTACCGTGAGCGTATGGATGCCAAGGGCATCAAGCCCGAAGATATCAGAAGCCTTGACGACCTGCAGTATCTTCCCTTTATCGAAAAAACCGACCTTCGTGACTATTTCCCCTTTGGTCTGCTGGCTGCTCCTCAAAGCGAGATAGTCCGTATTCATGGTTCCTCCGGCACCACCGGAAAACCCATAGTTTCGGGCTATACCCAGAACGACGTTGATATCTGGACAGAAATGATGGCCCGTACTCTTACCGCTGCCGGTGCTACCAAAGAGGACGTTATCCAGGTGGCTTACGGTTACGGCCTGTTTACCGGCGGTCTTGGAGCACATCAGGGTGCTTCTAAAATTGGTTCCATGGTCATTCCCATGTCTTCCGGCAACACCCAGCGTCAGATAATGATGATGCAGGATCTGGGCGTTACCATGCTGTGCTGCACACCGTCATATGCCACTCTTCTGGGCGAGACCATTCGAGAGATGGGTCTTGACCCCAAAAAGGATCTGAAGCTGAAAGCGGGATGCTTCGGTGCGGAACCATGGACGGAAGCCATGCGTGTTCGTATTGAAGAGCTTCTGGGTATAGACGCCTGCGATATTTACGGTCTGACAGAGATCGCAGGTCCCGGCGTTTCCTTTGAGTGCCTTGAAAAACAGGGTATGCACATAAACGAGGACCATGTTATTGCCGAGATAATCGATCCCGTTACCGAAAAGCCCCTGCCCTACGGAACTCCAGGCGAACTGGTGTTCACCACCATTACAAAAACCGGTATGCCCATGCTGCGTTACCGCACCCATGACCTTTGCACTCTGACAAACGAAAAGTGCGCCTGCGGCCGCACCACTGTCCGTATGAGCCGCCTTACCGGACGTACTGACGACATGATGGTCATTCGCGGCGTCAACGTGTTCCCCACTCAGATAGAATCCATTCTGGTCAAGATAAGCGAGGTGGCCCCCACTTATCTGCTGGTTGCCGACCGTGTAAATTCCTCCGATACGCTGGAGGTTCGCATCGAGCTGACTCCCGATATGATGAGCGACACCGTTGCCGATGTGGAAAACCTGAAGAATTACATCAAAGACCAGATCAAGTCCGTTGTGGGCATAGCCGCCACCGTTACTCTGCTGCCGCCCAAATCCATTCCCCGCTCCGAAGGCAAGGCAAAGAGAGTTATAGACAACAGAAAACTGTAAAAGCATAAAAAGGAGCTGTAAAAATGCATCGCATTTTTACAGCTCCTTTTTGGGATCAGGGGTCAGGGATCAGTAAAAGGTCTTACCGCCCTGCTTTTATTTTTTGTCCCTTTTTCTGTTCAGGTATATGTCCAGTTTTTCCTTCATGTTTTCGGGTATTTCTCTTGCAACGGGGCATTTTACCGCATTGGCCATGCGGGAGGTAAACCTGCAAAGGAAGTCGATATCCTCTGCCATGCGCTGCCAGCTCATAACGGCCATAGTGTCGTAGCTGTTGTGGATCTCTGCGGCTCTCTGGGGAGCATGGCGGGCAAAGGATACGGCAGGCACGCCATTGTCGGCAAAGGGAGTGGAATCGCTGGAGTAAACCTCCTGCACAGCGTCCATGATAACGCCGTGTTCCAGCGCAAAATACTTGATGTAGCTGACCAGCTTATCCTCGGTGGTGCAGGCGGCAAAGAATTTGCCCATAATGGAGCCTATCATATCCAGGTTGATGTTCAGAGCAAACTTGGCCAGCTCTTCTTCGTGGGCGGCAACGTAAGCCTTGGAGCCCAGAAGCCCCCTCTCCTCGCTTCCGCACCAGACAAAGCGCAGACCGTAGCTGTGAGGGTTATTTGCAAAATACTCGGCGATACCCAAAAGACCGACGCTGCCTGACATATTGTCGTAGGCACCCTGAGACAGTGACGTGGAGTCATAGTGGGCGGAGAGGACTATGTATTCATCTCTGTCGCCGGGCATATCCAGCACCACATTGTGGGAGGTTCCCTTGTATTCGTCCTGCTCCAGAATGATATGAGCAGTTTTTGCCTCGCTGTTTACTATAGCGATGGCGTCCTTGATGTTGATGTTGACACCGGGCAGCTTTGCGCCTTCGCTGACGTAACCACGAAGCTCTTTCTGGTCGATGTCACGGTCGGCGTAATTGGCATTGCCGTCGTGGGTGATGTAGCCCAAAGCGCCGTTTTCCATCAGGTCTTTGAACACCCAATAGCTTACACCGCTGTCCATCAGGACAATTTTGTCCTTAACAAGGCTCATGGAATAGGCGTCGGTAGAGGGAATATAGCACAGGGGGGCTTCGATATCGGCGCAGCCTGCGTTGAGGTAGCCCTTGCAGGGTATTTCACGGCCGTCAATGATGAGTTTTGCCTGCTTCATGGTGGCCATATCCACTTCAAAGGGTTCCAAAGCGGCAGAAAGTCCCATTTCTGCGCATTTGGATACGATATATTCGGCGCACTTTAATTCTTCGGCACTGCCGCCGGTACGGATATAGGCTGTATCTTTGAAAATCTGTTCTATTTGTTTGAGGGTCATTGATTTACTCACTCCGATCGTATATTAGGGGTCAGGGATCAGGGGTCAGGGAGCAGTATGATTACTGCTGCTGGCCCCTGATCCCTGCGCCCTGATCCCTGTCAATATTGCCGCGGCAGTTCGCCGCGGCAATATTGACATATTTTTAAATTCTGATAGCTGTGGTATAGGCGTCGCGTATGGCGGTACGCATGGAACCGGCCTTGCGGCAGTCGCCTATGGTATAGAACTCGGGCGCGGAGCCGTAGAAGCTGACGGCTGCCTCGCTGTTGGGGCACATGCCGCCTGCTGCAAGGATATCGTCGCACTCAACAATGTGCTCGATGCCCTCTGCATCGGTGTAATAGACCTTGCCCTCTTCGATTTTGGTGGTAACAACGGAAGTGATTATATCGACGCCTGCGCCGATGGCTTCACGGTTGCACTGACCTCTGGCGTTGATGGGGTTCAGGTCGTAGCCGATCATGTTCTTGCGGCAAAGCAGGGTCACATCGTGGCCCTTGAGTGCCAGATGAGTTGCTGCTTCGGAGGGAGCGGAGCTGCCGCCGATGACGCAGACCTTTTTGCCGATCTCGTCTTCTCTGCCGTAGATATTGATAGTATCCCATTTGGCGATCTCAGCACCGGGAATGGCGGGCTTTACGGGAGTTGCGCCGGTGGCGGCAATAACCACGTCGAAGCCTTCGGCCTTGATCATTTCGGGAGTTGCCCTGGTGTTCAGGCGAACTTCAATGCCCTTGCGGTCCATCTGGCCGATAAGGAAGTCAAGATATCTTTCCAGTTTATATTTGAAGCTGGGATAACGAGCGGTCTTTATCTGGCCGCCCAGAGCATCGGAAGCTTCGAAGATAACGGGAGTATGACCACGTTCTTTAAGGAACATGGCGCACTTCATGCCGCCGGGTCCACCGCCGATGATGGCCACCTTTTTCAGCTTTTCAACGGGCTTGATCATGCGCTGAACACGGTGATCCATACCCATTCTGGGGTTGATGGTGCAGTGGCTCATCCAGTCGCCCATGGGGCTGGAGCCGCGGCAGATACCGCATTCGATACAGGGGTTCATGTCTTCGCCGTTGCCGTTGGCAAGGATTTCGCCCAGATTCTCGTTGCAGATGAACAGGCGGGCTGCTGCTACCAGGTCGGCCTTGCCGGAAGCGATGATGTCGTTGGTTTTGTCAAGATCCATGTAGGTGTTGTTGACGCAGATCTTCATCTTTGCGCCCTTGGCTTTCAGTTCGGCTGCCAGATCTTCGGGAGCAGCTGCATTGGCGCCGGGCATCATCATGCCGGAAAGACGGAAGATGTCTGCATAGGGAGCCAGCTCATTGATGAGCTGAACGCCTTCTTCAACGCTCATGTTCTTGCCGAAGGGTCCGCCGCCGCCACCGATACCGGGAGCGTTGATGGCGATGATGAAGTCTTCGCCCAGACCTTTACGCAGAGCCTTTATGTATTTGATGGGGAACTTGATGCGGTTTTCAAAGCTGCCGTTGTATTCGTCGGTACGACGGTTTTTCATTTCGGACAGGAATTCGCCGCAAAGGAAGTCGCCGCCCATGTCGATAAGCACGCCGTCGTAGCCAAAGCTCTTGTACAGCTTGGTGCGCTCAACAACGATGTCGAAGAACTCTTCCATCTTTTCTTCGGTAAGGTAAATTGTTCTGGGGTTGGGGGTTCCGGGGAAGCCGCCGGTGCCGGGAGAGGGACCCTCGGGGCCGTCACGCATCATGGATTCGCGCATTTTGCGCTGCTTTTCCTCAGCTGCGGGGTCGCCGCCGCCGGGACCACCGGGCATGGCCATTTTGGGTGCGGGAGCGTTGGGATCGTTGACAGAGTAGTTCAGACGCAGCTCAAGGTTGGACATTTCCACGCCAAGGAAGCTGCCCTGGCAATGGATAAAATGAGCGAACTGAGTAAAATAGTTCTGTGCGCCCTTATCGTAAATGTCGTACTGGCAAAAGTGCTTGGAGTCGTGACCCTTCTGGGTACGCTGAGTGGGGCTGGAAAGCTCCTGAGCAATTATGAAAGCTGCGCCGTTCTGGGCGTATCTTTCATAATAGGTTACTACGGGGTCGCCGGGATAGTTTTCCGGGCCCTGCAGGAAGTGGACCTGAGCGGTGGGATAGTAAAATCTGCTCTTGAAAGTCCTGCCCCGGATAACAATAGGCGAAGTCAGCGCGCTGTATCTTTCAGACATTGTATTATTTTCCTTTCTTCCAAATTTTCTTCAATGAACATGTTTTATTTTACTACCATCGGGTAAAGATGTCAATTCTAAATAAGTAGTGACACCCCCTGCGATATTCAACGTCACATTGTGCGTAACAGGCGGGCGACCAAAGGTCGCCCCTACGGCGTGATAAGTTACGTTGTGCGTGATCGGCGGTCACGGCAAAGTTAACAATCCCCCCGATTTTTGCGTCGCAAAAATCACCCCCCTTTACACAAGGGGGGCTTT
>SVKU01000012.1 GCA_015068245.1 Oscillospiraceae bacterium
GCCGCATTTTTTGCTCTTTTCAAGGACGATGACCTTTTTGCCGGTCTCGCAGGCAGCCTTTGCAGCAGCAATAAGGCCGCTGCCGCCGCCGCCAACCACAAGAACATCGCATTCACGATGAATCAGCTCATGCTTCTCGGCAGCCTTGGGTTCTTCGCCGACTTTTGCGATAACGCAGTTGTGGCAAAGTTCTGCGCACAGGCCGCAATCGATACATTTTTCAGGGTCTATCCAGTATTTTGAACCCTTGAATCTGATGGCAGAAACAGGGCAGTTGACCTTGCACTGATGGCAGCAGGAACAGCCGGCTGCATTGATTTGATATGCCATTTCAATTTCCTCCAAATTTTGTTATAAAATAATTCTAATACAACTAATGTTGGTTGTCTATTATCAAAAAGGTCACTGGACAGACAAATTACTGCTGATACCTGCAAGCATCCCGTGTTGGATTTGCTTTTGAATTTGACTTATGATACTATTATCCCAAATCGGCATGTTCGGAGGTCAATATGAATATTGGCACAATTAAAATAGACGGTCTGTTCGGTCTTGCACCCATGGCAGGCGTAACCGACCCCGCGTACAGACGTGTTTGCGAAACTCACGGAACCGGCTGGACAGTGTCTGAGATGGTAAGCTCCAAGGCACTGGTATATCAGGACAAAAAGACAAGAACTCTTATGAAACGCTTTGGGCTGCAAATACCCTACGGTATTCAGATTTTCGGCAGCGAGCCGGATACAATGGCAGCAGCTGCGGTTTTGGTACAGCAGTCGGGCGAGGCGGATTTCATAGATATCAATATGGGCTGCCCAACGCCTAAAATCGTTTCCAACGGCGATGGCAGTGCGTTGATGAAAAACCCCGAGCTTGCAGGCAGAATAGTGGAAGCAGTGGTAAAAGCGGTTGACGTTCCCGTTACGGTCAAAATGCGCAAAGGGTGGGACAAGGGCAGCGTAAATGCGCCCGAGCTTGCTGCGGTCGTTGAGCAGGCAGGGGCCGCTGCCATAACCGTTCACGGCAGAACCAGGGCGCAGATGTATTCCGGTGAAGCCGATCTCGATGTTATTGCAAAGGTGAAACAATCGGTAAAAATTCCCGTCATTGCCAACGGAGATATCCGTGACGGCAAATCCGCCGCACGGATCCTGCGTTATACCGGCTGTGATGCTGCCATGATAGGCCGAGGCTGTTTCGGAGACCCGTGGATATTTGCCGAAGCCAATTCAGCACTGAAAGGCGAAGAATTTGAAAGACCGCCTCTTGCTGTAAGAATGGACACTGCGCTGCAGCAGTTTGAGCTTTCGGTTGAAGATAAAGGCGAGCATATAGCCTGCCTTGAGGCAAGAAAGTACCTGTGCTGGTATCTTCATGGTGTTGCTTACGCAGGATACTATAAGGAGAAAATAGTAAAAATCGAATCGGCCGGCGATGTTTACAGCATCGTCGAGGGAATCAAAAACGATTTGAGGTGAGCATATGGCAGATGAACGCAAACTGGTTCGTCTGGCAAAGAAAGGTGATACGGACGCCTTTGAACAGCTGGTTGAGATGCACAGCGACCGAATATACAGCATAGCTTTGCGAATGGTGGGAAACCCCACAGATGCGGAGGATCTGGCACAGGAGGCTTTTCTTCGCATATGGAGAGGGCTTGAGGGGTTCAATATGGACTCAAAGTTTTCAACCTGGGCTTACAGACTTACCACAAATGTGTGCATAGACTTTCTCCGCAAAGAGAAAAAGAACAACAACGTATCGCTGTTTACCGAAGACGATGATGGTGAAGAATCTGAGCTTGAGATAGCGGACGAACGGTACAGCCCCCAGCAAAAGCTGGAGCAGGATCAGCTGCGCCAAACCGTGGATCGGGCAATGAACAGCCTTGACCCCCAATATCGTCAAATTCTGACGCTCCGTGAACTGGGCGGACTCAGCTACGATGAGATAGCACAACAGTTGGGGCTGAAAGAAGGCACCGTAAAATCAAGAATAGCCAGAGCCAGAGAACAAATGAGAAAGCTTTTGACGGCTGACGGGAACTTTTTCGGTTCCGATTCGTCAGATAAAATGAAAGGAGGGATGACCCGTGGCTGACAGCTGTGAAAGAATCTTGCCTGTGCTGTCTGCATATTTGGACGGAGAACTGTCTGAAGCAGAAGCGATGGAAGTGGAAAAACATATATCAACCTGTGAACTTTGCAGCCTTAAGCTGGAAAGCTATCGTGCCATCAACTCCGAAACCCTTGAGGTCAAGGCTCCTGACGGTTTTACCGCAAGAGTAATGTCAAAAATAAAATCGGAGAATAATCGGAAAAAGAGAAAGATAATACCCTTTCGCCATGCAACACTTGCCGCCGCAATGGTGGCACTGGTGCTGTTGGGTGCATCGGGAACATTTGATGCTTTGCTTGGCAGAGCAAATAAAACAGCCGGGACAGTTGTTGTCCAAAACTCTGCTGCCGAGATGGAGAGCGAACTTCAGAAGAATGCAGAGCATATTATGAGCTACTCCGCGGCCTTTGATGCCGCACCTGCAGAGGCGGCTATGGAAGCTCCTGCCGCTGAGCCTGCACCTGTTATGGAAGAAGCACCTGCAGCACCTGTTCCGGAATCAAGAATCGTCGCAACAGCAGATGAGTTACCGGCAGAAGAAGCGGGTATTTTACACGATATTGCAGATGGCGCACCGCTTGCTCCCGTAAGTGAAGATGCCGAGGAAGAATCCGTTGCGGAAGAATCTGCGATAACGGAAGTCGAAGTTGCCGGTGAGATAACTTACGTTGAGCCTGCCGAAAACGGATTATATATCAAGGTTGAAAACAACGGCGAAGAAACTCAGGTGTATCTGCCTCGATCCGTATTTGGTGATATGGAGCCGGTAAAGGGCGAAACAATACTTTTGATTGCTGAGGAAACCTTCGACGGATACGAATACCATTACGTCGCAATTGAAATTGAATAAACTAAGTAATGCTGTTCGTGTAACGGATATGTCATTGCGAGAAAAATGCCATCCGACAGGATGGCTTTTTTTGTGGCAATCCGTTTCTCTGAATAAATACGGATCCTCACGGCACCAAGTTCAGCAAAGCTGATCCTGGTGCCTCAGAATCACAAGCAGATTTTGTATATCATCCGAATTTTTGGGAAAAAATGTAACAGTAGAATACAGCAGGGGAGGCAGAATGTTGGTAAAAGGCGTTTCCAAAAGAGTTATTGTTGTCCGTTCGCCGGATATAAGATACTTTGAACAGGCAATCTTCTTTGTCAAAGACGATGCACTTGGTCAAAAAGGTGTCAGTGCGCAGCGTGTGCTTGAAGAAGCCTGCCGTGTGGCAGACGGATACATTCGCCAAAACTCACGAAAATTGATACATCGCATACCGGCACCTGCTTTTTTTGCCATGGGAGCCGCTCTGACTGCGGTTTTGTGGCTGATAACTGTCTTGATACTTTAACACAAACAACACAAAATGCACACACTGGATACAAATTGTATCTATTAAACAAGTAGATGTTGGTGTATGATGAATGTGGAGAATTTGTGAAGCAGTTGCTTCCGATTTTCCCTCCTTGTATTTTTAATCTTCCTTTTTTCACTGGATCTCTCCAATCCAACGAAGCAGGCTGCCATATTGGCAGCCTGTTTTGTTTTTGTATATTTAGTGTGTGAAGAAGTTGAAAAAAATGTGATGATATGGTAACATATTATCACATCGAAATGTTGAAAGGAGATACATATATGAAGAAATCAATAATTGCACTGTTTTTGGTTGCTATGATGCTGGTTTCAGTATTTTCCGGCTGCGGAGCCGATAAGGCTGCCGAGGAAAGCACTGCACCTGCTGAAAGCCAGCAGGTATCCGAAGCCCCTGCACCGGAAGAACCGGCAGAGGAAGCACCTGCCGAACCGGAGGCAGAACCTGTACCCGAAGAAGAAACCGAACCGGTGTCTGAGGGTTTTAAGCTTTTTGGTTCCTCTGTGGTAACCTTCCCTCTGGTTGAAGAACCCACCACGTTGACCGTCTACACCCGTGGCCCCAACACCAGAGGAGCAGTAGCTCAGTTGGGAATAAGCAGCTATACCGAATTCTCTGCCATTCAGTGGCTTCAGGAACAGACCGGCATTGAGCTGGATTTCACTGAAGTTTCTCACGAAGTTTTCTCCGAGCAGTTTAACCTTTACATGGCAGGCGGTGAATGTGCCGATATTCTTGTCAATGCAGGCATGGTATATTCCGGTGGCGTCGTCAAAGGCTTTGAGGACGAGGTATTTTTGGATCTGACTCCTTACATGGATGAATTTGCTCCCAACTATATGGAAGTTATCAATTCCGATCCCGAGGTTGCTCGTCAAGCCAAGTCTGATGGCGGTTACATACTCAATTTCTGCGCGCTCAACGAGACCATACCAGCCCGCAGTGGTTTTGTTACCAGAGCTGACTGGTTGGAAGAACAGGGTGTGGAAGTTCCCACCACCTATGACGAACTGGATGCATGGCTCCGTCTGTGCCAGACCGAATACGGCTGCGATGTTGCCTATCATATGAACCAGCAGTGCTACGCTGACGGCATCACCGGCGGTTACGATGTTGCGGGTTTCAACGTAGGCCAGTCTGCACTGCCTTACCTTGTACACGACGGTGTTGTAGAATGCTCTCTTGCCACCGATAAATATAAAGAATACCTCTCCATGCTGGCTGAATGGTATGCCGACGGCATTATTGAAGAGGACTTCATGTCCATCGTATTCGACCCCATGTCCAAGGAAAAGGTTGAAAAAATATCCAATAACAGAACCGCAGTTTGGGGCGCCAACGCCAACGACCTTACCGCTTATGAATCCTATGTTGAAGGCGGTATTCCCGTAGTTGCTGTACCCAACCTTGTTAAGAACGAGGGAGAAAAGGACCATACCGGTAAAGCTACCTTGTTTGGTGACGACACTCTGTGCATCTTTGAGGGGTGCGAAAATCCTGAGCTTGCCATCAGCCTGGTGGACTATTTCTTCTCCGAAGCTGGTCAGCGTATCTATAACTTCGGTAAGGAAGGCGACACTTGGGAAATGGTGGATGGCGAGATACAGCTTACCGAAAAGGTTCTGAACAACGAGCTTGGCCTGTCTCCCAGCAATGTGCTGTCCATGGCTGCCGTATCCGGCGTATTCATGGGTGTTACCACTGCGCAGAAGACTGCTTTCAGCTACAACCAGCTGCAGTTGGAGACCATGGCCACCTGGCTCAACAGCTTCGACGGAGAGTATGTTTCCAACGCTTCACTGAACTCTGCAGAGAGTGAAGAATACAACTCTCTTGCCTCCGATATTGCCACCTATGCCAGCGAAAACATTCCCAGATTTATCATGGGTGAGCTTGATCTTGAAACCGAGTGGAGTGGATTTGTTGACCATCTGAAGAGTATGAACATCGACCGCTGTGTTGAGATCCAGCAGGGCGCATACGACAGATTTATCTCCAGATAAACTGTTTTGAGGAAGATTGAAAATGAATATTAACGATTATGAGATATTCTATCCCGGTGTGTACACACCTGAGGAAGAAGCGGCTCTTGAAGCCGTAAAAGCAGGCAAAATGGGCGGACCTCCGGCAGAGTTTGCCAACAGGAAAAAGCCTGTTTTGGAACGCTATGCCCTTTGGGAACCCTGCGTGCTGCTGTATGCTGCATGTGTCAACAGGTTTGACCCTCTTTACAACGATGTTGAGTACGCAAAAAGTACTTGGTATGGTGGACTTCCCGTATATCCCGGCTATGTAAATGCCGAGAATATGGTAATGCTGCCTCCTGTATTCGGCAACCATGCACCAAGAGACGGTCAGATACCCGGCGACGCTTACGACCATGAGATTCAGTATTACAAGCCCATCCTTGCCGGCGACGACATCACCAGAGGCGAACCAAAGGTGGACATCGTGGACGTGACCGACAAAAACGGCAGCCCCATTCGTGTATTCATTACCATAATCGAGACTGAACTGGTTAACCAGCATGGCGAAGTAGTGGGCAAGAGCATCAACCGATTCCCTCAGATGTATGCTCGCCGCAAAGACGGCAAGCCTGACGAGATGAGATTTGATCCCCATAAGTCCAGAGTGCCTTATCACTATGAGCAGAAGGATCTTGAACTGCTTAAGAGCTATTGGGAAAAGGAAAAAATCCGTGGCAGCGAAACTTTGTACTGGGAAGATGTAAATGTTGGCGAATATCTGCCCGCCACTGCGGAAGTACCCATGACCCAGATGGCTATGCTGCGTATGCACGGTATGGATTTTATGAATATGTCCATGCAGGATCTGCGTGACAGACTGCTGACAGGAAACATGGAGCACATGGAATACGACGAATACGGCGTACCCGACACAACAATGCTCCATTTCAGAGCTGACCAGCCGGGCTTCTATAACTTCACAGGCAGAAACTTCTGCTTGCGTATGGTAACTAACTGGATGGGTGACGATGGTTTTGTTACCAAGGTCAACTGGAGAATGGTCAATGACTTCCCTGAAGATAAACAGACCAATCCTTTCCCGGAAGACTTTTACCGTCCCAGCTATTTCTTCAAGGTGCCTGAATTGAAGGAAAAGGGAGCCAGAATATCCACCCATGGCGCCGCTCCTGATGCGACCATAACCGGTGGCTACATCTACGACAAGCGTATCGAAAACGGCGAACACCTTGTAGATATTGCATGTTGGGGCCAGGATCTGGAAGGCCATTATCACACCGAGTGCGGCATAACCGTAAGACTGCCGTCCAAGGAGAAATAAGAAAAACTCCCTCTGAAGCGATTGCTTCAGAGGGAGTTTATATTTATGCATCAGTGTTGTCTTTTTCGGTATTATTCTGCTGCTTCATCATCTTTTTTTTCTTGCGTTTTGTATTGATCTTTTTAACGATCACCAAAACAACGGCTGCCACCACTGCCAGCAGTACCAGCACAGGAAGCGCGCCTACAAAACCCTTGAGCAGCTGCTTGAAGAATCGTCCTATGCCCTGAAGAGAGTCGGTAAAGCTGTCTGCCACCTGTTCCCAATATGTGCGCACAATGGGCTTTTCTTCGGTCAGTACGGCCACTTCCTCAATATACAGATAAACCGTGCTGTAATCCACCTGCCGCTGCCAATTAAGCAGCTTTGTTTCCAGGTTTTCTATCTGGTAACGGATTTCGGAAAGACGCTCTTCAATGACGATCATTGACTCAACATCTTCCACCTTTTCCAGCATGCTCAGCAGACGTTCTTCTTCTGTGCGGTAGGCATTAAGACGGGACTGACTGTCATAAAACTGAGTGGTGATGTTTTCTGCATAGGAGCTTCGGTTTGTCACGTTTCCGATTTCGGACAGCGATTCGGTCATACCGCCGTAGTTTTCCGAGGGGATACGCAGGGTGTAATCGGCGTAACGTGTGACGGTGTAGCCTCTTTCACGGCTGTACAGGTCAACGCCGCTGACAGAAGAGTTTTCAACAAAACCGCCAAACCGTTCCAGCAGCTCAGACACCTTTTCGATAGAACCGTCGAAATCCATGGTTTCGATGTGTGCGTCCATGGAATAGATGATCTTTTCCGACAGGTCGGCCTCACCGCCTCCGTTGATGGCGTCTCCGCCGGTTTCGGACTGGGAGTTGGACATTATGCTTTCCTCTTCCGGTGCTGCCATAGGTGCTTCCGGCTCGGCAGGTGCGGAATCCGAAGTGGAAAAGTATTCGCCTGCGGATTCTTCAACCACCATGTCGTAGTCTGCAGACTTCTGAGAGGAGCCTGCCCCACAGCCGACCAAGAGGGAAAGAATAACAAGGCTTGCCAGCAATAAAGCTAAGAGTTTCCTTTTCATTTTTCATTCTCCTTTAAATTTTCTTTGTCTCTTTTGACGGATAAACAGACCAAAAGTTCCCATCTGCCGAAAGAAATTCAGTAATTTTGTTTAATCGAATCCAAAATCAATGTTGTTCATAAAAAAGCAAACAGTGAATTGTGAAAAGTGACGAAAACAGGTGAATTTTGGACTGCACATTTTACTTGAAAAAATGGACAATGCTGTTATAATTAAAAATTAGTGAGTAAATACATTTAATTAATGTGTACAGGAGGAACATAATGTTCAAAATAGTCAATAAGAAACAGCTTAATCCTGTTGTCGTGTCTATGACCATTGAGGCTCCTTTCGTTGCCAGAAAGGCCAGAGCAGGACAGTTCGTTATCCTCCGCGTTGAGGAAGACGGCGAAAGAATTCCCCTTACCGTAGCCGGTTACGACCGTGAAAAGGGTACCCTCGACATCATCTTCCAGCCCGTTGGTGCAACCACCAAGAAGCTGAGCATGATGAACGAAGGCGACTACATTCCCGACTTTGTCGGTCCTCTTGGCAACCCCACCGTGTTTGAAAAGGGTAAGAGATACGCTGTTGTCGGCGGCGGTGTCGGCTGCGCCATTTCCTACATCGTTACCAAAGAAATCTTTGAAGCCGGCTGCGAAGTCGATGCTATCATCGGTTTCAGAAACAAAGACCTCGTTATCCTTGAAGAAGAATTCAAGAGCGTCTGCAACAACCTGTATGTCTGCACCGATGACGGTTCCTACGGCCGTCCCGGCGTTGTTACCAAAACTCTTGAAGAACTCATCGTTTCCGGCGAGAAGTACGACGAAGTTATCACCATCGGTCCCATGATCATGATGAAGTTCGTCTGCCTCACCACCAAGAAGTATGATATTCCCACCACCGTCAGCATGAACCCCATCATGATCGATGGTACCGGCATGTGCGGCGGCTGCCGTCTTACCGTTGGCGGCGAGACCAAGTTCGCCTGTGTCGACGGTCCCGACTTCGACGGCCACAAGGTCGATTTCGACGAAGCTATGAGAAGAGGCGGCGTCTACAAAGAGTTCGAAAAGCACGCCTATGAAGAAGCCTGCAACCTGTTGAACAAGGAGGTAGCCGAATAATGCCTAACATGTCCATGACCAAGAATCCTATCCCCGAGCAGCCTGCAGAGATCCGCAGAAACAACTTTGAAGAAGTTGCTCTGGGTTATACTGCCGAACAGGCCATCGACGAGGCACAGCGCTGCCTCAACTGCAAAAACAGCCCCTGCGTATCCGGATGCCCCGTTGCCATCCAGATCCCCAAGTTCCTCGAGCAGGTAGTAGCCGGCGATTTCGAAGCCGCCTACAATATCATTTCCGAGTCCTCCTCTCTGCCCGCAGTCTGCGGCCGTGTATGTCCTCAGGAATCCCAGTGTGAATCCAAGTGCGTCCGCGGCATCAAGGGCGAAGCTGTCGGTATCGGCCGTATCGAGCGTTTCGTAGCCGACTGGCACAACGCCAATGTTACCGAGCCTCCCGTAAAGCCCGAACCCAACGGCCACAAGGTTGCTGTTATTGGTTCCGGCCCCGCAGGTCTGACCTGCGCAGGCGACCTTGCAAAGAAGGGCTATGAGGTTACCATTTTCGAAGCTCTGCACAAAACCGGCGGCGTTCTGGCTTACGGCATTCCTCAGTTCCGTCTGCCCAAAGAAATCGTTGCCAAGGAAGTTGCCAACCTGGAAGAGCTGGGCGTTACTATCCACACCAACGTTGTTGTCGGCAAGTCCATCACTATCGATGAACTGCTTGACGAAGGCTACGAATCCGTATTCGTCGGCACCGGTGCCGGCCTGCCTTCTTTCATGAACATTCCCGGTGAGAACCTGAACGGCGTTCTGTCTGCCAACGAGTTCCTTACCCGTACCAACCTGATGAAGGCCTACGAAGAAGGCAGCAAGACTCCTATCCGCAAGGGCAGGAAAGTCGCTGTTATCGGCGGCGGCAACGTCGCAATGGACGCAGCCCGCTGCGCACTGCGTTACGGTGCAGAGGAAGTTTACATTGTCTATCGCCGCGGCGAAGAAGAACTTCCTGCCAGAGCAGAAGAAGTCCATCATGCCAAGGAAGAGGGCGTTATCTTCAAACTGCTGACCAACCCCGTTGAGATCATCGGCGACGAAAACGGCAACGTCTGCGCCATCAAGTGCGTCAAGATGGAACTGGGCGAAGCTGATGCGTCCGGCAGAAGATCCCCCGTTGTTAAGGAAGGTTCCGATTTCGGCATCATTGTTGACACTGTCATCATGTCCATCGGTACCAGCCCCAACCCCCTCATTAAGAACACCACCGAAGGTCTCGATACCAACCGTAAGGGCTGCATCGTAGCCGACGACTTTGGTCTGACCTCCCGTGAAAACGTCTATGCCGGCGGCGATGCCGTTACCGGCGCTGCCACTGTTATCCTGGCCATGGGTGCCGGCAAGAACGCTGCCACCGCTATTGACCACCATATCATGCACGAAGGCGAATAATTGATCTTTGCTGAACACCCTGACTATTAGGAGGTTGCGGAAAGGGATTTCCGCAACCTCCAATGATATTTGCCCTGACGGGAAAGTGATATATTTCCATGGGAAATGTGAAATATTGCTGACGCAATGTGATATATGCCTGCGGCATGTTGACGTATCACTTCGTGATGATTTGAGTTTTAAAGGACGATATCCGAGGATATCGTCCTTTACAGCTTGTAAAAAAAGTACCGTCAATGTCATTGCGAGGAGCGAAGCGACGTGGCAATCCGCTTCGTCGATGCAAGCACTGCCAATACCGCGTTTGGATAAACCCAAACGCTCAAACGCAGTGCTGCATTTCCTCTCCCACAAGCAAACACTTCGTTGGTTTGCTTTTGAGTTTTTAGCAGTAAGGAACGGATTAGCTTGTTAACGCTTTGCGTTGACAGTCTGCCGGATTTGGTCATAGGGATATGCCCAAATCCCTTTTTAGTCATAGCTTTCAAAATTTTCTTTCACTAATATTTCAAGTATTGTATTCCTTGAAGCAATAACCAAGTTGTGATATAATATAAATGTTATTGAGTGTAACACATCTTTCTCCTTCATAACTATATAGTCATATTTGCAGTTGTAGCCACACTTATGGTGTGGGAACAGTAAAAAGTGTGGGAAAGGTGTGGTTTATAAAAAACAATGGATCGGGTGAAGTATTTTGAAGAAAAATTATATATTTTTTCCCATTCTGTTGCTTCTTATGCTACATATATCCGGCTGCAGTGCAGTTGATGAAAAGAATGCAAGCTTGTCTTGCATATATGCAGCTGCTGCGGTTATTGCAGTTTTGTTGCTGCCATTATACTTGAAACTTGCACGCAGTAAGAGCGTATGGTTTGTTTTGCTGTTTTCGGCTGTGATAGTGGTAAATGTCGGATACTTTCTGCTGTCGGTATCATTGAATCTTGAACAGGCGCTTATGGCAAACCGGCTGGCATACCTGGGGTCGGTATTTTTGCCGCTTTCCATGTTGATGATAATAATCAATGTTTCCAACACGGAATACCACAAATGGTTGCCGGGTGTATTGATTTGCATCTCATTCATCGTTTTCCTTATAACTGCAAGTCAGGGCATCGTGGGCATTTATTACAGGGAAGTATCATTCAAGGTTGTTGACGGTGTTTCAACGCTGGTTAAAGAATACGGCCCCTTGCATCCGCTTTATCTGGTCTATTTGCTTGGATACTTTGTTTCGATGGTTGTCGTTATAATCCGTGCTTCAGTCCGGTCACGTTTGGATTCATCAGCCCATGCGGTGATTCTGATAATTGCGGTTTTTGTAAACATCGGAGTATGGTTCATTGAACAGCTGTGTAACATGCAGTTTGAGATGCTTTCAATTTCCTACATCATCAGCGAGATGTTTTTGCTGGGAGTACATCTTATGGTCAGTGAAACCGATAGATTGAAGGAGCTTGCAATAGAACAGCAGTCGGCTCAGGACAGTGTTCCCGTCGAAACCGCAAATGCAGAGAACATGACAGGTGTAACAGATTCGGCAGATTCCGGCGATGACGAAAGGCTGAAGGCTTTTATGAACGGGATAGAAACATTAACAAAAACCGAACGCCTGATTTTTGAAGCTTATATTGCCCGTCTTACCACCAAAGAGATCATGGCGGAACTGAACATCAAAGAGAACACTCTGAAATTCCACAATAAAAACATATACAGTAAACTTGGTGTTTCATCCCGAAAGGAACTTGTGGAAATCTACAAAACGATTTCATAAAAACAGCTGCCTTAGGAGGTTGCGGAAAGGGATTTCCGCAACCTCCAATGATATTTTCCCTGACGGGAAAATGATATATTTCCTCCGGAAATGTGAAATATTGCTGACGCAATGTGATATATGCCTGCGGCATGTTGATGTATCACTTCGTGATGATTTGAATTTTTAAAGGACGATATCCTCGGATATCGTCCTTTACATCAATATTCTCGCAGAAAATATATCACAGGCGAAGCCTATTTCACACGCCATCGGCGTATACCACAGATTTGCTTCGCAAATCTATATCTCTGGGAGTTGGGCATATCCCTGTGACCAACTCCCTTTGCGGCTGTTTTTTATGCCACCAGCATTGCCAGCAGCGGAGTTGTAAACAGGAAACATACCGTTGTTATAAACGTAGCCTGTGACATGTTTTTCGGGTCGGCACCGTATTCAAGGCACAGCATGGTGCCGTTGGTGGCAACGGGCATGCCGCATATTATTACCGCACATGCCAAAACCATCGGGTCGGTGACAAAGGTACGCAGTATCAGCATCAGCAGCAGGGGAGTCACTATCAGCCGCACGAAAGAAGCCAGATAAACCCGCCATCCGCCGAACATTTCCTTAATGGGCATTGAACCCAGCGTCATACCGATTATGAGCAGGGCTGCAGGGGTAGTGACCTGGCCGCAAAGTGTCAGCGCATTGTTGACGATGTCGGGTACGGTCGGTTTGACAAAAGCAAGGATCAATGCAGCTACGGCCGCCACCGCAGCAGGGGAGATAAGACGCTTCAAATCCGGCTTTTGGTCGCCGCTAACAAGGAATAATACACCTGCAGAATATGACAGAACATTGAATGGCAGATTAAGTACAGTGTTTATGAAAATCGCTTCCTGCCCCAAAATTGCGGTTACGGTGGGAAAGCCTATAAACCCCACGTTTCCGAAAGCTATCATAAAGCTGTATATACCCCGTTTGTCTTTGGGCAGACCCATAAATCGAGGTACTATGAACGCCACAGCCAGCTGAAGTCCCTGTGACAGTATTGCAACGGCCAGCAGCCCCATTATCTCACCGCCGGTAGGAATGTTCGAACTGGCAGTTACCGACGATATCATGTAGCATGGCAGGGTTATGTATATGACAACCCGGGACAGCATTTTACTGGTTCCGGCGTCTACAGCCTTCAACCGAAAGGCCGCAAAGCCTATGACGATAACCAGAAAAAGCTCAGCCATTTTTGCAAATATGCTTAAAAATTCCATTTGATCACTTCCGCAAATCATTTTACCAAATTGAAAACTCATAGTCAAATGAATTGAAATCCTCGCAAAAGTGTCTTTACACCTGTAAATACACTTTACTCATCTAAATTATATTGTTTATTTTTTGGCAACCGAAAAAAGGGATTGCTTTGCGTGCGCAAAGGTTGTAGAATAATTGCAAAATTTGCGAAAACTAAACGGAGTTAAAGAAAAATGAATACTAAAGACAATCTTAATCTGACCATGCTTTGCGACTTTTATGAGCTTACCATGGCCAATGGTTATTTCAAGTACGGTTATAAAGACAGAATGACTTACTTTGACCTGTTTTTCCGTGCCGTGCCCGACAACGGAGGTTTTGCGATCGCTGCCGGCCTTGAACAGGTTATAGACTATATCAACGACCTGCATTTCAGTGATGAAGATATCGAGTATCTTCGTGGCCGGAACCTGTTTTCTGAGGAGTTTTTGGAATATCTCAGAGACTTCAAGTTCACCGGCGATATCTGGGCAGTTCCCGAAGGCACTCCCGTTTTCCCCAAAGAGCCGCTGATTACAGTTCGTGCTCCTGCCATTCAGGCTCAGCTGCTGGAGACATATATGCTCCTGTGCATCAACCACCAGAGCCTTATTGCAACCAAGGCAAACCGCATATGCCGTGCAGCCCAGGGAAGAACCGTGCTTGAGTTCGGTTCCCGTCGTGCTCAGGGTGCGGACGGTGCCATTCTCGGTGCCAGAGCTGCATATATAGGCGGCTGTGCCGGCACAGCATGTACCATCTCCGACCAGCTTTTCGGTGTAAAAGCCGGCGGCACCATGGCTCATGCCTGGGTTCAGATGTTCGACACCCAGTATGAAGCCTTCAAAACCTACTGCGAGATCTATCCAAACAACGCAACCTTGCTGGTGGACACATACAACACCCTTAAAAGCGGCATACCCGATGCAATTCGTGCTTTCAATGATGTGCTGAAGCCAATGGGCATAACCAAATGCGGAATACGTCTCGACTCCGGCGATATCGCCTATCTGACACGGAAAGCCCGTAAGATGCTGGACGATGCCGGCTGGACCGAGTGTACCATCACTGTTTCCAACTCTCTTGATGAGTACATAATCCAGGATCTGATGCTGCAGGACGCAAAGATAGATTGCTTTGGCGTGGGCGAAAGACTTATCACTGCCCGAAGCGAACCTGTTTTCGGCGGTGTGTATAAGCTGGTAGCCGTTGAAGACGAGCAGGGAAAGGTAATACCCAAAATCAAAATCAGTGAAAACGTGGGAAAGATAACCGTTCCCCATCACAAAAAGGTTTATCGCCTGTTCGGCAACGACACAGGCAAAGCCATTGCCGACTATATGACCGTTCACGACGAGGTCGTTGACGATTCCGGAGAGCTGCTGATATTTGACCCCGAGGTCACATGGAAAACCAAAAATGTCTATGATTTCTCAGCCAAGGAGCTGCAGGTGCCTGTATTCATCGGCGGCAAGCAGGTCTATCAGTGCCCCACTCTTGACGAGATCAAGTCGTACTGCGCTCAGCAGGTAGACACACTTTGGGACGAGGTAAAGCGTTTCGACAATCCCCATAACTACTATGTTGACCTTTCCCAGAAGCTTTGGGATATCCGCTACGACCTGCTGAAAAACAATTCAAAATAATACAAGGAGCTGTCCCATGAATGCAGAAACACGCAGAGAAGAATTGAAAAAAATCCTGCTTCAGTCAAGCGGTGCACCAATCAGTGCAACTGCGCTGGCGTCAAAGTTTTCTGTCAGCCGTCAGGTCATCGTGGGCGATATTGCTTTGCTTCGTGCAGGCGGGGAGGAGATAGAAGCAACTCCTCGGGGATATGTAATGAAGCGCAAGCCATCAGGCGTTGTCACTGCCTTGGCCTGCGTCCACAATGCAGCTGATACGGAAGCTGAGCTTAACATTATGGTCGACAACGGGTGCCGTGTCATAGACGTTATTGTGGAGCATCAGGTTTATGGCCAGCTTACAGGGCAGCTTGACCTTAGCTCTCGTTATGATGTTTCCAGGTTTATCAAAAGCACCGAAGAAGGCGGAGTTCAGCTGCTTTCGTCCCTGACGGGCGGCGTTCATCTGCATACGCTTCAGTGCCCGGATGTGGAGACTGTCGAAAGAGTCAAAGCTGCTTTGGAATCGGCAGGATTTTTGTACAAGTAGCTGATTGACAAATTTCACCATATAGGTATAATAAGTCTTGATATGTGTCTTGACACCTATCAAGACTTATTTGTATATGTAAAGGTGAAGAAAGATGTCAAAATTCAAGGCGTTTCTGAAGAGGAAAAATATCGTATTTTCCGCAAAGCGTTACGGCGTTGACGCACTTGGTGCCATGGCTCAGGGCCTTTTTTGCTCCCTGCTTATAGGCACTATTCTGAATACCATCGGCACCCAGTTCAATGTCGGTTTCCTTACCGCAACTCTCGGTGAAACAGGCTATACAATAGGCGGCCTGTGCTCCGCTATGGTTGGTCCCGCCATGGCTGTTGCCATCGGTTATGCTCTGCAGGCACCCAACCTCGTGCTGTTCTCGCTCATACCCGTAGGATTTGCCACCAACGCTCTGGGCGGTGCAGGCGGACCTTTGGCTGTTCTGTTCGTAGCCATCATAGCTGCCGAATTTGGCAAAATGGTCGCCGGTGAAACCAAGGTAGACATTCTTGTTACCCCCATCGTTACTATTCTCATCGGCATCGGCACCGCAGCACTTATTGCAAAACCCATTGGTACCGCTGCCAGCGCCGTTGGTCAGCTTATCATGTGGGCTACCGAGCTGCATCCTTTCCTTATGGGCATCATCGTATCCGTTATCGTCGGTATTGCACTTACCCTGCCCATTTCCAGTGCAGCCATTTGTGCAGCACTTGGACTTACCGGTCTTGCAGGCGGAGCCGCCGTTGCAGGCTGCTGCGCAAATATGGTAGGCTTTGCAGTTATGTCATTCCGTGAAAACCGTTGGGGCGGTCTTGTGGCACAGGGTATCGGCACGTCCATGCTCCAAATGGGCAACATCGTAAAGAACCCCAAAATCTGGATCCCTGCCATCGTTACCTCTGCCATTACCGGTCCCATTGCCACCTGTATTTTCAAGCTTGAAATGAACGGTGCTGCCGTTTCCTCCGGCATGGGCACCTGCGGTCTTGTGGGTCAGATAGGCGTTTATACAGGCTGGCTCAATGATATTGCTGCCGGAGTCAAGGATTCCATCACGGCTATGGACTGGATTGGTCTTGTACTTGTTTGCTTTGTGCTTCCCGGAGTTATCTGCTGGGCACTTGGTCTTGTCTGCCGTAAGATAGGCTGGATCAAAGAAGGCGACCTGAAGCTGGATTGAGTTCACACTATCATTTTGCTGACTTAACTTGCATGGTTTTACGGTAGTGTTGTAGGGAACGGTCTTGACCGTTCCGCACATTTCATCTCAAATAAAAAGGAGCCTGTACAGGCTCCTTTTTTATGCTTTTTTCTTTCCAATCACAAATGTGACCGCAAACCACAGTGCCAAAAACAGTGATATGGCGGCACCTGAAGATGAACCGACATAGTATGACAGAAACAAACCTGCAAGACCGCATACAAGGGCACCAAGGACGGAGAAAAGGTGATACTTTCTCATATTTCCTGCGATGTTTCTGGCAGATGCGGCGGGAAGTATCAGCAGAGAATTGATAACCAGCAGACCTACCCATGTCATGGCCATGGTAACAACCAGAGCGATAATGGCGGAAAAGATGGTTTCATAGGCAAAGACCTTTACTCCACGGCTTTCGGCCAATGCAGGGTGTACCGAAGCCAGAGTCAGCCTGTTAATGCCGATCACCCAAAGTACCGTGACACAAATCAGAGTAATCAGCAGCAAAAGCAGTTCGTTGGGATTGACGCTGAGTATGTCGCCGATAAGGTAAGTGTTAAACTTGGTAAAGCTTCTGCCGCCAATGGTGGATATAAATATGCCCAATGCGACAGCAGTGGAAGAGAATACGCCGATTATGGTATCGCTGGAAAAGTTGGACTTTCTGCGTACCAGGGAAAACAATACCGCAAAGGCTACAGCCAGAGCAGCGGCAAACCAAAGGGGATTGGCAAGTCCGCACAGCGCACCGATGGCTATGCCTGTAAATCCGCTGTGACCAAGTGCATCTGAGAAAAAGGACATCTTGTTGGTTACTATCATGGTGGACAGCAGACCGAACAGGGGTGACATGAGGATAACTGCCAGCAGGGCGTTTTTCATAAAGTACATTCCGCCGCTCTGAGCCCATTCAAAAGGCAGCAGCTCGATTATGGAATACCAAAGCTCCATCACAGCTCACCTCCCAGATTGAAAACACGGCGAAACTCTGCCGATGACAGCACATCGGAGGGGGAACCGGCCTTGATAATGGTATCCTTTAGCAGCAGAACCTTGTCTGCAAAGCCCTCCAGAGACGCAAAGTCGTGGGTGGTGATAAGGATAGACAGATCGTATTTGACCCGAATCTCGTCAAGCATTTCCTTTAGCCGCTGCATACCCTCAACATCTATGCCGCTCATAGGCTCGTCGAGTATCAGCATATGGGGGACAGGCTCGAGAGCCAAAGCCAGCAGCACTCGCTGCAGCTCGCCGCCAGACAGAGCTCCGATGCGCTTATCTATCAGGCTTTCGCCCTTCACCCGGGAAAGACAATCAATTACATCGCTGCGTATGCTCTTTTTTACAGGCAGAAATACAGGACGCTTTGTCATACACATGGAAAACAGATCAAGCACGCTTACAGGCTCGCCACGGTCAAAGCTCGGGCTTTGAGGAACGTATCCTATGAGAGGTCGCTGAGATCCTCCCCCGGCAGGAGTAAAGGTGATGCTGCCGCTATACTCCCTTTGACCAAGCAGTGATTTTATAAGGGTGCTTTTGCCTGCGCCGTTGGGGCCGATGAGCGCAACGATCTCACCGCAGTGGACATGAAAGCTTACATCGTGGAATATGTTTTCGCCCTCTGCAGATGCACCAAGATTGTGGACGGCAAGACAGCAGGAACCTGAGCATTCGCTGCTGTTGTGTTTTATGTTTCTCATAATTTAACCTAAAGCCTCAAGAATTGATTCGACATTGGCGGTAATGATATCGCAGTAAGGATCCCCGGATCCGGTGCCGCTTGAGGAAATCATCATATTAAGTGAAGCAACGGCTGCGCCGGTTTCACGGGCAATAGCTTCTGCTGTTGCGGTGGAGCCGTTGACTTCGGTAAAAACAGCAGGAATGCTGTGCTCGTTTATAAGGGAGATTATCTCTGCCATTTCAGCGGCAGAAGCCTCGCTTCCGGATTCTTCTTCGATCGACTTCAAAGTGGTAAGTTCAAAAGCGTTTGCGAAATAGGCAAAACCGTCGTGAAAGGTTATAAGCTCACGGCAGGACAGGTTTTCCAATCTAGAGTTCAGATCGGCTTTCAGCGTAACCAGCGTGTCGCCGTAGCTTTCGGCATTGGCCATCAATGTGTCGCCGGGCAGGTAAGTGCTGAGAGCTTCTGCAATGTTCTTTGCCATCATAGCAGCGTTTTCCGGGTCAAGCCAGATGTGGGGATCATACTCAGCATGATCGTGCCCGTGTTCGTGGCTGTGACCGTCGCTGCAGAGCAGTTCAATACCTGCAGAACAATCGTATACTGCTTTTGCAGACAAGTCAACATCATTAAGGAAAAACTCAAACCCGGCACCGCTGAGCAGAACCACATCACAGCTGTCCAGCTTTTTCATATCATTGACAGACAGGGAATAGTCGTGGACACAACTCAAATCCTGATCAATGAGCAGAGAAACGTCCACACCGTCAATACCTTCAACTACCTTTGAGCAAAGCAGATAAACGGGATATGTGGTGCAGGTTATTTTGAGATTTCCGACGTCCTCGGTTTCCGGGCTGCTGCCGCAGCCGGTCAGCAGAATCAAGGAAACAATAAGAAACAGAGTTAGTAGTTTTTTCAAAATATCAGCCTTTCGTCAACTGAAAAGTTTTTCGGCATTCAGTATTTTAATGGAGCGTCCGTCAAATTCAAGTATACCCCCGTCACGAAGAGTGCATAATTCCCTCGACAGGGAAGGGCGTGAAACAGCAAGATACTCAGCAAGCTGGTTGCGGTTGAACGGAATATCCAGATAGGGGCTGCCGCATTGGTCGTAAACGGTTTTAAGATAGGCAGTCAGCCTTTGCCTTATGCCGTGAACACCCAGAAGAAACGTCCTTTGACGTTCAGCGGTAAGTTCATCTGCCAGCAGCATGAGCGCATTGGAGAAAAGCTTTTCTTTAAGCTCGACAGGTACGTTAGCCGGTGAGGTGAAAAAGTCGCCGGGAAGCAAAACGATCCTGGACTTGGTTCTTGCTGTGAAGTCCGCCGGATCCCTGCCGGTCAGAGCGTAGCAAAGTCCAAAACATTGGCCTTTTTTGAAAATACCGTACTGACATTGGACAGTGCCGCTCAGAACCAGTGCAAAAAACCTTGCTTCACCAATCTGCAGGTCAATGTGCTCGCCTGCAATACAGGATTTATACCGTGGGACGAGATATTCGCCAAGAGTGTTTAAATCGTCTATGCCATGAAACAGGGGACCGGTAAAGACTTTTTTCATATTCTGCTCCTTACTGAGCGTAATAATTGATAAGACAACCTGCCAGAATGATATCGCGGTCTTCCTTTGCCAGATTCTCCATCAGCAGGGTTATGACCTTCTTTTCGGCGTTTTGAATAAGAACAGCCTCAATGCTGTCATCTCCGTTTTCGAGAGCAGACTTGATGCCTTCGACGTAAATCATATCACCGGGCTGAATGTTCAGCTGCTCAACACCACGATAGGTGAAGGGCACCATACCCCAGTTGATGACGTTGCTGCGATAACGCTTGGTGGCAAAATCTTCGCACAGGTTGGCAGCACCGCCAAGCACACGCTGGCAGGAAGCAGCCTGTTCACGGGCGGAACCGTCACCGGGACGGATAGCCATTACCATGCTGCCGTAAGCGGTAGTGGAGGGATCAAAGCCTTCCATGGCAGAAACGACTCTGGGATCAGCTGGGTCAATACGGCGCAGACGTTCAATTTCAAGAACCTCCTTGGCACGACCAACATAGGCAGGATCCTTGCGTGACAGGGCAAACTCGGAAAGCTTGATGGGGTTGGAGCGATAAGAGGAGGTTTCGCCGGAGGGAATAAGCTCATCGGTAGTTGTAACAGGGTCGTATATTGCGGAAGCAACTTTGATGAGCAGGTTGTCTGTCATGGAGATCTGTTCAGGCCAGTCGGCAATGTTGGGACCGTAAATAAGCTCGGCACTTCTGTCGGCTTTGCCAAAGCCCTGATAAACCCTTGCCTTGTAAGGAGTATCGTCGAAATTGTACTCGGTCTGAGGCAGGTCAACGGGAGGTTCGGGCAAATCGGTGGCAGCGGTGATGGCGCCTCCGTTGAGTGCGCTGGCAGCAATTGAACGGGCGTCCATCAGTGCAACATAGGATATCTGACCGTCACCGGGTTTGCTGCCCTCGCGGTTGGGGAAGTTGCGGGTGGAATGACGCAGGGAGAAGGCGCCGTTGGCGGGAACATCACCTGCACCAAAGCAGGGACCGCAGAAAGCACTGCGAATAGAAGCGCCGGAGGATATGAGGCTGGACAGCGTACCCTTACGGGTAAGCTCCAGCATGACAGGCTGGCTTGCAGGATAAACGGACAGCCAGAAAGCGTCGCTTCCAAGGCTTTTCCCGTCAAGAATTTCGGCAGCACGGACAAGGTTCTGATAAGTGCCGCCGCTGCAGCCCGCAATAACGCCCTGATCGGCGTAGAATTTTCCGTTTTTGATTTTGTTGACCAGAGATGGAGCGTTAACACCAAGCTGAGTTTTAGTGTCCTCATCAACCTTTCTCAGCAGGTCTTCCATGTTTTCGTTGAACTCTCGTATAGTATAGGCGTTGCTGGGGTGGAAGGGCAGAGCTATCATAGGCTCAATTTTTGAAAGGTCAACTTTAAGCAGAACATCGTAATATGCGCCATTTTCCGGAGAAAGCTCTTTAAATGCTTCGGGTCTGCCGTGGATAGTGAGAGCGGTTTTGACGGTGTCGTCAGTCTGCCATACAGAGGAAAGGCAGGAGGTTTCAGTGGTCATAACGTCAATGCCGTTGCGGTAATCCATGCTCAGATTGGCAATGCCGGGGCCGACAAACTCCATGATGCGGTTTTTAACAATACCATCGTTGAAAGTTTTGCCTATGATGGCAAGAGCTACGTCCTGGGGGCCAACACCGGGACGGGGAGAGCCTTCCATCCAAACGCAAACAACTTCCGGGCGACTGACATCATAAGTCTTGCCAAGCAGCTGCTTTGCCAGCTCAGGACCGCCCTCACCGATAGATACAGTGCCGTAAGCACCGTAACGGGTATGGCTGTCGGAAGCAATGATCATAGCACCGGAGGCGGCATATCGCTCACGCATATATTGATGGATAACGGCCTGATGAGCAGGTACAAATTCGCCTCCGTAACGCTTGCAGGCAGAAAGACCAAACAGGTGATCGTCCTCATTGATGGTGCCTCCAACAGCACAAAGGCTGTTATGGCAGTTGGTCAAAACATAGGGGATTGGAAAACTGTCAAGACCACCGGCACGGGCAGTCTGAATTATTCCCACATAAGTTATGTCGTGGGAAGCCATGGCATCAAATTTGATTTTCAGATAATCCTCGCTGCCCGAGGTATTGTGAGCGTCGAGAATGGACCAGGCAATGGTTTTGTTTTTGCCGGCTCTGACGTCAAGACCAAGGGCAACGCCCTCGGCTGCAGATATAATATTTCCGTTGTGGTAAAATGCACCGTTCAAGTCATATGTAATCATGTTGCATCTCCGATAAATGAAAATTTCTTACCTTATATAATACCAATTTTCGGTCCATAATGCAAATACAAATAGCAGATAACCTATTATCTGCTATTTGCACTGATTATTCGCTTTTCATGGTCCAAAAGCCATGTTTTCGGGCTGCTTTCATCGTTCCATTTGCCCATATATCCGCCAAGACTGCCATCAGCTGCAACTACCCGATGGCAGGGAATGATAATTGAAACGGGGTTTTTCCTGTTTGCCTGTCCGACAGCACGAAAAGCTTTGGGAGAACCGATGTTTTCCGCCAACTGTTTGTATGATATGGTGCAGCCGTAGGGAATGTCGCAAAGACCACGCCAGACACGTTTTTGAAACTCAGTGCCAACAGGATCAACAGGCAGATCAAAGGTTTGTCGGCTGCCTTCAAAATATTCAATAAGCTGCCGTTTTGCCTCAAGCAGCAGTTCGCAGATATCGCCGTCTGTCGTTGTTTGAAATTCAACTGACAAAATAACCCGACCATCAGACGTAACGGTAACATCACCGGCAGGGGAAGAAAAACATAAAGAATACATAATGATCACCTTTGAATGGATATCTCCCTAATCCCGATATCCTAAATTCTAACCCCTATCGATAAAAGAACCTGCGGCTTTTCAGCCGCAGGTTCTTTTATCGATTAAAACAGGTTCATCAGGTTGAAAGCAATGATCAGACCGGAGAACACGATGGAAACGGTGGAGCAGAGCTTGATAAGGATGTTGAGGGAGGGACCGGAGGTATCCTTGAAGGGGTCGCCAACGGTGTCGCCAACAACAGCAGCCTTATGCTGTTCGGAGCCCTTGCCGCCATGGTTGCCTCTTTCAATGTACTTCTTGGCATTGTCCCATGCGCCGCCGGCGTTGGACATGAATACTGCCATAGCAAAACCGGTAACGGAAACGCCGCCGAGGAGACCAACAACGCCTTCGCAGCCCAGAACCAGACCGGTAACGATGGGTACGATGACAGCCAGCATAGCGGGGATGACCATTTCGTGCAGAGCACCCTTGGTGCAGAGGTCGACGCAGGCAGAGTAGTCAGGGTCAGCTTCATAGGTCATGATGCCCTTGATTTCTCTGAACTGACGACGAACTTCAACAACGATGGACTGAGCAGCAGTCTGAACAGCGCTCATAGTGAAAGCGGAGAATACGAAGGTCAGCATAGCACCGACGAACATACCTACCAGAACAGTGGGGCTGGTGAGGTTGAAGTTCAGAACTTCGGTAGTCTTGGTCTGGACAATGTTGACATAGGAGACAAGCAGAGCCAGAGCAGTCAGGGAAGCGGAACCGATAGCAAAGCCCTTGCCGGTAGCGGCAGTGGTGTTGCCCAGGGAGTCGAGAGCGTCGGTACGTTCACGGACTTCTTCAGGCAGACCGGACATTTCGGCAATACCGCCGGCGTTGTCGGCAACGGGGCCGTAAGCGTCGGTAGCCAGAGTGATGCCCAGAGTGGACAGCATGCCGACAGCGGCGATGCCGATGCCGTACAGACCCTGGTTGAACTCAGCAGTGAACAGACCGGTTTCGTCCAGAATGTTCATGGTGCCGCCTGCAGCAAAGTAGCTGACCAGAACAGCAACAGCAACAACAAGAATAGAGGTCAGAGTGGACTTCAGACCCAGGGAGATACCACCGATGATAATGGTAGCAGCACCGGTTTCGGAAGCTTCAGCCAGCTTCTGAGTGGGCTTGTAGTTGTCGGAGGTGTAGTACTCGGTGAAGTAGCCGATGAGACAGCCACCAAGCAGACCACAGACGATGGAGATGTAAACGCCCAGCCAGTTGCCGGTGGAACCGAGAATGAAATAGCACAGGGGGATAGCAACGACAGCAGACAGGATAGCTGCGGTGTAGGTACCGGTTCTCAGACTCTTGAGGAGGCTGAGCTGAGTAGCGTCTTCCTTAGTCTTGATAAGGAAGCAGCCAATGAGGGAGCAGATAACGCCTGCCACGGCGATAGCCAGAGGCAGCAGCATGCCTTCCCAGCCGTAGCCGGCGGCAGTGCCGAGAGCGAAAGTAGCAAGAATGGAGCCAACATAGGACTCGTAAAGGTCAGCGCCCATACCGGCAACGTCGCCTACGTTGTCGCCAACGTTGTCGGCGATGGTAGCGGGGTTGCGGGGGTCATCTTCGGGGATACCGGCTTCGACCTTACCAACAAGGTCAGCACCTACGTCGGCAGCCTTGGTGTAGATACCGCCGCCAACACGGGCAAACAGAGCCATAAAGGAAGCGCCCATGCCGTTCATGACCATGATGTTGGCCAGAGTGTTGGCATCGAACTTGCCGAAGAGCTTAAGACCAAAGAACCAAAGGGTGATGTCGAGAAGGCCGAGACCAACAACGGTGAAGCCCATAACGGAGCCGGAGGAGAAGGCAACATTGAGGCCTTTGTTCAGGCTTTCGTGAGCTGCGTTAGCAGTACGGGCGTTGGAGTTGGTAGCGATTCTCATGCCGATGAAGCCGGCCAGCATAGACCAGATACCACCGGTAAGGAAAGCGAAGGGGGTGATGCGGGACAGCATCTGTCCGCCGGAAGCGAAAGCGATAACGAGAAGAATTACGAATACAACTGCGAATACCTTGGCAACAGTGGTGTACTGACGCTTCAGATAGGCGTTAGCGCCCTCACGGATAGCAGCGGCGATCTTAACCATCTTTTCGTCGCCTTCAGAGGCTTTCATGACCTTGTTGCGCTGCAGCAGTGCAAATACGAGAGCAATAGCAGCACCTACAAAGCCGATCCAAAACAGGTTTTCCAAAGAGGTTACACTCCTTCCAAAAATTATGTGATTTCACATTTCACAATTACTTATTTTATCATAACACCACGATTTTGCAAGGGTTTTACAACCCATTTTGCTCACACTTTGTTAAGATTTACGATATGTATAAAATATATAAGCAATTTAAACTTTTTTTGTAAAATTTGCAAAGACCATGAATTAACTGTCATTTCGAAAGGCTGGTCAGCAAGCTGACCAACTGAGAAATCCCCATCTTATTACGCAACAACTACCCCTGTCATCCTGAGCGAGCGAATGCGAGTCGAAGGATCTTAAAGATTCTTCGCTGCGCTCAGAATGACAATTGATGGCGCTGTGTAACAAGATGGAGATTTTCCAAATCATAGCTGTCATCCTGAGCCGGCGAAGCCGGCGTGAGGATCCCCATAATAATATCAAACCAATAGGGGATTTCTCCATCGCCTTTGGCGATGTTCGAAATGACACAACGTGTTAATTATTTAAAATATTCAACACCGGATTCGAAGATGGGTTGATGCTTTTCGCCGTAGATGTTCTTGCCCACATAAATACCATTGCGTTCGGTGTGACCCATCTTGCCCAGAACACGACCATCGGGAGAGGTGATGCCTTCGATAGCAAGCATTGAGCCGTTGGGGTTGTAGTCGATATCCATGGTGGGATTACCGGCAAGGTCGGTGTACTGAGTTGCGATCTGACCACCGGCTATCATGGCGTCAAGGTCAGCCTGACTTGCCACGAAGCGACCTTCACCGTGGGAAATGGGTACTGTGTGGAGATCACCTACCTGACACTTGGACAGCCAGGGAGACATGGTGGAGCTGATTCTGGTGGTAACGCAGCCGGACTGATGGCGGCCGATAAGATTGAAGGTAAGAGTCGGGCAGCCTGTCAGATCGTCACGGATCTCGCCATAGGGGACAAGACCCAGCTTGACCAGAGCCTGGAAACCGTTGCAGATACCAAGCATCAGACCGTCACGCTTTTTCAGCAGGTCGTGAACAGCGTCCTTCAAAGCAGCGTTGCGGAAGAAGGAAGCAATGAACTTGCCGCTGCCGTCGGGCTCGTCACCGCCGGAGAAACCGCCGGGAATGATTATCATCTGGCTGCGGTCGATAGCTTCTTTCAGCTGAATGACGCTTTCTTCAAGAGTTTTGGGGCTCAGGTTACGGACAACAATGATCTCAGCCTTGCCGCCTGCACGTTCAACAGCCCTTGCGGTATCGTATTCGCAGTTGGTGCCGGGGAAAACGGGAATTACGGCAAGTGGGGAAGCAATGCCGATTTTGGGAGCGGAAACTGGCTTCTTGTCAGAGGAAATAACGGGTACATCCGTGATTTTTCCTGCCAAAGTGGGGAATACGGGTTCCAGCTTGGCATCCCAAACAGCCTTCAGCTGGGCGATGGCAACAGCACCGTCGCCAAGGTCGATGGAGGCTTCTTCAGTGGTGTAGCCAAGTACAACAGCGCCTTCGGGAACCTCTGTACATTCAGCAATTATGCTGCCGCAGGAATCTACAAACAAAGTATCTCCGTCGACAGATGCCTTGAAGCCGATATCGTTGCCAAGAGACATCTTGAAAATGCCTTCTGCAGCGCAGCCTTCGCCAAGAGCCCAACCGGAAAGTACCTTACCCTTGCGGACAAGGGCGGTGAAGCCGTCCCACAGAGCAAGAGTTGCATCATAATCGGCGATGTCCTTATTCTCAAACAGGCATACGGGATTTCCGGCAGCCTTGAATTCGGGAGAAATGACGTTTTTGGCTTCTTCGGGAGCGATGGCAAAGGAAATGAGAGTGGGAGGTACGTCCATATCCATAAAGGAACCGGACATGGAGTCCTTGCCGCCGATGGAAGCGGCTTTCAGACCCAGCTGAGCATCAAGGGCACCCAGCAGAGCCGCAAAGGGTTTACCCCAGCGGGAGGGGTCGCTGCCCAGTTTTTCGAAGTATTCCTGGAAGGAAAGATAAACATTTTTGGCATCAGCACCGGCAGCCACCAGCTTGGAGATGGAGGAAACAACGGCCTTTCTTGCGCCGTCGAAGGGGTTCACGGAGCTGACATAGGGGTCGAAACCGAAAGACATGACAGAGCAGGTCTCGGCACCCTCCGCAGGCAGCAGAGCGGCCATGACCTGAGTTTCGGTGAGCTGAGTTTTGCCGCCAAAGGGCATCAGAACGCTGCCTGCGCCTATGCTGCTGTCGAATCTCTGAATAAGACCGCGCTGAGAGCAGCTCTTGAGGGAGGACAGAATGTTTTTCAGCTTTTCGGTGGGAGTACTGCCTTCGTAATTCGCAGAATATTTACCCATTTCGGGAACCTTTACCTCGGTGTGACGGTCAGCACCGTTGGAGGAAAGGAACTCACGGGACAGACTGACGATGGTCTTGCCGCGCCAGGTCATGGTCATGCGGGCATCGTCGGTAACGGTGGCAACAACAGTGGCTTCAAGGTTTTCTCTTTCGGCAGCTGCAAAGAATCTTTCTTTATCAGCGGCACGGATAACAACAGCCATACGTTCCTGAGATTCGGAGATAGCCAGCTCTGTACCGTCCAGACCCTCGTACTTCTTGGGCACAGTATCCAGATCGATGCTCAGACCGTCGGCAAGTTCGCCGATGGCAACGGACACACCGCCTGCGCCGAAGTCGTTGCAGCGGCGGATCATACGGGAAACCTCGGGATCACGGAACAGACGCTGGATCTTTCTTTCTTCTGGAGCGTTGCCTTTCTGAACCTCGGCAGCACAGGTGGAAAGGGAAGCGGTGGTGTGGGTCTTGGAGGAACCGGTGGCACCGCCGCAGCCGTCACGACCGGTCTTGCCGCCCAGCAGAACGACTATATCACCGGGTTCGGGACGTTCACGGATAACATTCTCGGCGGGAGCTGCACCAACAACTGCGCCCACTTCCATACGCTTTGCAACGTAGCCGGGATGGTACAGCTCGTGAACCAGACCGGTGGCCAGACCAAGCTGGTTGCCGTAGGAGGAATAACCTGCGGCAGCGGTGGTGGTGAGCTTTTTCTGAGGCAGCTTGCCGGGAAGGGTTTCGCTCATGGGAACTGTAGGATCGCCTGCACCGGTAACACGCATTGCCTGATAGACATAGCTTCTGCCGGACAGAGGATCACGAACAGCACCGCCAATGCAGGTGGCGGCACCGCCAAAAGGCTCGATTTCGGTGGGATGGTTGTGAGTTTCGTTTTTGAACATCAGCAGCCAGTCCTGTTTTTCGCCGTTAATGGTGGCATTTACATGGACAGAACAGGCGTTGATTTCTTCGCTTTCGTCCAGCATGGGGATAAGTCCGGCTTTTTTCAGAGCCTTCATGCCCATGGTGGCGATGTTCATAAGGGTAAGAGGACGTTCTTTGGCCTTGTCGCCGTAAACGGTTTCGTTGGATTCGATAAACAGACGGAAAGCCTTTTCAACTTCGGCATCTTCAATGACTACGTTGTCGATATGGGTGGCAAAGGTGGTGTGACGGCAGTGGTCGGACCAGTATGTATCCACAAGACGCAGCTCGGTAACGGTGGGGTCACGGTTTTCGTCGTTTTTGTAGTAGCTCTGCATGAACTTCAGGTCGTTCAGATCCATGGCAAGACCGTAATCTTCCAGCATGGCGGTAAGACCTGCCTCGTCCATAGCGGTAAAACCTTCAACGGTGGCCACATCGTCGGGTACAGGATATTCGGCGATAAGGGTGTCGGGCTTGTCCATGGAAGCTTCGCGGCATTCCACGGGGTTGATGAGGTAGTTTCTGATGGCGTCGAAGTCGGCATCGGAGATATCGCCATACAGGCAGTAGATCTTTGCTGCGGCTACGGTGGGCTTGTCTCCTCTGGTCATCAGCTGAATGCACTGAGCGCAGGAGTCTGCACGCTGGTCATACTGACCGGGAAGAGCTTCCACTGCAAGTATGCGGCAGCCGGAAACAGGCAGAGTTTCGTCATAGCAGGTATCGCACTGAGACTCAGAAAACACGGAGCTTCTGGCGGCAAGGTATGTATCATCATCTATGCCCTGAGCGTCATAGCGGTTAAAGAGCCGCAGACCTGACAGGGAAGATATGCCCAGACTTTCACGCAGCTGACGCAGAACGCCTTCCGCTTCAACCTGAAAACCTTCATTTTTTTCTGAAAAACATCTGTAAACCTTATCCATATTGTCCTCCAAAGTTATCAATCAAACCATATTATATATCATTCAAAGTTTATTATCCAGTCGGAAATACCATAAAAACTGTTGGCTGCTGTGGGGGATAAATTTGTGATAAGTCCACGAGGGGCTATCACAGCCTGGTCTTTAAACAGTACCGGAGCCATCAGACCGTGCTCATAGATGAGTATAAACAGGTCAAGTGCAGCACCGCTGTTTTCAAGTGCGCCTTTGATGTAAAGACTGAGATCCTCATATGTCACGGTGCCGAAATTGAGTTTGCCGTAATAGGTGAGGATAGTAGTCAAATCAAAATCCGGTGTCAGCTTGACTTCCGCAAGGTACATATCATAATCATCTGTGTTCAAAGCTTTCATATAGTCGTCATAGGTCAGCAGACGAAGAGTAACGGAAAAGCCGTTTTCGTTCATGACTTCGGCTATACGCTCGGCTGAAGCAACCTTATATGGGTTTTCCGAGTTGACAATGAAGTCCACAGTAAGGGGCTGCATGAAAAGGGAGGTTTCAAAGTACATCAGCCCTGTGCTGTCCAGAGTGGTGAAACCGCCTTCTTCAAAAATCTCTTTTACTCTGGCGGTGTTGAAACCATGCTTTTCGCTCAATGCAGCATCATATAGAATGGATTCCTCCCGGCAGGGCAGCACGGCTGCTGCGGCGCGACCTTTATATGCATCTTCAACGATGGTTTCACGGTCGATGCAGTAGCAAACCGCACGGCGGGCATATTCGTTGGAAAACACATCGCTGTCGTAATTGAAGCCAACATACTGAAAAATGTTGGTGCTGTACTGAAACAGCTCATAATCGTTGTGAAAAGTAATGCTGGAAGTGCCGGTAGGATCGATTTTAAGCAAGTCTATTCTGGAAGTTTCAAAATCATCACGGAGGGTATCCGAGGTTTCGGCATTATAAAGATAAATCTGATCGAAGGGCAGCCGGCTGCTGTTTAGCCAGTCGTTGTTCTTCAAAAGGGTAAGACTGTCTCCGCTTCCGCTGAGCTTGTAGGGGCCCGTGCCGGAAGGAACAGCCGTATCGATGCTGCCCTCAGGGATAATGGGAACGTCAAGAATGAGAGGCAGCTGCTCATAGGGAGACCCCAGCACGATCTGAACAGTATAGTCGTCCAAGGCCGTGATGGTGGCCACCGAATGGAATCGTGATGAGTACACCGAGGACTCGGTGTTGGAGGCCATGTTCAGCGAATACACAACGTCTTCGGCAGTCATACTCTGACCGTTGTGGAACTTGACACCTGTTCTGATATTGAACGTGTATACAAGCAGATTGTCGCTGACATCATAGCTTGTACACAGTACAGGCCTGGCAGTATACTCCGGAGTAACTTCAAAAAGCCCCTCATAAATCAGATAAATGATATCCTGATTGAGCCTGTTTTGGGAAGTGATGGGGTTAAAACTGCCATCGGGATCGAAAGCAACGCCAAACTGGTGGTTAGAACTTTCGATGGAAGAAACGATTTCTTCCGGTTCGTCGGAGGGTTCTTCCGATTCTTCCGGTGAAGGCTCGGGGCTTTCGGAGGCAGCAGCTTCACGGGTAGATTCGATAATTGAAGTGATGGCTCCGTTCACCACTGAGCAGGAGCACAGCATAATCATGGCCAAAAAGAGAGCCAGCAGTTTTATATACTTTTTCATTTATCCACCTCCGGTATCATAATAACAGAGGCAAGAGACCCACGTTTCTCTCCCATTTTCCTGTGGGAAAAGTACCGATCGGTATCGCAGGCGGTGCATTGGTCAGTTATATGAATGTTGGTCACACCCTCACGGCGCAAAAACTCAGCATTGATGCCTTTGATATCAACGTGATACTTATCTTTGGACTGGGTGATGAAGCGTTCCGCACCGGAACCGAGACCTTTTTCCATGGCATCGGGGACATCGCTGTCGGTTTCAAAACAACATTTGCTGATGCAAGGGCCAATAGCGGCTATGATATTCTCGCTTTTGCAGCCGTATTCCCGAACCATTTCTCTGACAGCCTTTCCGGCGATTCCCAGAGCAGTGCCGCGCCAGCCGGCATGAACGGCTGCAGCTGCTTTGCGGACAGGGTCAAACAGCAGCACCGGGCAGCAATCCGCAGTCAGTATCATCAGCGGAATACCGGGTTTGTCGGTCATAAGTCCGTCGCTCTCGTAATCAAGCTCGCTGCGGGAAGCCTTGCCGAAATCGGATTCGTCTGCTATGTGGATAGTATCGCCGTGAACCTGACGGGAGGATACCAGCCTTTCCATGGGATAACCCACGGCTTCGGCAAACAGCCGATGGTTTTCCAAAACTCTGTCATGGTCGTCTCCACGGGTGTAGCTCAGGTTCATACTGCCAATGTACCCGTCGGAAACTCCGCCATGCCTTGTTGAAAAACCATGTACGGCACAGACAGCATCGCAGGCCAGATATTGAACTCCGTTTTTGGTTATTGTAGTAAAGGACATAAGCCCCTCCGAGATTAGGTGTAGGGGCGGATATTATCCGCCCGAAGAATTAAATCAATCGTATACGCCCTTATCAATGCAGCAGTGTTTGAACTTTTTGCCGCTGCCGCAGGGACAGGGGTCGTTTCTTCCGACCTTGACCTTTTTCTTCACAGGCTGACGCTTCAAAGTGCCGTCACCGCTGCCGGTGTTGGTTACCTCTGCAACCTTCTTGCGTTCCACGGGCTGGTTAACAGCCAGCTTTGCCAGGAATACACGGCGAACGGTTTCTTCACGAATTGCGTTTATCATGGCCTCAAACATATCGTAGCCTTCACGCTTGTATTCGATAACAGGGTCGGTGTTGGCGTAAGCACGCAGGGTGATGCCCTGCCTCAGTTCGCTCATGGCATCAATATGATCCATCCAGTATTCGTCTACCACTCGCAGCAGGAACACACGCTCTACCTCACGCATGATGGGAATGTCAGTGCCGGGAGCCATACCAAGCTCTTTTTCCTTGGCTGCATAGGCCTCATCTGCAAATGCGGTCACCTTTTCGATGACTGCCGTATTGTCAAGATCGTTCAGTTCGGCATCGGTGGCGGTAAAGGCACCTTTGGGGATAAACAGGCCTTCAAACTGAGCCACAACGGTGTTGAACTGTTCACGGTCGGCGATGTAACCGCCCTGACCGAGAATAGAGTTTACGTTGCTTTCGATAACGGAGTGATACATATTGCGGATATTGCCGGAGATATCCTCGCCGTCCAGCACCTGCTGACGCTGCTGGTAGATGACCTTACGCTGAGTGTTCATAACGTCGTCGTATTCCAGCACGTTCTTTCTTATCTGGAAGTTGCGGCTTTCGACCTTCTTCTGGGCGGATTCAATGGCGTTGGAAAGTATCTTCTGGTCGATGGGAGTGTCCTCATCGATGCCAAGAGTTTCCATCATGCCCTGAATACGCTCGGAGCCGAAAAGACGCATAACATCGTCTTCCATGGAAATGTAGAATCTCGTTTCACCGGGGTCACCCTGACGACCGGAACGACCACGGAGCTGATTGTCAATGCGTCGGCTTTCGTGACGCTCGGTACCGATAATGAACAGACCGCCGGCAGCCTTGACCTTTTCAGCCTCAACGGAAGTGTCTGCCTTGTGCAGCTCATACGCTTCGGTGTACATTCTGCGGGCTTCAAGGATTTCGGCGTTGTCGGTTTCGGCGAAGCTGTTGGATTCGGCAATAAGATCTTCGTCCAGTCCCGCTTTTCGCAGGTCATTTTTTGCCAGAAACTCGGCGTTGCCGCCCAGCATGATGTCGGTGCCTCTGCCTGCCATGTTGGTTGCAATGGTAACAGCACCCAGCTTACCGGCTTGGGCTACTATCTCAGCTTCCTTGTCGTGGAATTTTGCATTCAGCACGGTATGAGGAACGCCTTCCTTGCGGAGCATATTGGAAAGCAGCTCGGATTTTTCGATGGAAACGGTACCTACCAGTACGGGCTGTCCCTTCTGGTGACATTCCTTTACCTGACGGATAACGGCTCTGAGCTTTCCGTTTTCGGTTTTGTAAACCACGTCGGGATTGTCGATACGGACAACGGGTTTGTTGGTGGGTATCTCAAGAACGTCAAGAGCGTAGATGGAGTTGAATTCCTCTTCCTCGGTAAGTGCGGTACCGGTCATGCCGGACAGCTTGGAGTAAAGACGGAAGAAGTTCTGGAAAGTGATGGTGGCAAGGGTCTTGCTTTCGTGAGCAACGGTAACATGCTCTTTGGCCTCGATAGCCTGATGGAGACCTTCGTTATAGCGGCGGCCGAACATCAGTCGACCGGTGAATTCGTCAACGATTATTACCTGACCGTCTTTGACCACATAGTCGATATCCCGCTTCATAATACCACGGGCTTTGATAGCCTGATTGATATGATGGGAAATGGTGGCGTTTTCGGGGTCGGAAAGGTTGTCGAGTCCAAAGAAATCCTCTGCCTTGGCAATACCGCTGGCAGTGAGGGTAACGGTTCTGGCTTTTTCGTCAACGATGTAATCGGCGTCGATGCTGTCCTGATCTTCCTTGGAATCGGTGGTGGCAAAAACAGCTCTTTTCAGCCTTGAGGCAAAGGTATCTGCACGCTGATAAAGCTCGGTGGAAGCGGCACCTCTGCCGGAAATGATAAGGGGAGTTCTGGCTTCGTCGATGAGTATGGAGTCTACCTCGTCAACGATGGCAAAGTTGTGGCCGCGCTGAACCATTTCCTTTTTGTATATGGCCATGTTGTCACGCAGGTAGTCAAAGCCCAGTTCGTTATTGGTACCGTAGGTAATGTCAGCTGCGTAGGAACGTCTGCGTTCATCGCTTTTCATGCCGTTGATGATAAGACCGACTTCCAGACCGAGGAAACGGTATACCTTGCCCATCCATTCGCTGTCTCGCTTGGCAAGATAGTCGTTTACAGTGACGATGTGAACGCCTTTACCGGAAAGGGCATTGAGGTAAGCGGGAAGAGTAGCCACGAGGGTCTTGCCTTCACCGGTTTTCATTTCGGCAATTCTGCCCTGATGAAGCACGATACCGCCATAAAGCTGGGAACGATAGGGTCGCTGACCAAGCACACGCACGGCGGCTTCCCTTGCAACGGCAAACGCTTCGGGCAAAATATCGTCCAGAGTTTCACCCTTTTCAAGACGTGCCTTGAAAGCGGGAGTCATGGCTTTAAGCTCATCATCGCTCATTTTCTGGAACCGGGGTTCCAGAGCTTCGATTTTATCCACGAGGGGAGTAAGCTTTTTTATCTCACGGTCGGTTCGTGTACCGAAAACCTTTGTAAAAAGACTCATTATTTACCTCCAATTGGGTTATGCGCATAATAAAACTATTATAGTATAGCACACATTTATGAACAAAGAAAGACGGATTGTAAATTAATAATAAATAAAAGGTTACAGGTTAAAGGGAGACGGTTGTCGTCGTCCTCGACGACCCGTAAATCCCGCTTTTCGGCAGCATTCAGGCCCCAAAAAACTTTTTTGCATTAAATTGCAAAATAATGCTTTACTTTAGCGAACTAATGTGATACAATACAGCCACAAATTCAAAAATCACCTTTGGAGGAACTTAAAAATGAAAAAAATTATTGCACTGCTGCTTGCTGCCATGATGGTCCTTTCCATGGCTGCCTGCTCCGCTGAAAAAGAAGAATCCGCTCCCGTAGAAGAATCCGCTCCTGCTGCTGAAGCTCCCGCCGAATCTGCCGAATCCGATCTGGATTATGTTCTTGGCAAGGGCAAGCTGGTCGTTGGTATCACCGATTTTGCTCCCATGGACTATAAAGATGAAAACGGCGAATGGATCGGCTTCGATGCCGACATGGCCCGCGGTTTTGCCGAAAGCCTTGGCGTAGAGGTTGAATTCGTCGAGATCGAATGGGGCAACAAGATCCTCGAACTGGACGGCAAGACCATCGACTGCGTATGGAACGGCATGACCCTGACCGACGAAGTCAAGAGCGCAATGGAATGCTCCAATGCCTACTGCAACAACGCACAGGTCGTTATCGTTCCCGCTGCCGTTGCTGATCAGTATCAGACCGTGGAAGCCTGCAAGGATCTGGTATTTGCCGCTGAAGAAGGTTCCGCCGGTGAAGCCGAAGTTCTGGCTCTCGGTTATGAATGCACCGCAGTTTTGGCTCAGTCCGACGCTCTGATGGAAGTTGCTTCCGGCACCTCCGATGCCGCTGTTATCGACTCTCTGATGGCTGCTGCCATGGTTGGCGAAGGCACCGGTTACGAAGACCTTACTTACACTGTTGGCCTCAACAGCGAAGAATACGGCGTTGGCTTCCGTAAGGGCAGCGAACTTGCTCAGAAGCTCAACGAGTACTTTGCCGCCGCTTATGCCGACGGTTCCATGATGGCTGCTGCCGAAACCTATGGTGTTCAGGCTGCCGTTATAGCCCAGTAAGATAAATCATACAATGCTTATACCTGCTTCCCCGGCGTTATTTCGCCGGGGAAGTTAAGCTGTTTATAAGCAACCTTATACAAAGCAGGTTTTATAACATGACAACATTTGCCGAACAATTCCCCATAGTATTTCAGGCTCTGAACGTAGGTTTTATTCAGACTTTGAAACTGTTTTTTGTGACCCTTATCGGTGCGCTGCCTCTGGGACTTATTATTTCTTTCGGTTCCATGAGCTCATGGGCACCCTTTGCCAGAATCGGCCGAAGGCTTGCCGCAAAAAACGGACCCTCAAAGAAAAGCACATTTTTTGTGGAGTTCAAGCCCATCTCACTGGTGGTCAAACTGGTTATATGGGTGGTGCGTGGAACACCGCTGATGCTTCAGCTGCTTATCATATATTATTTCCCCGGCCTTGTATGGAAAAACCCTGTCTGGGGCAGTGGTGAAAGCGGAAGATTCTTCGCTGCATCTGTGGCTTTTATCTTCAACTATGCCTGTTACTTTTCCGAGATATACCGTGGCGGCATCCAGGGCGTTCCCGTGGGTCAGACCGAAGCCGGTCAGGTGCTTGGTATGACCGGAACTCAGATTTTCTTCAAAGTAAAGCTTCTGCAGATGGTCAAGCGCATTGTTCCGCCCATGTCCAACGAAATCATCACCCTTGTAAAAGATACGTCCCTGTCCCGCATAATTGCTCTGCAGGAGCTTATCTGGGCAGGCAACGCCTTTACCAAAGGTTCTCAGGGTATCTCCGGCGAGATTTGGCCTCTGTTCTTCACTGGTTTTTATTATCTCGTTTTCAGCGGTGTGCTGACTCTGCTTTTGGGTGCACTGGAACGCAAGCTGGATTATTTCAGAGCATAAGGAGGGGAAACGATGTCTGTTTTAAGAATAAACAATATATGCAAGACCTTCGACAAGGATACCGTTGTCCTCCGGGGTATAGATTTTTCCATGGAAAAGGGCGAAACCGTAGCTATCATAGGTTCTTCCGGCAGTGGCAAAACAACATTGCTGCGCTGCCTTAACTTCCTTACACAGCCCGATAAGGGGCAGATAACGGTTAATGACGAGGTCCTATTTGACGCTGCCGACCCGGCAACACAGAAAGAGAGGGAGATACGGAAAAAACGGCTCCATTTTGGCCTGGTGTTCCAGAACTTCAACCTTTTCCCCCAGTATACCGCTCTTGAAAATGTTATGCTGGCCAGTGAACTGTTGGCAAAGGAACAGGAGGATTATCGCCACAACAAAAAGGAGATCCACGAACGTCTCCTTGAGCACGCCAAACAGCTGCTTACAGATGTTGGACTGAAAGATAAAATGGGGCATTATCCCCATCAGCTGTCCGGTGGTCAGCAGCAGCGTGTTGCCATAGCAAGAGCGCTGGCACTGCAGCCGGATGTGCTTTGCTTCGATGAACCTACCTCCGCCCTTGACCCTGAGCTGACAGGGGAGGTCTTGAAGGTCATCAAAGGTCTTGCAGACCAGAACATGACAATGATAATAGTAACTCACGAAATGGCTTTTGCCAGAGACGTGGCAGACAGAGTTATCTTTATGGACGGTGGAGTTATAGTGGAACAGGGTCCGCCTCAAGAGGTTTTCGGCAACCCCAAACACGAACGCACCATTCAGTTCCTCAGAGGATATAACAACGTAGGCTAAATTAAATAATAGTCAGGACCACCCGTTATACGGGTGGTCCTGACTCAGCTTGTCAAAAAACTATGTTTTTGACAAGCTGAAATATTAAATCTGCGACGGGCGGAATGAATCCGCCCTGCATAATTCGCTGAAAACTTTGATTCAGAGAAATTTTCAGCGAATTTACGACCGCTTCCAGCGGTCGCCCCCGCCGTGCGGGGGTTTATTTTGTTGGTCAAAAAAGTCCTTTGGACTTTTTTGACAGTCTCAGACAGGACCACCCGTATAACGGGTGGTCCTGTCTATTATTAGTTATTTGTTTACCGTTACAAAAATCGTGTGGCAGTAAGCGGCGCAATGGCCGTTGCCAAGCTTTTTGATCAGTCGTACATACAGTTTAAGAATATCTCCGTCAAACTCATCGTCCAGGGATATTTTCAAATATACGTTGTGGCCATCCAGCACGTTGTCGGTCCCAAGACTGCCTTTTTTGTTGGGTCCCTTGCCATGGTCCAGGGTAACGGTATCCGGTCGGGTGATCTTATATTCACTGGCTTTATCGGTAATTTCCATTGACGCAACAGAGCCATTCATAACAGCCCATTCAACATCCCATTCACGGTTAAAAGCGTCCAGATCATCGCCGTAATAACCTGTATATCCCTGCATGGTCATGCACAGCATATCGCCGGCACGGAGACCAATATCGGTGGGAATGTCATATGTTCTGGGACCTGTGCCCATACCGGGCATTTTACCGGTATCCAAAGGTTCTCCATCTGGGGGAGGAGGCATTTCACCGTCTCCGCCGGGGCCGCCCATACCGGGACCGCCCATTGGAGGCATCCCGGGCATACCACCGGGCATGGGAGCACCGCCCGGTGCGCCTTCTTCGTTTATTGGTCGGATAAAGGCAGTGACAACATTGTCATATGATGTTGTTCCTTCATCGGCGATTCTGAACTTGCCCACAACGTATTTACCCGAGGATTTTCCGCCGGTCAATGGTTTGCCCATTGCCTTGACTTTATCCCATGTGGAGTTTTCTCTGCCTTCAATTATATGGGCGTAGGGGATTTCCGTGTTCCAACCCTCGATTTCCGATAGGGGATCAACGCCTGCCCACAGCACATCTGAATAGTCACCCTCTTCTCCGGAGAAAGCCTCAAAAAGCCATGGACCTTCGCCGCTGACATCCACAAACTCGGCCAGATATTCTTTCCCTTCAAAATCACTCTTAGCCTTGCTCTGGGCAAAGAGCCACTTCATCATGGGCGTAGGAGTGCCGTTGGTGGAGGAGGATTTGTGGACGATGTGACCTACATCAAAGGAAATAAATGCCATGTTCTTTTTGCCCATTTCCTTGAGGCAATTGAACACGCGGTAGGCTTCGTTTATGGGTATAGCAGTATCCCATGTACCATGGACGATAAGAAGAGGAACGGACATAAAGTTCTCAAGTTTCTGCATATCTGCCCAAGTAGTGTGGACTGCGGTGCCTGCATTTATAAACAGACCGGCATAAAATCCGGGAGTACTGCCTTCCAGCATATAAGACCAGATAGCACCTTGAGAGCCGCCGGTGGAGTAAACCCGGTCAAGGTCAACGTTGCCGTAAACCTCGGCAAAATTCTTGATTATTTCAGCAAATTGACCCATGCAGTACATTTGGCTTTCAAAGTTCATAATTCCCTCATAAGGAACGCCGCAATGCATCACATAGCAGGGACAGTATTCCTGCCATGCAGGCTTTGAATAGGTGCTGGTCATTCGGTTGGCCTTATCGCCAACTCCGCCGGGCACAACGATGACAGGGTATTTTTCGCCTGGCACAGCATCGGGACAGAACAGGCTGTAATGCATGGTGCAGGCAATGTCGTTTGTACCGTTGGGGCCTTCACCAACGATGGATTTATCGATAACAATATCCCAATCATAATCTGTGAAACCGCTGTTGTCAGGCTTCCACGCCGGGCTTATTTTCAATTCCTTCATGTATTTTACTTCCTTTCGTTTCTTGATGATTTGATTTTACCAGACATGAGTCAAGGGTTCAATTTGCTTTTGGAATATAGCGTTTCGAATAGCGAATAAGAAGAGGCTGCAAAAACACTTTGTTTTTACAGCCTCCTCAGACTGTCAAAAAACGCAGAACCGTAAGACACAGGAGGCGGGGAAAGAGTGAAAATGGGGCAAAAGTTGGCGAAGCCAACTTCGGGAGTTCAGCTCTGCTGAACTCAGCGGCACGAGAGGCCCCTTTCGCGTTCAATAACCCCGCCGCAGCGGGTGCGATGAGCGATATAACGCTATTCGCTCATCGCTCTCAGCTTGTCAAAAAGTCCAGAAGGACTCTTTTGACAAGCTGAAGAGGCTGCAAAAACACTTTGTTTTTACAGCCTCCTGTATTATTCGGTTTTGGCAGATATTTCTTTGACCCATTTGCCGGTAATGTATCTTGCCAGGCAGATAAGGCCTTTCAGAGGGAACTCAACTCTGAGGAAGAAATATGTTATCACCGGCCCAAGATTCCAAACAAGACCCGACAGAGCGCCCAAAGGCAGTGACACGAACCATACCATTGTGCTGTCGGCAAAAAGCAGGAATTTTGTGTCTCCGCCGCCACGCAGAATACCTTTTGAAGTGACGTAAGCCATGGTCTGTATGGGCAGCATGAAATAGGTGCAAACCAGCATACCGTGGGTGATTTCACGGGTGGTATCGGTAATGTTGTACATGCCTATGTATGGGTTTTCCAACAGCATAAGAACGGGTATTACCAACAAACCGAACAGTATCGAGATGAGAATATATGTGTTGCCTTCCCGCTTTGCTCTGGGGATGTCGCCTTCACCGATGGTGTTGCCGATAACAACGGCGGATGCACCTGACATGCCTACGTTTACAACACTGATGAGCTGAACTGCAGAACCTACTATGGAACTTGCAGCAGCCAGATTCTCTCCAACATGCCCAACAATAACGCTGGTGAGAGACAGGGATAGTCCCAGCAGGGTGTCGCTTACAAGAACAGGCACGCTGAACTTGACGTACTGCTTCAGCAGTCCTGCCCCTGACAGAATAAAATGCTTCAGTCTGAAAGCAAATTTGTCATCCTTAAACACAAAATAACCGAACACAAAGCAGAATTCAAACATTCTGGCAATGATGGTGCCCACAGCAGCACCAACCAGTTCCAGCCTGGGAACACCAAACTTGCCGAAAATGAATACCCAGTTGAAAAACAGATTCAGCAAAAAGGCCACAATAGAACCAATGAGCGATATATTTACTGTTCCGACACTTCTGAGCAGATAAGTGGCGGTGGAGGACAGACCGGCTAAAAGGAAAGTGGTTCCTATAAGCCGCATATAGGGAGTTCCTTCGGCGATAATTGCTGCGTCATTGGTGAAACAGCGCATTATTGCAGAGGGGAAGAGAACTGCTATCAAAGTGAATGCGGCACAAATGGCAACAGTTACACGCAGGGCAATTGCGGCAGTGACCCGCATGGGTTCCAACTCTTTTCTGCCCCAGAACTGGGATGACATTACAACTGCTCCCGATCCCAGACCCATACATATGAATTGGAAAAGGGAATAAAACTGGTTGCCAAAGGCGGCGGCAGCAATCTGAGTTTCGCCAAATCCGCCTATCATAAGATTGTCAAGAAAGTTTATGCCAACAGTAATAAGCTGCTGTAGTATTACCGGCAGCATTAGCTTAAATGTCTTGGTGAAAAATGATTTATTACGCAGCTCAAAGTGCATATCGGTGCCTCCGGATAAAAATAAGTCGCATTGATCCAATTATACACGCTTTAGCCAAAAAAGGAAATATAAACCACAAAATATGACAAAAGGGCTGCGGAAAAGCTATCCGCAGCCCTTTTAACAGGTTATTTTATGCCTTTACAACGACGTTCTTATATTCGCCGGCAGCTGCAACTGTTTCCTTGCCGTCAACATACAGCTTGCCAACAAGCTCAGCACCGTCTTCAATAACGAGAGTGTTCAGGCTGGATTCACCAACAGCGACCCATTTGGAGCCTTTGCCGAGAGTCATATATACACCGTAAGGAGTGTTCCAGCTTTCGTCCTTAGCCCAGCAGAAACGGGGATCGCCCTTGAACTGAGCCCACTTGGCGTTCCACTGTTCGCAGGTGCCGGAAACCACAGCACCGGTTAGGGTGGTATTTTCCAGAGCGAGGTTCATCTTGCGCTGATAGTCCTCATGACGAATGTCGCCTGATACGTTCATATCCACCATTTTGACGTTGATGCCGTCAACTCTGGGGTCGTCTGAATCGCCTTCCTTGAGCAGATTGTTCATGCTGTCGCTGTTGATAACGGTATGAACAAGGGTGTTGTTGAAGGATTCGATCTCAGCCTTTTCAAGATGGATAAAGCAGCTGGTACTCTTTACAAGGATCGCAGAACCGTTGATATAGTCAACGTATGCGCCAACAGCGGGGCCGTAAGCTTCGTGATAATTCTTTGCGCTCTTGAGGGAAGCGTCGGTTTTGAGCAGTCCGCCGTAGACCTCAAATTTTGCTGTATCGGTGGCACCGATGCCTTCGTTCATCATGTCAGGAGCGTGGATCATCATGGAGTTTCTGCCGCCGATAAGTTCAGAGCGGAGCTTTTCGGTGCCTATCTTTGCACCGCAGACATCGGCATATGCAAGGCAGCCTTCCTTATCGGCAGCCAGGTTGTCGTACATATAAACTTCGCCGCTCTTGGATATGATAGCGCCCATTTCGTTGCCCTTGAGCACAGAACCGTAGAGTTTGACACGGCAGTCAAAGTCAGCATAGGTGCCGTAACCGCCCTTAATGCACTCGGCGTAGGACTGATAAGCGTACAGGTCAAGCCCCTTTTCTCTTGCAGCGTCGGTGGAAAGAGCGGCCCAGCCCTCTGCAATGCAGGAGGAGTTGTAATAGTATGTGGCAGACTGGTTGACGGAGAAGTTGGTTCTGGCATGACCGTACATCAGCAGCTTGTCGTTGGGACGGCCTTCACCGATAGCATCGGTGTTGGGGCAGGGGCCGGTGCCTATAACATCGGAATCGTTGATGACCAGCTTGCTGTCGTTATAAGCTGCGGTGACGTAACGACCGGCACCGTCTACCTTGAGGTAGCTGTTGTCGATAACAAGCACAGCGTCGTCGCCGACTGCAACGCCGGTACCGCCGTGAGCATTGGCTTCAACGGGAGAGTCAACGGTAAAATCAAGCACACTGTTGTACTTTTTGCCATCTACCTCGTAATAAGTTTCTTTACCGCCCATAGTAAAGGTGCAGTCGCCGGAAACGGCAATACCTTCGGCGTCATAATCGCCGCAAGTCATCTTAACGCCGTCGGCAAAGACTTCAGACACGCCCTTTGCACCGTCGGCGACCTCAATTTTGACCTTGCCGTCCTCATATTCGGCATCTTTTTTGCCGTCAACGACCTTGATGGCAGCAACCTTTGCCAGCGATTCCATAGGAGGAGGGCCACCACCGGGCATACCACCGGGCATACCGCCGGGTCCACCCATAGGAGGCATACCGCCGGGACCACCGGGTCCACCCATGGGAGGCATACCGCCGGGCATCATTTCGGGATTCATTTTCTTTTCGTCCATTTTCCTGATTCCTTTCATTTCTAATAATTCTGAACATATTATAAAACAGAGTCATATGCATTGTAAAGGTACGTTTTCTGCATAACAACACATAATCCCCACCGCAGATCAAACAGCTGCGGTGGGGATTTGAATATTCTGTCAAGCAATGTGTACCGTAAATTTAAATTCCGAACCTTCGCCAAGCTTGCTTTCAACAGATATAGTCTCGCCCATAACCTCAAGGACTTCCTTGGCGATGGAAAGACCAAGTCCGGTGCCTCGTCCCGAGTGGGATTTGTCTGATTTATAGAATCTGTCGAAAACATAGGGCAGGTCTTCTTCGCTGATACCCTCACCGTTATCGGATACGCTTATTTCAACCACATCATTCTTTACTTCGGCAGAAAGGGTCACCTTGCCGTCATCGGGAGTATGCTTGATGGCGTTGTCGATAAGTATAACGAGTATCTGCTGAACTCTGTCGGTGTTGGTCATGACTTTGGGAAGATGATCCGGACGTTCAAAGTGGAAATCCACACCGGAATCAAGAGCCAGCTGCTCAAACATTATGGCACAGCCGTCCAGCGCAGGCAGCAGATCTGTCTGGGTCACCTGCAAAGCAATTGTTCTGGACTGAAGTCTTGAAAGCTCCAGAAGATCGTCGATCAGACGTGTCATTCGCAGGGACTCACGAAGTATATGCTCATAATAACGCTGGATCTTGTCATCGTCAGTCAGCAGACCGTCACGGAGTGTTTCGCTCATTGCACGGATAGAGGCTATCGGAGTACGCAGCTCATGAGAAATGTTTGCAACATAGTCCCGTCTTGTCTGCTCCAGTTTCTCTGATTTTTCGGCGAAATCGTTTATGGAAGCTGCAAGTTCGCCAATCTCGCCGGATTGGTTTTCATTGGCTCTTTTTGAGAAATCGCCGCGGGACATGGCGCTGGCAACCTCTTCGATCTCGCGAATGGGATCGGTCAGACGTTTGCCGATAAAATATGCGGGGATGATCATCAACACACACGCTATCAATGCACCGATAACGAGTGCGGTGTTTGTTTCGTCAAGCTTTTCTGAAAGCTCGTAGATGGGCTTGATTATAACTACAGCGCCATTAAAAACATCGTCCTCCGTATAGATCGGAGTTCCTATAACGAGGTAATCCACCGAATCGGAAGAGATGGTGGTTGAAAGCTCGCCGTCACGATGGATAGATGTGAAAGCGATGCCGGCAACAGTCATATCTATTTCTGTCGCATCTATATCGGAATTGGAGTGAACCTCCGTATCGTTGGAAAACACATATACTCTGTCATTATTGCCCGGAGGACCGTTGGGACCGTTGGGACCGTTGGGCCTGGGAGGGGGAGGCGGCAGGGCATGGTTATGACCGCTGGTATAAAGAATAAGACTGCCGGAAGCGTCCATTGCATATACTTCGGCATCAACAAAGTTCGTTGTTTCGTTGGTTATTGCACGGAAGAAAAAACTGTCTGCAAGTGCGTCGGGATCCTCGGTGGAGGAGATGAACGACGATATGGTTCTGGCAATAGGCATCAGTTCTTCACTGCGTATGGCAATAAATCGGTCTTTGGCGATGAACATATAAAGGACAGCAGACAGGAAACTGGCAAGTATAACACCTGCCAGCACCAGTGTCAGAGTTCTTCGAAAGAAAACACTTTTCCAAAGCTTCATAAATAATTACTTCTTTGCATCAAATCTGTATCCCACGCCGTAAATGCTCTTGATGTTCCAGTTGGGGTTATCGGAAGGCAGTTTCTGGCGGATACGCTTTATCTGGGTATCAACAACTCTTGTGTCGCCATAATAATCGTAGCCCCACACACGGGAAAGGATCTGCTCACGGTCAAATACCTTACCGGGCTGGGAAGCCAGGAGATACAATACTTCAACTTCCTTGGGAGTAAACTGAGCAGATTCGCCGTTAACAAGCACCTCATAGCTGTCGAGATTGATTTCAAGATCCTGAAAACGCAGACGCTTTGATTCTTCGGGATACTCTCTTGTTCTGCGCAGCACTGCCTTGATGCGGGCAACTACTTCTCTGGGACTGAAAGGCTTGACTATATAATCGTCTGCACCAAGCTCAATACCCAGCACACGGTCAAATTCCTCGCCCTTGGCGGTGAGTATGATAATGGGAACCTTGCTTACCTGTCGGATCTCTTTTATCAGTTCAAGACCGGACACTTTGGGCATCATCAGATCCATCACGATAAGGTCGGGCTGGTAGTAGCGAAAAGCCCTCAGCGCTTCTTCACCGTCATATGCGGAAAAGGAAGTAAAGCTTTCCAGTTTCAGGTATTCGTTAAGAGTTTCGTGGATCATTGCCTGATCGTCACAAATAAGTATTTTCATGGAATCGGACATAATGTTCACCATACCTTTGTGCGGGCAAAGGCGTCCTTTCTGCGTAAGAGTATATTATAACAACATAGAATCTATCATTTACGAATTCCGGATGTCAATAAAATACTGATACAATGGAAAAATGACGAAATTTAGTCAATAATTGACATTCTTGTGCCACATTTCGCCACAGTTGCCCGTAATCCGCCATAGTTGGCTGTTATTCGTCACGGTTGCCGTAATGCCTGACTAGATTTCAACAGCGGCCTTGTGAGCGGAAAGCAGTGCAGCATCAAGCTTGCCCACATTTTCCGCATCACCGATAACGGTCACACGACCGGCGTATGCATCTTCGTCAAAATGGGGAATAGAGCTGTCGGAGCCGATACAAAGAACAACGCTGTCACACTCGATTCGCTTGATCGCACCGTCGACCTTGATTTTTGCGCAGCCTTCGTCCAAAAGGACTATGCTGTCCATCATTATGCTGTCTACCCCACGGCGTTTCAGTGTTGCCAGCTGCGCCCATCTGGTGCTGGGGCCGATATCCCGGCCAAGCTTGCTGTGGCGAACAAGCAGGGATATCTGACGATTGCCCTCAAACAGCATCTGGCGGAGCAATTCGGGTGATTCGGCATTGTGCTCCGTAAGGAAACGGAGAGTATCTGCATCAATTGTACCGGCTTCGGAAAGGTAGAGGGCAGTTTCAACGGCAGTTGAGTTGCTGCCTACAATAAGTACACGCTTGCCGACCTGTGCGCTGCCGGAAAGAACCTGACGAGCATTGAAAACATTTGCTTCGGAGGAAATGGGGAAATCGGGTTCTTTGGGGAGGGAACCGGTGGCCAGAACAACATGGTCAAAATCGTAACGCAGGGAAGCGGCTATGTCGCTGCCGTCCATGCGGACACCAAATTCAAGGTGTACACCTGCATCGATGCATGAATTTACAAGCCAGTCAACAAGCTTGAGGAAATCTTTTCTGTATGCGGTGGCAGAAGCCAGATTAAGCAGGCCGCCGGCTTTCTTTTCGGCTTCTCTTACTGTGACTTTATGACCCTTAAGTGCGGCAAGGCGGGCAAATTCAAGACCTGCGGGGCCTGCACCAACCACAAGGATACGTTTGCTGCGCACCTTGGCGGCAGTCATGGCGTCACTGTAGGTATCGGGATTGGAAAGGCAGCTGAGGGGCTTCATTCGGAAAATATGATCCATACAGCCCTGATTACAGCCAATGCAGGGACGGATAAGACTGTATTCACCGGTCATACCCTTGTTGCCAAGTTCCGGATCTGCTATAAAACCGCGGCAGATGCCGGCAAAATCGGCGTCACCGTCGTCAATTATTTTTTCGGCGGTTTTGATGTTCAGACGGTTACAGGCAATAACCGGAATGGATACATTACGTTTGACCATTCGGGCAAGATAAACAAAAGCACCCGAAGGCACGTCCATGGTAAGCTGAGGAATACCGGTCTCGTGCCATCCGCCGGTAATGCTCAAAGCGCATACAGAGAGCTTTTCCAGCTGCTTTGCAACGGTGATGCAGTCGTTGATGCCGTTGCCGCCGTTGACGAATTCGTTTCCTGCAAGACGGACGCTTATGGGATAGTCGGGACCCACACTTCTGCGAACAGCGGTAAGAACCTCTTTAAGGAACCGCATACGTTCGGAAACTTCATAACCGCCGTAAATATCGTCACGGTTATTTGTTTTTGCAGAGAGGAACTGGGAGATGAGGTATCCGGAGTTGCCGCAAAGCTCAATGCCGTCAAAACCTGCAAGCTTGGCACGTTCGGCAGCCTTGCCGAACAGCTTAACGATTTTTTTGATCTCGCTCATGGTCAGTTCACGGGGAGTTTCCTTGGTGAAGCCTGACAAAACTGCGGAGGGTGCAACGGCTGTTTTGCCGTATTCTCCGGAGCGGGCATAGGCACCGGGATGCCACAGCTGCACAAAGCATTTTGAACCGGCAGTGTGGATAGAGTCCGTAAGGGCGGTCATGCCTCGGATATGGTCATCGGAGCTGAGCTGCAAAACACCTGCCGGGCTGACAAAATCAGGGTCAACACCCACGGCACCGATGACTATAAGACCGGCACCGCCTTTGGCACGAGCGGTATAGAAGTCCACAACACGAGAGGTTACATGACCCTCTGCGGTGGCGTATGAGAGGTTGACAGACGGCATAACAAGTCTGTTTTTGATTTTTACGTTTCCAATGAACATTGGGGAATAGAGCTGACTGGCCATAGGATTGCCCCCTGAAGAATTAATGTATGGTTTATTGAATGAATTATACCGTATATGACACAAAAGGTCAAATTTTCGCAAAAAGCTCCTCTGCCAGCTGCGGCAGCTGGGAAATTGACTGAACATGGTATTCCGAGTCTGCATTTCCGAAACCGTATTCGGCAAAAATAAAAGGAATACCCGCATCGTGAGCTGCTTCCATATCCAGTTTGGTATCACCAACATAAACGGCTTTGTCAATACCGCACCGCTGCATCAGCAGACGGATATTGCTTCCTTTCGGCATTCCTGTTCTGCCGGAAAACTCCCAGTCGGAAAAATATTTTCCAAACCCGTAATGCTCCAAAAAGGTTTCAATATATCCGCTGTCGCAGTTACTGACAATGGCAAGGGTATATTTTTGGTGTAATTGATCAAGTACGTCCTCAGCGTTGTCATAGAGCTTGCCGCCCATTTGGGCAAGATAGGGCAGCTCGATCTGACGCTGCTTTTCAATAATTTCAAGCCCCTGTTCCGCAGTAAGCTGAGGGAACATGGCCTCGGCAAACTGCTGTGCAGTCTTACCCATCAATCCATACAGGTCGTCGGCAGTGGGAGGAGTGCCAAGGTCATACATCTCAAAAACCTCTTTCCATGAGGGGATCAGGTTTTCCACACAATCCCATAGAGTACCGTCAAGATCAAAAATAACTGCGTTGGACATAAATACCTCCAAAGTAAAATACACAAAACGTGTTGACAAAATACACGATGCGTGTTATATTGTCAACACACACGAAACGTGTTGTAAAATGCCTAATATTGTAATATAAACTCATTTTTACATTGCATATGTGCAAAAACCCGCAAAAAAGGCGGGGGGCATAACTTTCCAAGGAAAACAAGAGCATCATTGTCAGTGGTGACAAAGTTCAAATGCGGCATACTTAATCTGACCGGGCAAAACAAATACAGGTCATCAGGAAGGGATGAGAATGAATAATGCAAATAATCCGGCTGGCAGCGGCATTTTTTGCCGCTTTCACTTTGACCATAACAGCGTCGGCAAAATCTCTTGTTCCGGTGGGGAAAACCGTGGCGGTAAAGATGTTTTCCGATGGAGTAATGGTTGTAGGTGTTGAAGAGGGTATGGCATCTGAGCTTGAAAAGGGAGATGTCATCACTCATATAAATGACACCGAGATAGACACAGTAATACAGCTGAAAGAAATAGTCAATTCATGCGATGGACACGAGCTTGATGTGAGGGTCAACAGAGACGGTCATGTGATAAATACGGGTGTTACTCCTGTCACATCAGACGGTGCGTACAAGCTTGGACTATGGATAAGAGACAGCATGGCAGGTATCGGTACGGTGACTTTTTATGATCCCGCAACAGGGCAGTTCGGCGCACTTGGTCACGGAGTAAACGATGTGGATACCGGAAGGCTGCTGCCTTTGGAAGACGGAGCCATAATGGGCTCCGAAGTGGCGTCGGTAAAGAAAGGTCAGGCAGGAACACCGGGACAGCTTACCGGCAGATTTGATGACATGACTGATATCGGAAAGGTTACTCTGAATACTGAATACGGTATTTTCGGTGTTATGAACGACAAAAACCTGTGGACAGGGGAAACATTGGAAACCGCTAAAACAAACGAGATAAAAAACGGACCTGCTCAGATAATATCAAATGTTCAGGGCGATGAAGTTCAGCGGTTTGATGTTGAGATAATCAAGCAGAACGATTCACGGGACGACAGGAACATGGTCATCAAGGTAACAGACGAAAGACTGCTGGCAATAACAGGCGGTATCGTTCAGGGAATGTCAGGCAGTCCTATCATTCAGGACGGGAAACTGGTAGGTGCAGTAACTCATGTTCTGGTGGGAGATCCCACAAAGGGATATGGAGTTTATATCGAAAACATGATAAAACACGGAGAAATTGTCTGAAACGGGCGAAATTTGCAATAAAACAACGAACGAAAAATGGAAAGAATTACCATTTAAATATTGCGCATTATGGAAATATATGGTAAATTATCACTGAACCAAAGGTCTGTTGGAATTATTGGTCAATCAGGACCGCAAATCAAAGTAAATTGAAAAATCAGGAGGAAAAAACAATGAGCGGCAAAATGAAGGTATTGCTGGCCGACTGCAGCGAAGAGTATTGCAATCAACTCAATCAGGTGATCGAAGACAGTGAACGGTTTGAGACGGTGGGGATCACCGATAACGGCCAGAAGGCTGTTGAGCTTATAAAGGAACTTAAACCCGACATTATTGTAATGGATATGATCCTGTCCAATCTTGATGGATTGGGCGTGCTTCAGGCTATCAGTGAAATGAGCGATAAACCTGCTGCGGTTATTGTTTCAAATTTCAAAAATGAATATGTAGTTTCAAAGGCAGCTCAGCTGGGCGCAAGGTTTTATCTTCTCAAACCCTGCAGCCCGGAAACCGTTCTGGAAAAACTGCTCACCATTCGGGATCTTGACAGGAGAGCCATTGGAATAAGTGACGATGTAAATGTTGAGACCATGGTCACTGAGATGATCCACGAGATAGGCGTACCTGCCCATATAAAAGGATATCAGTATCTGCGTGAAGCCATAATGATAGCGGTTGCGGACCGTGAAGTAATAAACGCCATAACAAAGATACTGTATCCCCAGGTGGCAAAAACCTTTTCCACAACACCGTCAAGGGTGGAACGGGCCATTCGCCACGCCATAGAGGTTGCGTGGGACAGGGGAGATCTTGAAACTCTGCAGAGGTTCTTTGGCTACACCGTTTCAAACACAAAAGGCAAGCCGACCAATTCTGAGTTTATCGCATTGATTGCGGACAAGCTTCAGCTTCAGCTGAAGAAAAACGGAACTCTTTAATGATTATTTTCCAGCCAGGAAATCTATTGCGTCGGAAACGGCGGAGATCTGTTCTTCGGTCAGAGGTTTACCTGCATTCTGATGGTCAAAACTGCGGCAGAAAGCGGTCACGGCATCGGTGACTCGGTCGAAATAAGAGTCCTGGAGCTTATGCAGGTCTGCAGAAAAACGGGCATAGAGAGCTTCGTTCAGTTCCTCTTTGCCTGCCTGCAGCAGCTTGCCGAAATGAGTAAGACAAAAATATTCCTGAAGACGGAGCTTTTCACGGAAAGCTTCGTCTTTTTTATACATGTAAATGAGGTTGGAAACGTATTGTTTTTCGAACATCGCTGCCCTTGAGCACACATAGCAGCCGGATGCCGCAGCCTGAACACGCAGGCCGGAATCGTCGCTGTCGTTCTTTTTGAATTTTGAAAGCTTGCCGGTTTTGATCTCCGACGGAACGACACGTTCCCTGACAGCAGGCAGCCGGCTTTCCAGCATGAGGGCAAGGCTGAGCCTGTTTTTCATGGCACTCATTTTGTCGTAATGAGAACGGCAAAAGCCCAATCGGTTGGTTTCGATGCGAACATCGGGCTCCATCATTGCAGCGCCCATGATATATTCCAGACTGCTCTTTTCAAGATCGGCAGCCAATGAGCACAGTGGACAGCCGCATTTTTTGTCAAAAGCTTCGTTTATGGGTATTGTGTAAATTTTTTCCTCCATATTGAAAGGTGCCTCCCGAATTGCTATAATTGTTTTGTTATATTGTATCAGAAATCTAACTAGGAATAAAGAGGTACAAATTAAATGGCTCAAGTCCATCAAATGACCGATATTGGTGCATTCGGCAATATGGGATCCCAATACACTCTTACATACCGATCCGATGATGACTTTGATCTGGATAAAATATTCAACTGCGGCCAGTGCTTCAGATGGTCAAAGGACAGCGACGGTTCATATATCGGAGCAGCAAACGGTCACGCTGCAAGAGTGTCAAAAAACGGAAATATAATAACAGTTTCGGGAACCGGTATGCCGGACGAGAATCACTGGCGTGAGTATTTTGACATGGACGTGGTTTATTCGGAAATAAGAAAGAGCGTATCGAACTGTGAATATATGCAGGAAGCTTCGGATTTTGGCGCAGGCATAAGGATACTGAAACAGGATAAGTGGGAAGCGCTGTGCTCTTTCATTTTTTCCCAGTGCAACAATATCACAAGAATAACCAATATAATCGAAAAGTTCTGCACCCTTTACGGGCGTCCCATAGCCTTTGAAAACGGTGTTGTCTACGACTTTCCGAAACCGGAAACCGTGGCAGGCCTTACCTCTGAAGATCTGGCACCGCTTAAAAGCGGATACCGTGCGCCTTATGTTATAGCTGCCGCAAAAGAGATAGCTGAGGGTAGGATGGATCTTGAAAAAGTATCACGGCTTCCCACCGATGAAGCATTGGCAGAACTGAAAAAGCTGCCCGGTGTAGGAAATAAAGTGGCAAACTGTGTCCTGCTGTTCGGACTGGGCAAGCGTGAAGCTTTTCCCATAGATGTCTGGATGAAACGGGCACTGCAGGAAAACTTTCCGCCCGACTTTGACCCTGCGGTTTTTGGACAGCACGGCGGCATTGCTCAGCAATACATATTTTACTACGCAAGAAGCAAAGGAACCGAAAACAAATGAAAAAGTATTACGAAACCAAGATCGATATAGGATCGAAAATCCTTTCTGCTCAGGAGATCATGCACGTTCTGGAGGATGCTGCCAACGGTGATACCGCCCGTTTGGGACTGAATTTTGAAGGGATGATCAGGAAATATCGTGCCTTTTGGATGCTGGCACGCTGCATAGTCAGACTGGACAAACCTGTTATCGGACCGGGTGAATTGATTTGCAGGACATGCCACAGAGGATTCAACGGTGTTTTGGCTTACAGAGATTATGATCTGCTTCTTAACGGAGAAAAGTTGGGAGAGGTCGTGCAGGTGTGGATCATTTCCGATATAGCTACCCGCAAAATGCTCAGACCTGACAGCCTTCCGGGCTTTGACCTTCCGGACAGTGAAGACCCCAGAGATACCCAAATCGCAAAAATCAAAGCGCCCAAGGAACTGAAATATGCAGGCACTTATATCGTCTCTCCGGAGGATATAGACGGCAACGGACATATGAACAATACACGGTATCTTGGTGCCGCACAGTCTGTGTTGGATGAAGATTTTAAGGCAGTCAGCTTCCAGGTGGGTTTTCTTAAAGAATCCATGCTGGGCGACCGTATAAGTCTTTACAGAGCGGATACTGACGCCGGAATATATATTCGTGGCTGCCACGACAACGGAACAGCATGCTTTGATGTGCTTTTCTTTGACAAAAATGAGGACATATGAACAAAAAATCGGCGTCAGAAGCCATGTTTTTCTATTTGACAATTTATGACTTCTTGTATTATCATATTTGTTAATATATTTATATTTTTATATTTTTATAAGGAGATTTGGGTCATATGGTAAATGATAACGCTGCCGAAAAATTCGTAAAAGAAGGCCTTACTTTTGACGATGTGCTTCTTCTTCCCGGAGCAAGTGAGGTCGTTCCCACTCAGATAGATCTTTCCACTCAGCTTACTGAAGCTATCAAGCTGAACATACCGCTGCTCAGCTCTGCTATGGATACCGTTACCGAGTATCGCATGGCTATTGCCATTGCCCGTGAAGGCGGCCTTGGCATTATCCACAAAAACATGACCATTGACCAGCAGATAGAACAGGTTGATATGGTAAAACGCTCCGAAAACGGCGTTATCACCAACCCCTTCTTCCTGGCTGCCGACAATACTCTGCAGGATGCCGACGAACTGATGGGCAAATACCGCATTTCCGGTGTTCCCATTTGCGAAAACGGTAAGCTTATCGGCATTATCACCAACCGTGACATGAAGTTCGAAGAGGATTACAGCCGTCCCATTTACGAAGTAATGACCAAGGAGGGGCTTGTAACCGCTAAAGAAGGCACCACTCTCGATGAAGCAAGAGAGATCCTCCGCCGCCATAAGATCGAAAAACTGCCCATCGTAGATGATGATTTCAAACTCAAGGGTCTTATCACCATCAAAGACATCGAAAAGGCAGTCATGTATCCCAACTCCGCCAGAGATGCGGGCGGCCGTCTTATCTGCGGCGCTGCCATCGGTGCCACTGCCGACGTTCTGGAACGTGCCGAAGGTCTGCTGGCAGCCAATGTAGACGTGCTGGCACTGGACTCCGCCCACGGCCATTCCAAAAATATCATCGAATGCGTCAAGAAGATCAGAGCAGCATTCCCCCATGCTCAGATCATCGCCGGCAACGTAGCCACCGGCGAAGGCACCGCAGCCCTTATCGAAGCCGGCGCCAACTGCGTCAAGGTCGGTATCGGCCCCGGCTCCATCTGCACCACCCGTGTTGTTTCCGGCATAGGTGTTCCCCAGATCACCGCCGTTTATGATGCTGCCTGCGCAGCTAAGAAGTATAACGTACCCATCATTGCCGACGGCGGCATCAAGTATTCCGGCGATATCGTCAAGGCTATTGCAGCCGGTGCCAACACCGTTATGCTCGGCTCCCTGCTTGCCGGCTGTGAAGAGTCTCCCGGCGATACCGAAATCTATCAGGGCCGTTCCTTCAAGGTCTACCGCGGAATGGGCAGCCTTGCCGCAATGAACAAGGGCAGCCGCGACAGATACTTCCAGGAAGGCAACGGCAAGCTGGTTCCCGAAGGCGTTGAAGGCCGAGTACCTTTCAAAGGCTCCCTGTCCGACACTGTTTACCAGCTCATGGGTGGTCTGCGTTCCGGTATGGGTTACTGCGGTACTCCCAACATTCCCGACCTGCAGGCAAGAGGACGTTTCGTCCGCATCACCAGTGCCGGTCTGAAGGAAAGCCATCCCCACGATATCTATATCACCAAGGAAGCACCTAACTATTCTCTCAATCCCTCGTAAGATAAAATGATCGACGTTTCAGTACACAGGCTTGTCAAAGCCTATGAAGTAAACAAAAATATCCTTGACGGGTTGACCTTCGAGGTCAACTCGGGCGAACGGGTGGGCATTCTCGGCAAAAACGGAGCAGGGAAGACCACCCTGTTTCGTCTGCTCACAGGTGAGCTGACTGAGGACGAAGGCGATATAGTCATAGCAGGCGGGAAAAAGCTGGGACTTATATCCCAGATACCCCGATATCCTGCGGGATACACCGTGGAAATGGTGCTTAAGACTGCCTTTGATCGTTTGGACTCCATCAAAAAAGAAATGGAGTCGCTTGAAAAGGTCATGGAGATGTACACCGACCGTGACACGCTGGACAGATACAGCGACCTGTGCGTAAAATATGAGCTTTGGGGCGGATATGAGACCGACATGGAACTGGGCAAGGTCTGCAACGGCCTTGGCATTCCGCCCGCCATGCGGCAGCAGCCCTTTGACCTGCTTTCCGGCGGCGAAAAGACCCGTGTCAACCTTGCAAGGCTGATCCTTGAAAAGACCGACATTCTGCTGCTTGACGAACCTACCAACCATCTGGATATCCACGCCGTTGAATGGCTGGAGGATTACCTCGAAAAGTTCAAGGGAACAGTCCTGACCATTTCCCATGACCGTTATTTCCTTGACCGTGTTGTAAACCGCATTATAGAGATAGTCCATGGCAAGGCGGAGATATATAACGGCAATTACAGCTCTTATGTGGTTCAGAAACGCCAGCGTCTTGAGGACCAGCAGCGTCAGTACGAAAAGGAACAGGCAGAGATAAAGCGTCTGACCGAAGCCTCCACACGGCTTAAACAGTGGGGCACAGGTAATGAGATGCTGATGAAAAAAGCTTTTGCCATCGATAAGCGTATTGAGCGAACAAGAAAGACCGAACGTCCCGACAAGGAAAAGAAGATGAAGGCACGCTTTGGCGAGCGTGACTTCACGGGCGACGAGGTAATGGTCATCAAAGAACTGGCAAAAAGCTTTGAAGACAGGCTGCTGTTTTCCGGGCTGAACCTTTTGGTCGAAGGTGATGACCGTATCGCCCTGGTGGGAGATAACGGCACAGGAAAATCAACTCTTGCAAAAATCATTATGGAAGAGGAAGTGCCCGACAGCGGCGTTGTCAAGTTTGGCCCTCAGGTGCGAATAGGTTATCTTCCGCAGATAGTTAAGTTTGAAAACCCGCATCGTAATCTGGTGGATACCATGGTTTACGAGTGCGACCTGACAACTCAGGCCGCCCGTGACAGGCTTGGCTCTTTCAAGTTCCAGGGTGAAGACGTTTTCAAACTGGTGTCGCAGCTGTCCGGCGGCGAACAGAGCCGACTCAGGCTTTGTATGCTGATGAATCAGAAGATAAATTTCCTTATCCTCGACGAACCCACCAACCATCTGGATATCGCCTCCCGTGAATGGATAGAAGAGGCGCTTGAGGATTTTGAAGGTGCGCTGCTGCTTATCTCCCATGACCGCTATTTTGTAAAGCGATTTGCAAATCGCATGTGGGAACTGGAAAACAAACAGATAACAGACTATATCGGCGGTTACGAAAAATATAAGGAATATAAGGAGCGCATGGCTCAGATAGCAGCTGCAGCTGCCGCCTCCGAACCAAAGGAAAAAAAGAAAAAAGAAGAGCATAAGCCTGCAAAGATCAATACCCGTCAGCTGGAAAAGGATCTTGCAAGAACCGAGCGTGAGATCGAAAAGAACGAGCAGGCATTGGCAGAGCTTGATGCTCAGATAGAGGAAGCAGCCAGCGACTACGTTAAGCTGACGGAGCTTTATGCAAAGCAGCAGGAGCTTCAGGAAGAAGCTGAAAAACTGATGGAACGCTGGACAGAAATAATGGAGCAGCTTGAAAGCTGATACACAATAAACAGGGGCGATTCGTTTGAATCGCCCCTGTTTTTCGGTGTGTCATACGGTAGGGCGGGGGCTTGCTCCCGCCATTTCTCTTTGAACTCAATCTATCCGTTGCAGCCGCACAGGCAATCCCGTATTGCACGAAGCTCGTTGAGAAGCTCATACAGCAGTCTGTTGGTTATGGCCTGCGAACAGTCGCAGCTGTTGTTGTCGTAGTCCTCGCAGCCGCAGCTGCAGTCGTTGGAGCTGCTTCCGCCAACGCTTTCACAGCCGCAGCTGTCACAACCGCAGGAATTGTTTCCGTTACTGCAGCTGCAGTTGTTGCCGCAGTTTGAGGTGTTGCCGCAGCTGCGGCATCTTCCGGAATTGCAGCCGTTGTTGTCGCTGAGAATACGATTTATGAACTGAGCAGTGTTAGAATAACACATCATGGTTATACCTCCGAATAAGATTAATACACGAGAACATCGTGTATTACAATATATTCGGAAGTACGAAAGCTGTTACTTCTTGCAAAATGTTGTCGTGTGATGTACAATAATCAGAAGTACGCCTGTCAGTAGTTTGACATATCCAATATTATCGGAGTTGTAGACTGTGAAAATATTAGTTGTTTCAGATGAAGAAAGTAAATATATCTGGGACCATTTCGACCCTGAGCGGTTTAAGGATATTGAGCTTATAATCTCCTGCGGAGACCTTAACGCCAAATATCTGTCGTTTCTTGTAACGATGATACCCGCTCCGCTTTACTACGTTCATGGCAACCACGACAAGGGATACGAAAAGAATCCTCCTCTCGGCTGTGTGTGCATAGACGACAGATTGGTAGAGTTCAAGGGATTGCGAATCCTTGGATTTGGTGGTTGTCTCAGCCCCAGAAAGGCTCTCCATGAGTACAGCGAAAAACAGATGTGGCAGAAGGTGAACCGCATGAGGCTGCCGCTTCGTTTCAGCAAAGGATTCGATATCCTTGTGACCCATGCTCCGGCTGTTGGACTTGGCGACGGCACAGACCAGTTTCACAAAGGGTTCGACTCTTATCGCTGGCTGTTGGATACATATAAACCCAAGGCTCATTTTTACGGCCATCTTCATGTGCGTGGATCCATGTACGACAAAAAGGCATTTTATCATTACAACGACACAACTATGGTCAACGCCTGTGGATACAAAATCATCGAGGTAGACGAAAAAGGCATCCGTGTCTGGAAACCGGATGCAGAGAAGGAATCGTTATGACACAGTCAGAAGTGTTGAATACAGCTCTGCAGTACTTGCTGGATAAAGGGGCAGAAGAAGCGTATTCTTATCTTAAAAGCAATTTTGGACGCTGTGACGAACCGTACAGCTCTCAGATTTACAGCCTCAGATGCTGCCTTGCCGTGCAGAGCGGAAATGCTGACGAAGCTCTTTGCATAATGAATGAAGCGGTTATCGAGAAGGAACTGTGGTTCAGACCGGAGTTTTTCGACGATGAGGTGCTTGCACCTGTTTGGAAATCTGAGATCTATAAGCAATGCCGCCACAAATCCGACCGCCTTTATACCGAAGCAAGGCAGAAGGCAAAAACATTTTGCACCTGGGATAGGGTTAGGGCAAACCGAATAATGGTTGCTCTTCACGGCAACGGTCAAAGCGTGTCAGATTCAAAAGCAGTTTGGCAGTTTGCCGAAGAACTGGGCTGGCAGACAGAATATATCCAGAGCAAAGAGCCGGACAGCGTCGGCAAATTCCGCTGGGAGGACAACAGTTCCGCACCATACCAGATCGAAGCCATATGCGGTAATATCGGCTGGCACGACTATGATGAGCGTGCTCTTGCCGGATATGGCAGCGGCTGCAACGTGATTTTGCGAACGCTCAATGGCGGAATGCTGGAATGCGAGAAGATAATCCTTGTATCGCCCTATATACCCATGCTGGATACCCAGGCAGACAGCCTGTACAGATCCCTTGTTTCGTCCGGCTCGGAACTGATGGTTATATGCTGCAAGGGTGACAGTGTCAGCGGCAGCTATGCATCACGGCTTGTCAAGGGAGCCATGGAAAAGGGGATACCCGTAAAATTCATTGAAGCCGAAGGCAGCGGAGTACCGAAAAACCTTGCCCAGCAGGTGAAACCGTATATTGAATAAAAAATGAAGCAAAGCACCGGTGCGCTTTGCTTCATTTTTTATTATGCTGTCATCCTGAGGGCACAAGGTGCCCGTGAGGATCCCCATCTTATGGTGGGGGGTTCATATCTCAAAGCTGAACTCGACACCTTTAGTTGTATTCACGGCTTTCACCGTTCCGCCGTGCAGCTCAATTATCGACTTGGCAATGGCCAGTCCCAGTCCTGTTCCGTTTTCACGCTGACGTGCTTCGTCCACCCGATAAAAGGTTTCCCAAATCTTTTCCAGCTTTTCCGGGTCGATAGGCTCGCTTTGATTTTCTACCGCCAGAACAACGGAAGCGTATCTTTGACGCAGACGGACGTTTACAAAACCTCCGTGAGGAGTGTACTTAACAGCATTGGTGGCAAAATTGGTAATGACCTGTTCAATGCGCTTTTTGTCGGCATTGACGGTGCAGTCTCCAAAAACGTCGAAGCCGATCTCCAGTTCCTTTGCCTGCACTGCCTTTTCCAATCGCTCAAACACGCCTTGAGCAAGCTCAGACAGAGAAAAATCCTCACGATTCAGCTTTGTTTTGCCGGCTTCCAGACGGGACAGGTCAAGCATTTCCACCACCATATCGTCCATGCGTTCTGTTTCGTCCAGAATCACAGACAGATAATGCTCCCGCTTATCTTCGGCAATGCGCTCATTAATGCCTTCTGCATAACTGTGTATGATAGCCAGCGGCGTTTTAAGCTCGTGGGCAATGGCGGAGGTCATTTCCCGCCTGCTGCGTTCAGCCTCTGCCGCATAGTCCACAGCCTTGTTCAGACGTGTCACCTCGTCCTGCAACTGCCGCCGCTCAATGCGATGATCGTCCAGTGTTTTTGTGATGGATCTCAGCTCCGGGCAGGTGTTGCCGTATTTTTCGGTGGAGTTTTTTAGCTCTGCTTCCAAAGCCACATTTGCAAGGGGCTTGCCCAGCCGTTCATACAGCACATAAAACAGTATCAGCCATGCTGTTATTGCAAATATGGCACTGAAAATGTAGTAATACAAAAGCTGGCTTGACGCTGCCTTTATAGGGCTGTAAGCCATCATATAAACATACAGCAGGGAGGTGTCGGCATCGTAAGGCTCAAAGCTGTCAAGCATTTCAGCAGTGACGCACTGATAGTCGGGGAAGAACTGAGTTGTGACAAAATAGCTTTTGAAGATGTTGCGGGAGCTGAAACCTATGTCTATGTTGTTTATATACTGCATTTCAATGAAACGATCCATCTCTTCCCGCAGCTCGTCAGCCTTTTCCAAGCTTTTTTTCATAGTTTTGGTGCAATGCTTTATCTGACGGTCGGTATCTGCGTTTATCAGTTCTCCATTGGCTCTGGCACTTACCCAGTAGTTTTCGGCAGTGATTTCGACCAATTCACCTTTGGGCAGTTCTGCGTTATCAAAGGAAATACCGTCAAAGGGACGGAATTCGGTATCGTTGTCAAAAAGTGAATAATTGTTTCTTCCCTCAATTGAGGCAGGGTACAGAAAACCGTTATCCATCACCCCGGTCACTCTCAGTTCGGTACGGCGGTCAAAGTGTTGATTTACCTGCATACGGATTGCCTGTTCTTTTTCAAGAGGAATCAAAGCCGATTGAGATTCCCTGTTTTCATCTATCCAGTAGATTTGAAGAAAATTCTCTGTTCTGTTCAGCACCTCATTCAGCACGAAGCCATCATATGTGTTCTCAACTCTTAAAACAGCTCCGTCACCCGCAATGATGCAGTCGTAAGGCAGATACCACGACAGCTGCGCCAGCTCCTGAAGTTGGTAATCGGAAACAGCTTCGGGGTCGTTGTTTCTTATTATCCATTCGCCGGTTCTGATGACTTGCCCGTTGGCGTAAGTGTGCAGGTCATTTGCTTCGTTTTGCAATATATCGCAGTACATCCTTGCTTGCATGAAGGTCACGGTCACAGCGGCAGCTAAGTAGAAAAAGACCACAGCCGCAGCCGTAACGATAGCCAGATATTTCGTTGTTTTAAGCTTTTTCATTCCGCACCTCCTGAGAATCGTTTGTGGGGGGCGGCGTCCTCGACGCCCCTATGCTCCTCATTCAACAAACCTGTATCCGGCCTTGATCACCGTTTCAATGCACCCTGCATACTCACCCAAAGCGGCACGCAGACGCTTTATGTAAGTGTCCACAGACCTGTCATCGCCGTCGTAATCGTAGCCCCAGCACTTTACTATAAGCTGTTCACGGGACATGACGGCGTTTTTGTTTCTTGCAAGACACAGCAGCAGATCGTATTCTTTTGGAGATAACTTTACCTCGTTTGCTTCTGCATATACCCGCCGCTGAGAAATAACAAATGTCAGCTTTCCGACGGCAAACTTGTCGCCGGTTATTACTCCGCCCTTGTGACGGCGGATAAGTGCAGAGGTTTTTGCATACAGCACCGGCAGGGAAAAGGGCTTGGTAATATAGTCGTCCGCACCCAGCTCATAGCCATAAAGCTTATCGTCCTCATCGGACAGAGCGGTGAGAAAGACGATCGGAACGTCAGACGTTTTCCTCAGCGCACGGCAGACCTCGAATCCGTTAAGCTCCGGCATCATAATGTCCAGCAGTATGGCATCAAGCTCCTCATACTGAGCGATTTCAAGAGCCTTGGCACCGTTTTCTGCAGTCAGTGGAGTGTCGCCCTTGCTGACAAAAAGGTCGGTCAGAACCTCCCGCAGGAGCTTTTCGTCTTCTACTATCAAAACCTTATATTCCAAACCGTCACCTTCCAAACAGTTTTAGCTTGTCAAACTCGATATCTCTGTCATTTCGAGCGAGCTGCATAAGGTCAGTTTTGCTGACCTTTGCAGCGACGAGAAATCTCCATCTTGTTTTGCGCTTCATTATGGGGATCCTCACGGGCACTTGTGCCCTCAGGATGACAGTGCATAGGCTTTGACAAGCTAAAATTAAAACATTTATGTGTACTCTTTATGACAATCAGATATTTTGGGCAGCGAATTCACCAACCACCATACCCAAAGTCGTAGCGATTCCGATACTGTTGCCCGCCATCATGGTGGGGTACTGGATCGCATATCGTCCGCCGCAGCAGTTGCCCACGGCATAAAGACCGCCTATAATGCTGTCGTCCTTTCTTCTGACCTGCATATCGTCGGTGACCATCAGGCCGGACAGCTGAACCATACCGGCGGTAATGCGGTTCTTTTCGGATATCTTGGCTTCGCCAAAGAACGGAGGTTTTTCAATGGGGTTCATCAGAGCAGGGTCACGACCCCAATCGGTGTCTTTTCCAGCATGGCACATTTCGTTATAGTGAGCGATTTCGTCCAGCAGCCCCTGCTTTGCTTCGCCCTCGTAACCCATCAGATCAGCCAGTTCTTCCAGAGTTTCTGCGGCGTACAGCTTGTGGGGGCGCATGCCGTAACCGGTGAAACAGTGAACAGGGAAGCCCTCGGGTCCTGTTTTGTAATTGGCCATATCTTCACGAACAAGATCCCATTCTCGCTTACAGGTTGTGCTGCTCATGTCGTGCTCGTAGCCCTGATGCATCAGGTTTTCTTCCCAGTTGGCGTCTGCAATCTTGCACATGCGTTCGCCGTCCTCACGACGCATTATATAACCCTGGCCGCCAAACACGCAGATGGACTCGTTGCCAAAGCGTTTGCCGTCGCCTCCGAAAATGGGATAATTGCCAATGAGTGCAATGTCGGGAGCACCGGCACCGTTGGAGAAGTTTACGGAAGCTCTGGGACCCGGCTCCATTACGCCTCCTGCCCACAGCCCCATTTTGTGGCCGCTGCCGTCGCCGCCGCCGAACATACCTCCGGCAATCTTTTCTGTGTCGATATCGGAAATATCTGCCAGCTGACGCACCTCGTCATGGAGGTCGAGTACCATATCACGGTTGCCGGAAAAGTCACCGCAGGCAAGGATCACGGCTTTGGCATTGATCCTTCTGTAATCACCGTCACCGCTTTTGACAATGGCACCTGTAACGTCGCCGTTGTCATCCTGGCAAAGAACAACACCCACAGTATCCCAAAACCATTTTGCACCGTGGCTTTGAGCCTTTTTAATTGAATAGTCAACGATCTTCCACCATGCGGAGTTGTTGGCACCACGTCCGAGAGTATTGTTGAAGTCACGGTAAGAGATGCTGCCTGCAAAGGATTTCTGACCGCAGACGTCCATAACAACGCCGTCACGGCCATCAGGCCAGCTGTGGAAAACAGTCAGTTCGTCCAGTTCTTCCTGCGGAACTATTTCTCTTATCCAGTTGCAGCATTCGGCGGAACGAAGTATGTATTTTCTGATAAGGGCGGGGTTAGTCCTGTTAAGGCTTCTGCGCTGCCATTCGTTGAGCACTTCCATGGGGTCGATGGGTTCACAGCCCTGTTCGAGATAGCAGTCTGCATTGACATATGCCATATCGCAGCCAAGGGGAAGATAACGCTTTTCGCTGAGTTTTTCGCAGACGATAACGTCAGCGCCAACCTCGGCAGCCTTTCTTGCGGCAAAAACGCCGCTGTTGCCGCCGCCGAGTACAAGAACGTCGCAGTCAAGGGTTTCAACTATAAGTTTGCTGTCTATTTCGGGGGCTGTTCCCAGCCAGTCACGGTTGTATTCTATCATAAGTGTTATCCTTTCATTTCCTTCAATTTGATAATATTTTACCATAGCTAAAACATGTTGGCAATGAAAAACAAGGGGCTGTAAAAACTCACCGTGTCATTCTTAGGACGCGTCGGCGTCCGTGAGAATCCGTTACTTTTGCTTATTGAAAACAAATAGAAAACGGATTGCCACGTCATCTTCGATGGCTCGCAATGACAGTTTTGAGTTTTTACAGCTCCTTGTTCACAAAAACCGGTTTTTAAAATTGCAGTATTATCTCCGGCTGCTCGGTCTCTTCGGGTGCAGTTACGGGAACATCACCGGTTTCGGTGGATCCTGCCGGAGCTTCGCCCTCAGGCACCTCAGGCTCAAGCCCCTTGGTTCCTATGGTGGTCACCTGATTGCGGGACTTGTAGTTGGTGCGTGCTTCGTAATTGGTATACAGCAGATTGCCGTCCTTGTCGTAAACATTTCGGTAAGTGTCTACGGTGTAGCCCACATAGGGGTAAGTGGTAATTTCCTCATAACCGACTTCCTTTTCGGGGTCTTCTTCGATGACCTCATCATAGCCGTAAGAGGCAAGAACCTCATAAGTCATTTCGGCATATTCGCCGCTGATGTTGGTGCCCCAAAGTTCAACGTGGACGAAGTTGTCTGCGACCCACATATCTATCCTCATGGGGAATTCGGTACAGTTTTTGAACTTGAAGTCAAATACCTGCCAGTAAATTGTGGCATCACAGCCCATGGGAACATAGGTAACAAGGTAATCGTGCTGGGTACGCTCAACTATTTCAAGATTTGCCCGCAGTGCCGCAAGATAGATGGAAGATGCACCCTGACAGATGCCGCCCCCAAGCTGATCCTGGGTCTGACCGCCGATATAAACACCGGCTTCCTTGTATCCTTTGGCAGCTGTGCGTTCACCAACGGTATCGTTGAATGAGAACACGTCTCCGGGCTGGAGAACAGTGCCGTTTATGGCTTCGGAAACAAGTTCAAGGTTTCTCTTTCTGTTGGGGGTGGAGCCCTCAAGGGTGCTGTCGCAGGAACCCAGCAGTTCGGCGTAAAGGCGACCCTCAATATCTTCGTATTTCAGTTCCGGCTCGGTTATGGTTAAAGGGATTTCCAAGGAACCGCCGTAGTCCAAAGACTCATATCCGGTTTTGGCGGCTTCAAGGTCAAAGGTCACACCAACTGTGCTTTCAACCAGAGATTCGGTTTCAATATCGTAATGGGCATCAGTCACAGGAGTGTCAACTGCGTACCAGAGCCTGTCGATATTGAGTTCTTCGACCTCAGTTTCCTCTATCGCCCAGGCAACGGTTGTTATACTCTGCTCAAAAGCAGACTTTACAGCGTCAAACAGGGCATCACCGTCGATGACGGCAGAAGGCTCGCCACGGGTTATCAGCAGGGTATCGTCGGTCAGCTCATAGACAGAATCTGCGCCCTCATAGGAAAGGCTGCTGACAATATCGTCGACCTTTCTCTTCAGATCATCGAAGTCTACAGTGACCTGGGGATTTGCATTGATGCGGAATTCGGTTTCCAGGGCGGCATCATAATCCGCCTTATCGTCACCTGTACGGCCGTTGTTGTAAGCCTGATCCACAAGAGCTTCGACGTCAGTAAAGGAAAAGTTCTGAGCAGGTTCAAGTACATAGTTGCTTCCGTTGATGCTGACAGTTACCGAAAGAGGATCATACATGGAGGAAACGGTATTGCTCAGCTTGTTCAGAGCTTCGTCTTTTGAAAGTCCGCCCACGTCAATGTTGGCGATATAAGTATTGGGGAGAATATAAGGGTAGCTGAAACTCTCCGACTGTGATGCGTTGGAGAGCTTGTCGCAGGCGGTGAGCGGTGTCAAAATCATTATAGCTGACATGGCCAGTGACAGCGCGGTTTTGGCTTTGTTGGTTTTCATCTATGACTATCCTTTCAATGGAACAATATCTCAAGTACATTTACATAATATCACAAGAATTTTTCCATAGCAACAGGTTTTGACAAAAAATTCTGCTGTTAATATTTGACGGAAAAAGTTTCAAAAAGTTCTTCTTCGGCAAAGAAATTTTTCTTTTGAAGCATATGAAAAATCGTGAACCATTATACTGACTTGAACAGCAGAACAAATAATGGTATAATTTTAATTAGAAGAAATAATAAAAGGAGAAACAAAAATGGAAGAACTGTTCGACAAAAAAGAATTTGAGTATTTTATCCCCGGTATTTACTCCGATCATGATGCGGCAGCTGTTGCCAAATTTAAGGAGGAAATCGGCAAAATCGCCGCCAGAGGTCCCGTTGACCCTGCTGACCTTGTGGCAGGCAAGTGTGACGGACTTCCCGGTGTCAGCGGTCCTGTGGAAATCTCGGGCAAGCTGATGAAAGCCATGGCAGACAACTATATTGCAGAAAACCCGCTTTTCAACGATGAGGAATACGCAAAGAAAGCAGGCTACGAAAGCGTTCCTGCTTACTATTTTATCAACGAACCCAACTATATGCCTGCCATGCCCATGGGTCAGTACCTTGGCGACTGTATGCTTGTTTCAGGCCATAACGACATGATGAACTATTACAAGCCTGTCTACGAAGGTGACAAACTTTGGACAGTTATCGACTGGCAGGACTGCGAGGATATCACCCCTCTTGCAGGCAGCCATTACCGTACATGGGCACTTTCCGGTCAGGCAAAGGTATATAACCAGAAGGGCGAACTGGTAGCCGAAGGTGCAAATATCCTTAAAGAGAGCTTCCGCCGTCATAAAGACCCTGCAAAGCAGACAGCCATGCGTGCATGGGAAAGCCCCGACTGGTGGCATCAGCGTCCTCATTACGTCTATACCGACGCAGACTGGGAATACATAAAAGACCTGTGGAAAAAGGAAACAGTCAGAGGTTCCGAACCTCTTTACTGGGACGATGTTGAAGTGGGGACCGAGGTTGTAACTTCCGTTGGAGGACCCGTGCTCATAGACCAGGAATCAGACATCGTTTTCCATCTTCCCAAATGGGCAGCTGAAACCAAAGTGAATATGCTGGATCCCGAAAAGTTCAAAGACATGGTCAAGGACGAGCATAACCTGTATTATCCAAAAGACCACGCTGTCAAAAAGCCCGGCAAGGTATTCAAAATGTCTATCCTCGACGATGAGGACGACGGCAAGGAAAAACCCGAAGCAGCAAAGGCTCACGATATGCCTGAAATGCCTCCCGAGGTAGCCAACCGTGATGGACGTTCCGTTATCCAGAACGCTGTCTGTACCAAATGGGCAGCCACAGCCATCATCAACTGGATGGGCGATGCGGGCTGGCTGAGAACTATTGCATGGGATATCATGTCCACTCCTCCCGGATACGACGCAACCGTTATCCCGCACTTTACCAAAAAACCCGAATTGTTTAACCTGTTCCCGTATCTTGCCAAGGTTCCCGGCATGGAAGGCAAGCGTGCCGACTGCCACGCCATGGAGTACGACACCATCGTGACCCACGCCTATGTGACCGACAAGTACGAAAAAGACGGCGAATATCTGGTCGACCTGACCTGGTGGTGCGAAACGATCGACCATTATCTGGTTCAGGAAGGCGGAGCAACCGTGGTGCTTCCCAAGAAATAAGTTTACATAATATTATATTAGTATTAAACCAATGCCTCCGTTACACTTAACGGAGGCATTGGTGTTTGAAATCGTAGGGCGGGGGCTTGCTCCCGCCTGCAAATACATTTACGCTGTTACTCCCGTATAATGCAGGAATGACAGCGATTTTTTATCTCTTTTTGCCTTTTGTGGCGGTTTTCTGCTTTCCCTGTCCGTTACCTCTGGTTCTTCCGTTGGGTCTGTCCTGCTTTTGCATCGGCTTGGCAGACATGCCCTTGGCTCTGCCTTTGGGCTTTTCTTCGACCTTGGCGGCAGACTGCTTTGGTTTTGATGAGGAATTGGGGCGTATCAGACAGTGCTTTCCGTAGCCGATCAGATCCTCGCGCCCTGCCTTTTGCAGTGCTTCCATGACCAGTCTGCGTCTGTCGGGACGCTTCCACTGGAGCAGCGCCCTTTGCAAAGCCTTTTCGTGGGGATCTCTTGCCACATAAACAGGCTTCATGGTTCTGGGGTCAATGCCGGTGTAATACATGCAGGTGGATAATGTGCCGGGAGTGGGGTAGAAGTCCTGCACCTGCTCAGGCTGAGTGCCCTTGGAATTGAGGTATTCCGCCAAAGCCACTGCATCCTGCAGCGTGCTGCCGGGGTGGGAGGACATGAGGTAGGGGACAATGAACTGCTTTTTGTCGTACCTGTCGTTCAGAGAATGGTATTTCTGCAAAAATCGCTCATATACCTCGTTGTGGGGCTTGCCCATGTAGTCAAGAACGGTGTCGATACAGTGCTCCGGAGCTACTTTGAGCTGACCGCTGATATGATACTTGACCAGTTCGGCAAAGAATTCGTTGTTCTTGTCCAGCAGCATATAGTCAAACCGAATACCGCTGCGAATGAATACCTTTTTGATACCGGGTATCTGCCGCAGCTTTCTGAGCAGAGCGAGATAATCCGAATGGTCGGCGTCAATGTTTTTGCACGGTTCGGGAGCAAGACATACACGACCCTTGCAAAGTCCGTTTTTAAGCTGCTGCTGACATGAGGGATGGCGGAAGTTAGCTGTGGGGCCGCCTATATCGTGAACATATCCTTTGAACAGTGGATGCTTTGTAAACTCCGTGACCTCCCGAATGACCGATTCATGACTGCGGGAGGTTATCATTCTGCCCTGATGGAACGCCAGGGAGCAGAAGTTGCAGGCTCCGATACAGCCGCGATTGTGGATAACCGAGAAACGCACTTCTTCGATGGCTGCAACACCGCCCATCTCATCATACATGGGGTGGGGTTCCCTTGTGTAAGGCAGCTCGGCAACGGCGTCCAGTTCCTCGGTGGTCAGGGGCATGGCAGGAGGGTTGGTAATAAGCAGCTTGTCGCCATGGGGCTGAATTATGGCCTTGCCTCTGACAGCGTCATGCTCGTTGTACTGGATCATGTTTGCTTCGGCATAGGAACGCTTATCCTCGCACACCTTTTCAAAGGAAGCACAGGGTATGTACGGATATGAGCATTCGTCGGCACTGCTGCCGATAAAAGAAGTACCGCGCACATCGGTGATGGTGCTTACGGGCTGTTTCCTGCTCAGCCTTTTTGCGATCTGCCGAGTGGCATATTCACCCATACCGTAAACCAACAGATCAGCCTTGGCATCAAAGATAATGGCTCTGCGAACCTTGTCCTCCCAGTAGTCGTAATGGGCAAAACGGCGCAGAGAAGCCTCAAGACCGCCGATGACGATGGGCAGGTCGGGGTAAGCTTCACGCATACGGTTGGCATATACGATAGTTGCCCGGTCAGGCCGCAGACCTGCTTTTTTCCCGGGACTGTAAAAGTCCTCGCTGCGGCGTTTTTTTGCGGCAGTGTAGTGAGCAACCATGGAATCAAGGTTGCCTGCCCCTATAAACGCACCGTATCTTGGTTTGCCAAACTGCTTGAAATCATCTGTGCTGTGCCAATCGGGTTGACATAATACACAAACTTTATATCCCTCAGCTTCCAGCACACGGGAAATTACGGCAGTACCAAAACTGGGGTGGTCAACGTAGGCATCGCCGCCTATAACGAGAAAATCGCAGTAATGCCAGCCTCTTGCCAACATATCCTCCCGATTTACGGGCAGAAATTCAGTACCTGTCAAATCTTCATCTCCATAATGTAAGTTCCGCCCATGAAGTCATGATCCTTGGCTATTTGGCGGAATCCGTATTTTTCGTAAAAGTGAATGGCATGGGCATTGGAGGGGGCAACTCTGAGCCGCAGACATTTACGGCCCCGTTTGCGGTAAAAGCTTACGGCATATCCTATAAGCTGAACACCAAGCCCCATATTGCGGTATTTTTCTTTCAGATAGAGGAATGGGATATACCCCACGCCCTGATCTGCCTGTATTGCTGGATTCAGCTGCAGAAGCCCAACAATGGCAGTACCAAGCCTGCACAGCACCAGCGCATCGGGTTCGTTTTCGGTGGTGCGTCTTGCGTCAAGCAGGAAATCACTGCCGTCAAAGCCTTTGAGGCTTCCGTAAATGTGCTGCCATGCGTCCTTTCGGAATTCCACATACAGCTGATTATCCTCCTGAGGAAGTGGCTGATACCAGAGGTTAGTGTCGTTGGCACTTTTGCCGGTTCGCCACCAGTTCTGCGCCATAAGAGTACTGGTCGTTTCGTCAAGATGGCTGTTGTCGTTCAAATAGTCAAGTCGGAAAGCGCCGTCTTCGTAATAAAAGTGAGTAACAGCGGTATTGTCGCTGTGACCGGCAAAATCAACATTTCCGTCACCGTTGCCGAACAGGCCATAAAGAAGTGCACGAATAGCACAGCCGTGGGAGAAAACCGCAATTGTTCTGCCTTCGTTAAGGGCACACACCTCACGGAGCTTGCGCTCCATTCTTGCGCTTACTTCCATAAAACGCTCCGAGCCTTCGCAGCAAAACTCCAGAGGTTTTGAGTTGAAGATATCCAGCTGCACCGGGTCGTCCTGTTCCAACTGACCGAAAGGTACATCTTCCCAGCTGCCCAGATGGATCTCGCGGAAGTCGGGCGATGTGGTCAATGTCAGCCCCTTGGGCTCCCATATGGCTTTTGAGGTTTCCATGGTGCGGGTAAGGTCGCTGGAATATACGGCATCGATATGAATGTTCTCAAAACGGTGTTTCAGTGCTTCTATCTGCCTGTAACCTTTACCGGTCACGCCGCAATCGAAATGACCCTGTATTCTTCTATATAGGTTGCCTTCGGCTTCTGCGTGGCGAATCAAATATACTTCAGTCATAAATCCTCTCTAATTACAAAACCTGAACCATGCTGCGGATATCGGCCTTCATACGGTTGATTTCCTCCAAAGCGATATCTGCGAAGTCAAACTGGTCTTTGCCGTATTTCTGCCATGCTCCGGGCAGATCTGCCTGACAGGCAACAAGTGCACCATGGCCGTATTTGTTGAATGCTGCGGCAACTTCGAATATTTTGCCGCCCTGACCTCCGAATTCGGGAATAAGGAAGAAGGTATCGGGATAGCGTTTGCGCATCTCGGCCATGTTCTTTGAGTAGGCCGGACCGAACACGGATCCCACAACGGAGAAACCCCATCTGCCAACACTCTTTTTGGCGTGACGCTGGCAAAGGTCGCCAATAACGGTATAGGTGTAACGGTCACCGGTTATCAGCTCCTGAAACTCACGGGTGGAGGGGTTGGCGCTTTTTACAACAACAAAAACGGTTTTGTTGTTGACGATGCAGTAGTCTATATAGGGCTTAAAACCGTCGGAACCCACATAGCCGTTAAGCGTAATGCAGTCGCAGGGGTAGGTATCCAGACCGTTGCTGTCAAGATATGCGGACTTTACGAAAGATGTGTGATCGGACACATCGCTTTTAACGGCATCGCAAATTATATAGTAACCAAGTTCTTTGGCTTTAACCATCAGTCTGTACATTACCTGGCTGCCCCGCCAACCGATAGCTTCAAAGGCAGAGGGTCGAAAGATAACGGCAGGAACAACGTCTGCGGCTTTTCCCAAAACAGCAAGGCAGAAGTCATAGTATGCACCTGCCACGGCAGCCGTCTCGTTTTCGGCAGTTTCGCGGTTTTGGGTCAGCAGATAGGGAGGTATATAGCTCAAAGACGGAGCAAGAGTAAGAGCAAGAGGTGTTTTTTTGGCACGGATAGCATCCTGCAAAGTATCCATTGGCATGGTCATGGGTTCGTTTTTAGCCATTTTTTCCACCCTTTCGGTTTTATTAATATGATTTTATCACATAACTGCAATTAATGAAATAGTGATTAAAGAGAAAAAATCGGCAAAGACTATAATCAGAATACCACAGGAGGTGAAACGTATGTGCTGTGACAGACGTTCCGAAAAATTCTTCATGGGCATGGCAGTAGGTATGGTGGCAGGAGCCACTCTATGCTGCTGCCTTGAAAAGTTCTGCCATAAGAAAAAAGGGCACTGCCATAAACCTATGAAAGATAAAATGATCAGAACGGTGGAAAACTGTGCCGAAAATATCGGCGATCATCTTGGGATGTAGGAGGCAGGGATCAGGGAGCAGGGGTCAGTTGAGGCGGTCAAGTTCAGCAATGTCAGCTTTGCTGACCTCGCGCTGATTACGCAACTTTATACCCCATTACACCGTAGGGCGGGGGCTTGCTCCCGCCGTCTTACATTTTTGCAATAGGCAACATGTGGCGGGGGCAAGCCCCCGCCCTGCAATGTGCATCGATCAGGATGGGTGATTTGTACTTTTTTATTGCAATCGGTCAGAATAATTCGTATAATAATCTCATAGCGAAATGTTGAAGAAAAGGAAAGGAAAAGATAAATATGGCATATAAAATCAGGAATTACTGTCTCGGTTGTCATTACTGTGCTTTGGAATGTCCCGTGGAAGCTATTCACTACAAAGGCACCAAGTATGAGATAGACCCCGAAAAATGCATCGAATGCGGTGTGTGCGTCAGTGTTTGCAACGTGGACGCCATTGATACAGGTTTTGAGCCTGCGGCAGAAAAGCACGAACCCATCGAAAAAGATGCGGATATCGTTGTTATCGGCTGCGGAGCAGGCGGCAGTATCGCCGCAGTTCGTGCGGCTCAGCTTACCGGCGGTAAGGTAGTAGTGCTTGAAAAGGCAAAAAAACCGGCGGCAGCG
>SVKU01000036.1 GCA_015068245.1 Oscillospiraceae bacterium
ATTTATATGGTATTGGGAAATTGTTTCGGTACAATCTCTGCAATCAAAGTAAATATGCAGTCAATCATCATTACTGCACTTTTGGTTGCTTCAATGTTTTGCTATAAGCACTTCGTCAAGAAAAAACCGTCACCAATCTTGTTGATTGTCATTTCGGCAGTAGCGGGTATGGTGGTGTATGGAATATGAAGAGTAAGCTACCTAAACGATTAAGCCGATATCTTGATTTTTCGGTCGATTTTGCGTATAATATTTATGCTAAGGTAACAGCCACCCGGAATAATTACCTTGTGTGATCTTTGACCGTTTATCACCACTGATAAGATTTTGATAAGCATCCATAGTACAGCTATGATAATATGGGTAATCAAAATAATCAGAACAGTAGGTGCAATATCTTCTAAACAAAATTGTTTAAGATGCAAGTCCCTGCAACGAATGGGAATAAATGAAAAACAAACCCTCGCAGCAGATGTTTTGCTGCGAGGGTTTTAATTGAGCGATATTATAATTTGTCGAGGCGATTATATGAACTGCAAAAACAGATGCAAATGGTGCAATTTGAAAAATGACCTGTATGTCGAATATCACGATTCCGAATGGTGTGTGCCTGCTTTTGATGATAAATACTTATACGAAATGCTGATATTGGAATCTTTTCAAGCGGGATTATCCTGGGAATGTGTGCTTAATAAAAGGGAAAGCTTCAGGAAAGCATACGATGATTTTGATATTGACAAAGTAGTTTCTTATGATGAAAACAAGGTACTTGAATTGCTGAACAATAAAAACATCATAAGAAACAAAAGAAAGATTTATGCCAGCATCAATAACAGCAGGATTTTTAAGGCAATAGTTTGCGAGTACGGTTCGTTTTACAATTACTTGAAAACATTTACTAACGATAAAATTGTATACGAAACCGGAAAAACAACGAGCGATTTGTCTGATGCCATTTCAAAGAACTTAAAAAAACGAGGCATGACCTTTGTTGGTTCGGTGATCATTTATTCCTATCTGCAGGCAATAGGAGTGATATATTCCCACGATAAAGACTGTTATTTGTATAAAAGTGAACTTGAACAATCTTGATTTGTCGAATGTTTTAGGGTCACTTCAATTGCACCGGAGCCATTAACGCTTATTTACACCTTTTTCTGTACCCACGAATAACAAGCACGATGGACAGCACAACAACTATAAGGGTTACAACTGCCGCAATCAGCAGGAAGATGACGGAGAAAATCGGAATACCATGACCATACCCTGAGCCTGAAAACAATGCCAAATCTATCCGAGTGCCGACAAAAACAAATAGGATTCCAACAATAAGCTGTCCCGGTATCAGCAGCAGCCAGAGAAGGGGGGATGCCTGCTTTTTCATAATACGCAGCTCCTTTCGATATTTGCGAATTGCTTCCAATAGGCGATACAAATAGGAATCGCAGCACCATAACTGCAATTCAACTATACTTGATTAGTGGAATATTGTCCACTTTTATTGCTTTTTTTCAAGAAAAGTGACTTTATCACTATACAACAGCAGATAATATGGTAGAATAAAAACAATAAAAGTGAAAGGAACGAACAACTATGGCAGCTATTGAGATGAACAAGGAACAGTTTAGCCAGGCAATACAGGGCGACAAGCCTGTACTGGTAGAATTCTTTGCACCCTGGTGCATCTACTGCAAACGCATCGGACCTGCTTACGAAAAAGTTGCCGAGGCAAACGCAGAAACAATGACAGTGGCAAAAGTCAGCATCGATGACGAAAAGGAACTTGCCAAGGCCGAGGGCGTTAAATCCATTCCCACTTTGATTCTTTACAAAAACGGACAGGCCGTGGACACCCTGGTTGTCCCCAAATCCAAGGCCGAAATAGACGAGTTTATCGCACAGGCACTCTAAAATCAGGGAGGAAGTTTCATGGATAACCGTATTTATGATATGATAGTTGTAGGCGGCGGACCCGGAGGATATACCGCAGCCCTTTATGCCGCCAGAGCAGGTCTTGACGTGGCGGTGTTGGAAAAACTGTCTGCCGGAGGGCAGATGGCGATGTCCCAGCAGATAGACAATTATCCCGGCTTTGAAGAGGGTATCGACGGTTTTACCCTTGCGGAAAAGATGCAGGCTCAGGCAGAAAGATTTGGAGCTGTTACCGAGTACGCTGAGGTCAGCAAAATCGATCTTACCTCCAACCCAAAGGTCATAGAGTCCAGTGAAGGAACCTTTTACGGTAAAACGGTGGTTATATCCACCGGCGCCACCAACAGGGAACTTGGAGTTGAAAACGAACAGGAACTTGTTGGACGCGGTGTTGCCTATTGTGCGGCCTGCGACGGAATGTTCTTCAAGGATATGGACGTTGTTATCGTCGGCGGAGGTAACTCAGCTGTTGCCGATGCCCTTGTGCTCAGCCGTATAGCAAAAAAAGTCACCATGGTTCATCGAAGAGATACTCTCCGTGCCACTTTGGTGTATCATAATCAACTCATGAATACGGAGAATATCGAGATTCGGTGGAACAGTGCAGTGTCTGAACTGCTGTATGATGATGAACTGACCGGTGTTGTACTGAAGAATGTCAACACCGGAGAAGAATCACTGGTGGCCTGCCAGGGATTGTTTATAAGCGTGGGCAGGATCCCCGCAACCGAACTGGTCAGAGGTCAGTTGGAGCTTGACAGCAGCGGCTATATCGTTGCAGACGAAACTACAAGAACCAATATCCCCGGCGTTTTTGCCGTGGGTGATGTGAGAACAAAACGACTTCGCCAGGTGGTAACGGCTGTGGCAGACGGTGCCATGGCGGTTCATATGGCAGAGGAGTATCTGGCATCTGAAAATTGACAAATGGATATATTATTAAGCAGCAGACTTGAATTACAAGCCTGCTGCTTTTGCGTGGGTGCGTGGAACTTAATAAAGTCCGTAAATCAATATCAAACTTACCCAGGTGGTTGCAAGACCTATAAGTCCAACCGTTCCGCCCAGACGGAAATAGTCCTTAAAGCGATAACCTGCAACCTCTACCATGGTTATGGAAGTGGAAGCTACGGGCGTTGCCATAGCAAGACTGGCGCCAAACACACAGGCCAAAGCAACAGGCATGGGATCGCAGCCGACTCTGATGGCCAAGGGTACACCGATCGCAGCCAGCATGGAAACCAGTGAACCGTTTGCCATAAACAGTGACAATACATACCCTGCAAAAAGGAACAGGGTCATCAATACTATGGGGTTCATTATATGATCGCCGAGAATGTTTATCAGCCAGCGGATGACGATTTCGCCAGCACCGGAATTTACAAATCCTGTAGCCACGGCGAGGGCAGAACCAAGGGTAATAACGGCAGACCACTGCATATTTTTAAGTGCTTTTTTACCGTCAATGCATCTCGCCATTATGAGAACAAGGGCTCCTGATACGGCAATAAGACCAACATCCCAGTTGAAAGGCTGAATTATAAACAGCAGCACGCAGATGATAAATACGATAGAGGATATTATTGCACGACGCTTGTTAAAGGGGACGGTATTGATAGCTTTTTCGTCCTCGTCCTGAACTTCGGGGAAGTCAAACCATTTGACCTGCTTTTTGTAAATGAAGAGACGATAGCAAACAGCAACAACAACTATAATACTTGCGGCGATGGGCATGGGGGTAAAGAATCCCATGGTTTTGGCACCGACAGAAGCAAGCGCATTGTTGGCCAGCAAAGGTGCGGTACTTCCTATAAGAGTACCTGTACCGCCAATTAGTGCGCCCATGGCAAGTGGCAGGAAGGTGTTTTTCTTGGTGATCCTGCCGTCTGAAGCGTCTGCAATGACCTCGATAAATGACATATACATGGCGACCAACGGAGCATTTGTCATAAATCCGGACAGAACAGCTGCAGAGAGGAAAACTATAAGGACAAAAGTCCGTTCGTGACTGCCCACAAATCGGGCAAGCAGACGACCAAACTTGCCACCCATACCGGATTCCAACAATGAATCCACAATTATGATCATACCAATGACAAGCATTACGGAAGAATTGCTGAAACAGGTAAACGCTTCGGAAAAGGTCAGAATACCGGAAAATACCATGGCGACCATGCCAATCATCGTGGTTACAGCAACCGGGAAAATATCAACTATGTATAGTATTAAAAGACAGAGGATAATGCCTATGGCGACTGCGCTCTGGGTCATGGATTGGCTCCTTTCAGTAAGAGGATCTATTCAGCTTTCGGAACAGGGTAAATGCCATCAATACTGCTGATGTCAAGGCAACGGCATCCATCACAGGGGCTGCCCATACGATGTTTTCTGCTCCGTATAATGAACGAATAATAAACAGAAGCAGAATATCAAATGAACCTTTGTGAAGCAATGAAAGTATAAAGGGTTTAACACTTTGCCCAACCGACTGGAACAGTGTTATAACAACAAAAGTGATAGGATACAGAGAAACGGAAATGCACATTATCCTTAGAAATTTTGCACCGTAAGCAATCGTTGACGCGTCTTTTATAAAAACGGAAATAAGTACAGGAGCAAAAAGATACGATATTATGCTGCAAACGAGTGAAAAACCAACGGTGCAGACAGAACAGAAAAGGACAACGGATTTCATTCGCTGAATGCGGCCTGACGCGTAGCAGTAAGCCACAATGGGCAGCATTCCCTGAGTTATGCCCTGATTGACAGCATAAGCCAGAGAATCTATCTTGCGCACGATGCCCATTCCGGCAACGGCAGAACCGTCCACGCCGGAGCCGATCATGCCGTTCAGGAAGAAGTTGGAGATCATTGCCATACCCACAAGTGCGAAACTGGGCAGACCGCATTTGATTATCTTCCAGAAAATCCGGCGTGACCGCTTCAGCAGCCGGGGAGAAATATCAAAGAACGTACCGTCGTGGTGCTTGTTTAGATAACAAATGAAATATATCAGCGATACAGTGTTGGAAACTGTGGTGGCAATGGCTGCGCCAATGACCTCGAAACCGCTGGGCAGCAGCACAAACATAAACAGAGGATCAAGGACAATATTCAAAACTGCGCCGATCATCATACCGGAACTGGCAGCCTTTGATTCGCCTGCAGAGCGTATCAGGTGCGCAAAGGTAGAGGCAAGTATGGTTGGTATGCCGCCGATAACTATGGTAATATAAACATAAGATACAGCATAGTCGATACTGCTGCTGTCACCGCCGATAAGTAAAAGAAACGGTCTTGCGAATATGAGAATGAATAGTGAGTAAACAGCAGCTGTTACAAGAGCAGCCCAGAAAGAAATGGAAAAATCCGTTCTGGCATTGTTGATTTCTTTCATTCCCACAGCTCTGGCGATCATGCTTGAACCACCGATACCAAACAGATTACTGAATGCAGACATCATGGTATATACCGGCAAACACAGTGATATGGCTGCAACAGCTCCGGCATTTCCTGTAAGCCCAACGAACCAGGTGTCGGCAAGGTTATAGACTACAGAAATGATTTGGCTGACAATAGTTGGCACGACCATAGCTGCAACTGCTTTTGGAACGGGAAGCTGTTCAAAAATCATCCGTTCGTGAGCTAATTGGTCAGTTACAATGGTGCTTCGGCTCATATTGCCACCTCCTTGATTAGTGAGGTCTTTCGCTTTATGATTCTGCAAAAATTTTAGCACTTTTGCTCAAAAAATTCAACATTTCCAATGAAAATACAGTAAAAAGGACTGAGTTCTTAACTGAACGCAGTCCTTTTGTAAGTGTTCAAAAAGCAATTTTCATGAACAGTGCCACACAGCAGAGTATCATCGCGCAGGGAACATACAGGTAACGTCCTGCACTGTACCACAGGCTTCCGTGAGGTTTCAAAGTTCCCTTGTTTAAACAAAAACTGTCATACCAAGATACAAGGTATGACAGTTTTTCAGTTTACATGGAATCTGCGTTTGAGCTCCTGCCTTGCCCGGCGGTCACCGATAATCATGGTGCCTAGAAAAATTGTTGCAGAAACTGCCAAAGGCATGAACGCCATAACCGCATTATGTTCCAACTTCATGATATAAAGCAATGCAGGAAACAGACTGAAAATGATCATCAGCAGCTGCCACATGATGTAGCTTTGCCAGTTGCGGTGATTGCATATCATACATCCGATGATGACAGCGTCAATCAGAAGTATGCCCGAAGGCATGACATAGTCCACAGACCAGCCGCGATAACCTGTAATGAAGTCAATGATTATGGCAGACAGTATTGCAATAAGGGACAGGATTATTACCTTTGCCCTGTATCCTGCTTTACCCAAAATGGCGTATCTCAAAACAACATAGCCGTACAGCAGTCCAAGACCTGTAATTGCGCTCCACCATATCTGAGAGTCAGTGATAATGTTGATGCCCAGCAAAACGGCACCCAGAACAATTGCACAAAACAGATAAATCCTGCTGAAAAGCAGTAACTTTTTCATGATGATTCGCACGTTGGGATACATGTTTTCCAGTTCGTCTGTCTGTTCGAGAACAGATTTGCAAAGAGGACAGGTTTCGGTTTCGTCAAGTATTTCAATTTTGCAGTTATAGCATTTACCCATAGTGTACTCCGTTTGTTTCTATTTCGACATTCAGCCCATCTTCAGCAAGTTTTCGGAAAAAACCACGCTGTACAGAGGGGTCGACAAGGTCGTAGCTGAAGCTGAAAACAAGAGTTTCGTCGTAAGAACAAATCGTGCCTTTTATGTGCTGACCTTTGGAGATGGCAAGAAATGCGTGGAAAATATCGATATAAGGTTTGTAGGGTTCAGGCACATCAATTCTGCCCACGTTGGTTATGGTCGCAGTGTTAGCCAATGCAGAACGGGTGTATACATGGCGCATGCCAAGATTCTTTAAAGGCAGGGGAAAGAGTTTAAGATAAGGATTCTTCTGGCTTGAAACATTGTATGAAAAAATGCGTTCCAGATGTTCACTGTTGAGCTGACTGCGAAGACTGTCCTGAACTATACCGAGGACTTCGGGGAAAGTATAGCTGTCTTTGGTGGGATGGAACTCAGCAGAAACCATAACAAAAAAGTTCTTGGTGGTAATTGAATTGAAGAAAGGCCTGAGGTTCACAGGAACAGCAACACTGATGGGATACTTTGAGGTTGTGCGGTGAAGGTATTCCGTATAGACGCTCCAGATATAAGTGGAGACAAGATACTCATTGATGCTGGCTCCGTAGGTGCGGCACACAGTTTTAAGTTCGGGGATATTGAGGTAGCCGTGCATGACTCCAAACTCACCGCTGTGAAGACGTTCGCCTTTGACGAGATAGGCTTTGTGTTTGCGATACCGGTTTTCCGAGGTACGCCTGTAGTTTTTCATAAAGCTGTCTTCCCGGTTCAGGGTAGTTCCCTGACTGAGGAAGTCACCGGTTATGGCGGCCAACTCCGGATGAGCCAGACGCAAATACTGGAAAGTCAGCTCCTTGAGGAAACTCATGCCGCCCATACCGTCGGTCAGCACATGGAACACTTCGAGATTTATGCGGTATTTGAAATATGTTACCCGGAAAAGGTAGCTGTTGTTGTGGTTAGGACGGATATATCTGCAGGGAAAAGATTTTTCTTCAACTACTCTCGGAGCGGGTTTGCCGTTTTCTTCAAAGTAGTACCAGAACACGCCGCGTCTCAGCCGGAGATCAAAGGCTTCGTATTTGGGCAGCACAAGATCCAGCGCCTGCTGAAGCATGGCGCCGTCAATAAGTTCAGTAAGGGTAACACTGATACGGTAGGTGTTGCTCATTCGTTCTCCTGCAATAACAGGGAACAGGTGAGCGGTGTTGTCCAGCTTGTCCCAGCGTATATCGCGTTTAAAACGTTTAAGATCATCCTTGGTGCCTGCAAAAGCAGAATCGTCAGAATGATGAGTTCTTTTCCTCATAAATCACCTTGCACAATTGAAGTGGAATTTTTGATATTTTATCACAATTATGCCCCTTATGTAACCCCATAATGTGTAAATGCAGCTTAATTTGGAGTTTTTTCATAATTATTACAACTTTTCTTCATTCAACGACAGGTTTGAATATTTACGTACGAAACGAAATTTCAACTTTTTTCTTCAAATAATCATCAAATGTGACAAATATAATTGACAATTTTTTATTGCTAATTATAATGGATATTGGTAATATGGGCAAATTTGTCCATCAATGAGAAGGAGGACCATATTTATTATGGCACGAAAAGCTGTTACCCTTGACGAAAAGGGCTATCGCAAGTTTGGCATTCGCGACAGTGTCGCATATGCTGCCGGTGACTTTGGCTGCAACATGAGTTTTGCACTCAAGAGCACCATGGCAATTTTCTGGACCCAGTTTATGGGTCTTGAACTTTGGTATTCTCTCCTGCTGGTAATCGTGCAGGTTTGGGACGCCATCAATGACCCCCTGATCGGCTCCATAGTTGACGCCGATAAGCATCAGTATAAGCGCAATAAGTTTCTGCAGTACATATGGGTCGGTTCCATCGGCCTCATCGTTGGCGGTGCGCTGTGCTTCATTCCCGCTCCCAACGCTCCTCTGTGGGCAAAGCTTATCATCTTTGTTGCCGGCTATGTAATTTGGGACGCATTCTACACCGTAGCAAACGTTCCCTACGGCTCTCTGCTGAGCCTTATTTCCGGCGATACAGCAGACCGTGCCTCTCTGTCTGCCTGGCGTTCTGTTGGTTCTATGATCGGCAATATGGTTCCCATGGTAATTCTGCCTTTCATTATTTACGACTCCAACAACGACCTTATCGGCGAGCGTGTATTTATTGCAGCTTTGCTGATGGGCTTCCTTGGCTTCCTCTGCTTCCAGTTTATGATCAAGAATACTGTCATCCGTGAAAACGTTGAAGTAAAACTTGACGATTCCCAGAAGTTCAATGTTATCAAGGCTATGGCTAACTTCGCCAAGAACCGTCCTGCCATTGGTGCAACTCTTGCTGCTGTTGGTATGTTCATCGGTATGCAGGGTGCCGCCACTGCCGTTACCGTTATGTTCCAGTCATACTTCAAAAATGCGCAGATATCCGGTGTTGTATCCATGTTTGCTATGATTCCCATTATCTGCTTCACTCCTCTTGCCCGTAAGATGGTTGTGAAATTTGGCAAAAAAGAACTTGCTACTTTCGGCGGTATTGTCAGCCTTGTTGCCTGTGCGGCAATGATCGTTCTGCCCATTACTCCCGATGGTAAGGGACTTGTTATTTACATTATTTGTCAGCTGCTCAACAGCCTTGGCATGGGCATTTACTCCACCGTTTCCTGGGCTATGATGGGCGACGCTATCGACTATAACGAATGGAAAACCGGCACCCGTGAGGAAGGCACCGTTTATGCTCTGCATTCCTTCTTCCGTAAGCTTGCCCAGGGTCTTGGACCTGCAGTTGCTCTTGTTATTATGACCGCTCTTGGTTACATCGGAGCCAACGGTGCTGACCAGACCATGGAAGTAGCCCGTAATATGCGTTATCTGGTAGCTGTTCTTTACACTGTCAGCGCAGCTCTGCAGCTTGTTGGTCTTGGCCTCATCTACAATCTTGACAAGAAAACTCTCGCCAAGATGAATGCTGAACTTGCCGAAAGACGCGCTCAGTAATTTAAACTTATAAACAAAATCCCCGGAACATCGGACGGGTGCTCATAAGAAAGTAATTCCGAAATTATGATTATGGCATCGACCAAACGGGGTTGGCAAACGAGATAACGGGTATTTGGTGAAAGCCGAGTACCCGTTATTTTTTTCTCTGCGTGGAAGCAATAGATAACTGCCATCTATTTTGACGAGCTTAGCGATATGATTGAGATGCAAACCTCAACACCGATCTGAAAAGAGACTGATTGCTCCGTACAGCAAGGAACGGAAACATGCGGCAAGCGAGTGGGCGAGGCAGAATGGGATTGCTACGCTATAAAATATAAGACATCAAAGGGGTGAATGCCTATGAGAAAATAACAGACAGGAGGATTTTTATTTGAGTTTATATGGATATATCCGTGTGAGCAGCAAGGATCAGAAAGAGGATCGACAGCAGATTGCCTTGAAAGAGGTCGGCGTTGAACTGCAAAATATCTATGTGGATAAGCAGTCCGGCAAAGATTTCAACCGTCCGCAGTACAAGAAGATGCTGCGGAAATTGAAAAAAGACGATCTGCTCTACATCAAGAGCATTGACCGTCTTGGACGAAACTATGAGGAAATTTTACAGCAATGGCGGATTCTCACGAAAGAAAAAGGCGTTGATATTGTGGTGTTGGATATGCCGCTGCTCGATACCCGCCGGGGCAAAGATTTAATGGGAACATTTCTCTCCGATATTGTACTGCAAGTGCTGTCGTTTGTAGCAGAAAACGAGCGCACCAATATCAAGCAGCGTCAAGCCGAAGGAATTGCCGCTGCCAAAGCAAAAGGGATTCGCTTCGGCAGACCACCGCAACCATTACCTGAAAACTTCCACTCCATATATCAAAAATGGAGACAGGGCGAAATTACAGGCACTGCAGCTGCTAAGGTTTGCGGTATGCCACTATCAACATTTCGCTATCGCGCAGAGGTTTACGAAAATGCCAAGTTATTGTAAAAGGGTAATTTTTACAGAAAGGTGTACTTTCCTGCAAGTAGATACACCTCTCCATAATATTACTATTATACCCGGTTCGACAGAAAAAGTCTATCTCTAAAAACCATTTTTTCGCTATTCGACGAACGACCACAGCCTACTTAACCCCCCTGCCAAAAAGTACACCTTCATGTAAAAAATTCTAATGGAGGGTACTCAAAGTGGGAAACACCAAGGAGACTTTAAAGAAACCGAGCGTTGTTTCGATCTTTTCCGGCTGCGGAGGCTTGGACTACGGCTTCCACATGGAAGGATACGAAACAGTATGGGCTAACGATTTTGCCGAATGGGCTTGCAAATCTTTTGCCGCCAATTTCGGCAATGTTATTCACTATAAGGACATTACCAAGATCGATCCCTACACCGATACCACGATCCCGGAATGCGACATCGTTCTGGGCGGTTTTCCATGTCAGGACTTTTCTATCATCTGGAAGCAGCCTGGTTTAAACGGCACCCGTGGCGGTCTGTTCAGACATTTTGCAGAATTTGTTGATGCAAAGAAACCGAAAGCATTTGTTGCGGAAAATGTTAAGGGACTTATTACCGCCAACGGCGGAAAGGCCATTGACACCATCATAAAAGACTTTGAGAGCATCGCTCCAGGCTATGTTGTTAAACCGCATCTGTATAACTTTGCAGAATACGGCGTGCCTCAGTTTAGAGAGCGTGTTCTCTTTGTCGGTGTCAGAATTGATACGGGATTTGACTTTGTTCATCCTAAGCCTTCCCACGGCCCGAACGGCGCACTTCCCTATGTGACGGCGGGTGAAGCTCTGGAAGGGGTTGAAAAGGTTCCTACCAACAACGAGCATATCAACATCAAGGAAAAAACACGGAAGGTTCTGGAACTGATCCCCGAAGGCGGTAACTTCACGGATATTCCGAAAGACAATCCACTGTACGTTAAGGGCATGATCAGCCATGTTTACCGCAGAATTAAGCGGGACGAACCGGCTAAGACCATCATTGCTGCCGGTGGTGGCGGAACATGGGGTTACCACTATCCCGAACCCCGTCCGCTGACTAACAGAGAGCGTGCAAGACTTCAGTCTTTCCCCGATGACTTTATTTTCAAGGGCAGCGTAACTGAAGTCCGCAGACAGATCGGCAATGCTGTTCCTCCTGTTGGTGTACAGGCTGTTGCCAAGCGTCTGCTGCCTCTGTTTACCGGCGATTACGAACCTGTTGACTTGCTACCTGAATACGAAAAGATGAAGGAAATGACGGTCAAGCAGCGTCTTGAGTATGTGACTTCTCAGATGTACTAAGGAGGGCTGAATATGGAATTTCTGTTTTCCAATTATCCTCCTATGAAAACCGGCTGCAAAACCTTTTCGGACACATTTTACGGATTGATTCCGCAAACTTCCAAACTGGATATTGCCGTTGGTTATGTATCGTCCGACGCTTTGATTGAACTGCAAAAGACTATCGAACTGAATAGCAACATCCGTACTTTGAATCTGATTGTCGGTATGCACTATTTTGATCGCTTTACGAAATTGCAGTACGATGCCGCCATGCACTTGAACGATTTTCTGACGAGCAATCAGTTGGGCGGTGTCAGATTGGTTCATGCCTTCCGCTATCATGGAAAGCTGTATTCTTACAGTAATGATGAAGGACCGTTTGCCGGTATCATTGGCTCCAATAATTTGAGCAGTATTGTAGATGGCGGTGTTCGTGTTTATGAAAGTTCCGTTCTGCTGCGTGATGCTGCATCTGCGAAGCAGATGAATGATTTCATTGCCCGACTTATGCAGACCTCCACGAAGAATATTGCTGAATTGGAGATTGACACCTTTAACGATGAAAATGCGCTTCTGGATGGACATGAATTTGTAGAAAAAGTATCTCCGCAAAAACTTGCAGCTGCAATGTTGGCCAAGACAGATGTCGCTTTTGAAATTCCCATTAAGCCCTACGAGGTATCCCCTCAGAGCAATCTGAATGTGTTCTTCGGCAAAGGCCGTGAATCTAAGAACGGTCTGGTGAAACCACGGCATTGGTATGAAGTTGAACTGATCGTCCCCAAAAGCGTAACCAGCAAGCCGGGGTATCCGCAGAGCCAGACCGACAATGCGGTATTTACTGTTATCACCGACGATGGCTGGTCTTTCAAGTGTAAGGTTAGCGGAGATTACAGTAAAAATTTCCGTTCCGAGGGTGATTTAAAGATCCTTGGCAAATGGCTGAAGGGACGACTGGAAAATGCGGGCGTTCTGACAGTCGGCACCCCTGTTACAGCTGATACGCTGAATCGTTACGGACGCAACTCTTTCACGCTTACACAGACAACAATGTCTGGTGTGTGGTTACTTGATTTCGAGGTGAAGAAATGAGCTACTTACAATCTTATTTGGAAAGAATCCGCAGCAGAGGAAATCCTGCTCTTGCAGATGCCATCAACAAAACGGCTCAGGAGGTTGTACCGCAGTA
>SVKU01000013.1 GCA_015068245.1 Oscillospiraceae bacterium
GAGATAAACAGAATTGCAAACCTAAGCAAGACGGAGATATTCCAATACAGCCAGATGTCCAAACGTGGTTATCACGTTGCTAACAAATTTACACTTGAAAGTAATATTCGTCGTTATTTTAGATAATGACAGGGAGGGAACATAATGGAAAAGAAAACAAAAATAATCGACGGGAAAGAATACACCTATGTATCTTTGGACGAGAGTAAAGACTTCTTCTGTGCTAGATGTAAGAAAAACAAGAAAAGTAAAAAATATGCCGAATACGTCGAGCAAGGCACAAGAAAAACAATCTGCAACGGCTGCTATGGAGCGATCTGTGCCAAAGGCAAATGAGTAATATTGCCGTGTAGAGGAATTCCCTATGAAAAAGATATTAAACTTCAAAAGGTGCATAATCGTTGATTTCATTGTGAACAACGCACTAATCTCTCTTGCCGGTGCTTTGGCGCTATTATACTGTTGCGTGTGTGCATTTTTTAAGATGTCGCCTACCTTCAATGTCCCCGTCGAACTGCAACCATGGGGAGAACTTGCAAACAACATATCAATTTCCGTAATAGCTGCAGTTATTTTCTATATTGTTCAAGTCTATCTCCCCAATAGAAAACGAGATAGAGTTCTTAGGGAAGTAATGAAAAAATATTGTAAAGAAGTCCTTCTCAAAGAATGTAAAATGCTTAAAGTTAGAACCGATGCAATTCGTAACGGAGAGCATAGCGAACAAGAAATAATCGCAGCTGTCGATGTAAGCTGTCAAAAAGTAAACAGTGCATTGAATAAGGCGTTGGAAAATTATATGTCGGTATTACCAACAGAATTGATTTCAGCAATTAGTGCTGTTATTTCCGATGATATGCTTTACGAAATTACATTAAGAGCTTCAGGATCTTTGGTGAATCGATCATTAGAAAAAATTGTCCAAGATGAATTTTTGTACAATCTTTTATGGACACGCATCGAAACAATCCGAGCCGAAGTTGATAAAATGTAGCCAATATAAATTGCAAATCAAGTAGCAGAGGCAATCGCCCCTGTCAACAGTTAGGATCAACGGGTTTGGCTCGCTGTTATCTGTATCGGCACACCGGAAGTGCCGAACTGCTCCACCACGCCTTTGGTTCTGTTGGCGGGAGTTGTATGAAGCAGAACCCGACTTTGAATTGCAAAGCCGATTACATAGAACATCGCTTTGAAGCGAGAGCTATGCTCTCGCCGATTTTTGATGCTCTTCGTAATCGGCTTTTTTGTTTTTGGAAATCTAATAATCTGCCTCACGAATTGGAATACTTAACACAAGTATTCATTTTCGGGAGAGATTTATGGGAAAAGAAAGCTCGTATATGAAAGGCTTTGTGCCGTATGCGCTGGCAGCTTTTCTGGTGGGGCTTATAGGTGGATTTGTGACAGGACTTGGCCCTGCTTTTGTTAAAGACATTGGTATTGCCTACAACAACACCACCTGGACAGCTTTGGCATTGGCCATATCCACCGCAGCCTGTGCGCCGATTCTGGGAAAACTGGGAGATGTACTCGGACGAAAGACAACTCTGCTTCTGGGTATGGGAGTATTCATTTTTGGAAACGTACTGACTGCAATTGCGGGGTCGTTGCCATTTATGCTTGTGGCAAGATTTATTGTGGGCGTTGGTACTGCCGCTATTGCTCCGGTCGTTATGGCATATATCGTCACTGAGTTTCCACCCAGTGCCATGGCAAAAGGGTTTTCGCTTTATATGCTCATATCCAGTGCAGCAGTGGTGTTTGGGCCTACCATGGGAAGCCTGATCATAAATGCTTACGGCTGGCGCACAATGATGTGGGTGTGCGCAGGCATTTCTGCGGCTGTTTTCCTTTTATGTCTGCTGACTCATAAAAAAAGCACGCAGCAACGTAAATCTTTGGCGGGATTTGATGGTATGGGAGCGGTTTTTATCCTGCTGTTTTTCAGTCTTGTGCTTTGTATCCCGTCTTTCGGTCAAAACTTTGGCTGGGGTTCTACACTGTTTCTGATTGTGCTGTTATCATCTGCGGTGTCGCTTTTTGGACTGATAGCAGTGGAAAAGCGTGCGGCACACCCAATACTTCTGGGAAGCTTTATCAGACGAAAGGCGTTTATATTAACGGTAGCGGCACTTTTTCTGACTCAGGGACTGATGCAGGCGAATATGACCAATATCATCATTTTCATCAACTATACCCAGCCTGAAAACACCATCATTTCCGGTTATGCCATATCCATCATGTATCTTGGTATGTCTTTGGGCGCGGTGATACTGGGACCTCTGGCAGATAGATGGGAGCCCAAAACCGTGTTGACAGGTTCTTTCGTGCTCACCGGCATAGGCTGCGGGCTGATGCTGTTGTTTACAGAAAAGGTTTCTGTGCTGCTGCTTGCACTTTCGCTTGGGATACTGGGGTTTGGTCTTGGCGGAAACGCAACCATATTTATGAAGGTGGTGCTTTCCGGACTCTCTCCGGAGAAAGCCGGAGCGGGTACGGGAACTTACGGATTGTTTCGGGATCTGGCAGCACCCTTTGGCGTGGCAGTATTTGTGCCCATGTTCACAAACAGCATTACCAAATCAATTGCTTCCGGCGGAACAGAGTTTGCAGCGGCTGTCAGCTCAATTCATACTCTGGCAATTGCAGAGCTGGTGTGTGTTGCGGTGGGTATAGCGGTAGTGCTGATGCTGCCGAAAATCCACAAAAAAGCAAATTAGCCAAAAAAGGCTGAAATATTGGGTATAAAATCACGAAATATATACTTGTATTTTTTAAGAGTATGATATACAATATGCCCGACAATTTAATAATGGGAGAATTTAAGTTATTTTTGTTGTAACGCCGCTTTTTCAGTGGCGGAAGGAGAATAGCAATGCGAAAAAAGATCCTTGCAGTTTTCCTGGCGGTAGCTCTCCTGGCGTGTTCACTCTGCGGTTGCAGTGGAGCAACGGATAAGGCAGGTACCTCCAGCGACGAAACTCTGAATTCTTCCGGAGCAGCCAGCAATTCCATTACTGTTGGTATCGCTCAGGACCTGGACGATAGTCTTGACCCGTATCAGATGACGGCAGCAGGAACTAGAGAGGTCATGTTCAACGTCTTTGAAGGGCTTGTCAAGCCTGACTCAGACGGTAACTATGTCTGCGCAGTCGCTTCCGATTATACCGTTTCGGAAGACGGACTGGTATATACTTTCACGCTTCGCGACGGTGTGGTGTTCCACAACGGCGCAGCTTGTACTGCAGACGATGTACTCTATTCCTTTGAAACCTGCGCCGCTACCTCGGTCACTTCTGCCGTGGTAACGGCGCTTTCCGGTATCACAGAAATAAAAGCCGACGGAAACCAGATAGTTATGACTCTCGAGTCTGCCAACCCTGATTTCCTCAGCTATGTGGCCAGTGCATACATAGTACCGAAAGACTACACCGACCAGGTTACAAAGCCTGTGGGTACCGGGCCTTTCAAGTTCGTATCCCGCAGTGTTCAGGAAAGTATCGTGCTTGAGCGTCACACAGACTATTACGGAGCAGGAGCAAAGCTTGATAAGGTAACCTATAAGATTTATGAGGACAACAATGCGCTCTTTACCGCTCTTAACAGCGGTGCGCTTGATCTTGTTGCCCACCTGTCCATTGACCAGGTAAACAATCTGACAAACGGTTACAACGTGCTTGAAGGTACCATGAATCTGGTTCAGGCAATTTACCTGAACCACACAGTGGCACCCTTCGACAACGAACTGGTTCGTCAGGCACTTTGCTATGCGGTTGATGTTGATGCAATGATGGATCTTACCGCAGAAGGTCACGGCACCAAGGTAGGCTCTTCCATGTATCCTGCATTCGGTAAGTATTTTGATCCTGAACAGGCAGAAGCATATCCCTATGATACAGATAAAGCAAAGGAACTCCTTGCGGAAGCAGGTTATGCCAACGGATTTGAGTTTACCATCATCGTGCCCAGCAACTATCAGCCCCACGTTGATACCGCAGTTGTTCTTATTGAACAGCTGAAAGCAGTGGGAATTACTGCTCACATTCAGCAGGTGGAATGGAATACCTGGGTCAGCGATGTTTACGGTAACCGCAATTTTGAAGCTACCGTCTGTGGCTTTGATGCCAGCACCCTGAACGCCAGCGCCATGCTGGCACGCTGGGTCAGCGACAATGGCAAAAACATGATCAACTTCAACAATGCCGAGTATGACGAAGTGTTTGCCGCAGCTCAGAGCGCAACCGACGAAGCCGAACAGACCGAACTGTACAAGCAGTGCCTGCAGCTCCTCAGCGATACCGCTGCCAATGTTTATCTTCAGGATCTGGCTGACTTTGTTGCCATCAACCCCGCACTTGAAGGCTTTGAGTTCTACCCCCTGTATGTTATCGACATGTCCCTTATCGGATATAAGTCCTGATAAGAAATTCTGAAAGAGGAGGCGAGGAGAATGAAATATGCCGCTAAAAAGTTTTGCACTCTCATTATTACATTGTTCATAGTTTCACTCCTCGCCTTTCTTGCTTTTCAGGTAATACCCGGCGACCCTACCACGGATATGCTGGGCACCGAAGCCACAGCAGAAGCCAGAGCAGAACTTCGCGCAGAGCTTGGACTTGACCGTCCTGTACTGGTGCGTTATTTCGACTGGCTGTTTTCCTTTGTAACAGGTGATATGGGCACAAGCTACAGCTATCGAATGCCTGTCAGCGATATGCTGGCAGATAAGCTGCCCATTACGTTTTTGCTTACCATCATGTCGTTTTTGTTTACGGTGGTGCTGTCTATTCCGCTGGGAATACTTGCCGGCAGCACACGCAGCAAGGCTTTGGACGTGATAATAACCGCTTTTGACCAGCTGGTCATGAGTGTACCTGCATTCTTTATTGGCATAGTTGCCTGTTTTGTGTTTGGCAACATTTTTGCCCTGTTTGTCCCAGGAAATTTTGTTTCCTACACCGTAAGCTGGAGCAAGTGTCTTGGATATCTTGTGCTTCCGGCATTGTCAATTGCGATACCCCGTATAGCCATGACGGTCAAAATGCTGCGCAGTTCTGTGCTCAGTCAAATGGAACAGGACTATGTCCGTACTGCTCACAGCAGAGGCAACCGCCGCAGTTCAATTCTGGTACGCCATGTGCTTAAAAATGCACTTATTCCTGTTATAACGTTCCTCGCTGTTTCCGCAGCGGAGATAATGACAGGCAGCATTATTATTGAACAGGTTTTTACCATTCCCGGAATCAGTCGGCTGCTGATAGCCAGCATTGCTAACCGTGATTTCCCGGTGGTACAGGCCATTGTGGTCATTCTGGCCGCCTGGATCGTTATAGTTAATTTCGTGGCAGACCTGCTTTATCAGTTTGCAGATCCACGGATCCGGCTGCGTTAAGGAGACCCTGACTATGAAAAAATCAAGAAATCTCTTTTTATATATAGGCGGTGCCATCACCATAATTATGACTGCTATGATCGTCCTCGGATATTTCTGGACGCCTTACAGTCCTACCGAGATGAACGGTTCCGCCAAGTTCCAGCCTCCGTCACTGGCGCATCTGCTGGGTACGGATAACTTTGGACGTGACATCTTCAGCCGCGTTATCGAAGGAGCAGGAACAACCTTTTTCATCGCTGTATGCGTGGTTTTTATAGGCTGCGTTGTCGGCATCGTGATCGGCAGCCTGTGTGGTTATTACGGCGGTCTGCCGGATCTTATACTTACCCGTGTCTGCGATTCCATCACAGCGTTTCCGTCTTTTCTGCTGGCTCTTGTCATCGTGAGCGTGGCTGGCAGCGGCACATACAACATCATTCTGGCTTTGGGCATCCTGTTTATCCCCAGTTTTGCCCGTATCGTGCGTGGCGAATTTGCCCGGTGCCGTGATTTGAATTACATAAAAAGTGCAAAACTCATGGGCGCCGGTGGTTTCCGCATCATGTTCAAACATATTTTACCAAATACATTTCCGGTGCTTTTCAGCGCCATTACCATCGGTTTCAACAACGCTGTTCTCAGCGAGGCAAGCATGAGCTTTTTGGGTATCGGTATTCAGCCGCCTGACGCAAGTCTCGGTTCGATGCTCAGCGACAGCCAGAATTATCTTAGAAGTGCTCCATGGTACGCCATAGGCACCGGCTTGGTGATAGCCCTGCTTATTCTGGGGTTCAGCCTGCTTGGTGAAGGACTCCAGCGTGAAGACCGAAGGGGGTAAATACTATGGCAGAGATATTGAAAGTACAGGATCTTCGGGTCCATTTTCACGATGCCGCACCTGACCGTTTCGCAGTTGACGGGCTTACGCTTTCCATCGAAGAAGGGGAGATAGTGGGTCTCGTTGGCGAAAGCGGCAGCGGCAAAACCGTTACAGCTATGAGCATAAGCGGTCTTATGCCGGAACGGAAGGCGGATATCAGCGGCAGCATAACTCTCGACGGTAAGGAAATATTGCAATGCACAAATGATGAACTGCTTGGGATTCTGGGGGAGGAACTTGGAATAGTGTTCCAGGAACCCATGACAAGCATGAACCCGGTAATGCGTATAGGCCCTCAGGTTGAGGAATGTCTGAAGGTGCATACAAAGCTGACAAAAGCAGAAAGAAAGCAGCGCGCGCTCGAAGCGATGCATTGGGCTGAGCTTGACGATCCCGAAAGCATTTACAGCAAATATCCCCATGAACTGTCCGGCGGTATGCTCCAGCGAGTAATGATAGCCGCGGCTATTATCAGCAGACCCAAACTGCTGCTGGCAGATGAACCCACCACTGCTCTTGATGTGACGATTCAGGCTGAAATACTTGAACTGCTGAAACGTCTGAACAAAGAACATAACATGGCGATACTGCTTATAAGCCACGACCTTCACGTTGTGCGCAAGCTGTGCAGCCGGGTAGCTGTTATGCAGCGGGGCAAGCTGGTGGAAGACCGTCCTGTGGAAGAAATATTCCGGGATCAGCAGCACGAATACACAAAAAAGCTCATTGCAGCTATTCCCACAAGGGACCGCAAACTTATCTGAATCGAAAGGAGTGATCTGCATGGAGCCTATACTGGAAGTTAAAAATCTTAACAGCTACTATACCGAAGGTCACTCTTTGTTCGGAGGAAGAGGTCGGCGCAGGCAGATCCTCAAAGACGTAAATTTTGACATTTATCAGGGCGAAATAGTAGGACTGGTTGGTGAAAGCGGCAGCGGCAAGAGCACCCTTGCCAAAACAATACTTGGGCTGAACAAAGATTTTGACGGTGATATAGTTCACCACTCAGAAAAACCCCAGATGGTGTTTCAGGATCCGTTCAGCAGTCTCAATCCCGCCCATACGATAGGCTGGATACTTGAAGAACCCCTGCGCATACAGGGCAAACTGAACGCTTCTGAACGTCGTGAGGCAGTAATAAGTATGCTTGAGCATGTTGGTCTTGGTGCCGAATATGCTTCCCGCAGACCATGGGAATTGTCCGGTGGTCAGCGTCAGCGTATAGCCATAGCCACAGCCGTTATAACCAGACCAAAATTCATCATTGCCGACGAACCTGTCAGTGCGCTGGACGTTACCATTCAGGCTCAGATACTCCAGCTACTGCTGGAAATGAAAAAGAAATTTGACCTCAGCTGCCTGTTTATCAGCCACGACCTGAACGTAGTTTATCAGATCTGCAACCGGGTGCTTGTAATGCGAAACGGCGTCATCGTTGAGCAAAACACAGTGGACGAACTGTACAATAATCCTCAGCACCCATATACAAAACAGCTGCTTGCAGCAGCTGAATAAAGCTGAATAAACTGTCATCCCGAACGGCAGCTCTGCTGACGGAGGGATCCCCTGATTTTAAGGGCATTTCTCCGCTGGCCGTGCCGGTGTTCGAAATGACAGTTTTTTATTTTTTCTTGTGGCAATGTGTAGAATATGTTAGAATCATAGAAGAAAGGGGCGGAATTGATGAAAAAACTTGCTGTATTACTTAAAGCCATTCTTGCCGGCTTCTGCATAGCGGTGGGAGGAACCGTATACCTGAGCCTTATTGGTCAGTGGAAACCTTTGGGCGCATTCATGTTTGCTATAGGATTGTTCCTTATTTTCTGTTACGGGTTCAACCTGTTTACCGGCAAAGTGGGCTTTGTGTTTGATAACGGTGCCAAGTTCATTCCTGACCTGTGCATTATCTGGGTGGGAAACTTTATCGGCACTACTGCCGTTGGCCTTTCACTGTCCAAGCTGACAAGGGTGAGTGAGCTGCTTGTTACTCATGCCCGGGGACTTTGTGAGGCCAAATTGGGAGACTCCATTGTATCTATGTTTGTGCTGGGTATTTTCTGCGGATTCTTGATGTTTGTAGCAGCAGATAACTATAAAAGCGGTCAATCTCCTTTGCAGAAATTCATAGCAACTTTCCTGCCCGTTGCGGTGTTTATCCTTGCAGGGTTTGAACACTGCGTGGCAAATATGTATTACTTCGCTGTAGCAGGTATTTTCTCTTTGGATATGCTTGTATCCTTGCTGGTGGTAACCGCCGGCAACGCTGTGGGAGCGTTCATTGTTCCGCTGTGCCGCAGGGTTTATGAAAAACACGATAATTGATGAAAAACAAAAAACTGTCCGGATGCCTTGCGGCAACGGACAGCTATTTTGTTTTGCTTATTTTTTCTTTTCGGGAACAACAAAGATAAATACCAATGAGCTTATAAGCAGCATGAAGGGGTAGAACAGATTGGGGATAATCTGGAATGCGGAAACCTCATGTCCGAGTTCTGCCGCTGCAGAGATGGCAACCAGCATCTGAGCACCGTAGGGAATAACACCCTGGAAAATGCAGGAGAAGGTGTCGAGAATGGAAGCGGTTTTTTTGGGGCTTACGCCATAATCCTCTGCCATTTCTTTGGCGATGGGGTTGGCGATAACGATAGCAACGGTGTTGTTGGCAGTGGCGATATCCATTGCGCCAACTAACAGACCCATACCAAGCTGGCCGGCCTTTTTGCCCTTGAACAGCTTCTTGATGCCGTTGAGCAGCGCAACAAATCCACCGTACTCACGAATAAGCGCACAAAGGGCGGATACAAGGATCGCAACCATGGTGGTTTCGAACATACCTGCAACGCCGCTGCCCATGTTGGCAAGAAGCTCTGTGGCAGCGGTTGCACCGGTAGCGAGCATGATAATGGAACCGGAAAGAATACCGATAAGCAGAACTACAAAAACATTGATGCCTACAATGCCGCCAATGAGAACGAGTATGTAGGGGATTATCTGAACAAGGTTATACTCCTCTATTGCTATTTCCCCGGTATATGAGCTGAAAGAAAGTACAAGAATGATAACCAGTGTAACAATAGCTGCGGGCAGAGCGATGGCAAAGTTTTCACGGAATTTGTCTTTCATGGCACAACCCTGACCGTTGCAGGCGGCGATTGTGGTGTCGGAAATGAAGGAGAGATTGTCGCCAAACATGGCACCGCCCATAACCGCACCTATGCAAAGGGGAAGACTGAATCCGGAAGCTGCGGAAACTGCAACGCCAATGGGAGTGATAAGCGTTATGGTGCCGACAGAAGTGCCCATTGCACAGGAAACAAAGCAGCTGACAACAAACAGCACGGCCACGGCGAAGCGGGGAGGAATGATGGAAAGCAGGAAGTAGGCTACGCTGTTGGCGCTGCTGCGTCCCACAACACCGACAAAAATACCTGCGATCATGAAAATGAGAATCATGGTGATGATGTTTTTGTCACCAACGCCTTTACCCATTATTTCCAGCTTGTCGTCAAACTTCAACTTGGGGTTCTGCAGACAGGCTACCAGCAGAGCCACAAGGAAAGCCACAACGATGGGAATGTTGTAAAATCCCATGGGAATATGCAGAGCATATTCAAAAATAAGGCCCAAACCAAGATACAGTACCAGAAATACGCCGATGGGCAGCAGCGCTTTTACATTTCCTTTTTGCATAAAAAGCATCCTTTCACAAATCAACACACAAGCTCTGCAGCGCCAACGGAGCAGAGCTTGTGTGAATAAACTGAAAACATTATAGTACCTTTTTAGCCACAGGTCAACGGAAAACGACAAATAATTCCGCAAGACAGCCTGTATCAGTCAATTTCAACCAATTCGTATTCTCTTGTGCCGATACCCAGTGCTGCTGAGGCTTCGACAGTGAGCACGCCGTTGCGGGATTCTATGCGTTCGATAAGGTGGTCACGACCGGGATCCTCAGAGGCGTAAACCAAATCAAGACAGGCCTGATCAATGGCAACGGGGTCGAGAGAAACAAGAATACCGATATCCTTCATACAGGGATCCTCGGCAACGGCACAGCAGTCGCAGTCCACAGACATGTTTTTCATAACATTGACGTAAACAGCCTTGTCGCCAAAGTGCTTTGTTATGGATGATGCGGCATCTGCCATGGATTCAAGGAAGGAGTTGTGGTCGGCAGTCCATATCTTTTTGGGATCACCTGCACCGTGAATATATGCTTTGCCAAAAGAAGAGGCGATACCGATGGACAGCTGCTTCAAAGCACCGCCGTAACCACCCATGGGATGACCCTTAAAGTGTGAAAGAACAAGCAGAGAATCATAGTTGGCAAGGTTTTTGCCGACATAGTTTTTATTAATGTGCTTGCCGTTTTCAATGTCCAGAACAAGGTCGGGACCTTCAGCGTCCATCAGGTCAACGGGGAAATACTTGCTCCAACCGTGGTCCTCAAGGGTTTTCAAATGCTTTTCGGTGGTGTTTCTGGTACCTTCATAGGCGGTGTTGCACTCAACGACTGTACCGCCAACGTGGTCGATTATTGGTTTGAAGAAATCGGGACCAAGAAAGTTCTGGTTACCCGTCTCTCCGGAGTGGAGCTTGATCGCAACTTTGCCGCTGAGAGAATGGTCAAGCTTCTGATACAGCTCAAGAACCTTTTCGGGAGTTATGGTACGGGAAAAATATACTATTGATTTCATGTTCATTACCTCTGCATCCTAAAGTTCGATTATATATTAAATATATATCAAATAAATAAAGGGTGTCAAGTTCTGCAAGCTATTGCAAACAACTGAAAAATGTAGTATTCTGAAAATATCATTAAAGAAAATTGAGGAGAGTACAATATGGGCAAGTTTGTAATGCGCAAAACCAATACCGGTTTCAAGTTCGATCTTAAGGCCGGCAACGGCGAAGTTATCGCCACTTCCGAAGTGTACAATTCCGAAGCAGCCTGCAAAAACGGCATCGAAAGCGTTGCCAAAAATGCACCCATAGCTGCTGTGGAAAACCAGACGGTAGAAGGTTACGAAACCGAAAAACACCCCAAGTTTGAAATCTACACCGACAAGGCGGGAGAATACCGCTTCCGACTTAAAGCTACCAACGGTCAGGTCATCGCTGTCAGTGAGGGCTACAAGGCTATAGCCGGTTGCCTCAACGGCGTTGAGTCTGTTAAGAAAAATGCAGTTGATGCGGCGGTAGTGGAAGAGTAAAAATTAAAAAATGATAACAAAAACGCTCAGTATTATTACTGGGCGTTTATTTTTTGTTAACATAAATCGAACAAGTGTTCGAAGTTAGCAAAAATATAAAAAATTAATAAAAAACCTGCATTTTTTTACACCAAAAATTCAAATTTCTACTTGCAATTTTCAAACTATACCCTTATACTAATAACACAAGTGGTGCGAAGTGGTGGAAAGTAGCACAAAAACCCATAAAAATGGAGCGAGGTGAGGAAAATGACAGGTGAATATCAGCACAATATAGACGCCAAGGGTCGCCTGTTTATCCCCGCCAGATTCCGTGAAGAATTGGGAGAATACTTCTACGTTACCATTGGTATAGACAAATGCCTTTCTATCTACCCTCAGAAAATGTGGGCTGAAATAGAACGAAAAACCAGCGAACTCCCCCTTGCAAAGGCCAGAGCCATGCGGCTGTTCTTTGCAAACGCCAGCCGCTGCGAGCTGGATGCTCAGGGCAGAATATTGCTTCCTGCCAAGCTTCGCAGTTATGCAGGACTGACCAAAGATGTGGTGGTCATTGGTACAATGACCCATGCAGAGATTTGGGACGCTGCAACTTACCGCCGTATGGAAGAGGAAACTCTTACTCCCGAATATCTGGCAGGTGTTATGGAAGAACTGCTGTTTTAGGTTACTAAGTAAACATAATATCATATTATCTAAAAAATATCAACAGGCTGACAGGAGCAGAAATGGAATTTGTACACGAATCTGTCCTGCTTAATGAATGCATCGAAGGACTGGATATCAAGCCGGACGGAATATATGTGGATGGTACCCTGGGTGGTGCCGGACATTCCCGAGAAATAGTAAAACGCCTTGACGGCGGATTGCTCATAGGTGTAGACCGTGACGAGACTGCTCTTAAAGCTGCCGGTGAACGTCTTGAGGGTTATAACGTAAAGCTTGTCCATGGCAACTTCAAAGACGTTGCCAAAATACTTGCCAAACTGCAGATCTCAAAGGTAGACGGCATGCTGTTTGATCTTGGTGTATCATCTCCTCAGCTGGACGACGGAAGCAGGGGATTTTCCTATATGGTGGATGCACCGTTGGATATGCGCATGGATGCCAGCAGCAGCCTGACTGCTTATGACATAGTTAATTTCCGCTCAAAAGAAGAACTAAAAAAGATACTTTACGAGTATGGCGAAGAACGATACTCTCCACAGATAGCTGATGCTATTGTAAGGCACAGGGAATCGAAACCCATAGAGTCTACCCTTGAATTGGTAGACATAATTAAGTCCGTAATGCCTGCTCAAGCATTACGGGAAAAGCAGCACCCTGCTAAACGCAGTTTTCAAGCTATTCGCATATCCGTAAATGAGGAATTGGAAGCTGTCAGGGAAATGATGACTGCCGCTCCGGATCTGCTCAATCCCGGAGGCAGACTTGCTGTCATCACTTTCCATTCACTGGAGGACAGAATAGTCAAAACCTCCATGAAGGAAGCTGCCACGGGCTGTACATGCCCGCCGGATTTCCCGGTGTGCGTGTGCGGCAACAAGCCCAAGGTGAAACTGATCACCAGGAAACCAATCACGGCTTCTGACGAAGAATTGCAGCGCAATCCGAGAGCCAGAAGCGCAAAGCTGAGAGTGGCCGAAAGGATCTGACTATGGCAACCAGAAACTATTATTCCGACGGCAATGCCGCATATGATATTCCCAGTTTTGGCGGCGTAAACGTCGTTAGGGAACGAGAATACCAGCTGCCTCGGGAACCGCAGCAACAGCGGGAAGTCAAGGTAGTAAAGGCTCACAGCCAGGTGCCTGTAACTTCCATTATGGGCTTCGTTGCCGCAGCAGCCCTTTTGATGCTGGTGATCTTCAGTTATGTGCGCCTGTATGAAATAACGTCTGCAAACGAAGAACTGAGATCTGATCTGACCAGAATCGAGACTGAGAATGTTGAGATGATGAATCACTATACCGGTATTATCGACCTGAATGCGGTAGAACTTATTGCAACAAGCCAGCTTGGAATGCACAGACCGATCCAGGATCAGATAGTTTATGTGGACCTCGGAAACACAGATAAAGCTGTTATAATAGACTCTCAGGGAGAAAACGTGCTTTCATCTGCCGCAAATGCGGTGGTAGATACCTTCAGATACATACTGGAATATTTCGGCTTTGCGTAAGCATATCCCTGTGTAAGACCCTTTCCCCGACAGGAGGCTGCGGAATGTCAGATAAGAAGAAAAACAGTTATAATAAGTCAGATAATTCAATAGTGCGCCGCACACTGTCTTTAATGATAGTGTGTGGCATTGTTGCGTTTATAGTGCTTATTTACAGGCTGTATGTTTTGCAGATTGCGGACCATGAGAAGTACGAAAAGATGGCCGTGCAGAACCAGACAAAGACCACGGTGGTGTCAGCTTCAAGAGGAACCATATACGATCGGAATATGGATGTTCTTGCATCCAGTGCCAGTGTCTGCAACGTGTTTCTTGACCCGCAGCTGATTCACCAAAATGAGGAAGATGTTAATACCATTGCGCTTGCACTGTCGTCCATTCTTGATGTCAATGCGGACAAGATAAGGGAAATGGCTGCCGACACGTCTCAGAGATACAAGGTAGTATCGAGGAAAATCGATCAGCAAAAGGCAGACGAAGTCAGGGAATTCATGAGTTTGAACAATATTGAGGGTGTGGGTGTTGAACCTGACCTCAAACGGTACTATCCAAACTCGACACTGGCAGCTCAGGTCGTCGGCTTTATGGGAGAAGACAGCGGTCTTTCCGGCCTTGAATACTACTACAATGACTATCTTGAAGGTACAGCCGGCAAGATAATCACCGCAAAAAGCAATACCGGTGCGTCCATGCTGTTCAAATACGAAAAATACTACGACGCTTCCAACGGCGAGAGCCTTGTGCTTACCATTGATGCCACAGTCCAGAACTATCTGGAAAAATGGATGAATGAGGCCATTGAGCAATATGATGTGCAAAATGGAGCTTTCGGCATAGTTATGGAAGCCAAAACGGGTGCAGTTGTGGCTATGGCAACCCTTGGAGGCTTCGATCCAAACAATTATAATCAGGTGTATGACCAGATGCTGGCTTCCGAATTGGCTGCTATACCCGATAGCGAAGCCAGAAATGAAGCTACGATGAATGCGCTGATGAAGCAGTGGAGAAACAGAGCGGTTTCCGATGGCTATGAACCCGGCTCCACGTTCAAGACCATTACTCTTGCAGCTGCTTTGGAAGAAGGCGCAGTAAACCTCAACACCACCTATAACTGTACGGGTGAGACGACGATCAAAGGCAGAGATGCCGATGATCCGCTCCACTGTTGGAAAGCTGTAGGCCATGGGCTTATCGATACGCCACAGGCACTGCAGGGTTCCTGCAACATAGCTTTTGCCACCATTGGCATCAGACTTGGTGCAGAAAAGTTCTACGAATACGTTCGGGCTTTCGGTCTGCTTGACAAAACAAACATCGACCTTCCCGGTGAAGGGTCCGGTATATTCTTCGATTACGATACCCTTGACGACCCCAACAGCTATGCATCGTTGACGTCTGCTGCGTTTGGTCAGACCTTTAAAATAACACCTATTCAGCTTGTAACTGCAATTTCTTCCGTTGTAAACGGGGGATACCTGATGCAGCCGTACGTGGTTTCTCAGGTTCTGGACGATGAGGGCAATGTGGTTGAGGAAACTGTTCCTACAGCTGTGCGCCAGGTTATCAGCGAAGAAACCAGTGCAACCATGTGTACCATACTCGAAAGTGTTGTGGAAGAGGGCACCGCTTCCGGTGCTAAAGTTGTTGGATATCGTATAGGCGGCAAAACCGGCACATCGGAAAAAATTGACGAGTTCGATGAAAACGGTGAACTTGTGGAAGATAAAATCGTTTCTTTCGTGGGTATTGCACCCATGGAGGATCCGGAATACGTTGTTCTTGTGGCTCTCGATACGCCCAGTACAGAAACGGGGCTTTATATTTCCGGTGGTCAGATGGCTGCGCCTACGGTAAGAAAGGTGCTGGACGATATCCTGCCTTATCTTGGAGTGGAGGCCCACTACACAGAAGAGGAATTACAGAACGTAGACACTGTTGTGCCATACATGAACGGACTTACTGAAGAAGAAGCTTCTAAAATACTGACGGAAAAAGGCTTTGAATACACCACTGTCGGCGACGGCACTACTGTTACCGACCAGATACCGGCTGCGTCCTCCACAGTGCCCAGAAGTGCGAAAATAATACTGTATATGGGTGAGGAAAAGCCTGTTGATACGGTTACTGTACCTAACCTTGTTGGCTATACCATCGAGGACGTCAAATACATTATGAACTTCAACACCGGCATTTATTTGAAAACCGAAGGTGCCACCCATTCCAGTTCCGACAGCTCGGCAATTTACTCCTCAGGCCAGTCTATCGAGCCCGGTACCGAGGTTGACAGGGGAACTGTTATTACTGTCGAATTCATAGACACAACCGCAAACGACTGATAAAAATGGTGATAAGTATGAAACTTTCTGATATATTGAAAGATATTGATATTATCGAGGCCTCAGCCAATTTGGAAATTGAGATAAGCGATATTTGCTCCGATTCCAGAAAAGCATCAAAAGGTGCGCTGTTTGTGGCCGTTACGGGTTTTGAAACCGACGGACACAAGTACATTCCGGCAGCGGTCGACCTTGGTGCGTCATGCGTTATCTGTGAGCATAAGCCGGAAACGGACATTCCCTTTGTTGTGGTCGATAACTCCAGAAAAGCACTGGCATATGCCTCCGCCAATTTTTATGGCCGTCCTGCTGACAAAATGACCATGATAGGAATAACTGGAACCAACGGAAAAACCACTTCTACCTATCTGCTCAAAACTATCCTTGAGTCCGGCGGCGCAAAGGTTGGACTGATCGGCACCAACCAAAACATGATAGGTGACCGTGTTCTGGACACAGAGCGCACCACGCCCGAATCCAACGAACTGCAGCTGCTGTTTAAACAGATGCACGATGAAGGCTGCACACATGTGGTGATGGAGGTTTCGTCTCATGCTTTGGAACTGAACAGGGTAGACGGTGTACGGTTTAATGTGGGCGTTTTCACCAACCTTACACAGGACCATCTTGACTTCCATGATACTATGGATAAGTACTGTATGGCTAAATCCAAACTGTTTACCATGTGTGACGTGGGTGTTCTTAACCTTGATGACGAAGCCTGCGAAAAGATCATCGGAACAGCCACCTGCGATGTCTTTACTTATTCAACCAAGTCTGACGAAGCCGACCTTGTGGCAAAAAACATACGTCTGAAAAACGACAGTGTCAGCTTTGAAGCTCTTCTTCCGGGAAACATTCGCCGTATTGAACTCGGCATACCCGGGGAGTTTACCGTTTACAACGCCCTTGGTGTTATCGGCGCTGCATTGCAGTTGGGGTTCGAACTTAAGCAGATCGAGCAGGCGCTTAAATCAGCTTCCGGTGTCAAAGGCAGGGTAGAGGTCGTTCCTACCGGTACTGACTACACCATGATAATCGACTATGCCCATACACCCGATGCTTTGGAAAACGTACTGTCTGCAGTTCGTGGATTTGCAAAGGGCAGAGTTGTGGTGTTGTTTGGCTGCGGCGGAGACAGAGATGGCAAAAAGCGTCCTCTTATGGGTGCAATTGCTGCAAAGATGGCGGATTTTGTTATAGTTACCTCCGACAATCCCAGAACAGAAGAGCCGATGTCGATAATCAACGATATCCTTACAGGTATGGAGGGAACAAAAACTCCATATACAGTCATAGAAGACCGCAGAAAGGCCATAAGATGGTCTATGGACAACGCTCAGCCTGAAGACGTTATTGTTCTGGCGGGCAAAGGACACGAGACCTATCAGATAATCGGAAAAACAAAAACTCATCTTGACGAGCGGGAGGAAATAGCTGCCCATCTTCAGGAGATAAAGGAATGAAAAAATGAGACCTACAAGTCTTGAGGAAATTGCACGGTGGTGCGGAGGAGTTTGTTCTGCCGGAACCACAGTGAGCGGTATGTGTCTGGATTCCAGAACAGCCGTTTCCGGAGACCTGTTCTTTGCTGTCAAAGGACAGAACGTGGACGGACACAGTTACATAGAATCTGCTGCAAAGAACGGTGCTTCCGCAGCTGTAGTAACAGAAGACGGAAGCTGGAGTATACCCACAGTAAAGGTTGCCGACGCTGTCCGTGCGGCAGCTGAGATCGCAGCAGCCTACAGAAAGACTCTCGGTTCGAAGTTCTGTGCAGTAACGGGAAGTGTGGGAAAAACAACCACCAAGGAAATGATTCATACGGTGCTGTCAGCCAAATACAATACAGGTAAGTCCACTAAAAACCATAATAACCTGCTGGGGCTTTCTCTGTCTCTGCTGGCTCAGGACGACAGCCACGAAGCGGTTGTTCTGGAACTTGGTATGAACCATTTCGGCGAGTTGAGTGAGCTTACCGCCATGGCGCTGCCCGATGTGGCTGTCATAACAAATATCGGCACCATGCATATTGAACATCTGGGTTCCAGAGAAGGTATCCTGAAAGCCAAACTGGAAATACTGGAAGGTCTTGCGTCTGACGGCATTGCAATACTCAACGGTAACGAGCCGCTGCTCAGAAACGCCGGAATCGACCACGAGATATGTTGGTTCGGTTTTTCCGATGACTGTCATGTCCGGGGTGAAAACTATCGTGAAACGGAAATCGGCTGCGAGTTTGACGCAGTTGTGTACGGTAGCCGTCAGAAAGTTTGCCTGCCTGTTGAAGGGCGCCACAATGTTATGAATGCTTTGTCGGCGTTGGCAGTTGGTTATCGCTATAACGTACCTGTAAGCGAAATGGCAGAAGCTCTGGCAGAGTTCCGGAATACCGGAATGCGCCAGAATATCTATAAAGCCAAAGGCTGCATAATAATTGAGGACTGCTATAACGCAGGCCCCGAATCCACTGCGGCATCGCTTTCAGTGCTGGCATCAAAATCGGGAAAACGCATTGCTGTCCTTGGTTCCATGCTGGAACTGGGTGATCACAGCCGCAGTGAGCACGAAAAGATCGGACATATTGCCGCTCAGTCTGCCGATATACTTCTGACTTTCGGCGATGATATGGCCTTTGGAGCGGCAGAAGCAAAAAAACTTGGCATGGAAGCCTATGCCTATACCGATAAAGATGAGCTTGCTGAAATGCTCAGGCATACAGCAAAGCCGGGAGATACAATACTTTTTAAAGGCAGCCGCGGCATGAAAATGGAGCAGATACTGGAAGCCTTTTTGAAGTAAGCTAAAGTAAGGAATGAACAAAATGAACATGATAATACTGACTGTTGCCATCGCATTCGTGGCAGGTATCATTGCCGCAAAGTTTTGGATACCGGCACTGAGTCGTCTCAAAGCCGGCGGAAGTATAAGGGAAGAAGGTCCCAAATGGCATATGTCAAAGCAGGGAACTCCCATTATGGGCGGTCTGATATTCATAACAGCATTGATCGTTGCCCTTGTTGTGATGTATTTTGTTTCCGCAAAAGGCAGCGAAGTTCATGGCAGCGTGCTGCTTGTGCTTACGGTGCTTAGCCTTATCAACGGTGTTATCGGATTTATCGATGACTATGTAAAGGTCAAAAAACACCGCAACCTTGGACTTACCGTTATTCAGAAACTTGCATTACAGATAGCTGCTTCGGTATGCTTCCTGCTGCTTCTCAGAAACATGGGATATATCAGTTCCGGACTGTATATACCCTTTGCCAAGGTATGGATAAGTCTGCCGAGGTTTGTATATATGATCATCGGAGCATTTATCATCGTGGGCTGTGTTAATGCCGTTAACCTGACAGACGGTGTGGACGGACTTGCCACCGGTGTAACAATGCCTGTATGCGTGTTCTTCATAGCTGCGGCCATTTCCAGAGAAAATCTGTCGGTTGCAGTATTTGCAGCAGCTCTTCTTGGCGGTCTTGGAGCGTTTCTGGTATTCAACTTCAACCCGGCTAAGATATTCATGGGCGACACCGGATCCCTGTTTTTGGGAGGAGCGGTAGCTGCCATGTCCTTTGCACTTGACATGCCGGTAATACTGATTCCCGTGGGCATCGTCTATATCTGCGAAGCTCTGTCAGTCATTTTGCAGGTGGGTTATTTCAAACTCACACACGGAAAACGTATTTTCAAAATGTCTCCGCTGCATCATCATTTTGAGATGTGCGGCTGGAAAGAGAAAAAGGTGTTTGCGGTGTTCACAATCGTCTGCGCACTGGGCTGCATCGTGGGATATCTTGGTATCTGATTTTTAAAGGAGGGTGACCATGGCCCTTTTCAAGTCAAAAAAGAACGATACAAAAGTAAATACCAACGTGGAGATAGTGGAAGACAGCAGAGGCGTTATGGACGCTCCGTTTCTGGTACTTACCCTTTTGCTTGTGGGCATAGGTCTTGTTATGATGTTTTCTGCCAGTTATGCTTCTGCTTATGAGGAAACAAACAACGCAACATATTATTTTATACGTCAGCTGGCATTTTCTGTTGGCGGCACATTTATCATGATAGTTGTGTCCAGAATACCCTATCAGCTGTTTCGTGCCGTATCGTTCCCGGTACTTATCATTGCACTGATAACTCTTGCGCTGGTTCCTCTGATAGGCAGCACTGTTAACGGTGCAAAACGCTGGCTTGACCTTGGCTTCATCAGCTTTCAGCCTTCGGAGATAGCAAAGGCAGCTGTAATATTTTCCTTTGCAGCCATGATATCCACCAGGAAAGAAAAGATAAAAATTATTGATAAAGGTATTTTGCCATATGCAGCTATACTGTTGGTTTTCTGCGTATTGCTCCTTCTTGAACCCCACCTGTCAGGTACACTGATTATTTTTGCGCTGGGAGTTATCATGCTGTATCTTGGAGGCATGAGCGATTGGTGGATCTTTGCAGGCATTGCTTTTGCTTTTGGAGCAGGAAAGCTTTTGATCCAGTTTCTTCCCTATGCCCAGGAACGCATAGCTATGTATAAAGATCCGTGGATGGATCCCAGCGACAGCGGATACCAGATCATTCAGTCCATTTATGCCATATCATCGGGTGGACTGCTTGGACTGGGGCTTGGCAAAAGCCGCCAGAAGTATCTGTATCTGCCGGAAGAACACAACGACTTTATCTTTGCCATAGTTTGCGAGGAATTAGGGTTCATTGGTGCCACTTTGGTTCTCGTTCTGTTCGCCCTGCTTATTATCCGGGGATACTGGTTGTCACTTAACGCCTACGACCGATTTGGATCGCTTTTGATAGCGGGGTTTACCACGCTTATTGCACTCCAGGTGTTCTTGAACGTGGGCGTCGTTACAAAACTCTTGCCCACCACCGGCATATCTATGCCGTTTTTCAGCTATGGTGGCACAGCGCTGCTGATACAACTAGCTGAAATGGGTGTAATACTAAGTGTTTCAAGGGAAAACGGAGCTAAAAGGAAGGTGAAAAAATGAATATCATTTTCACCTGCGGCGGTACGGGAGGACATATAAATCCGGCTATAGCCGTTGCAAAGCTGGTGCAGAAAAGCCGGCCACAAAGCAAAATACTTTTTGTTGGTGCCGAGGACGGTATGGAAACTGATCTGGTTCCCAGAGAAGGCTTTGACCTTGAAACGGTGAAAATATCAAACTTCCAGAGGAAACCAACACCAAAGAATATTGTTCACAACATCAAAACTGCCGTGAATATTGCAGGCAGTCTCCGTAAAGCTGATAAGATAATCGACAGCTTTAAACCCGATGTGATAATAGGAACCGGCGGATATGCCAGTTTTCCGATACTGAATCGCGGCACAGCAAGAAGGATCCCTACCGCTGTCCACGAGGCCAATGCAGTACCCGGACTGGCCACAAAACTGGTGGCAGACAAGGTGGACCGCATACTGGTAAACTTTGCGGAAAGTGCCGGCTCATACAAAGATCCATCGAAAGTCATTGCTGTGGGTATGCCGGTCAAGGAAGAGTTTGTGTTTGGCAACAAAGATGAAGCCAGAGCCAGGTTGGGTCTGGACGACAAGCCTCTTGTTGTGTCCTATTGGGGTTCATTGGGAGCCAGAGAGATGAATAAAAAAATTGCGGACTTCATCAAATTGGAATGTGAAAACGAACCTTTCAACCATATCCATGCCACAGGCAGCTTTGGCTGGCGATGGATGCCGGACAGACTGAAAGACATGGGAGTAGACCTTTCTGCACACAAGAGAGTTGATATGCGGGAGTATATTTACGACATGCCTTTGGTTATGGCAGCTTCGGATATTGTCATCAGCCGTGCCGGAGCATCAACCCTCAGTGAGATTACTGCATCGGGCAAAGCGTCCATAATAGTTCCATCTCCCAATGTTACGGGAAACCATCAGGAAAAGAATGCAAGGATACTTGAAAGCCGAGGTGCAGCAAAGGTTATTACAGAGGACGGCTGTACCGGTGAATTGCTTTTTGAACTCGTTACCGGTCTTCTTGGAGACAAGGAAACAATGAAAGCAATGAGCCTTGCTGCGGCGGAAATGTCTGTGCCTGATTCTGCCTCACGGATATATTCTGTTATCTGCGAACTTGCAGATAAAAATGAAAATTAACAAAAATTATTCCCTCCGCATAGGATAGGCTGACTATCGATTGCGGAGGGATAAGTATGTTTATCGTAAGTGGAGGAAACAAACTGCAGGGGAGTGTTCGGCTCAGCGGAGCCAAAAACAGCGTGCTGCCTATTCTTGCTGCATCTTTGCTCAACAGAGGAGAGAGCCTGATAGAAAACTGCCCTGACCTGAGTGATGTTCAGGCATCTATGGAGATTCTTTGCCACCTTGGATGTGTTGTAAAAAAAGACGGTAAAACTATTTACATAGATTCACGCCCCATGAACCGTTGTGACATACCTGATGAACTTATGCGAAAAATGCGTTCGTCTGTGATTTTTCTCGGCCCTATACTGGCAAGAACGGGCTGCGTTGATATGTGTATGCCCGGAGGTTGTGAGCTGGGCAGCAGACCCATAGACCTGCATCTTGCCGCCATGAGAAAAATGGGTGCAAATGTGGACGACAGCGGTGGTGCTGTAAAATGCAGCTCATTGAAACTCCGTGGTGCGGAGATTAATCTGTCATTTCCCAGTGTGGGAGCAACGGAAAATACTATGCTGGCTGCTTGCCTGGCAGAGGGTGATACGGTTATAACCAATGCTGCCTGCGAACCCGAAATAGAGGATCTGCAAAATTACCTTTGTGCCATGGGTGCAAAAGTATACGGTGCGGGAACATCAACCGTCGTAATAAAAGGCAATTACGAACTGCACGATGCGGTTCACAGTGTTGTGCCTGACAGGATCGTTGCTGCCACATATATGTCTGCGGTGTGTTCAGCCGGTGGGTGTGTAACAATCGAAAATGCAGTACCGGCTCATCTTAAAGCCATAACGGAAGTGCTGTCTGCTGCGGGTTGTGTCATAAAGGAGATGCCTTTGGGAATTGTAATAGAGTCATATAATCGTCCCAAAGCTGTACCTCATATCAGAACGGCTCCATATCCGGGGTTCCCCACCGATGCTCAGGCACCGGTGATGGCTGCGCTGCTGAAAGCAGAGGGGGCAAGCGTTTTTGTGGAAACAATATTCGAAAACCGATACCGTCATGTTGGTGAACTGATGCGTATGGGAGCGGACATCAGGACTGAGGGCAGAGCAGCGGTCGTGTTTGGTGTTGAAAACCTTGGTGGAGCAGTAATGGAATGTACCGACCTTAGAGGAGGTGCTGCATTGGTGGTGGCGGCACTTGGAGCGGAAGGCGAGAGTCGTATTTGCGAACTTAAGCATATTGACCGTGGGTATGATAGTCTGGAAAAAGATTTAAAAAATATGGGCGCAGCAATAAAACGTGTGGAAATTTGAAGAACAATAGTGTATAATGTATCAGTCAAATAATATTTTGCCCGGGAGGTGATAATACTTGAACAAAGATAATACCAAAAAACGTCGTCGCAGAACCGGTTTGGGACCTTTGCAGAAGTTTATCACCATTTTGCTGGCAGCTCTTGTGGTGTCGTTTGCCACCATGGTGTTCTTTAAAGTCGATACCTTTGTTGTGGTTGGCAACAACCAGTACACCGATGAAGAGATAATTGAAGCGTCAGGAGTGGCTGTGGGAGATAACCTTATCCTTGTCAATAAAGGGCAGACAGCCAACCTTATACGCGGTCAGCTCAATTATATAACCGAAGTGAAGCTGCTTCGAGTTCTCCCCGGCACCCTGGAGATATCAGTAAACGAATCGGGAGCGGCAGCATACGTCACCGATTCGGTCGGCTCCAGTTGGTATATAGACAAAAACGGCAAGGTGCTATCCAAAGCAGACCAACCGAACGGTATTGCTGTTGTTGGTTTGACTCCTGAGGGCGCAACTGCCGGCTATGAACTAACGGTGGCGGAGGGCGACGAAACCAGGCTTGCCCAGCTTACAACTCTGCTGGACGCTCTCGAACGTATCGGAATAGCTGCCAATGTCAGCGTGATCGACCTCAGCACTGACTATAACCCCAAGCTGACATACGACGAAAGATTCATAGTTGAGCTTGGTGCAATCGACGATATAGACTACAAACTTGAGTATCTTATTGCCGTTCGTGAACTGCTGACTGACAGTCAGGCAGGCACCATAGATCTGACCTTAGACTCTGATTCTATGGCACATTTTCGTCCAAATGCGTAAATAAACACAACATACGGTAAAAAGTTGCTTATATTTGCGAAAATTGGTCAATAAATTGTGTCTTACCTATTGACCTTTGGACAATTTCGATATATTATATTATGTAAAGAAATAGGCTTACAAGGGAAAATATTTTCCATTTTACACATAGGAGGAAGCAACCATGGCATATGAACTGGACACAGGATCACACAACGTTGTTAATATTAGAGTAGTCGGTATCGGCGGCGCTGGCAACAACGTCGTTAACAGGATGGTTCAGGCCGGTATTCAGGGAGTCGAATTCATTGCCATCAATACGGACAAGCAGGTCCTTATGGAATCGGCAGCAACCCAGAAAATCCAGATCGGCGAAAAGCTGACTTCCGGTATGGGCGCAGGCTCCAAGCCCGAGATCGGCAAAAAATCCGCAGAGGAAAGCCGCAGCGCAATTTCCAAAGCTCTTGAAGGCAGCGATATGGTATTCATCACTGCAGGTATGGGCGGCGGTACCGGTACCGGCGGTGCACCTGTTGTTGCAGAGATCGCCCGTGAGATGGGTGCTCTGACTGTCGGCGTAGTTACCAAACCCTTCAAGTTTGAAGGTTCCCGCCGTATGAAACAGGCTGAGTCCGGTATTGATGATCTTTGTGAAGCTGTGGACTCCCTCATCATCATACCCAACGAACGTCTGCAGGAAGTTACTGACCAGAAGATCACTCTGGCCAACGCTTTCGAAATCGCTGACGATGTTCTGAAGGAAGCTGTTACCAGCATTTCCGACCTTATCAAGAACACCGGCTTCATCAACCTCGACTTTGCCGACGTTACTGCCATTATGAAAGACGCAGGTCATGCTCATATGGGCGTTGGCCGTGCCGAAGGCAAGAACAAGGCAGAAGAAGCAGCTATGATGGCTGTTCAGTCTCCTCTGCTGGAGACCTCTATCGACGGCGCCCGCGGTGTTCTGGTCAACATTACCGGTTCTGTGGATATTGCTCTTGAAGAAGTTTACGCAGCTGCCGACCTTATCGAAGAAAAGGCCAACCAGGATGCCAATATCATCTTCGGTGCCGCATTCGACGAAACCATGCAGGACGAAATGCGTGTTATCGTTATCGCTACCGGATTCGACAGCGAAAGAGGTCCCATTATGTCCCCTGCTGCCGGCGTATTCTCCGACGGCGCTGCATCAGCAGCTCCCATCTTCGAAGAAAAGGCTGCTGAGGCTGACCCCTTCGACGACATCTATAAGATTTTCAATAAGTAATAATATAAATAATAATCCCCCATTGCACTCGCAATGGGGGATTTCTGATTGTCAAAAAGCGCAGAGGTGTATGATACAGGAGGCGGGGATAGTGTGAAAGGGGCCGGCCGAGAGGCCCCTTTCGCGTTCAATAACCCCGCCGCAGCGGTGTGATGAGCGATATAACACTATTCGCTCATCACGATCAGCTTGTCAAAATAGTCCCTAAGGGACTTTTTTGACAAGCTGTAATCCCCCATTGCACTCGCAATGGGGGATTTGTGTTGCTTTATTACTTTTCCATCGGCACGTCACCGAGGTTGATATCATTGTGAGTATCCAGTTTTTCAAATACCAGAGGCTTGAAACCTTCTGCAGTTATCTCAAGACGGAACTCGGTTTCAGCAAGGTCACGGAACCAGAAATCGCCGTAGCTGTCTGTCTCGGTTTCGTATTCTTTTCCACCACCGGTGAGCACGCACTTTGCTCCGATTATAACCTCTTTTTCCACCGGGTCATAAACGGTTGCTCCGATGAATCTTCCGGGAATGTTTTTGTAATACACTCTGGGGCCGAGTCCAGCTTCTGGCTGCAGAACAACAGCATCTTTTATCAAATCTGCAAGATCTTCTTCTTCTCCGAAAACCATGGCGTCTGTGGGGCATGCCTCGGAGCATCTGGGCTGCTTGAAACCGTTGTCCAGCAGGTGAGCGCAGCCGGTGCATTTTTGGGCAATGCCCAGTTCCTCGTTGAAGTAGATGGCGTCATAGGGACATGCCTGCTGGCACTTTTTGCAGCCGGTGCACTTTTCGGGATCAATAATAACGAATCCGTCGTCTCTTCGGTAGATTGCATCATGCTCGCATACGTCCATACATGCTGCATTACGACAGTGTCCGCACATTTTTGATATGTAATGAATCTTTACCTTGGGTATGGTGCCTCTGACATTGTCTTGAACCTTGCACCAGAACTGGCCGGTCATGGGCTGGGGTTTTGCGTAAGGAGTCCAGTCGTTGCCGCAGTGCTCATCCTTGCATGCCAGCTGACAGTTATAGCAGCCACTGCATTTAGCCACGTCTATTACGAATGCTTTAGCCATTATTGGTCTCCTTTCTTGCGTCTCCGATAAGCCAACCTTCAAGGCAAACGCCGGCATCGGGGTCAATCTTTCTTGCAAAGGCTTCGGGATAATCCCGCTTCCAGCCCTCCATTTCCTCGTCTGTGACTTTCTGAACGTCCACAAGGAATCCGCTTACAGCCATACCTGTGGCGTTTTTGGAGGTCTGGGAGGTAGGCGTGATGGTATTGATGGCACCGCCCCTGTCCAGCCAGCCGGGGATAATGGGGTCAAGGCGGGAACCGTGGTCAACGTAACAGGTGTGTGGGATAAGGCGCTCTGTAACATATGCGCCGCAAAGTACAATACCACGCTCGTTGAATACCTTTACGATATCGCCGTGTTTAATTCCGCGCTTTTCGGCCTCTGAGGTGTGGATCCAGACAGGTTCGTACTGATAACCGTCCTTTCCTCGAATCTTCATGGTCTCAACTTCACGGTTCCAAATAATATCGTCACACTGGGCGTGCATACGCCAGCGCCCGTGGTTGGACATACACAGCAGAGGATAGTCCTTTGCACGTTCACTGGAAAGACGTTCGTCGTGGCTTTCGCTCTTTTCCACCCAGTGGGGAACAGGCATACGCTCGGGATCATTGGGAGTATTTTTGTGAATCTCAGTGGAGAAGTATTCCAGCTTGCCGGTGGGAGTTGAAAGGGGATTGTTGTCCGGGTCGTCGTAGAAATGCCACAGACCAGCAGGCAGAGCCTCTACCTCCTCCTGAAGCTTGCAGGGAACTACATATATCTTACGCTTTTGGAATTCTTCCCATGTCATATAGTCTTCACAGCCGGTGGCTTTGTAGAACAGACGCACACGCTCTTCTTCGGAGAGGTTTCCGGTGTAAGCGTCGTAATACTCTTTACCCAGCTTTTCAGCAACCTTTGCACATACGTCAAAGTCGGATACAGACTCACCCACAGGAGGACAGCAAGGCTGCTCGAGGTAAACAGACACAAAGTTGCCGCTGGACATATCGTTGCCCAGATCGTTCATTTCGTGCTTGGTAACAACGGGGAAGATAATATCCGCAAAATAACAGTCGTTTTCAAGCCAGGGATGCTGAGCCACAATAGTTTCAATGGACTCGTGCTGCATAGCCTTTGCGGTCAGGTTTCCGTTATTCCAGCAGGTGACCTGACAAGGTGCATCAGTCCAAATCATATGGACTTGAGACAGTCCCGGACGAGGATACTGCATCGGCTCAAACTGATATTGCTGAGTAGGTTTGCGATAGTTGTTGGCATCGGGCTGCTGACTGGAAGAGAAACACTGCAGACCACGCCATTCGGCATGACCTTCAAGAATCGCTTTGTGTATAAGTGTTCTTGGAATAAACTGCTTAGGTGCCGGCAGCTGCTTGAAAAGCTCGATAAGCTCCGGAGCACGTTCTTTCTGAGCGTCGTTGAGCACAAAACGCTTCATATTTATTTCCTCGGGCACATCACCGTCAACCGGACGCAAAGCATCGCAGATATGAGGCATCTGTGGCGTGAACTGACCTTGATAGGGCACAGGGAAATCACGGTTCCACAGGTTCCATTCTATCATCTTTGCCTGATGGACACCGGGCTTGCCAAGACCACGCATACCAAGAAGCATGACTTCCAGACGTGCAGGCTCAGAAGAATAGGGGCCTCTGATGTAGCAGCCGCCATTACCGTGGATTATGCTGGCGGTCTTTTTCGCCCAATCACGGGCAAGAGCCTTTATGGTCCATTCCTTAACACCGCACTTTTCGGAAGCCCATTCGGGAGTTTTGGGAATACCGTCCTCACGACCGAGAACATAGTCCTCAAACTTGTCGAAACCGTAGGCGTGAGATGCTATGTATTCCTTGTCGTAAAGATCCTCGGTTATCCATATGTACGCGATAGCCAGCTGCAAAGCAGCATCTGTGTTGGGAAGAATAGGTATCCACTTGTCTGCATGAACGGCTGCGCCGTAGTTCAGGTCGGGACACACATAAACACTCTTTATTCCAAGCTCTGTCAGCCAGTAACAAAGACGGCTGGGCATATGGCTTACAACGCCGAGGGGAGTGGTCTCGGGGTCACAACCCCAGAAAAGCAGCAAATCAGAGTTGTTGGCTATGTCGGGATACAGATTGGTCTGAGGAGCCATCTCACCTACAGGCTCACAGCCCCAGACGTATTTTGCGCCCCAGAACCAGCCTTCCCAGCTGTCCATGTTTCTCATCTGCAGAGTGTATCCGCCCATTAGGGACAGCAATCTGTTGGGACAGCCGTGGCTTGGAGCAACGTTTTTGCCTTCGCCGTGCATATCCGCCTGGCAAAGCACGGCTTCGGGGCCATACTGTTCCTTAACGCGCTTGAGCTCGTCTGCCACTATCTGAGCAGCTTCGTCCCAGGAAATGCGCACATAGCCGGACTTACCACGGTTCTGAGGATTACGTTCACCTTTGGGGTCCCAGTCAACTCGCTTTAATGGATACATTACACGGTTGGGAGAATATACTCTGGCCTTGTAGCCAAGACCAAAGGGGGTGATAGTGACCCTGTCGGGCGCACGGAAAACTTTGCCTCTGGCCTCGATCTTCCAGGGGTTGCAGTTGGTGCAGGTATAGTTTTTATCGTAGAAATAAGGTCTTATTCTGGTTATCTTATCACCATTGGAATCCACTTGGCAAGGAGCACCGCTTTCGGGCCCCATCAAGCTGAAACTGATTATATTGGATTTATCGGGTTGAAATTTGTTTGCCAAATTGCATATCCCCTTATAATTTATTTCTTCTATCACATTATAAATAACTTCTATTAAAATGTCAATGCTCTAAAATTACCTTTACAAGAATTAATGCTGATGATAAAATTTAAATAAGAAGATAAAAGGAGGGCAAATCATGCAACACGAGATAACAACCCCCGGAAAACTCCTTAACCCGGACGGCAGTCTGGCACAGAAAGGATATGCCAAAAGTCTTATTCTGGATTATGACCGTAAAGCCATCAAAGCCCGTGGCGTTCGCATCAAAGAATGGGATTATTACCTTGTTTACAACAGCCGATATGCAGTGGCACTCACGGTCGATGATAATTCCTACATGGGGTTAGACAGTATTTCTCTCATCAACTTTGAGGAAAAGTGGGAAAAAACTGTCAGCCCAATGCGTTGGCTGACAATGGGCGGAACGGGGTTGCCTTCCAGCTCTGAATCGGGAGACGTTGCCATATCAGGCAAAGGTTATGCCATCGTATTTGAAAACGGATCACGATTCCGTAGACTGACATTCCACATGGATGATTTTTTGGACGGAAAAGCCATAGACGGCAGTATTTCTCTTGAAAAAATGCCGGACGATTCTATGGTCATAGCAACTCCTTTTGCTGAAAAGAAAACCCACTTCTATTACAATCAGAAAATCAACTGTATGCCTGCTTCCGGTAAGGTTACTATTGGTGATACCGAGTATGTTTTTGACGCTGCTGATTCTTTTGGCACTCTTGATTGGGGCAGGGGAGTCTGGACATATAAAAACACATGGTATTGGGGCAGTGCCTCAGGCATGGCAAATGGCAAGCGCTTTGGCTTCAACATAGGATACGGCTTTGGCGATACCTCCGCAGCCAGCGAAAATATGCTGTTTTACGACGGCAAGGCTCATAAGCTGGAAGAAGTGAGTTTCAATATTCCAAAGACTGAAGATGGTAAGGATGATTACATGTCTCCCTGGACATTTACTTCCAGCGACGGTAGATTTGAAATGGACTTTCTGCCTGTAATTGACAGAGCGTCCAACACCGACTTTGTTGTTCTTGGAAGTGACCAGCATCAGGTATTTGGGTTGTTTTCCGGCAAGGCAGTGCTGGACGATGGGACTGAGATAGAGATAGCCGATTTCATGGGATTTGCGGAAAAGGTTAAAAACAAGTGGTAAGTCCACGGGGAGGAAATATTGTGAAAAGACAAGACTACATAAGCTGGGACGAATACTTTATGGGAATAGCTTTGCTTGCTTCGATGCGCAGCAAGGACCCCAACACCCAGGTCGGTGCCTGCATAGTTAGCCGTGACAACATTATTCTATCCACCGGCTACAACGGTTTTCCCAAAGGATGTTCCGATGACGAATATCCCTGGGAAAGAGAAGGCGCAGATAATGAAACAAAGTATCCTTACGTTGTCCATGCGGAACTGAATGCAATTCTCAATTCCGGCGGCAGAAGTTTAAAAGATGCACGCATATATGTTGCACTGTTTCCCTGCAACGAATGTGCAAAGGCCATTATTCAGTCCGGCATATCCGAGATAGTCTACCTGTCAGACAAATATGCCGAAACAGACGGAGTAAAGGCATCAAAGGCAATGCTGGCATCTGCAGGTGTCAAACTACGTCAGCTTGTACCGGACAAGGATGAGCTTGTGCTGAAAATGAAGTAATAAAAAGCCGAAGCGGTATTTCCGCTTCGGCTGATATTATGTAATTATACGTCTCTGGGGATCTTGTATTCGTCCTGCCATGCACCCAACTTGGTTGTCATGTCTTTCCAAACACCGTCGGAAACCTTGTAGATGGCACGGCCGCCCTTGGCAAGGAATTCAGCAGTGTTGACATTTTTGTTGGCTGCACGGGAGTTGATCTCGTTAGCACCTGCGTAGGACCAGTAAATTGCATAAAGATCTTCTCGCAGGATAACGGTTTTCTTGAGAGCTTCAACGATAACAACAGCATCGTCATACAGGTAAATCTTAGCAACGATCATTGCGCGGATCGCGTAAATGAGCAGAGCAACACCGACAACTACCAGAATGATGGGCATGGCCTTTATGTTGCCTTTGATGATAGTGATGCCGCCGCCGAGGAGACAGATAACACCGATGGCCAGCTGACCCAGAACGGTAAAGGGGATAGCGCTTATTTTGTCATGCAGTTTTCCGTACTTTTCTTCCATAACTTTCCTCCTAAAGAATAAGGCTAACAAAAAATGTCAGCAATAATTACAACGGTTATTATACAAAATAATTGTTCTTAATGTCAAGGAGTTGTGGACAATTATATTCAAGAACACACAAACAACACAAAGCGACATTTTTCAGTCGGAACAGCATGATCAGCAATTGACTGTCCTTTACAGAAACAGCCAATTATGGTATTATAGTTAATTGAAATTGAGTATAAGACAAGGAGAAGAATCAATGCTTGACAAGCTGAAACTTCTGGAACAGAAATATTTATCACTGGAAGAAAAGAGCCAGCAGCCGGACTTCTATTCAGATCCTAAGGCAGCTGCAAAGATACTGAAAGAACAAAAAGATCTTGAACCCATAATCGAGGCTTACCGCCAGTATGCGTCTGCTCTTCAGGAAAGAGACGATTTGCGTGAAATGCTTGATTCTCAGCTTGATGCCGATATGCGTGAGCTGGCACAGGAAGAGTTTACTGCCGTCAAGGAACAAATAGAACAGCTGGAGCAGAAGATCAAGATCCTTCTGCTGCCGGTTGACCCTAACGACAGCAAGAATGTTATTGTTGAAATCAGAGGCGGTGCAGGCGGTGAAGAGGCATCCCTGTTTGCCAACTCCCTTTATCGTATGTACAGCATGTATGCCGAAACCAAACGCTGGAAGGTAGAGGTTATGAACCTCAACGAAACTGAGCTGGGCGGCATCAAGGAAATCAGTTTCCTTATTTCCGGTGAGGGAGCCTATTCCAAGCTCAAGTTTGAAAGCGGTGTCCACCGTGTCCAGCGTGTGCCCGAAACCGAAGCCTCCGGTCGTATCCACACGTCAACAGTTACTGTTGCTGTATTGCCCGAAATGGAAGAACTTGATTTCCAGATCAACCCCTCAGACCTGCAGATAGATACTTTCCGCAGCTCCGGTGCAGGTGGTCAGCACGTCAACAAAACAGAAAGTGCGATCCGCATCACTCATCTTCCTACCGGCACTGTTGTTGAATGTCAGGACGAACGCAGCCAGCACAAAAACCGTGACCGTGCCATGAAGATACTGGTATCCCGCCTTTACGAAGCTGAGCAGCAGAAGCAGATAGCAGCTCAGGCAAGTGAACGCAAGAGCCAGGTCGGTACAGGTGACCGCAGCGAGCGTATCCGCACATATAACTTCCCACAGGGGCGTGTTACCGACCACCGTATTGGGCTTACACTGTACAAAATCGAGCAGATAATGAACGGCGACCTCGATGAAATAATCGAAAGCCTTGTAACCGCATATCAGGCAGAAAAGCTTAGAGCAGGGGAAGAGGAATGACAGAGACTTTTGTATTTCCCGCCAACAATGAGTCTGCGGAAAAGTGTGCAGAAATGATAAAAAACGGCGGTTTGGTGGCAATACCTACCGAGACTGTTTACGGCCTGGGAGCCAACGGTCTGGACGAAGAGGCTGTTTTGAAAATATTCCTTGCCAAAGGCCGTCCTCAGGACAATCCGCTTATTCTCCACCTGGCAGATGCAGACGAGATTGAGAAATACTGCTGTGACGTTCCTGAAACAGCGAAGAAGTTGGCGCAGCATTTCTGGCCTGGTCCGCTGACAATGGTGTTAAAGGCGAAGGATATTGTGCCAAAATGCACAACAGCAGGACTTGATACCGTTGCTGTCCGTTGCCCCGACTGTGATGTCACCCGCAAGTTGATATCCCTTGCAGGTGTACCTGTTGCAGCACCTTCTGCCAACACTTCCGGACGCCCCAGTCCCACCAGTGCTGCTCATGTTATTGAAGATATGACCGGCAAAATAGAAGCCATAATAGATAACGGCCCATGCACTGTCGGCGTTGAGTCTACCATAATCGACCTTAGCGGCGATAAACCGCGGCTTTTGCGACCGGGTGGATTGCCGTTGGAGGATATTGAAGCCATAATAGGTGACGTTGTAAAGGACAAAGCCGTAAAAGGCGAGGTCAAAGATGACGAGATCGTAAGAGCGCCGGGAATGAAGTACCGCCATTATGCTCCAAAGGCACCTGTTACCGTAGTCACGGGAAAACCGGAAGACACGGGAAGGTACATTCTTGAAAACTGCGGTGCCAATACGGGAATTATCTGCTTTGACGAGTACGCCCATATGTTTGATGACTGTACGGTTAAATGTCTTGGGAAGGTAGCCGACAGCGGTGAACACGCACGGCGTATATTCGAAATTCTGCGAGCTTTTGACGGAACCGACGTAATAAAGATTATTGCCCAGTGCCCTGAAGACAAGGGACTTGACAGTGCGGTTGTCAACCGGTTAAAAAAGGCAGCAGGTTTTACTGTTATCAAGGTATGAAAGCGGGAAAGAATATGAAGATAGTAGGAATAACGGGTGGCACAGGCACAGGCAAAACCACAGTACTCAATTACCTGAAAACCCTTGATGCTCATGTGATAGACTGCGATGCGGTTTACCATCGGCTTCTGAAAGAGAACAAACAGCTGCTTGCAGACCTTGAAGCTGCTTTTGGCGGAGTCGTTAAAGACGGTGAGCTGGATCGCAAAGCTCTTGGAGCCGTTGTTTTCAGTGACGAGAAGGCACTTCAGCAGCTCAATGAGATAACCCATCATTATATCAGTGAAGACGTTGAATCTCAGCTTGAACGTGAGCGTGCAGCCGGACGGAACATATGCGCCATTGATGCTATAGGTCTGCTGGAGGGCGGACTGAAAGACAGGTGCGATTTTACCGTTGGCATCGTAGCTCCCACTGAACTGCGGGTGAGCCGACTTATGGCGAGAGAGGGCATTACCGAAGAGTACGCCAGACTGAGAATAGACGCTCAGAAACCCAATGAGTATTTCATCGAAAACTGCGACTATACGCTGGAAAACAGCAATAATAACTTAAGCGAATTCAACGAAAAGTGCGCAGCTCTGTTTGCCGGGCTGCTGTAACCTGTTAAGACTATATTGAAACGAAGAAAGGAACATACCAATGAGCGAAAAAACTGAACTGGAACTGATGAAGGAACAGCTGTTTTACAACCAGAAAAACGGTTATGACAGACTGCCCAAAGAAGAAATCTCTGAGCTTGAAAACTATTGCTCACGCTACATCAGCTTTATGAACCTTGCAAAGACAGAACGTGAGTGTGTTTCCGAATCTGTCAAGCTTGCCGAAGCCGCAGGTTTTGTACCCTTTGTTCCCAGTATGGAACTGAAACCCGGCACTAAGATTTATAGAAACAATCGCGGAAAAGCTCTCACTTTGGCTGTTATCGGCAAAAAGAGCGCAGCCGAAGGCGTCAACATTGTTGCGTCTCACATAGACTCTCCCCGTATCGACCTGAAACCCAATCCTCTGTATGAGGACAGCGAAATGGCTTTCTTCAAGACTCATTACTACGGCGGTATCAAAAAATATCAGTGGCCCACTGTTCCTCTGGAGCTGCGAGGTGTTGTTGCCCTTAAAGACGGCAGTGTTGTTGACGTATGCTTTGGTGCCGACAAAAATGAGCCGGTTCTGGTCATCACCGACCTGCTTATCCACCTTGCAGGCGACCAGATGAAGAAGTCTCTGGCAGAAGGCATCGCCGGTGAAGCTCTGAACGTGCTGCTTGGTTCCAAGCCTCTCGAGGGCGAAGGCTCCGATCGCGTCAAACTGGCAGTTATGAGTATTCTGAACAAAAAGTACGGCATCGTTGAGGAAGATTTCCTGTCTGCCGAGCTTACTCTCGTACCCGCATTTGAAGCCAGAGCAGTTGGCCTTGACGGTTCTTTCATTGGTGCATACGGTCACGATGACCGTGTTTGCGCCTACGCAGCACTTGAGGGTCTGCTGGCTGTTGGCGTACCTGAAAAGACCGCAGTCGTAACTCTTGCCGATAAGGAAGAGATCGGCTCCATGGGCGTCAGCGGTATGGAATCCAAAGAATTCGATACCTTTATCGAGGATATCTGCGACGCTCAGGGCGTCAATGTTGGTCATTGCTTCCGTAATTCCGCCTGCCTGTCCTGCGACGTATCCAACGCATACGACCCCAACTATCCCGAGGTATCCGACAGACGCAACAACGCAAAGGTGAACTACGGTATCAATATCTGCAAGTATACCGGTTCCCGTGGTAAGTCCGGCTCCTCTGATGCTTCCGCTGAGTTCATGGCAAAGGTTCGCAAAATTCTGGACGACGGAAATGTTGTCTGGCAGACCGGTGAACTGGGCAAGGTAGACCAGGGTGGCGGCGGTACCGTTGCCATGATTATGGCAAACAAGAATATTGATACCGTTGACGTAGGCGTACCCGTCCTGTCCATGCATGCTCCATGGGAAGTCGTTGCCAAGCTGGACGCTTATATGAACTACAAAGCCGCAAAGGTATTTTTTGAATAAAACAATTGCCGCTGACATAGTCAGCGGCAATTGTTTTATAGGGGTTAGGATTTAGGAGATAGGGGTTAGTTTGATGAATCGACTTCGTCGACGATTGAATTAGATTACAAATCATTGATTTGTAATCTCCTATCCCTAATCCCTAATTACTAATCCCTAAACCCTAAAAAAGACCACCGAGTAATCGGTGGTCTTTAATATAAAAAGCTAAATTAGAATGCGTTGTACCAATCGGGCTCGTTGCTGTGCTCGAAAACATAGGGGTTCTCGATTTCGCCAGCTTCAACCTTCTTGAACCAAGCAGCTGCGTTAGCAGGCATGGAGTCCCAGGATTCGAAGGTCTGGGGCTTCATCATTTCTTCGGTAGCATAACGCCAGTCGTTTACGCGGCTGATGTACTTTTCGTCCTGCTGGGAGGAGTTTTCGTCGCCCAGTTCGCCGGCAGCAACGCGGAGCATGGAGCCGTACTGTTCGGAAACAGTGTGCAGCTTGAGGTCCTGAACAAGCAGCTTCTGCAGAGGACGCTTTGCAAGGTCGGACATGATGCAGCGGTTTTCGTAGGACATACGCTTCCACATGCGAGCGATTTCCCAAGCTCTTTCAACAGCCTTGCCCTTGGGCACGACTTCGCTGACGAGACCCCAGTCGAGCATCTGCTGAGCGTTGACCTGACGGGTGGTCATCATGTAGTAGTTACCTCTCTTGGTGCCGAGGTAGTGCTGGAACATCAGACCCATGCCGTCGCCGGGAACCAGACCGCCCTGAGCGTGGGGAACTTCGATTCTGGTGTCTTCGGTGCAGATGGTAACGTCGCACAGGAAAGCGGAATCCCAGTGGAAGCCGGGGCCGGGCAGTGCGCCGATGGTGGGTACGTCGAGGTCGAAGATCATGTTCTTGATGAGGTTGGTGTCATCGAAGTACTGATGCTCGAAACGCTGACGGGGCAGTTCGGAATAGGTTTCCCAACCGTTGGCGTCGGACTCGATCATCCAGTTGTCGCCGATGTGGGTGTAGATGATGATCTCGTTCTCGTGGTCGAGGGAGATGATTCTGGTCAGCTGGCTCATAGCACGATGGGACATGCCGCTGTGGTGCATGGGACCGTCGTTGGTCTTCCAGGTGATCTGCAGAATGCCGTCTTCACGCTTCATGTCGGCAAAAGCCTTGAACCATTCTTTGTACTCGTCAAAGCTGGGCAGCTTGACATAATCAGCCAAAGGTCTAGCCATAGTAAAGTGTCCTCCAATATGTAAATAATTTGTTTGGATAATAAAACATCATGTTTGCACACGAATCTTATTTTACCATCCATAATTCTAACAGTAATATTAGCACTAAATCCATTCAATGTCAAGCAAGGCAAAGGTATCGTTGGAGTGAATAACTAACAAAATTCGCTGCTTTTATGCATGGATTTTTTGCTAAGTGTTTTGTGAGTCTGTTTTATGTATGGTGAAATAATCAGATGCTGTTATATCAGTCATGTGCACCGTCGATCTCGCCAACTGTCTGTTGGCTGAAAGCAATAGTGATGGCATATACATGCTCATAACCATACTGCAAGTATTCTTCGGGAGTGTGGAAATACTCAACGGTGTAAGAACGTATTTCGTTTTTGCTGGTCATTATCTGGACTGCTAATGGCTGCTCTTTTCCATAAACCAGTTCTGCATTTTCTGAAAGAATAGATGTTGCGTATCCCATAACTGAAGTATCTTCTTCGGAAATGGTTCCATACTTTGTGCTGCCGCTGTGTTTTTCGCTTTGAGTTGCGACACGGTAACCATCACATAACTTATCAAAGCCCAGAGCGATCCTGCCTTTTGTATCCGTGAAAGCCAGATAACCGTCAGAAATTGGGTCCCACTGACCATCGATCAGTTCATAAACTGCAACCTGCATGCTTTGCACTGTATCGTCCAACACAAAGTCGTATATGAGATTATCTTCCAGACCCTCACCCAGCAGCTTTGCCATGTTTTCCTCGTCCTTGTTCAGTTGTGCCGGCTCAACATACATCTTCGGTGAAGAGTTCTCACTATCGCGACTGCATCCGACAAGTGCCGCAAGCATAACAGCAATCAAAACTAAAGCGGTAATTCTTTTCATAACGCATACCTCCGTCAAAGAGTAAGACGGATAAAAAGAAAAAATGTTCAGGTTAAAAAAATCGCCCTGCAAATATTGCAGGGCGACTAATACAAATTACTTTCCAAGGATCATGGCAGTCAGAGCCATGGGTTCAACGATAACGCCGTCCTTGTATACACGCATGTTGCCGCTGGCGATCTCGTCGATGAGGATAACTTCATCGTTATTGTAGCCAAATTCAAACTTGATATCGTAAAGGTCGAGACCCTTCTTTGCAAGGTCGTCAGCAACGATTTTGGTGATTTTCAGAGTCTGCTCTTTCATGTCGTTGAACATGGACTGGCTCATGATACCCAGAGCTTCCAGACCTTCGGAGGTTACCAGAGGATCGCCCTTGGCATCGTCCTTAAAGGTGGTTTCAACATAACCGCCGACCAGGGGAGTACCGTCTTCGATGTAGGCACCGTATCTGCGGATAAAGCTGCCGGTAGCTTTCAGGCGGCAGATGACTTCAAGACCCTGACCAAATACCTTAGCGGGCAGGACTTCCATTGTAGCGGCTTCAAGGTCGGCACCGACATAATGGGTCTTGATGCCTGCTTCTTTCAGAAGTTCAAAGAAGTGGATTGAGGTTTCAAGGTTGGCACGGCCAATGCCTTCGATGGTCAGACCAACAGTGTTTTCACCGGGATCGAAAACGCCGTCTTTACCGGTGCAGTCGTCTTTGAAAAGCAGCATAACGTTGCCGTTTTCCAGCTCGTATACGTTCTTGGTTTTGCCTTCATAGATCTTTTTCATGTTTGTGCCCTGTCCTTTCATATGTGCGCCGAATGTAATACAAATTATTTCTGATATATTTTTACCACAAATCGGCCGTCATGAAAAGATGGAAATATGCCAAATAAGGAAAAAATATAGGCGTTAGTATAGTGGATTATGGCTGTAATTATGCCTAAATCCTTTTTTTCATCAGTCCATGACGGTTGCAGTACCAATACAGTATTCCGTGACCGCGCATTTCAAGCCTTGTCTGGGCATTGCTCTCTGGATACAGCTTTTTAAACTCGGTTTTGTCTGACGATGCAAATGCGATAAAAGAGATATAGTGCTGCTTGGTCATTTCATGGTCTACTGTAATGAAATAATCATCTTCAACTTTTTCGATTTTGACTTGGTGTTCAACGTCCGCAACGTCCGCATCAACCGGTAAAAGTGATATACCGCAGCAGCTAATTACGGACTCACCAAGGCTTTGAATAACGTTTCCGCAAACAGGGCAGACGTAGAATTTTCCTTTCATCATGTTCCCTGAGCGATTATTATTTGTTATGTACTCACCGGCAAACAGCTCTGACACAGAAATGCCGAGGCTTTTTGCGATGGTTTCAACGAGTGAAATGTCCGGTAGTCCGCGACCTGTTTCCCATTTGGAAACGGTCTTATCTGACACTCCGATCATCTCACCAAGTTCAGACTGGGTAAGATTTTTCTTTTCTCTAAGCTGTTTGATAACTGCACCTGTTACGTATGTGTTCATGTCAATCATCCTTTCAATGCAAATACTAACATCAAACACAGTTGACAGCAACCTCCGCAAAATAGAATTACAGCACGGTACATGGCATATCAGCATACTTTGGAGTATCAGAACTATAAGGAGATGCTGATGATAGACCGGTTTATTGACCTGCCGCCCCATGTTCAGGCACTGCTGTCAACTCTCTTTACCTGGGCAGTGACTGCCCTTGGAGCGGCTTTGGTTTTTGTATTTAAAAAGGTGAGCAGGACTGTAATGGACGCCATGCTCGGTTTTGCTGCCGGGGTTATGATAGCGGCATCATTCTGGTCGCTGCTTTCTCCCGCAATCGAAATGGCAGAAAAGGTTGGATTGAATCCGTGGCTGACAGTGCTTATGGGCTTTATGTTTGGAGGAGGACTTTTGTTTGCCGGAGACAGGTTTTTCTCCGCTTTTGAGAGAAAAAGGCAGAACGAGCAAAAAGGAAGCATGAAACGCTGTCTTATGCTTGTAAGTTCCATTACTCTGCATAATATTCCGGAGGGAATGGCTGTGGGTGTTGCCTTTGCTTCTGCGGCTTATGGGCTTGAAGGTGCGACGTTGGCAGCTGCGGGATTGCTTGCACTGGGGATAGGGCTGCAAAACTTTCCCGAAGGCACAGCGGTAAGTGTACCTCTCAGACGTGAGGGAATGAGCAGGGGTAAAGCATTCTTTTTCGGCCAGCTCAGTGGCTTGGCAGAGCCGATAGCGGGAGTTGCGGGAGCAATTCTGGTGCTTCACATGCGTATGCTGCTGCCGTATTTGCTGGCTTTTGCAGCAGGAGCGATGATATATGTCGTGGTTGAGGAACTTATCCCCGAAAGTCAGACCAACGAAAAAAAGGATGTTATGGCATTGTTTACATTGATTGGGTTTTCTGTAATGATGGTGCTTGACGTAGCTTTGGGGTGAAAACTGAACCCTGCGCCCTGACACCTGATACCAAAAACTAAGGTTGTATAAAATGCAGAGCATTTTATACAACCTTAGTTTTATTCAACGTGTATATGATTGTGAATATGATCGGGACAGTAGCAGTAGTATCCGTTGCACTTGGAGCAATAGCGGAAGTCAAGATTGGGGTATTCGGTATCGGTCTTTCCGCAGATATGGCATTTGTGACGGTAAGGTTTCTGACCGCCTCCGGAATATACCTTTGCGCTTTCAGCCCAGTTGGGACCGGCTTTACTGTTCTGGTTGCGGATATCGTTCATCTGACGTCTGAAATTGATGCTCTCTTTTGAGTATCTTCTGCGGGAAGAGTTGACCATATTCTTCATTTCCGGCCAGAAGAACAAAATGTAGTTGAACAAGGCAAACAACGGCAGCAGGTTAGACGGGAATCTCCCGCCGATAATGCCGAAAACGGTGAGAGCCAGATATGCCACAGCCAGATATTTCATTTTGATGGGAATGAAGAAAAACAGCAGCACACGGTTTTCGGGATACAGAGAGGCATAGGCCATAAACAGGGAAAAATTGATGTAAAACGCTGTTGCGTGGGCATTCAGAGCCAATGCAGCCAAAGAGGTTATCAACACACCGGTAAAATAAAAAATGTTGAATCTTAACGTGCCCCAGTCCCGCTCAAGGATACGGCCAATGATATAGTAAAAATACAGCTGAATCGCAAGGAACAGCAACCCGTTGGTATCGGGAATGAAAATATATGTGATGAGCCGCCAGACCTGACCGCTGAGTATGGCAGAACGGTCGTAGCACATAAATCTGTATATGGCACCGCTTGGGTCAATAAAGGAAAAAAGATAAACGATTGCAATGCCTGCCGATACAAACAGCATCAGGTTGGGTATGCCTTTATCGTAATGGCGGGAACAGAAACGGTCAAACCGCCTGTATAGCTTATTCAAGGAATTTCCTCCTAATCATCGTATGTTTTCATTTTAATACCTTTGATAAGGTTTGTCATTAATGATTTGTAAACAATGGTAATAATCTGACTCTTTAATTATAACATAAATTATGGTAATATTAAACCACTAAAGAATTATGGAGTGTTCAACATGACTGATACAGAACTTATCCGCAGCGGCGTGATGAAAATAAACTGGGTAAAGGACTTTATGCCCACCCTTGAAGGTATCCGCAAACGCTTTGAACAGGAGAAACCCTTTGAAGGCAAGCGTGTCACCGTTTCCGTCCACATGGAGGCAAAAACCGCCTATCTGTGCCTTGTGCTGAAAAGCGGCGGTGCAGACGTAAGAGCCACCGGCTGCAACCCTCTGTCCACTCAGGACGATGTTGTTGCGGGACTGCAGTCCATGGGCATACCTGTTTTTGCAAAACACGGTGCCACCAACGAGGAATACGAAGCTCATCTTGTGGAGGCTCTTTCCCACAAGCCTCACCTTATCATAGACGATGGCGGCGACCTTGTGGCACTGCTTACCGGAAGCCATAAGGAACTTGCCGAAAACCTTATCGGCGGCTGTGAAGAGACCACCACCGGCGTCCACCGTTTGCGCTCCAAGGCGGCGGCAGGAACTTTGCCCTGGCCCATGATGAATGTAAACGATGCCAAGTGCAAGCATTATTACGACAATAAGTACGGCACCGGTCAGTCTGTTTGGGACGGCATCATGCACACTACCAATCTGCTTGTGGCAGGTAAGACCGTGGTCGTAGCCGGTTACGGTTACTGTGGCCGTGGTGTAGCCATGCGTGCAAAGGGCATGGGTGCCGATGTTGTGGTTACCGAATGTGATGCGGTCAAGGCTCTGGAAGCTGTTATGGACGGCTATCGTGTTATGACCATGGACGAAGCCGCTGCCATCGGTGATATTTTTGTTACCACCACCGGCTGCCGTGATATCATCACCCGCAGACACATGGAAAAGATGAAAAACAACGCTTTCCTCAGCAATGCCGGTCATTTTGACGTAGAGATCAATAAGGACGATCTCATGGCACTGAGTACCGAAAAATATCTGCGCCGTGAAAATATCGAAGGCTATGTGCTCAAAGATGGACGTACACTTAATCTTCTTGGCGAAGGACGCCTTGTAAACCTGGCAGCAGGCAACGGTCACCCTGCTGAGATAATGGACATGAGTTTCTCCGTCCAGGCTCTTGCCATGGAATATCTGCTGAAAAACGGCGAAAGCCTTGCTCCCGGTCTGTATTCCGTACCCGATTCCATAGATGAAGAAGTTTCTGCCGTAAAGCTGGCAGCCATGGGCATCACCATCGACAAGCTGACCAAAGAACAGGAAGATTATCTGAATCAGTGATTCAAATAGAGCTGTCATTTCGAACGTCAGGGCAGCAAAGCTGACCGACGGAGAAATCCCCATCTTATAGTGAAAACCGTATATGAATCGACTGATTGTTTCGGAGGAATAAAACATGAACAAACTATACGAGAAAAGCGAATTGTGGTTTGCTGTTCTGTGGATAATCGTGTATGTTGTGGGGACAAGCCTTACCGATTCTCTCGGGTTTTCCAAAATTCCAACCTTTGTGTTTCATGCGGTTCTGTGTTATATAGCTTTTTTGTGGCTGAGAAAGAACGGTATGTTTGAAAAGTATGGGCTTTGCAAGCCTGTCGTGCCTGCTTCAAAACTCCTGTATTATGTACCACTGCTTATACCTGTTACCTGCAACTTCTGGTTTGGAGTAACCATGAATATGCCCCTTGTGGAAACGGTGTTTTACATTTGCAGCATGATTTGCGTGGGATTCCTTGAGGAACTTATCTTCCGTGGTTTCCTGTTCAAAGCCATGGCAAAGGACAATATAAAGGCCGCTGTAATAGTATCCAGCATCACCTTTGGAATAGGTCACATCGTGAACCTTATCAACGGAAGCGGTGCCGAGCTGGTTCCTAATCTTTGCCAGGTGTGTTACGCAATTGCGATCGGGTTTATGTTTGTCATGCTTTTTCATTATTCAAAAAGCCTCTGGGTGTGTATCATCACTCACAGCATTGTAAACGCTCTCAGTGCATTTGGCGTTCAAGCGGGAATGACAGGAGAATTGATTTCTGCAGCGATACTGACAGTTGTACCGGCAGCCTATGCTGTGTATATAGCAAAGCATGTTTCGGTTGACAGCAATGTGGATATCTCCTATTGACATACGACAATATTCTGCTATAATTCATTTGTTAAACACAATTTAACCTTATCAAGAGTGACGGAGGGAGCGGCCCTGTGAAGTCCGGCAACCTGCCATGCAAGGTGCCAAATCCGACGATGTGCCCATTGCACCATCGAAAGATGAGGATGGATGATAGAATCTAACTCCGTCCTTAGGGCGGAGTTTTTGCATATATCCCACTCTTTGATACCAAAGAAAGGAGAACAAATAACTTATGAGCAAAAGAATTTTTACTTCCGAATCTGTTACAGAAGGACATCCCGACAAGGTCTGCGATCAGATTTCTGACGCAGTGCTTGACTCTATCCTTGCCGAGGATCCCACTGCCCGTGTAGCCTGTGAAACTGTCTGTACTACAGGCATGGTGTTTGTTATGGGCGAGATATCCACCAAATGCTACGTTGATATTCCCGCAATCGCCCGTGAAACTATCCGCACCATCGGCTATGACGATCCTTCCTACGGATTTGATTACAAATCCTGCGCTGTTATGAGCGCTATTGACGAACAGAGTACCGATATCGCCATGGGCGTAGACGAATCTCAGGAGATCAAGGAAGGTGCAACCGATGCTGCCGACCTTATCGGTGCCGGTGACCAGGGTATGATGTTCGGTTTCGCCTGTGACGAGACCGAGGAACTTATGCCCGCACCCATCTCTATGGCTCACAGTCTCACCAGAAAGCTGGCTGACGTTCGCAAATCCGGTGAGCTTAACTGGCTTCGTCCGGACGGTAAGAGCCAGGTGACCGTTGAATACGGCGCTGACGGCTCTGTCAAGAGAGTTGATGCCATAGTCCTTTCCACTCAGCACAGCCCGGAGATCGCAACCAAAGAGCTGAGAGAGGGTATCATGGAAACCGTCATTCTGCCCACTATTGATAAAAAGTATATCGACAAGGACACCAAGTTCTACATCAACCCCACCGGTCGCTTTGTTATTGGCGGTCCAGTTGGCGACAGCGGACTTACCGGACGTAAGATCATCGTTGATACTTACGGCGGTTACGCCAGCCACGGCGGCGGCTGCTTCTCCGGCAAGGACCCCACCAAGGTTGACCGCAGTGCCTGCTATATGGCTCGTCACGTTGCCAAGAACATCGTTGCCGCCGGTCTTGCAAAGAAGTGCCAGATTCAGGTGGCTTACGCCATCGGTGTTGCTCACCCTGTTTCCGTTGAGGTTGAGACTTACGGCACCGGCATTATGGACGATGAAAAACTGGCTCAGCTTATTACTTCCGTATTTGACCTTCGTCCCGCAAAGATAATCGAATACCTTGACCTGCGCCGCCCCATCTATCGTCAGACTGCTGCCTACGGTCATTTCGGCAGAACCGACATTGATCTCAGCTGGGAAAAGACCAACATGGTAGATATTCTTAGATCCGAGGTAAAGTAATGGAAAAAATCACTGTAATGGGCTGTGGATATATAGGACTTCCCACAGCTGTGACATTTGCCCAGGCGGGATATACTGTCTGCGGCGTTGATGTCAACGAAGAAAAGATAAAAATTCTGTCCTCGGGCAAAGCGTACTTTGACGAACCGGGTCTGAACGAAGCATTGAAAGACGCCATGGATAGGGGGCTGCTTAGCTTTTCCACCAGGCCTCAGCCTGCAGATGTGTTTATTATTTCCGTGCCTACCCCTTGTGTGCCCACTCATGACGGCAAATACGGCTGCGGACTGGATTACGTCCGTTCCGCTGCCAATATGGTAGGTACTGTAGTCAAAGAGGGAAACCTTGTTGTTCTTGAATCCACATCTCCTCCGGGAACCACCAGAGAGGTTGAAGATATCGTTGCTTCCGTCAGCGGTCTGGATAAAGACAGTTTTATGACGGCTCACTGTCCCGAAAGGGTCATCCCCGGTAATATGCTCAAGGAATTGCGTGAGAATGATCGCATCATAGGTTCCGCCAAGCCGGAAACTGCCGAGTATGCCAAGCGCATTTATCAGCCGATTCTCACCAAAGGTGATATCAAAACTACTGATGACCTGACTGCAGAGCTTTGCAAACTGGCAGAAAACACCTATCGGGATATAAACATCGCCTTTGCCAACGAACTGAGCGTGGTGTGCGATAAACTGGGTATAGACGTGTTTGGACTTATAAAGCTGACCAACTGTCATCCCAGAGTAAATGTTCACAGTCCCGGTGTCGGAGTCGGCGGTCACTGTATCCCCGTAGTGCCCTGGTTTATTCACGAAAAGTTTGAGGAGGAAACAAATCTTATCCTCCAGTCTCGTATTATCAATGACAATCGCCCCAACTGGGTGGCAGACAAGGTTGGTCAGTTCATCGCTCCTCCGGCAACAGTTGCTGTGCTGGGCATGACATACAAAAACGACACTGACGACTTGCGTGACAGTGCCGCTGTTGTGTTTGCCGGTATTCTCAAAGAGCGTGGCTATAATGTTATCTGCTGCGAGCCCAATGCCAACGGCAACGTATATGATTACGAAAACCTTCCTCTGGAAGAGGTTCTTGACAAGGCAGCATTTACCGTTATTGCCCTTGCCCACAAGGAGTTTGTGGCTGCAAAGGACAAGATAGCTTCCGTGCCTCATTACGACTGCGTTGGACTTTTAAGCTAATACAATATTCCTTGACGGCGCACAACGTGTCTGCGATGTTTACTATGTAAGACTCCGGATATGTTGGGCGCCTGTCTGATATAGGCCACATATGGCAAAGGATTATATCCGATTCCCGATCTGTCAGCTCGAAATGCTTTTTTGACTGAAAAAGAGCGTCCTTTGGGTGAGCCGTAAGGTGTGTCTTCAAATCATGTTCGTGATTGTGGTACAGGTAAAAATCATGGAGCATTGCTCCTCTTGCAGCTTCGAGACTGTTTAGTCCCAGAATCTTAGTAATTCTCCAACTCAGTTTTGCCACCCTTATGCTGTGGTCAAAACGGTTGGATTTCCCATGGTGGCAAAAGTTCTTCAACTTCAAGTATTCCTTGTTTGATATGATGTCCTCAACGATCCATTCAAACGTAAGTTTTTCTGCATGACATTTTGCATTGAAAACCCTCAAATAAATCACCTCCGATGAAAGTTAACACAATCATGTTATCTGTCATCGGAGGTATTTTCAATGGTAATTGATTCCAGCTCATCAAGGGTCATGGTCAGGTTCAAAAACTCCAAAAGTGCGTTGGCAGTCATATTTTTTGGCAAAGACAGTTTCTTTTGCAGAGCTGCCCGCTTTTCTGTGCTTCCCGCACCGGAAAGACCTAGCCGTAGGAAGTCGGCTTTGGTTATTGGGCTGACGTTATGGTTAGTAACACTTTCGTCCTCAAAGGTGGCACCGGCGTTTTCAAGGGCTGTCAGCAGTATTTCGGGCGGCATACCCTCAACACCAAGCTTGCCTTCCTTTCCACCATGAGCCTTGCGCTTTTCCTTACCGTATATATCGGGGATATAAGCCTGCTTGATTTTGTCTTTCGGCAGACTGCCTTTCAGATAATTGCGTATAACAAACCCGGCTCCATCGCCGTCAGTAAGGATTATCAACCCACGCTTTTCCGCCAACATTCTTAGCAGAGCCAGCTTTTCGGCGTTGTTGAATATTCCAAATCCTGAGGTTTCAATAATGGTTGCATCAACAAGCTGTTTCAAGGTGTTTTTGTCGTACCTGCCTTCAACAACGATAACTTCTTTGATCTTCCTCATTTTCCTGCCAGCTCCAGTATCAGCATTTCCAACTGCAGTTGCTTGTCATAACCGGTGGATTTCATTTTCAAATCTGTTTCGGCGCACAGCTTCAGTGCTTTTTGACACCACTGAACGGTGAATCGCTTCGATGCATTTATACGAAGCTTTGTTGCATAGGGAGACAGCCCCCACAGCTTTTGAAGATACTGTGCATCTTTGCCTGCGTCAAGTGCCAGTTTGGCGGTATAAAGCTGACGGAGTTGACCACCAAGTACAGACAATAGGGAAATGGGTTCTTCTTTTTTCTCGCATAGAGTATGAAGCTTGTTCAGTGCATCGCCAAAACGCTTTTCTGCAATGGCATTTGTCATGTCAAACACAACGGCTTCCACTGTGGGTTCAACCAGTTCGTCAATATGAGATCGGTTAACTTCGCCCTTGGTGAATGCTGCAAGTTTTTCGATTTCCTGATTCAGACTTGTCATAAGACCGTCGGAGATATCAACCAGATAGGAAGCATCACCACGGCTTATGTCCCGTCCGAGAGACTTGAATTTTTTGACTGTCCATGCAGTCAGCTCAGACGCAGGCTGAGGATCAAAGGATATACAAATACCGTATTTGTCGATGGCGGAAGTAAGCTTTTTCTGACGGCCGTCAGCTTTGTAGGTAATGGTGTCGTAAACAAAAATAAGGCAAACGTAGTCCGGCAGATCTTCAATTATCTCAATGAAACGGGTTCGGTTTGACTCGTTCATTCCGAAAATATCGAAATCGTTTACCAGTACCATTGAGCGGTCACTCATCATTGGATAGGTGTCTATTGCTAAAGACAGGGCTTCCAGATCAAGGGATGAACCATTGAAGTCATGGTAGTTGAAAGCTTCACATACGCCTTCCACAAGCTGCTTGTGGAGACGATTGACGCAAAACTGACGCAGATAGCTTTCTTCGCCGCTGAAGATATAAAATTTTCCGATTTCACCGCTGTCAAGAGCGGCTTTCATGAATTTGTAATCCTTGTCGGTTGATTTAGCCATGTTTTTACCTATTTTCTTATTGTAATATTTCCTGATTCATCGGTACGCATAACAGAAACACCAAATGCTTCCAGTCGGTAAAGTGTTTCATCGGAGGGGTGACCGTAGCTGTTGTATCCCACGGATATGATGGCGGTTTCCGGATCGACGGTTCTGAGAAGCTTTTCGCCTGTTGACAGCCTGGAACCGTGATGACCTGCGACCAGAAGCTCCACATTAGGAAGATCACGGGTTGCGATAAGCAGGTTTTCAAGATCAATATTCATATCTGCAGTAACAAGTATATCATAATTCTCGTGAGAAATCACCATACTGAGACATTCTTCATTGGCAGTTTCTCCTCCCATGGGAGCAAATATTTCGATTGAAGAAGAACCGAAATCAACAAGTGCATCGTTTTTTAGAATGACAGTATCGCATTTGTTGGTTTTTGCGGCTTGAATTATCTCATACCGCATACCTGTTTCGTCGACGACATCGGGGATAACCACCGTATCTACCTCAAAGCTGCTGATTATTTCAGGGATATATTCGGCGTGGTCAGAATGAAAGTGGGTCACGATGAGCATATCAATATGGTCGCTGCCCAGGGAATTGAGGTGAGATTTCAGCGCACTGTCGGGAGACTTGGTACCGCCGCAGTCAATAACTATTGTTTCGCCTCTGGAATTTGCCACAAGACATTGCCCCTGTCCCACGTCCAAGGCTGTAAATGTCAGATCGGATGTGGAAATATACATATTGTTGACCAGGCAGGCGGCGGCAAAAGTTAAAATGCAGCAGACTATTTGAACAAACGGTCTTTTATTTTTGAATACAATAGACAGAACGATAACAATATACACGAAAACGAGCCATATCTTATAGGCGAAGAAATCCAAATGGATAGTCGCAAAGGGAATATTGCTAAGCAAGGACACCATTCCGCTGATGTATCGTATTAAAACAGACGGTATGAAAGTCAAAAGGGAACCGAGCCCGGAAGACAGGAATGCTATCGAAAGAATAAGCATGCCTGTTGTGAAACAAAGGCTGAATGCCCATAGGGTGAGCAGATTTGACAGTGGAGATATTACACAGACGGTGCCGTAATACAGCGCAATGATCGGAACGGATGGAACAAGTACGCCAAAGCTGCTGCAAAGGGAACTTTTTATGAAATTCAGCACATAGTGGCCTGCTTTGGTTGAGCAAAGCTTTGTGTCGGCAATCCGGACTACGGGTTTTGCAGCCGAGATCCATCTGTATATGGAAGGAGAAAACAGACAAATACCGATGCAGCAGGCAAAACTGAGCTGCAGCGCCATATTGGCAATGGACAGGGGATTGAGAAGAAGCAGTAGCAGCAGAGCCAGAGAAATGTTGGTCAGGCCGTCGCTGTCACGGTAAAACAAAGGTGCGGAGATCACCATTATATACATCAGTGATGCTCTGCATACGGAAGGCGTGAATCCGCTCATGGCCGAAAAGAACAGTATCACAGGAATCGAAACAGCGGCTGTCAGCCTACGCCGTCTTGCAAGCAGAGAGATAATGCTTATAAGGAAGCCTATATGAAGCCCTGAAACAACAAATACATGAGTAAGGCCGGTACGCTCCATGCTGTACATAAAGTCTTCGGGAACATACTGATCTTTTCCCAACAGCAAAGCTTTCATAAAACTGCTTTCAAATTCGGGATATATATTGTCAAGCATACCCTCGAAAGCTTTTGAAACCTTTGCAGGGTAGTATTTCAGCGGTGTCGATTCGGGATGCAGAATATTGGGAGATTCAAAGACTGCAGCCTTCAAAGTATATCCGTTGGCGGCATAATACAGTGTGGGTTCTCTGTGTATGGTATCTGCAAGAGTAAGCTCTGCATTTGAGCTCAAAATATCGCCGGGTATGAGTTCGAGACTCTGACCATAGAAGTAGACAAGAGATTTGTAGCTCTTGCTGTCGATCACAACGTTGGCCTGAACTCGTGTGCCGTAATCATAGACTTCACTGTAATCGGTGACTTCGGCAGAAATTCGCATGGTCTCTCCGTTGTACTCAGCGGCAGGGCTGCGAAACAGCGCATTGTATGCGCTGAACCATGTCAATCCCAAAGCGGCAGCCAGCAAAATGATGGTCAACCTTTTACCGAAATCGTTTTTCAAAACCGGACCAACACAGCATAATACGGCCAAAGCTACAGCTATGTACAAAACATATTCAGTTGGAAGAAAGTACACGGCCAAAAACACAGCTGCCGCAAAAGAGAAAGCAAAAGTAGCAAGTTTTCGCATAAATCCGGATTCCTGTAATACGTTTAAGGAGTTGCCACGAATGAGCCGGTGGCAACTCCTTTGATAATATTAGTTAAACTGTCCCAGTGTTTTGCCGCCCAGCACATGGAAGTGAAGGTGGAAAACGCTCTGCCCTGCGGTTTCGCCGCAGTTGGATACCACCCGGTATTCTTCAATACCCTGTTCTTTGGCAATCTTGGGGATAACGGAGAAAATATGACCAACAACGCTGCAGTTATCGGCGTTTACTTCAGCTACGGAGGTCAGGTGAAGCTTGGGGATAACGAGAATATGAACAGGAGCCATGGGTGCGATGTCTTTAAAAGCATAGCACAGCTCGTCTTCATAAACCTTGTCGGAGGGGATATCTCCGGAAATTATCTTGCAAAACAGACAATCAGACATAGTTTGACTCCTTATTTCTTTATATGCTCTTCAATAAAGTTGTCTACGATGGCGAGAGCGTTGTCGAGCATGAGAACGTCCTTGCCGCCGCCCATAGCACTTTCGGGCTTACCGCCGCCGCTGCCGCCGCAGATCTTGGTAACGGCCTTGATTATATCGCCTGCACGGATGCCGGAAGCCACAGCCTGCTTGCCGCAAACGGCGTTAAAGGTTATCTTGCCGTCGGATACGGTGGAAAGTACTGCAACAACGCAATCGTCCTTATCACGCATAAGGTCGCCCATTTTGCGCAGAGAATCGCCGTCCATGTTCTGGAGAGTAGCAGTAACAACATTGAGACCTTCGACCTTCTTGGCAGCGAACAGGAACCGCTCGGCATCGGACATAAGCAGCTTTGACTGCATCTTGTCGGCACTTTGACGCAGCTCTTTCATTTCGGTCATAAAAGCTTCTGCCTTACGGGCAAGTTCGTCGGGACTGGTCTTGAGGGTATCGGCAACCTTGCGGATATAACGTATACGCTCCTCGGACTGCTTCAAATATGCCTTGCCGGTAACTGCTTCGATACGGCGAACACCGGCGGCTACAGAAAACTCGGAAACAATGCGGAAAGGACCGGCTTTGGCGGTGTTGTCAAGGTGAGTGCCGCCGCAAAGTTCGATGGACTTGTCGCCCATTTTGACAACACGTACAATATCGCCATACTTTTCGCCAAACAAGGCCATGGCACCAAGCTGACGGGCTTCGTCAATAGGCATTTCGGCAACGGTAACTTCCATGCCGTCGAGAATATACTCGTTTACAAGTTCGGTTACCTTTTCCAATTCTTCAGCGGTAATGGCGGAGAAGTGGGTGAAGTCAAATCTCAGATGGTCGGGTTCAACAAGGGAACCGGCCTGTTCAACATGGGTGCCAAGAACCTCACGCAGAGCTTTCTGCAGCAGGTGAGTGGTGCTGTGGGCACGCATGGTAGCCTTGCGGCGTTCAACGTCTATTTCGGCTGTCACAACAGCATCGGCGTTGAGTTCGCCTTCAAGGATCTCACCAACGTGGAGATACTTGCCATCACCGGTTTTTTGAACATTGGTGATTTCAATTCTGAGTCCGTTGGCAGAGATTATACCATGGTCGGCAACCTGACCGCCGCTTTCGGCATAGAACGGAGTTTTATCAAGAACAACGGTAACTTCTTCGCCTGCATAAGCGGTGGCACGAAGCTCGCCTTCAACAGCGATGGCAATAACTTTTACACCTTCTTCTTTGAAAGAAGTGTAGCCGGTGAACTCGGTGGAAATGGACTTGTCAAGACCAAGGTCGGTGGAAGCCCATGCAAGGTCGCCGAGAGCGGCACGAGCTGCTCTGGCACGTTCTTTCTGCTCCTGCATCAGCTGAGCAAAACCTTCCTGATCCACGGTCATGCCTTCTTCTTCGGCGATTTCGATGGTCAGGTCGATGGGGAAACCGTAAGTGTCGTAAAGACGGAAAGCATCAGAACCGGAAAAAACGGTTTCGCCCTTTGCCTTATGTTCCGCCATCAGGTCGGAAAGGATCTTCATACCGCCGTCGATGGTCTTGGCAAAGCTTTCTTCTTCCATGGTGATAACTCTGGTGATATAGTCCTGCTTTTCAACAAGCTCGGGGTAAGCGTTTTTGTTTTCACCGATAACGGTAGCACAGACATTGAACAGGAAAGGATCGTTAACGCCCAGCAGCTTGCCATGACGGGCAGCGCGACGAAGCAGACGGCGCAGAACGTAACCACGGCCTTCGTTGGAAGGCAGGATACCGTCGGCTATCATGAAGGTTGCGCTGCGGATATGGTCGGTAATAACACGCAGAGAAACGTCGGTTTTGGCACTCTGACCATAGGTGGCACCGGTGATCTCGCTGACCTTGCGGGTGATGTTCATAACGGTATCAACGTCAAACAGGGAGTTTACGCCCTGGCAAACAACAGCCAGACGTTCCAGACCCATACCGGTGTCGATATTCTTCTGAGCAAGTTCGGTGTAGTTTCCGTTGCCGTCGTTGTCAAACTGGGAGAAAACGTTGTTCCAAACTTCGATATAACGGTCACAGTCACAACCAACAGTACATCCGGGTTTGCCGCAGCCGAACTCTTCGCCGCGGTCATAGTAGACTTCGGAACAGGGACCGCAGGGACCGGAACCATGTTCCCAGAAGTTGTCTTCCTTGCCCATGCGGAAAATGCGGTCTTCGGGGATTCCGATATCGTTGTGCCAGATGTCGTGTGCTTCATCGTCATCAAGATAGATGGAGGGATACAGACGGTTGGGGTCGATGCCTACCCAATCTTCTGACGTCAGGAATTCCCAGCACCATGCAATAGCTTCCTTTTTGAAATAGTCACCAAAGGAAAAGTTGCCCAGCATTTCAAAGTATGTGCCGTGACGTGCGGTTTTGCCGATATTCTCGATGTCGCCGGTACGGATACATTTCTGACAGGTGCATACTCTCTTTCTGGGAGGCTCGAGTTCCCCGGTAAAATAGGGTTTCATGGGAGCCATGCCGGAGTTAATTATTAGCAGAGAATTATCATTCTGGGGAATAAGAGAAAAGCTGGGAAGACGCAGATGACCCTTGGATTCAAAGAAAGACAGGAACATCTCTCGCAGCTCATTTACACCAAAGTTTTTCATTATGGTTATTTCCTCCTGAGTGTAAGTAATCAATTCAATTAAAAGTTATTTTACAAATAATGAGTTCGCCTGTCAATAAAAGTCAGAAAATATACAGATCTTATTTGTCTGACTGACGGCGAAGTATGGAAAGGGGAGGACACTGAAACGGAAGTTTCGTGTGAATCTCCATCTCCGGGTGAGGACAGTAATCTATATCCTCGCCGGCAGCGTTTTTCATATCACCGACAGTGAAAGCAACAGGGGCACCTGACGGGGTCAGCAGCTCCAGCGTATCGCCTTTCCAGAACCGATTGCGCTGAGTTAAAACGGCAGTGCCGTCTTCATCGCATTTATCAACGTAAGCCACAACGTCCCAGTTTCGAATGTATTTTGAATCTTCATAATACTGCATACGGCCGTTGTCGCCGTAATAGAATCCGGTTGAATAGTTTCTGTGGCTGACTTTGTTGACCTCATCGACCCAGACAGGACTGATAGGTTTGCCGTCAAACACTTCATCAATGGCATGACGGTATGCATTGGTCACCACTGCAGCATAGTATGCGGATTTCATGCGCCCTTCAATTTTGAAGCTTGAGATACCTGCATCATAAAGCTCGTGGATATGCTCTATCATGCACATATCCCTTGAATTCATGATGTGAGTTCCACCGTCTTCAAATATTTCATAATACTCTCCAGGACGCTTTTCTTCCATGAGATAGTATTTCCATCTGCATGGTTGAGCGCACTGACCTCGGTTGGCATCACGTCCGGTCATATAGTTGGAAAGCAGGCACCGACCGGAAAAGGAAACACACATGGCTCCATGGACAAAGGCTTCGATTTCAAGCTCTTTCGGTGAGCGTTCACGAAGCACACGAATCTCGTCAAGACTCAGTTCTCTTGCCAGCACCACACGGCTTGCACCCATGTCATACCAGGCAGAGGCGTTATCGTAGTTTGTGATACCTGTCTGAGTGCTGACGTGGAGCTTTACGTTTCGGGCATATTTTTTCGCTGCCATAAACACGCCCAGATCGGCAACTATAAGACTGTCGGCACCGGCGTCATCCAGCATTTCCAGATACGCCGGCAGCTTGTCTACTTCATCGTTTCTGGGAAGGGTATTGCAGGTGACATATACCTTTACGCCTTTTTCGTGGCAGTAACTGATAGCTTTTTTGATATTTTCGTCGTCGAAATTGCCGGCGGAAGCTCTCATGCCAAAGATTTGCCCCGCCAGATAAACGGAATCTGCGCCGTAGTTGACGGCCATCTTGAGCCGCTCCCAGTCACCTGCGGGAGCAAGAAGTTCGGGTTTATTCAGCATTTTCGGCCTCCTGTTCAAGCCCCAGCAGGAAATCGGTGTGCTCTTCAGAAGTTCTTGAGAAGTAGTGGGAACCGTTAGTATCCAGAGCGTAGAAATAATAGTCCGTATCATCGGGATACAAAGCGGCTCTGATGGAAGCAAGGCCGGGATTTGCAATTGGACCTATGGGCAGCCCGGTATTCTTGTAGGTGTTGTACGGACTGTCTATGCTGAGATCATCGTAGGTCAGAACTTCCTTGCGTTCAGCCAGAACATACTGGATAGTGGCGTCAATTTTCAGTGTGGGATAAAGCTTGCTGATAAGACGGTTGTGGATAACCGAGGATATCTTACTGCGCTCTGAATTGTTGGCGGCTTCTTTTTCAATGAGAGAAGCTATGATAATAACATCGTGCATATCCAGCATATGCTCGTCAACATAGGCGGCAAGCTCGTCTTCCGGGTAATGCCCTTCGTAGGTTTCCATTATCTTGTCTTCAACATATTTGTTCAACTCGTCTATTCTTGCTGAAAGATCCTCGTCAAATTTCCGATTGAAGTTGGCAAGGAACTTGTTGATAACAGATTCGGGATCTTCATCAACATAGAAGTCATAAGTGTCGGGGAAGAGGTAGCCTTCAAGACGGTTGTAAACGCCAAGGTCAAGGTTGTCCAGGAAATAGTAGTCAAAGTCGTAGTTGGCTGCAGTCTGAGAAAGCTCAGAAACGGTAGCTACGCCGTTTTCTTCCAGCAGTTCAAATATCTGCTGCTGCTCAAAGCCTTCCGGTATGACAACGGTTACGACCTCACGACCGGCATCGTAATTGACCATACCCAATACGATGGCTCGATAGTCGTATACTTTATTCAGTTCGAAGGTTCCTGTTTCGATTTTCTCGTCAGCGTTGGAAAACCAACCGTAAAGCCTGAACAGCCATGGGTACTTGATTACGCCCTGCTCTTTAAGCCTGCGTGAAACAGTACCAATACTATCGAGGTCAGTAACGGTAAAGGAAACAACTTCGTCCTCACCTGTGAGGGCAAGTACATCATCTGCTGCTGCCCAGACGAACACGGCAAGTACGATAGATGCCGCCACGACGCATACAACGTAGAGCAATGCACGAATGGAAGATGGAACGGATTTGCGCTGCCGTTTTGGTACATGGTCCTCACCGTCGTCGGAGAAAGTATCCGAATCGTCATCATAATAACCTGTTACAAATCCGATCTCGTCTTCATCGGCGTATTTCACATTGAAGTTGTTCTTGTTTGAAGAAAAACTGGATTTATCAAATATTTTAAGATCGCTGTCCTCCTGGTCAGAGGGGAAAGACTTCTCATCCGGGACGGCTGACGGTTCCGGCTCGTAAGGGGGATCCTTCTCAGCAGGGGAAGATTCTTCTTTCAATTCTGCGTAAAGATCCTCGCCAAGGAGTTCCCGGAGAAAATCATTGCTGTTATCGGGGTTAGACATATTGTCCTCCAAATTATCTGTTGCACCGTATAAATCTGCTTTCGGTGGCGATATACTCAACCGGCAGATCGTATTCATCACGGGGAACATTGTTGCAAAGCCTGCTTTCAAAGCAGAGACCAATGGTCTGACCGTTGAAGTTTGAAAGATACCTGTCGTAATAACCGGCACCGTGACCCATGCGGAAACCCAAAAGGTCAAAAGAAAGCCCGGGTACCAGAATCAGGTCGATTTCATCTGCAGGTACTATGGGAAAATCAGCTGACGGCTCCGGTATGCCATACCTGCTTTCTACCAATCCGTCCAAAGAAGTAACCAGTCTGGCGTCCATAATACCGCCGGCATATGTCATGGGCAGACACAGGCGTTTTCCGTCCCGGAGAATGCGGTTGAGAAGCGGCACGGTGTCCGGTTCGGAGCCAACGCCGTAGAAAGCCATTATGGTGGAGGCGTTTCGGTATTGCTCGGAATCCAGAATAAAACCGGTCATAGACAGACTGCCTTCGGGACGAAGGTTGCCCAGAGCACGAATGCTCAGACGAAACTCTTTTTTGGTGAGCATATCAATAAACCATGAAATGCATAATGGTCTTTTTCATCGAAGAGTCTATAAGAGTTTCAACAATTGCAAGACCAAAATCAACGGCTGCTGCAGGTGCCTGACCGGTGATAAACTTGCCATCTACCACAAATCTGGCATCTTTCTGCATAACGGCACCGCCCATATCGCTTTCCATTCCGGGATAGCAGGTGGCTTTAACACCGTCGAGCCAGCCACGTTTGCCCAGAATTGTGGGGGCTGCGCAGATAGCGGCAATGTACTTATCGTTGTCGATGGCATATCTGACAGCTGCCATGGCAGCAGGGGAGGCCTCAACATTGTTGACACCGTCCAGACCGCCGGGAATGATAACCATATCCATGTTTTCGAGGTCCATCTGATCCACTGTGATGTCTGCCTGAATGTTGATGCCGTGGGCGCCCTCAACAACAAGACCGCCAACACCAACATACTGAGCTTCCATTTTTGCACGGCGGAGAATATCCATGGGGGCAACAGCTTCTATTTCCTCAAAACCTTTTCCCAAAAGTAAATATATCATTTTTCATTTCCTTTCTATGAATGAAGCCATAACGGCTTTCCACAAAAACTTGGGCAGTCTGAGCATACGTTTGAACCGCCACGGCTCTTTTATAAGGCGGTAAAACCATTCGAGACCAAGTTTTATAAATATGTCCGGAGCGCGTTTGACAGTGCCTGCATAACCGTCCAGTGAGCCGCCCAGACCGATCATCAGCTTTGCGCCTGTTTCGTGCAAATGATCCCTGATCCACAGCTCCTGTTTTGGAGCACCGAGGCACACAAACACACAGTCTGCACCGCTTTGGAGTATATCTTCAATTATAGGCTTGTCGTCGGTAAAATATCCGTCGTGGCAGCCGCAGATAATAAGGTCCGGCATCTCGGCTGTGAGCTTTTCTGCAGCAGCTTCTGCAATCCCGGGCTTGCTTCCGAAGAGGTAAAGTCTCTTGCCGGAGTCTGCCATGCGTTTCATAAGAGCTTTGGCAAAGTCTATGCCCGCAACCTTTTGCTTCAGTGGTCTGCCCAATATCCGGGAAGCGTAAATTACGCCAATACCGTCCGGCAGGACAAGACCGGCTTTGTTAAGAATGCTGGCATAATCGCTGTTGGAAAGAGAATCATATACTATTTCTGAATTCGGAGTGACCACATAGCTCGGAAAATCTGAACAGAGAAGTTCAAATCCTCTATCCACAGCTTCGTCAAAGGTTACGTTGTCAAACCCTATGCCAAGAATATCAACACGCATCAACATACCTCATTAAATAAACATTTCCCACTATTTTACCATAAAATATAGTATTTGTCTACATTTGATAGGAGCTGCGCACCTGCGAAATTCAATAAACCGTGGCGAAGTGACGCACCTAAAAACACTGGCGGCATAGTATGGAAAAGGTAAGGTTTACGTCTTGTAACGGAACCAAAACCCAAAACATAATCAGGAGGTTATACTATATGGCCGATAAGGTTTGTGCAGGTCCGGTCAATACCGGTTTTGCCGGCTCTGCTGATGCCATCAAAGAAGCGGTCTGCATACACACCAAAAAGATCATGGATGCTTGCAGAGACAAGGATTGTATCGAAGATCTGAGAGTTTATTTTACCAACGAATGTCAGGAACTTATCAATTCAGCCACGGGTATCAGAGCAAGAAGCGCAGAACTGCTGTATGTTTACATAGACGTAGAGTCAGTTCCTTTCAACAGGGGATTTTACTCCGTAGACGTTCAGTTCTTCTATCGCATAACTGTGGAGGCATTTGTAGGCAGTACCCGTCCTGTGACTGTCTGCGGTCTGGCAACCTTTACTAAGAGGGTTTTGCTGTTCGGCAGTGAAGGTTCTGCAAAGATATTCTCCAGCAAAACCTCTCTGGGTGAAATGGATTGCCAGAAGATGATGAAAACCAACATGCCCGTAGCTTTTGTGGAGGCATTGGATCCCGTTTTGCTGGAAGTAAAGCTGGTTGATGTCTGCGGTACCAACGACAATAACAACTGCTGCAATAACTGCTGCAATTGCTGCAACTGTTGCTGCTGCTGCAACAACTGTACAGACAGCGATTTGGGAGAACTTCCTTCCTGCGTTTGCGGCTGCTTTGAAGATACCCTTGTAAGCAACTGCGAAGGCAAGCGAGTGCTGGTTACACTGGGACAGTTCAGCATCATTCGTCTGGAAAGAGATACCCAGCTGCTTATTCCCAGTTATGATTACTGTATCCCCAACAAGGATTGTACTGCTATCAGCGGTGCAGAAGCAGGAACGGCCTGTGAGATTTTCGACAGTATTTGCTTCCCGACTGCTGAATTTTTCCCGCCCTCTGAGTGCGAAATAAATGACTGCACCAACGGAACAGTGGCAGGTGTTACGGGCAGAACGTCCTGTGGCTGCTGCGGATAAATTAGATTACCGATAACATAAAAACAGCGCAGTCGGAACAACGACTGCGCTGTTTTTGTTACAGTTCAATGATTTGGCTATCTCAGTCTCCCTCTGAAGAAGGAGATGGAACGGCAAAGCCATGACGGAGTGAGAGAAATAACGCTTATTCAGCTTTTAAGGCTTCAGAAGATACATGGCTTCCGATCGGCACAATGTTTATATAGCTTTTACCTCTGCCAAATTCAAGAGGAGAACCGTCGAGGTGAGTGTAGACAAAAGGAGAATCGTAGCTTTCCTTGGACCATTTGATGTATATGGACTTGCCTCCGCAGGCGAAGATGCCGTTGCCGCTGCCCACAAGTTCAACTTCCTGACGACCTTCGGGATCACCGGGAATTCCATACTGATTTGCAAAGAGGACAAGCACGTTGGTGGCATAAACCTGTTTGTCGCTTTCGCCGTCAATATACGCTTCGCCGTATTGCTCGGCGGTATATACACCGTAGCCCGGCTGATAGGTGAACACACCGGTTTTGTAAGTTGAAAACTCAACAGTAACCACTTCTGCGGCCACTCCGTTTTCCGGGGTGCCGTCATCTGCAAAGGTCAATGATTGGCTGAAATCTTCACGAAGTTTTGTGCGATAATCGTGGTCGTAAACATATTCCACCAATTTTTTGCCGGAGGTGAACATACTGTGCTCGTAACCTTTGGTGTTGATTCGATCCTGGTCACGCCAGAAACAACCGGCGGAAATACCGTCGATGTTGTCCATGCTTCTTGCTGAGATGAGGTCATAAGCCTGAGGGCTTCCGCCTGCATGTACATGAATGGCGTCGTGACCTTCAGCGATGTCGAGATAGTAGGAACGTGTACTGCGGATACTTCCTATATCACCGGCATAATACGGATTTTGAAAAACCGCAACCATTCTTGTAATGCCGCCTTCGGCAAGAACTTCGTAAATTATATCCGCATTGCGAATACCGTGCTGGGGAAGAGCGGCTTTGAGATTGTTGATCATTACCGCATAGGGACGGTTGTTCAGGTATTTATCGGATTTCATAGGAAGACCGGTAAGCGGATTGGGGTTTTTGATTTCAGCTTCAGGCTCAGGTTCAGGTTCAGGCTGAGGAACAAGTTCAACTGTAGGTTCGGGTGAAGGTTCCTGTGAAGCTTCGGGTGTCAGTTCCGGAGATACCACCGGTGAGGCTGTTGCTTCGGGAGCGGGAGAGGGGGTTTCCTCAGAGTCCTTGCCGCATCCGCACAGCAAGAGAACAATAATTGCCGCAAAAAGCAGTACAGTTGTCAGTATTCTTGTTTTGTAGTTCGATTTCATTTTTTCACATCCTGTCGAAATCATTTTATAATTCAATCCTCTGTATGTCAACATAATAAAAACTGCTTTGATATTCAGCTTAAATATGTTACAATAAACCAAATCAATATTTTGTGTTATTGAAAGGACGGGTATCATGGCGAAATATGAAAATCCATACAGCGAAATGGATATAATGCTGCTTATCCTGTTGGCAGCTTCACGGATAAACCGGGCATTGAGCTTCAGCGAGCTGTGGAATCTTGTCTTCGTGGATAATGAGATCTCATATTTTGACTATTTTATGTGTTTGGATAAGCTGGTCAAAAATGGCCAGATGAACAGGCTCGAGGGTGATATGTACTCCATAACAGAGGACGGACGCAAAAACGGAGCTATTCTTGAGGATAGAATACCAAAAAAACTCAAACCTCTCATTGAGCAGTCTGCCCGTGACCAGAAAGCTATTGAACGTCGTGAAGCCAGCATCAAATCTGAGATTGAGCTTCGTTCAAACGGAGAGTACATGGTAACCCTTGGACTCGACGATGGTGTGGATTGTATATTCAGACTGTCCCTTGTGGCTCCCACAGCAGAAAGTGCAGATGAGATAAAAACGAGATTCAGAAAAAATCCGGAAGCTATTTTTTCAGATATCCTGGCCAGCATTTTTAAGGAGCGGGAAAAGAAAGAGAAAAACTGACAGCCAGACATAAAAATCGTTCAACATTTTTCGACATTTCTTTGAGCTTGCACACATCATGTAGGAGTGTTTTGTAAATCCGAACGGAATATTTAGTGCAGGCAAATTATCTGTCGATTATTGCGATATTTTTTACTGGAAATTCTCCGTATCAGACGATAGATTAGTACTTGAGTCATCGAATGAGACGGAGGAAGAGAATGAAAGAGTATCTTGTGCAAAAGAAGAAAATCAAAAATTCGGACGGAAACGATATGGAGGTTTCGTACTGTATTGTTTCTGAAACTTTGGTACGGGAAGATGGATTTCCGGTGTGTGAATGCTATGGAATCAGCATTCAGAGTGAAGACGGTGAAAAATCCACGGTACGTACCGTTTCAGTCAGTTTAAGGCAAATTGAGGATATTATTCATGTGTTGGCGCAAAATGATGTTTTGCCGGTTCAGCTGAGTGAATCTTTGGAAAACTGCCTTGAACGGTTATAAGAAAATGCCCTGCATCCCTGCAGGGCATTTTTATCTTAAAATTAAAATAAACACTAAATATTGTGGTTTTTAGTATTGTCTTTTGCCGAAAAATAGTGTACAATGATAATTAATTAATTTACATAATGCAAAGGATTGAACATTATGAGATGTCCGTACTGCGGTTTTCAGGAAAGCAAGGTCGTAGACTCACGTCCGGCAGAGGAAGGCCAGAGCATTAGAAGACGCCGCGAGTGTCTTTCCTGCACCAAAAGATTTACTACATACGAGACGGTTGAAAGCTTGCCGCTGGTTGTCATAAAACGTGACGGCAGCCGCCAGACATTTGACCGGGATAAAATACTCAGAGGCATGGTTCGTGCCTGTGAGAAGCGGCCTGTGCCCTATGCCGAGCTGGAAGCTGCCGCATCGGATATTGAGCAGCTGCTGCAGAACTCTCTCGAGCGTGAAGTCAGCACAGAGCGTATCGGTGAACTGGTAATGGATAAGCTGAAACCGCTCGATGAGGTGTCCTATGTTCGTTTTGCTTCTGTTTATCGCCAGTTTAAGGACATCAACAGCTTTATGTCAGAGCTGAATAAGCTTCTTGAAGATAACGAATAGCTTGTACTTCAAAGTATATTGCTCAAACTGGGACGTTCCATTTCCTTTATATGCTCCAGGTAAACCAGCATTTCCGTTGCCAGAGCAGTGAATTCAGCTGTTTCCTGCCATTTTGCCAATTTGGTAAGGGAGGGAATACATTCAGAAATCTTATCTGAAATGTTATGATTGAGCACAGTACCGAGATAATCATTTTTACTTGTCCAATAATCTGAGGCTTGGGAGCACTGCTCCTGAGCCTCGTTCCATTTTCCGTCCTCAGCAAGCTCGAGGGCGGAAGTGATCAGCTCAGAAGTGTTGTCCACAACTTTGCCCATACAGACGGTATTGATGCAGCAGAAAAATGTTACAGCCAGCAGCATTGCCACGGCAGGGATAAGGTGTTTCATTTTGAACTGTCTTTCCTTTCAAAAAGAATGTTTCCCTTGGAGTCTGCCGACAGAAGATAAACGTCTTTGACACTCTTTGCATTATGAGATTTGAGCTGTGTGCGCACCCAGCTTCTGTCAAATCCAAGGCTGTCAAGGTTTTCCGACATTAGACGTCCGTCGTTGATGACAATGGCTGGGATGGGGTCTTCAGATACATGAACACTCATATCTTTTGCAGTGGGTGGGGAACATTCTGCTTTTTGGATAACGCTTAACTGCCCATTGGTTTCCAGTATTGCATACTGTACCTTTTTAATGTCCACAACTGCCCATTGACGCAATGATTCCGTAAGCTCGTCCAGTGTCAGACGAGCTTTTTTCATTTCGCTTTGAATTATCCTGCCGTCCTTGATTATTACTGCCGGCCTGCCGCATATAACGGAGCGAAATTTTACGCTTTTATACGATATGCACGATATGATCAGTTCCAGTGAAACAAGTGTCAGAATAGGAATGATCCCGCTGAGAATGGGGATAGCATAATCCTGCATGGGCACGGCAGCCAGTTCCGATATCATGATCGTCACAACCAGTTCCGACGGCTCAAGGTCTCCAAGTTGACGTTTGCCGGTCAGCCGAAGAGCAATAATGATTAGAAAGTACAGAATAAAAGTTCGGATAAAAGATACTACCATAAATGCACAGCCTTCCTTTAGAGTTTAGGATTTACTGTTTCCTTTCAAATATACCCTGCCATAATCGGTCGTTATAAGTGAAGAAAGCTGACGTGATAGTGGTATCAAAAATACAGAAATGAGACGAAAACATGGTTTTAGATATGGCAACTATTTAGAATTTACAACGGGGAAAAAATGTGCTAAAATTCAACCACAGTAAAAAAATAACAACAATTTTATACTACTTATCGGAGGAGATACTATGAAACAGGATCTTATAGCTATCCTGGACCTTGGCAGCGAAGATAATTCCAGACTTGCCAGAACAGTCAGAGCTCTCGGAGTTTACAGCGAGATCTACAACTTTGATATCACCGCTGAGGAACTTGGTGCGCTGGAAAACCTCAAGGGCATCATCGTAAACGGTGGCAAGAACAATGTGGTTGACGGCGAAGTCATCTACGCAGGCGACTGGGTATATGACTGCGGTATCCCCGTAATGGTCATCGATCATGCCGGAAAAAAGGCTCAGGATATAGACAAGCTTCCCGAAAGCGACGAAGAATTGCAGGCAGCTCTTAAGCCTTTCCTCTTTGATGTGTGCAAGGCAGAAGCCAACTGGAACATGAAAAACTTTGTTGCCGACCAGGTTGAGCTGCTTCGCCGTCAGATCGGCGATAAAAAGGTTCTGCTGGCACTGTCCGGCGGCGTAGACTCTTCCGTTGTCGCAGCACTGCTTATCAAGGCTATCGGCAACAACCTTTACTGCGTCCATGTTAATCATGGTCTGATGCGTAAAGGCGAAAGCGAAATGGTTATTGAAGTTTTCAACAATCAGCTTAAAGCAAACCTGACCTATGTCGACGCAACCGACCGTTTCCTTGGCAAGCTGGAAGGCGTTGCCGATCCCGAACAGAAGCGTAAGATAATCGGCGCAGAGTTCATTCGTGTGTTTGAAGAAGAAGCAAGAAAGCTTGAAGGCATCGATTTCCTCGGCCAGGGCACTATCTATCCCGACATCGTCGAAAGCGGCACAAAGACTGCCAAGGTGGTCAAGAGCCATCACAACGTCGGTGGTCTGCCCGAAGATATGCAGTTTGAACTGGTAGAGCCTTTGAAGTATCTGTTCAAAGACGAAGTCAGAGCCTGCGGCGTTGAGCTTGGCCTGCCTGCTGAGATGGTCTACCGTCAGCCTTTCCCCGGTCCCGGTCTTGGTGTTCGCTGCCTTGGTGCAATCACTCGTGACCGCCTGCACGCACTGCGTGAAGCCGATGCTATCCTGCGTGAAGAATTTGATAACTCCGGCCTCGGCGCCAAAGTATGGCAGTATTTTATCTCCGTACCCGATTTTACCAGCGTTGGTGTTAAAGACGGCGCACGTTACATGGGTTGGCCTGCAATTATCAGAGCTGTCAACACTATAGATGCCATGACCGCAGCTATTGAAGAAGTACCCTACGAACTGCTGCACAAGATAACCTACCGCATCACCCACGAAGTGGAAGGCATCAACCGTGTCCTGTACGACCTCACACCGAAGCCCATTGGCACAATTGAGTGGGAATAATTGCATATTGATTCTAAGTGGTCTGAAATCGCTTGATTTCAGACCACTTATTTTCTTTGACATATGGTATTCTTATCAGCGGTGATAAGGTTTTGATAAGCATTTTTTACACGCCGCCCGTGGGAGAAATCCTGCGGTTTTTTAATTTAGTGTTGACTTAAACAAATGATGACTCTATAATTAAGTAACCGCTAAAACAAAAGGAGCAACAGTATGGAACTTGACCGTATGTTAAAAGCATTGGGTGAGCCAATGCGTTTGAAAATATATCAAGCTCTCTTGGAAAGAAAGCATTGTGTGCGCTCTCTTTCTAAAAAGTTTGGTATCTCAGAATCT
>SVKU01000014.1 GCA_015068245.1 Oscillospiraceae bacterium
TGAAATTTCCTCGTCCACACATTCTTCGATGAAACGCTCGTCGATACCCTCATAGTGACCGCAGACAATAACGATGTTTTCGTATTTGCTCAGCCTTTTGGCATCGGCCTGAGTAAAAACTTTTCCGCCGGGAGTCATAAAAATGGTATGCACAGGGGCGGCAACTTCGTCGCATATATATTCCCAGCAGTTGTACAGCGGGTCAGCCTGAATTAACATGCCCATACCACCGCCGTAAGGGTAATCGTCCACCTGATTCTGCTTGTTGGGGGTAAAATCCCGAATCTGATGACATTCAATTTTAAGGATATCCCGTTCCTGAGCACGGCCGATAATGCTTTCGGAAAGCACATCGCCCACAGTATCGGGGAACAGGGTCATAATGTCTATCCTCATCATCAAATCATCCCTTCGATGAGTTTAAAATATATTTTGTTTTCGTTCAAGTCTGTCTTTTTAAGAAATTCATCAACGGCGGGGATCATGTATTCGCCCTCGCCTTTAATGACGTAAACATCACTGGCGGGGAGCTTGAGCACGTTGGTGACCTTTCCGAATACCTCGCCTGTTTCCACATTTACGGCTTCAAGACCAATAAGGTCGTCAATAAAGACAAGACCGGCTTCCAACTGAGCATCGTCACGGTCGAAGTACAGGACTTTGCCTTTCAAAAGTGCTGCATCGTTGGCGTTGTCCACACCTTCGGGCTTTGCGATGAGCATGGTTTTATGAACTCTTTTGCCGGTAAACTTTACGGCCTTGCCGTCCAAATAAAACTTATCTATATCCAAAAGAAAGTCGGCACTGTCGCACCAGGGCTGAATACGGACTTCACCCCTGATTCCATGAGTATTAACGATTTGACCGGCTTCCAGAAATTGCTTTTTCATAAAAATAACCTCACAATGGGTTTTATAATGATAAAGTAAGATATAACGCAGGGGCGGCCTTTGCAGCCACTGGGGCAGCAAGGGTCACCCCTGCGGTAGTAGTGATCAGTCGACTATCTCAACAGAGACTTTTTTGTCCTGACGCTGAGCAACAGACTTGACCAAAGTGCGTATCTCCTTGGCGATCTTGCCCTGACGACCGATCACCTTGCCCATATCCTCGGGCGCGACACGAAGTTCAAGAACGGTATCGTTGTCGTTCTCGATCTCAGTGACGGTAACGGCGTCGGGATTATCGACAAGATTCTGCGCAATATAAAGCAAGAGCTCTTTCATGGATACACCTCTTTACTGAATTCCGGCTTTTTTGAGAAGAGCCTTGACGGTATCGGTGGGCTGAGCGCCGGACTTGATCCATTCCTGAGCTTTTTCAGCGTTGATCTTGATTTCGGCGGGCTCGGTAAGGGGGTTGTAAGTGCCGATTTCTTCGATGAATCTGCCATCTCTGGGGCTGCGGGAGTCAGCGACAACGATTCTGTAGAAAGGAGCCTTCTTAGCGCCCATTCTGCGAAGTCTGATTTTGACCATGATTGTTTCACCTCCGTATATGATCTTCGAAAATATATCGTAAATTTTCCTTACGAACAAAGTTACATGCCGGGCAGACTGAATCCTCCGTAGCGGTTCTTTTTCCGTTTGCCCTTTTTACCGCCGCCTGTCATTTGCTTGGTCATTACCTGCATGGCCTCGAACTGTTTCAGCAGACGGTTGATTTCTTCAACCTTAACACCGCTTCCGGCAGCAATGCGCTTTTTACGGCTGTGGTTGAGGATTGAAGGATTCTCTCTTTCCCGGGGAGTCATGGAAAGGATAATGGCCTTTGTGCGGCCCATAGCCTTTTCATCGATGGTGGCACCTGCGAGAGCCTTTTTGTCAATGCCGGGGATCATTCCAAGCATATCACCAAGGTCGCCCATATTCTGAAGCTGATCCATCTGGTCGAGAAAATCGGTGAGAGTAAAGCGGTTGGTCTTGAGCTTTTGTTCAAGTTCCTGCGCTTTTTTCATATCAAAAGCCTGTTCGGCTTTTTCAATAAGTGTCAGTACGTCGCCCATTCCCAGGATACGGGAAGCGATACGATCGGGGTGGAAAAGTTCAATATTGTCGAGCTTTTCGCCGTTGCCCACATATTTGATGGGCTTGCCTGTAACAGCCTTGACAGACAGAGCAGCACCGCCTCGTGCATCGCCGTCAAGCTTGGTCATAAGAACACCGGTGATGCCAAGAGCATCATCGAAGGCCTGAGCAGCGTTTACAGCGTCCTGGCCGGTCATGGCGTCGACCACCAGCATTATCTCGGTGGGGTCGACAGCGGACTTGACAGCTTTTAGCTCGTCCATCAGGGTTTCGTCTATGTGCAAACGGCCTGCGGTATCAAGAAATACCATATCGTTGCCGTGGGCGTTGGCGTAATCGATGGAAGCCTTTGCAATTTCAACGGGATCGGATTGACCCATCTGGAACACGGGAATATCCAGCTGACCACCGACAACTTCAAGCTGTTTGACAGCCGCGGGACGATAAACGTCGCAGGCGACCAACAGGGGACGTTTGCCGTTTTTCTTCATCAGTCCTGCCAGCTTGGCACCATTGGTGGTTTTACCTGCACCCTGCAGACCCACAAGCATAACGACTGTGGGAGGCTTGGAGGATATCTGGAGCTTCTGGCTGTCGCTGCCCATGAGCTTGGTCAGCTCTTCGTTGACGATTTTTATGATCATCTGGGCAGGGGTAAGGCTTTCAAGCACGTCTGTACCAACGGCACGGGCTGTGACGTCTGCTACAAACTGCTTGACGACCTTGAAGCTTACGTCGGCTTCCAGCAGCGCAAGCTTGACCTCACGCATGGCTTCCTTGACGTCGGCTTCGGTAAGGCGGCCTTTGCTTTTCAGCTTTTTGAATGCTGATGTCAGTTTATCGGAAAGACTTTCAAAAGCCATAGTTTGTCCTTTCTTGGAGTTATTCGCTGATTGCCGCAGCAGCGGCATCTATCTCATCGGCAAGAGCTGCAACTTCACGTTCCTGCAAAAGCCCTCTGGCAATAACCCGAAGCTCATCTGTGGCACGTCTTATGCGGCTGATGCTTTCGCTCATTGCTTTGTGTTTTCTGATAAGTCCGATGCTTTGTTCAAGCTCTTCCATGCTTGCTTCAGACCGGACAATGGCATCTCTCACACCCTGACGGGTGATATTTTCGTTTTCGGCAATCTCTGCCAAAGAAAGGTCCTGATTGTAGTAACAGTCGAAAAGGTGACGCTGCTTTTCGGTGAGAGTGTCGCCGTAAAAGTCCAGCAGCAGAGACATTTCGTAGTTGTCACGCTTCAATTCGACCACCCTTTCAGACCTTTCCTTTTTAAACCTGAGACATTGTACAATATATTTGCTGCGATGTCAAGCGTTTTCCTTTACATCTTAAAATTATTTTTTATTGTAAAAAAACAATTAATTTATGGTGAATAGATTTTCTTTTTGGGAAAAAAGATGTATAATATAGATTCAGAATCAAAGTACTGCATACGAAAGGACAGACCATATGGAAAACGCCATCCGCAGCCGGCTGCTGCCTGACGTATTTTTGACTGCCATTAAGACAGATAAGTTCAAATCCGGTGCCATAACCTTGAATCTTCTTCGACCTTTGCGTGACGAAGAAGCTGCTATGAATGCGCTGTTTCCTGTAATACTTCGTCGTGGAACCGCCGAACATCCCGACCTGATTTCCATTGCTGCCGAGCTGGACGAGCTTTACGGCGCATCTATTGGCGCTGTAGTGCGCAAAAGGGGAGAGGTGCAGGTTGTCGGATTGAGCGTAGAGTTTAACGATGATCGATTCCTGCCTGAGGACGGTCTGCTTGAAAAGATCTGTGCCCTTATGGGCGAGATGCTTTTGAGACCCGTCACTGATGGCGATAAGTTTGACGAAGAATACTTCGAATCCGAGAAGAAGAACCTCATCGACCTTATCAATGCAAAGGTAAACGATAAGATATCCTATGCCCAGTCCCGTCTTATAGAATCCATGTGTGCCGACGAAGCCTACGGTATCGACAAGACAGGCAGCAGGCAGCAGGCGGAAATAATAACCAACGAGGAGCTTTACCGCCACTATCGCAAAGTGCTTGAGACTTCTCAGATAGAGATCATATATGTCGGAAGTGCAGACAGTGATCGTGTGGAAAACGCTATGCTCAATGCCCTTAAGGAACTCCCCAGAGGAGAGATGATCCCCACAGGCACTTCGACAGAGTATATTGCCTCCGAACCGAAATACGTTGAGGACGCTATGGACGTTACTCAAGGTAAGCTGTCTATCGGTTTCCGCACCGGCGTTACTGCGGCAGACGAGGATTATCCCGACATGGTGCTGTTCAATGCCGTGTTTGGCGGAAGTCTCAATTCAAAGCTGTTTATGAACGTTCGCGAAAAGCTGTCTCTTTGCTACTATGCCAGCTCGGGGCTTGAAAAGTTCAAGGGGCTTATGATAGTCAACTCCGGCGTTGAGTTTGAAAACTATCAGATTGCAAAAGACGAGATATTTGCCCAGCTGGAAGCATGCAAAAACGGTGACATCACCGATGAGGAGCTTGAGGGAGCAAGAAAATATATGCTCAACGCTCTGCGTTGTCAGGACGACTCCCTTGCTGCTCAGGAGGAAAGTGCCCTCAGCCGCATAATTGGCGGCTACGACCGTACAGCTGCGGAACTTGCTCAGCAGCTTGAAAAGCTGACGGCTGAAAATGTGGTCAGAGCAGCCAATAAAGTTCGTCTCGACACGGTATACTTTCTTAAAGGGGTGGAAAAATGACAAGAATCGACTATCCCAGACTTGGCGAAACCGTTTATACCGACACTCTTGAAAACGGCCTGAAGCTGGTGGTCATTCCAAAGAAGGGCTTTGCAAGGGCAGACGCTTTCTTTGCCACCAATTACGGCTCCATTGATACAAAGTTTTTCCTTGACGGAAAATGGCAGACATCTCCCGCAGGTGTTGCCCACTATCTTGAGCATAAGATGTTCGACATGCCCAGCGGCAATGCACTGCAGACACTGTCGTCCTACGGTGCCAGCCCCAATGCTTTTACCAGTTACGAGATGACTGCTTACTACTTCACGGCTACCGAGTATTTTGACGAATGTCTTCGTGAACTGCTTACCTTTGTTTCCACCGGATATTTCACCGAAGAAAGCGTGGAAAAGGAACGGGGAATCATTTCTCAGGAAATCCGAATGTATGAGGACAATCCCAACAGTCAGGTTGGCGAGCGTCTTTTTGAGATAATGTATCACAACCATCCTGTAAGAGTTTCCATCGCAGGAACTGTCGAGAGTATTTCGGATATCACTGCCGAAACTCTTTACAGCTGCCACCGTGCTTTTTATGACCCCTCCAATATGTGCCTTATTGTTTGCGGTGACTTTGACCCTGAGCATATTAAGGAAATAGCAAAAGAGGTTTTGCCGGACAATGCAGCCACCGTATCCGACCGTGATTACGGCGAAGCTGAGCCTGACAGCGTGGTTTCGCATTACTGCTGCCGTGAGATGGAAGTGGGAGCGACCATTTTTGAACTGGGATTTAAGCTGCCCGAAACCACCGGCGGCAGGGAAGGCTATAAGACCGAGCTGGTCGGCGAACTGGCATTCCAGGTGCTTTGCGGAGGCTCATCACGGTTGTTTGCAAAAATGTATTCCGAAGGTCTTATCAACGGTACATTCAGCGGTGGATACGAAACCATCAAGCATACTTCCATGATCGTAGCCGGCGGTGAAAGCGAGCAGCCCGAAAAGGTGAGGGACGAGCTTATTGCCGAGGCAGAGAGAATTATAGCCGGCGACGTGGACATGGATTTGTTCCGCAGGCTGAAGAAAGCCTCTTACGGACGCCATCTTTCCGAACTGGACTCTTTCTCCGGCATTTGTTACGGTATGGCTTCTTCGGTGTTTGATAACTGCAATCTGTTTGATTTTGCCGAGATTTACGATGAGATCACATGGGAAGATGTGCGGGAGTTTTTGAAACTGGCCATCACCTACGAAAGATCGGCGCTGTCGGTAATTAATCCACTGAAAGGCGGAGATGAAGAATGATGATCCTCGCAAGCCCCATTTACTTTCCCGGATTGGGTATAGAGATCAATCCCTCCAATATAGCTTTTTCTATCGGAGGCCATAACTTTTACTGGTACGGCATCATAATTGCCGCCGGCTTCTTGCTGGCGGCACTGTATGGCATGAAAAGAGCGGAACAGTTTGGCCTGACTCAGGACAATATAATCGATATTCTGATTTGCGCCGTGCCTTCTGCCATTATCGGCGCCAGAGCATATTACTGTATTTTTAACTGGGCAGAATATGCCGAAAACCCCATTTCCGTATTGTACATATGGAACGGCGGTTTAGCCATATACGGTGCCATTATTGCTGCAATAATTTCCGTTGTTGTCTATGCGAAAGTGAAGAAGATAAATCCCGGAACCATTCTCGACCTTGGCAGCCTTGGTATGCTGATAGGTCAGATGATAGGTCGCTGGGGCAACTTCATCAACCGCGAAGCCCACGGTGTTGAGTGTACCAATTTCCTGCGCATGGGTTTGATGAACGCATCGGACAGGTGGGTATTTTATCACCCTACTTTCCTTTATGAATCTCTGTGGAATCTGGTTGGCTTTGTTCTGCTGCACTTTTTCAGTAAAAAATACCGCAAATTTGACGGCCAGATATTCCTGATGTATATGTGCTGGTACGGCTTTGGCAGAGGCCTGATCGAAGGCCTGCGCACAGACAGCCTGTATTTTATGGGTACAGGTCTGAGGATTTCGCAGTTCCTTGGATACGCTTTCTTTGTGGTATGCCTTGTGGTGCTGTTCATTAAGCTTGTGTTTAAAGACAATGACCCTGCCGATATGCAGGTATGGAAATACAATCACCCTGTGGCCGAAAATGCTGCTGAAACTGTTGATTCGGAAACAGATACAGATGAGGATAATAAAGGAGAAGACCATGAGCGCAATTCTGATTGATGGCAAAAAAGTAGCTGCGGACTGCAAAAAGCTGATTGCTGAAGAAGTTTCACAGTTTTCCGGCAGAAAGCCCGGACTCGCAGTTATAATCGTCGGTAATAACCCGGCATCAAGAGTGTATGTCAACGGTAAAAGAAAGGATTGCGCCGAATGCGGAATTGAAAGCTATGAATACGCCCTTCCCGAAGATACCACTCAGGAAGAGCTGATAGAGCTTGTGCATCGCCTTAACGAAGACGAGAATGTCGATGGTATCCTTGCTCAGCTTCCGCTGCCTGACCACCTTGATGCGGATGATGTAATTTACAATATCGTGCCCGACAAGGACGTTGACGCTTTCCACCCCATCAGTGTCGGACGTATTACCCTTGGCAAATACGGCTTTGTTCCATGTACGCCCTACGGTGTAATGGAGCTTCTCAATGCTTACAATATCCAGGTTTATGGAAAGCACTGTGTTGTTGTGGGACGTTCCAATATTGTGGGCAAGCCCATGTCGATGCTCCTGCTCCACAGCAATGCAACCGTTACGATCGCCCACTCCAAAACCACCGATCTTGCTGCCATAACAAAACAGGCAGACATACTGGTCTGCGCTGCCGGCAAAAGAGGTCTTATTACTGCCGATATGGTCAAGGAAGGCGCAGTTGTAATCGATGTTTCCATCAACCGCAACGATGAGGGTAAGCTCTGCGGCGACGTGGTGTTTGATGAGGTCAGGGAAAAGGCATCATACATTACTCCCGTACCCGGCGGCGTAGGTCCCATGACACGGGTCATGCTGCTGCAGAATACAATAACAGCGTACTATAATCATATAAATAAATAACGGAGGAAAAGAAATGTCTTTTGTAAACGAAATTCTTGGAACTGCCTCAGAACTGTTTGAAAAAGCCGCTCAGAAATCTACATACTATGCTCAGATAGCAAAGCTGAATGTTAAGATAACTGCTGAAAACAACAGCCTCAAAGAACTCTATACTCAGCTTGGTAAGGCATATTTTGAAGGTATTGAATCCGGCGAAACAGAATCTGCAGAATTTGCCAAAGAGCTTTGCGAAAAGATCGTTGAATCCAAAGGAAAAATCGAGAGTTATCAGGAAGAAATAGAACAGCTTAAGGAGCAGGAAGCTGCCGCAGCCGCTGCTGCCGCCGAAGCTAAAGCTGAAAAGAAAGCTGCTGCTGAAGCTGCAAAAGCCGCTGTTGCCGAAGAAACCGCAGAGGAAGACGAGATAGAGATAACCATCGAGGTCATTCCCGAAGCGGAATCCGTTGCGGAAGAAGTTGCTGCCGAAGTGGAAGCCATCGAAGCAGAGGTTGAAGCTGCTGCAGCAGAGCCTCCCGTAGCGACTCTCTATGTAGACGAGTCCGCCGAAAGCGAGAATAAGGAATAATCTACCGCACCTGAGTACAGCGTTGTAGGGCGGGGGATTGCTCCCGCCGCCTGTTACGCAAAGCTCTTTCCTGTAACATTGTAGGGAACGGTCTTGACCGTTCCGCGAAAATTGGGTTGCCGAAGGCGGCAACCCCTACGCCAGCACCTACAGCGCGCAAAGATATAAACGCCATCCACCTGGATAATGTTTTTTAGCATTATCCAGGTGGATGGCGATATTTTTATTTTACATATTCAAATTCAAGATCGTAAATGCTGACGGTGTCGCCTTCGTTGATGCCCATGGCCTCGAGACGGTCAAACAGTCCGCTTTTGCGGAGCTGACGGTCAAAGTACATTCTGGACTCGTAGTCGTCAAAGTTGATATCGTTCACCAGACGGGACATCCAGCCTCCGCTGATTATCCAAAGGTCATCGTAGTGCTCGATCTTGACGTCTTCTGCATCGCCGGCTTCTGCGGGCTTCTTGACGTACTCGGGCTCATAAACAATAACGGGGGGCAGCTGACGCAGCTTTGCTGCAACGGCACCGATAAGCTCTTTAACGCCCAAGTGAGCGGCAGCAGAAATCTCAAACACCTCGCAGCCGCATTCTTCGGCACGTTCTTTAAGCCGCCGGAAGTTCTCGGGATTCTCGGCAATATCACACTTATTGGCGGCAACGATCATGGGACGGTCTGCCAATTCGGGGCTGTAGTCTGCCAGTTCCTTGTTGATGGCGTCAAAATCGTCAACCGGATCACGGCCTTCGCTTCCGGAAACATCGACAACGTGAACCATAAGGCGGCAGCGATCTATATGACGCAGGAAGTCATGACCAAGACCGGCACCCTCGGCAGCACCTTCGATGATGCCGGGTATATCTGCCATAACGAAGGAGAAACCCTCTTCGATATAAACAACACCCAGATTGGGGAACAGGGTGGTGAAGTGGTAGTTTGCGATCTTGGGGTTTGCATTGGTCACAACAGACAGTAACGTGGATTTGCCGACATTGGGGAAACCCACAAGACCGACGTCGGCAAGCAGCTTCAGTTCAAGGATAACCTCCTTGCTTTCGCCGGGCAGACCTGCCTTGGCAAAACGGGGAACCTGGCGTGTGGGTGTTGCAAAATGCTTGTTGCCCCAGCCACCACGACCGCCTTTACAGAGAATATAATCCTCGCTGTCGGACATGTCTTTTATTATTTCGCCGGATTCCTGGTCGCGGACAACAGTACCTCTTGGGACACGGATAATAAGATCCTGACCGGTTTTACCTTTGCATCGGCTGCTTGAACCGTTGACGCCGTTTTCTGCTGAATATTTTCTTTTATAACGGAAGTCCATCAGAGTGGAAAGGTTGTCGTCAACACGCAGCACGATATTGCCGCCGTTGCCGCCGTCACCACCGTCGGGACCGCCGTTGGCTACATATTTTTCTCTGTGGAAGGACACGGCACCGTGACCGCCGTCACCGGCCTTGACCTTGATTGAAGTTTTATCGACAAACATGAAAATCATCCTTTCGTGCTGTCAGTATTGTTTATTAAGTCTATTATATGTTATTTGTGGTAAAAAATAAAGAGTCAGGTTAGCGAACAGTTTTTAGTTAACTCCTCTGATCCCTGACACCTGATCCCTGAAACCTAAAAAGGCTGGAGCAATTATTGCTCCAGCCTTTTGCATTACTGTTCTACGGGATAGACAGAGCACTTTTTGCGGTCTCTGCCCATACGTTCGAAACGCACTCTGCCGTCCACGGTGGCGTACAGGGTATCGTCGCTGCCGATACCTACGTTAGTGCCGGGATGGATGTGGGTGCCTCTCTGACGGACAAGGATGTTGCCGGCCAGAACGAACTGACCATCGGCACGCTTAACGCCAAGGCGCTTTGCCTCGGAGTCACGACCGTTCTTAGTGGAGCCAACGCCCTTCTTGTGAGCGAAAAACTGAATACCGATATTAAGCATGTATTACACCTCCATTACTTCAATGTAATCGGGATAGTCGTCCTTTAAGGCGACGAGACTGAGCATCAGTCCTGTGAGGACTGCCTGGCAGGTTTCTTCGGTACTTTCGTCCAAAGAATTGGGAAGAGACAGGGAAATGTCGGTAGAGGAGAAGCTGACCTTTGTCTTTGCTCCAACGCCCAGAACATCGTTGATGATGCATTCGGCCATGGAAACGCAGCTGGAAACAGCGGCGCAGACGATGTCGGAACCTTCTTCGGAATAACCGGTATGACCCGTACAACTGAAACCCGAGATCCTGCCGGATTCGTTTTTAAACTTTACAGTAGTCATTAGGCGTTGATCTTTTCGATCTGAACCATGGTGTAGGGCTGTCTGTGACCCTGAGTACGATGATAGCCCTTCTTGGACTTGTACTTGAATACACGGACCTTGCGACCCTTGCCGTTCTTGACTACCTTAGCTTCGACGGTAGCGCCTGCTACGGTGGGAGCACCGAAAACGGTGTTTTCGCCATCGATAACGGCCAGAACCTGGTCAAAGCTTACGGTCTCGGCTGCCTCTACGCCCAGCTTTTCGACGTAGATAACTTCGCCTTCCTGAACGCTGTACTGCTTACCACCGGTAAGAATGATTGCACGCATTTGTTTTGCACCTCTCTTTATATTAGAGTCACGCTCGCACAGGCGGGGAACATGTCCCTCTTGAAAGAGCCAGTTTGACGCGGCCATCGGCTATTATATCAGAGCAAAAACCCCATGTCAACTTGTTTTTTACAATAAATTATGATAACCTTACGGTGACCTGTCACTCCGAACGTCTGCACTGTCATTTCGAGTGAGCTGACGAAGTCAGCGACGAGAAATCCCCATAGGTTACGCTGATGGAAAAATCCCCTGCAATAGGAGAAACCCCAACAATGAAAAACAACAAATACTGGATAGCCGTCATCGCCGTTTTTTTGATTGTATGTGCGGCATTGTCTTTTTATATATTCACCTCTGCCGAAAAGGGAAACACAGCGGTTGTGTTTCGGGACGGAGTTGAGTTTTGCCGCCTTGACCTCAGTGAAGATGCAGAAATATCCGTCATCAGCAATGACGGAGGTTATAATATAATAGTTGTGGAAAATGGTACAGTAAAAGTCTCCGAAGCCGACTGCCCGGATCGGATATGCGTCAAACAGGGCGCAATCGACAACGATGCCACCCCCATCGTCTGCCTGCCTCATAAGCTGGTCATTGAAGTGACAGCGGAGTCAGATGCCGACGCAGTGGCGAAGTAGGGGGAGGTAATATGGAGTATCATAAACGCAAGCATCCAAGAATAAAAGAATATGATTATAGTCAGCCCGGTTATTATTACGTTACAATCAACACCCTCAATAATGCAAAGGTTTTGTCTACTGTAGGGCGGGGGCTTGCTCCCGCCGCCATAATTGTTGAACTGTCGGAAGTGGGAAAGGTAGCAGAGCGCCAACTGCTCGAATTGGAAAAAAGATATAATCATGTTCGGATAGACAAATATGTCATTATGCCAAATCATATCCATGTAATATTTGTTTTGAATGAACAGGTGGCGGGAGCAAGCCCCCGCCCTACGTTGATGGATGTGGTTTGTGCATACAAATCAATAACTACCTGTGAATGCAATAGAATGGACAATACTCCCGGAAGAAAACTATTTCAAGCATCTTTTTATGATACGGTTATAAGAAATGATTCTGCTTATTATGAAACGGCACGATATATCGAAGAGAATCCCTTGAAATGGATGCTTGATAAAGAAGGAATGAGAAGATAAGAATAAGCCGTGTAGCAATGATTGCTTCACGGCTTATTAATTGCCAACTATAAATTACTTGCCAACGATCTCAGCGGTATCCATAGCGATCATGAGTTCTTCGTTGGTGGGGATGACCAGCAGCTTTACCTTGCTGTCGGCAGTGCTGATGACCAGGTCTTCGCCACGCTTGCTGTTCTGCTCAGCATCAACGGAGCAGCCCAGATAGCCAAGGTATTCGCAGATAGCAGCTCTGGTGGAAGCACTGTTTTCGCCAACACCGGCGGTGAAGATGATAGCGTCAACGCCGTTCATGGCAGCGGTGTAGCCGCCAACGGTCTTAGCTACCCAGTAGTTGAAAACGTCCAGAGCCAGAGCGGCACGGTCGTTGCCGTCGGCAGCAGCGTTGTCGAGGTCACGGAAGTCGGAGGAAACGCCGGAGATACCCAGAACGCCGGACTTCTTGTTGAGGATGTTCAGCATCTCGTCGATGTTGAAGCCATACTTGTTCATGATGAACTGAACAGCACCGGTGTCCAGCTGACCGCAGCGGGTGCCCATGGGGAGACCTACCAGGGGAGTGAAGCCCATGGAGGTATCGACGGACTTGCCGCCTTCGATAGCGCAGATGGAGCTGCCGTTGCCCATATGGCAGGAGATGAGCTTCAGCTCTTCGATGGGCTTGCCAAGCATTTCAGCTGCACGGCCGGAAACATAGCGGTGGCTGGTGCCATGGAAGCCGTAACGACGGATCTTGTCGTTGTCGTAGTATTCGTGGGGGATAGCATAGGTGTAAGCCTTAGCGGGCATGGTCTGATGGAAAGAGGTGTCGAAAACAGCAACCTGGGGAACGTCCTTGCCCATAACCTCGGTGCAGGCGTTGATGCCGGTGAGGTTTGCGGGGTTGTGCAGAGGAGCAAAGGGGATGCAGTCTTCGATAGCCTTCATAACTTCGTCGGTGATGAGAACGGAAGAAGCAAAGGATTCACCGCCGTGAACAACACGGTGACCGACAGCGTCGATTTCCTTCATGGAAGCGACAACGCCGTAAGCTTCGGAAGTCATCTTATCGAGGACAGCAGCGATAGCTTCGTTATGGGTGGGCAGATCGATGTCTTCATCGAAAACGGGCTTGCCGTTCAGGGGAGTGTGCTTCAGATGGCCGCCGATGCCGATACGTTCGCAAAGACCCTTTGCAAAAACTTCTTCGGTAGCGGGATCGATGAGCTGATACTTCAGGGAAGAGGAACCGGCGTTGATAACCAGAACTTTCATGTTGATACATCTCCTATGAATAAATAATATTAATAAACTTGAAAATCTGCTGTGAACATACTAATATTAAATAGTGTTTTCACAACTTTATCATTTTAATACAAATTCCATAATATCACAACTGTTTTTTTAAAAAACTTTGATTTTTGGGGGTTTTGCAGTGAGGATTGCCGGAATAATCTGCGAATATAATCCATTTCATACAGGACACCGGTACCAAATTGAGCAAACAAAAAAGCTGCTGGGACAAGACAGCGCCATAGTATGCCTTATGAGCGGCGGATTTGTCCAGCGTGGTCAGTGTGCCATGTTCGATAAATACGTCAGAGCAGAAGCAGCTGTCCGCTGCGGTGCGGATCTGGTGCTTGAACTGCCGGTGACGTCAGCCATATCCTCTGCTGAGGGCTTTGCATCGGGAGCAGTTGACATAATGCAAAAACTTGGCTTTGTGGATACGCTCAGTTTTGGCTGCGAAAGCGGAAGTGAGGAGCCATTGGTCGCAGCTGCCGATATTTTAAAGTCCGTGTCGTTTGCCGAAAACCTGAAAAAGCATCTTGAAAGCGGAATGTCTTTTGCATCTGCCAGACAAGCTGCCGTTGCCGAATTGGACGTGAAAGCTGCAGAGGCTTTGAGTCGTCCCAATGACATTTTGGCGGTGGAATATCTGAAAGCGTTGTCCTGTTCGGATGTTCAGCCGTTGGCCATAGCCAGAAAAGGTGCTGACCACGACGGAACGGCTGTGGGAAACATCAGCTCTGCGTCTGAAATCAGACGGCTTATTGCGGAGAAAAAAGACGATTGGAAGCAGTTTGTTCCCGAAGCTGCAGCTGAGCTGATAGAAACAGAAATCAATCAAGGCAGAGTTTATTCGATGACAAATGCGGAACGATCAATTCTGTACAGGCTGCGAACCATGAGCAACGAAGATTTTGACGCTTTGCCTTTCAGCAGCGAAGGGCTGCACATAAGATTTATGCATGCCGCACGCAGCAGCACTACCGTGGCAGAAGTCATAGAAAAGACTAAAACCAAAAGATATCCCCATTCCAGAATAAGACGCATGGTGCTTTGTGCTTTTCTCGGCATTTCAGAGGCAGATATGAGCATGAAGTCTCCTTATGTACGGGTTTTAGCTTTTAACGATACCGGACGCAAGCTCATAAGGCAGGCACAAATCCCCCTTTTGCAGCTTGGAAAACAGGCAGGGAAGATGGGACAGGAAGCAAAAACGTACTTTGAGCTTGAGTGCCGCTGTGCTGATATACTGTCGCTGTGCCTTCCTGACGGGACAAAACCTCCCGTTGGTGAAGAATGGGTAAAAAGAAGCAAATATGTCTAGGCAAAGAAAGTATTTAGTGTTATAATTAATCCGATTTAGTTAGAACAAGAAAAGAAAGGAAAAGGAAATATGATAGACAACTCAAAACTGCGTGTATGTTATCCCGGAGTGTATACAGAAGCCGAACAGGCTGCCATCGACAGATATAAAAGAGGCGAATGTGAAGCCGCCATTCCTGCCGCTGTCAGCAAAATATCCACCGATCCCTGGGTAATGCAGCTTTATGCCCGCTGCTGGGACAGATGGAACCCTCTGTTCAATGACCCCGAGTATGCCAAAAACACAGTATGGGGAAATCTCCCCGCCGTTCCCGGCTATGTGACCATGGAAACCCGTTCCAGCATCCCCGAAGAACTGGGTGCTCAGATGCGTCCCGATGGAACCACCTATATCGGTGACGGTTATGACCATGAAGACCTTTACTTTAAGCCTGTTTTCCCCGGTGATACACTGACTGCAAAGAATACCGGCTGGGATATTATCGACATCACCGACCCCGAGGGCAGCATCAAGCGCCGCATGATTTTTATTGATGAGTGCGAGGTTTACAATCAGAACGGTGAACTGGTTGCCAAAAGCATTCGCCGCTGGCCCGAAACTCTGCGCATTTCCGATGATCCCGAAACAATGGACGCACTTTGGGGTGAAGCTCCCGGTGACGTAGCTGCAAAGCACGGCAAGTCCGACAAGGCACCCGGTGCCATGCCCAAGCAGCCTCCAAAGGGTGCAGGCGGTCCCGGTGGTCCCGGTGGGGAAGGTCCCGATGGTGAAAAGAAGGCACCGCCTCCCATGATGGGACTGAACAACCGTCATAAGGCTCACAAGATGACCAAAGAGGATTACGACATTTTCGTTGATATCTGGAAAAACGAAAAGATCCGCGGTGCAGATACCCTGTATTGGGAAGATGTCAACATTGGCGACGAGCCTCAGCCCATCGCATCTCCTCCTCAGTATGACCGCGAGATTTTCCGCACCATGGCTGCATGGCAGATCATGAAGGATACCAACGGCCTTAAGGAAGTACTTTCCGGCACAGGCGGTGACCCCCATTTCTTCCCCTATAATGAAGAAACCGGTCTTTACGGCGGCGGAGACGGTCATATTGGCACCGGCGGCGGTATTGCATACCTTTACAACTTCCATGCAAAGCTGCTTGGCACACGTCTTATCACTAACTGGTGCGGTGACGAAGGCTTTGTAACCAAGCTGGGCTGGCGTTTTGTCAACGACGCTCCCAAGGAAGAACAGTTCAACCACTTCCCTGAAGGCTTCTACCGTCCCACCGAGCTGCTGAAAGTTCCATATATGAAAGATCGCTATGCCAATATCCACGGTTACGGCGATGACGCTTTCATTACCAGAGGCTATGTTTACGACAAGTATGTGGGCGAAGACGGAGGTCACTATGTTGATCTCATTTGCTGGTGTGAAGATCTTGACGGCAACATCGGTCAGGAGATCCCCGCAACCGTTAAGCTGCCCAGCAGGGGAGATAAATAACCAGCTGACACAACATAATGTTGTTATTCGCCGGAATTCGAAAAAATAATTCAACTTCTTTGTAAAAAAAGACTTGAATTTCTTGATTCATTGTGTTAGAATACACTAGCGCCTTTAGAGGGCGAGTATATTTCATGCGAAAGAGGTGAACATTGTGAAGGAAGGTATCCATCCCAACTACCAGCAGACTACTATCAGATGCGCCTGCGGTGAGGTTATTGAGACTGGTTCTACCAAGAAGGATATTAAGGTGGAAATCTGCTCCAAGTGTCACCCCTTCTATTCCGGCAAGCAGAAGCTGGTTGATACCGGCGGCCGTGTCGAACGCTTCAACAAGAAGTTCGGTCTTAAGTAATCATTTCAAGCCCGCACTGGTTCAGTGCGGGCTTTTTCGTTTTATAATATTAGCTGTCGTTCCGAACATTGCAAGGTCAGCGTGAGGTCAGCTATGCTGACCTTGCTGGCCTCGCAATGGAGGAATCCCCATCTTGATATTGGATACTAACATCTTAAAAATCGGAGGAATATTTCATATATGGCATATATGGATGTACAGTCCAAGGATTTTACAATTGAAAAAGCTGTCCTTGTGGGATTGAACAGCCCTGTTTATACCGCCGCAGAAAATGCAGACGAAGAAAGTCTGGATGAGCTGGAAGCTCTTTTGGAAACTGCAGGCGGTATCTGTGTTGGCAGAGTCCTTCAGAACAGGGCAACTCCCGACTCGAAATATGTTGTGGGTCAGGGCAAGGCAGAGGAAGTGGCTCAGCTTGCAAAGGACTTGGAAGCTGAACTGATAATTTTCGACAATGATCTGACTTCTTCCCAGATAAAAGCCATGGAAGAACTCAGTGGAAAGCATATTATGGACCGCAGCGGTCTGATTCTGGATATTTTTGCGCAGAGAGCCAAGACAAAGGAAGGCCGTCTGCAGGTTGAACTTGCTCAGTACAAGTATATTCTGCCCCGTCTGACCGGTATGTGGGGTCACCTTGTCCGTCAGACAGCTGCCGGCGGCAAATCTCCTATAGGTACCCGCGGCCCCGGTGAAACTCAGCTGGAAACCGACCGACGCCACATTCGCCGCAAGATAACTGCTCTTGAGCAGGAACTGAAAGAAGTACGCCGTGTTCGTTCCGTTCAGCGTGAAAAACGCATCAAGAACGAAGTACCGGTTGTAGCTATTGTGGGATATACCAACGCAGGAAAATCAACCCTTTTGAACAGACTTACCGGTGCCGGTATCCCGGCAAACAACCGCCTGTTTGATACCCTTGATACAACCACCAGAAAGCTTAAAGTAAGCGACACTCTGGAAGTTTTGATGTCCGATACAGTCGGGTTTATCCGCAAACTGCCCCATCATCTGGTGGAAGCATTCAAGGCAACTTTAGAAGAACTGACATTTGCCGATGTTTTGCTCCATGTAATTGACGTTTCCAACCCCAACTGGGAGATCCAGGCCAAAGTTGTGGACGAGCTTATTGAGCAGCTGGGTGCCGCAAAAACACCGGTTATTGAGGTTTATAACAAAATTGATATGTTTGATGGCGACATTGAGCCTCACGGCGAAAATAAGGTCTGTATATCCGCAGCCACCGGTCAGGGCATAGATGACATGCTTGCACTTATCGAAAGAGTGCTTTCTGCCGGAAAACGCCAGGTTCGGCTAATGCTGCCGTACTCCATGGCAGGTGCCGTTGACAGCCTTTATACGGAAGCCACCGTAAAAAGTGTGGAATACACTCCCGATGGCATCGATGTGGTCGCAGTCTGTGGTGCAAAACAGCTTGGACGTCTGGAAAAATATATCGTTGGATAGGAAATGAAAATGCAGGAATATTTGGTCCCCACCGGGGACAGCGAAACAGAATTTATTGAACGGCGTTCCAGATTCATCGGACGTATCTGGCTGACAGAAACGGAAGAAGAAGCTGTTGCACACATAAAAAAGATGCGTGAACAGCATTGGGATGCCACCCATAACGTATATGCATATATAATTCGTGACGGTGCCACACGTTACAGTGACGACGGTGAGCCTCAGGGAACAGCAGGTATGCCGGTGCTTGAGGTGCTTCGCCGTGAAAATCTGTTTAATGTCTGCTGCGTTGTTACACGTTATTTTGGCGGCATATTGCTGGGTGCGGGCGGTCTGGTAAGAGCTTATGCACACAGTGCCAAACTGGCGGTTGATGCCGCAGGCATCAGCATTAAGCGGGTGTGGACAAATGTGGATATCCCCGTACCATACAACCTGTTCGAACGGGTAAAGATAGAATTGGGCAACTTTGACGGAGTTATAACTGATGTGGAATACTCTGCCAATGTGCTTATCCACGCAATTATTCCCGAAGCTGCTGCTGAGGAGTTTATTAAAAGGATAATGGATATTTCGGCAGGAAAAACTTCTGTCGAAATTAAAGGGAACGAATACAGAGCTTTTCCCGTCACATAAAGTGTCAGGTAGTTTTATCTGGTTTGGAGGCTTTTGATGACAGTATCTCAACGTCTTGAACAGGAAGAATTGACCCGTTTGTCACCTTACGCAGTGAAGGCTGCCAACTCAAAAGGCAGAGCGGTAGACGAACCCGTGTGTTCTGTCAGAACACTGTTTCAGCGTGATGTAGACAGAATTATCCACAGCAAATCTTTCCGCAGGCTCAAACAAAAAACTCAGGTTTTCTTTGACCCTGAGGGTGACCATTATCGCACCCGTATGACCCATACTATCGAGGTATCCGGCATTGCCAGAACCATTGCCAGGGCACTTGGTCTGAACGAAGATCTGACAGAAGCAATTTCTCTTGGTCACGATCTTGGTCATACGCCTTTCGGCCATTCGGGAGAACGTGCCATGCGTGCGGTAATGGGGCATTTTGAACATAATGAACAGAGCCTTCGTGTGGTTGACCGTCTTGAAAAAGACGGCGAAGGACTTAACCTTACATATGAGGTACGACGTGGCATTGTAACTCACACAGGTGATGATATGCCCGAAACTCTGGAAGCCCAGATTGTTCGCATATCAGATAAAATCGCATACATAAACCACGATATTGACGATTCTATCCGTGCAGGTATACTTACCAATGATGATATACCCAAGGATATATCTGATGTTCTGGGCAACACTCATAAGCTGAGGATAGATACTCTGGTGCGAAACGTGATAGATGCCAGCTGGGGGAAACCCGAGATTGTTATGACTGCCGATGTAGAAAATGCGATGATGGATCTGCGGTCATTCATGTTTGATAATGTTTATTCTTCGCCGGTTGCCAAGGGTGAGGAGCATAAGGTCACTCAGCTGTTGGGGGATTTGTACGAGTACTATGTCAAACGTCCCGAAGCCATGACAGACGATTATCTGAAATTGGTGGACGAAGACGGCGTGGAGCGGGTAGTTTGCGACTATGTTGCGGGCATGACCGACAAGTACGCTGCCAATAAATATACAGAACTGTTCGTTCCATACGGCTGGAGCAAAAAATAATCAACAACAAAAAGGAGGGATACCATGGCATTTCCGGCCAGCTTCATAGATGAGCTTATTGCACGCAATCCCATCGAGGACGTGGTATCCTCCTATGTAAGCCTCAACACCAAAAGCGGACGCTTATGGGGATGCTGTCCGTTCCATACGGAAAAAACACCGTCATTTTCAGTATCAACAGAAAAGCAGCTGTATTACTGCTTTGGCTGCGGAAAAGGCGGCGGAGTTATAAATTTCATCATGGACATAGAAAGCCTCGACTATCCCGATACTGTCAGATTCCTTGCCCGTCGGGCAGGGCTGACCGTTCCGGAAGACGGCAGCTATGTTTCCACCGCAAAAACAAAAACAAGACTTCACGAGCTTAACCGTCAGGCAGCCAGAATGTTTAACGCCAATCTCTGGGAACCGCAGGGAGCAAAAGCGGTGGAATATCTGATGGGCAAACGTGGGCTGTCAAAATCAACAATTACCAGATTTGGTCTGGGATTTGCTCCCGATTCGTGGGACGCAACCATGAAAGCATTGAAGAATCAGGGCTTTACAGAAAAAGAACTGCTGGATGCAGGTCTAGTAATTTCCTCAAAAAACGGCAAGGGTGCGTACGACCGATTCCGCAACAGGGTAATGTTTCCCATCATCGACGTTGCAGGCAACGTAGTGGGATTTGGCGGCAGAGTGCTGGACGACTCAACACCCAAGTATCTGAACTCACCGGATACGCTTGTGTTCAATAAAAGTAAAAACCTTTATGCGATCAATCTTGCAAAAAAGAACAAGCAGCGGCGCATAATACTTTGTGAAGGCAACATGGATGCGGTGATGCTGCATCAGGCGGGATTTGACTGTGCAGTCGCTTCTTGCGGAACAGCTCTTACCGATGAACAGGCAAGACTGATCGCAAAATACGCCGATGAAGCCGTTATAGCTTACGACAGTGACGAAGCGGGAACAAAAGCTACCAAAAAAGCAATCACTATCCTCGAACGTCACGAACTCAAAGTCAAGGTTTTACGCATGGGCGACAGCAAGGATCCCGACGAGTTTATCAAAAAGCACGGTGCAGAAGCGTTCAATACTCTGATTGAGCGTTCCGAAAACCACATCGAGTATCAGCTGTTGTCACTGCAGAACAAATATGACCTTTCTCTTGATGATAATAAAGTTGAATATATAAAAGAGGCCACAAAGCTTATCGCTTCGCTGCCCAATGCCGTATCCCGTGAGGTTTACGGTGCGAGAGCGGCTGAAGCCGCGGGAGTTTCGTCTGATTCCCTTGCGGTGGAGGTTGAACGGCTTAGAAAAAACCGATTGCGCAAGGAAAAAAAGGCCGAGCAGCAGCAAATGCTCACTCCTGCCGATACTCTGCAGCCTAAGGAAAGATCTCTCAGATACACCAATATTCGTTCCGCAAGAGCGGAAGAAGGTGTGCTGCAGCTGCTTCTGGCATCTCCCGAGCTTATGGGCAGCTGTGCGGCAAAGCTTTTGCCCGAGCATTTTTCCTCACCTTTGCTGGGCAAGGTGTATGCTGCATTTTTGCAGCTGTTTGCCGAAGGACTGAACCTGCGGGTTGCAGCCATCGAAGGCCAGCTGACCGACGAAGAGATGAAACATGTTATATCTGTTTTGCAGTCAGACCGGATCATAGGCGACAGTAAAAGAACATTGTCTGATTATTGTGAAATAATCAAGACAGAATATGATAAACGAACGTATTCCGGTGAACAGTCATTACTGGAACTGCGTGACAGCCTGAGAAAAAGAAAGGGGTATGAGGATGATGAATGAGAATATCGACACTTCCAAGGCATCACCTGAAAATGTCAGCATCGACCAGCTTATATCCAACGCAAAAAAGGAAGGCGGACTTGACTCCCAGAAGGTCATCAGTATTATCGACGATAACGACCTCACTGCCGAACAGATAGCAAGGCTTTATGCCGAGATCGATCAGGCAGGTGTCATCATTTCCGCCGACGGGCTGATAGACGAAGTTGCCGAAGACGAGATCGCACCTACCGACAGCGATATCAAAAACGTAGGTGAAGAAGAGATCATTGATCCCGAAACCCTTGTGGATAATTACAGTGTTGATGACCCTGTAAGAATGTATCTCAAAGAAATAGGCAAGGTTCAGCTGCTGACTTCCGAAGAAGAAGTGGAGCTGGCAGAGAGAATGAGCCATGGCGATGAGGAAGCAAGGCATCGTCTTGCCGAAGCAAATCTTCGTCTTGTTGTTTCGATCGCCAAAAGATATGTGGGCAGGGGGCTTCAGTTCCTTGATCTTATTCAGGAAGGCAACCTGGGACTTATCAAGGCGGTGGAAAAGTTTGACCACACCAAGGGTTATAAATTCTCTACCTATGCCACATGGTGGATACGCCAGGCAATAACTCGTGCTATTGCTGACCAGGCGAGAACCATAAGGATCCCTGTACATATGGTGGAAACCATAAACAGGGTAGTTCGTACCTCCCGCCAGCTTTCGCAGGAACTGGGTCACGACCCCAGCTCAGATGAGATAGCCAAGGCTTTGGATATGACGGTTGAAAGAGTTAACGAAATTCTGAAAATATCTCAGGATCCCATATCGCTTGAAACACCTATAGGCGAAGAGGACGACAGCCATCTGGGCGACTTTATAAGTGACGATGACGTTGACGAACCTTCCGAAGCAGCGTCCTTTATGCTTATGCGTGAACAGCTGACCGAAGTTTTGGGCACGCTCACCCCCAGAGAGGAAAAAGTTCTCCGTCTGCGTTTTGGACTTGAAGACGGAAGAGCAAGAACTCTTGAAGAAGTTGGCAAAGAGTTTAACGTCACCCGTGAACGTATCCGCCAGATAGAGGCCAAAGCACTGAGAAAGCTTCGCCATCCCAGCAGAAGCAAAAAACTTAAGGATTTTCTTGGATAAATATTTTCAATCACCTCGGTAAAGCTATACCGAGGTGATTTTTATGTCAAAAATCGTAGTTGCTCTGGGCGGAAATGCCCTTGGAGATACGGCCGCGGAACAGCAGCAGAGGATCGATGCGGCTGCTCCGGTACTGGCAGAGATAGCCAAGCAGAAAGAGCTTGTTATTTGCCATGGCAACGGCCCGCAGGTCGGCATGGTTCAGCTGGCATTTGAAAATGCGTCCAAAACCAGCGATAAGGTGCCGCCTATGGAGCTGCCTGAATGCACAGCCATGAGTCAGGGGTACATCGGTTACCATCTGCAAAAGGGGCTGGGCAATGCCTTGAAAACACAGGGCATCGATAAAAGTGTGTCTACTGTTGTGACCCAGGTGGCCGTTGACGGCAACGATCCTGCTTTCAGAGATCCCACAAAACCCATCGGCGCCTTTTACACCAAAGAACAGGCTGATGAACTGAAAAGGCTTCATCCCGAATGGGAGTTCAAAGAGGACTCCGGCAGAGGTTGGCGCAGGGTGGTTGCTTCCCCCAAACCCTCGGATATTGTTGAAAAAGACACCATCAAAAGGCTCCTTGCCAACAACTTTGTTGTCATCGCCTGCGGTGGCGGCGGCATACCTGTTGTTCATGACGGTTACGAGGGTTTCAGGGGGGTGCCTGCTGTGATTGATAAAGACCACGCATCTGCAAAACTGGCTCAGCTTATCGATGCTGAGGAATTGTATATCCTTACGGCGGTTGATAAGGTGGCTGTCAATTTCGGAAAACCCGACCAGAAAGAGCTGGACGAGCTTACCCTTAAAGAAGCTGAGCAACTGTGCCGTGAAGGTCAGTTTGGCAAGGGCTCCATGCTGCCAAAGGTGGAAGCTGCCATGAGCTTTATAAGAGCCGGCGGCAAAACAGCCGTTATCGCTTCCCTTGACAAAGCTGCGGAAGCTGTAAGCGGCAGAAGCGGCACAAGGTTTGTGCAGTAGCTAAATCATCTTGAGTAATCTGTCAAGATGATTTTGTGCCAGAGCCATAACGCCTTCAAAATCCACATAGTCTTTGTATATTTGCTCTATATCATCGTGGATAGCTTTGGCATGAGCCATGGACTGAACCGCCTCATCAATAAGACATGAGGCGGTCTTTTTATTGAAGCGTATCCGTGCCCTGTCCGTTTTGAGGTCTTTGATATAGCTGTCAAGCCTGATGTTGCGGTCATGAGGCCCGTTATAGGAAATATCAGATGAAGTAACAAAAGCCAAAGAGAGCTGTGGTATCAGAATGTGTTCAGGCGACCCATTTGGGTTCATGGGGTCATAACAGGCAATAACGTCTTTCCCGGCTGCAAGAGCCGCGTCAAGCAGCAGGGGAGTAACAAAACGAGTTAACTCGTAATAAGACTCCAAACGGTAAACTCTTTCATAATGCAAAGGGATCTGATTAAGGTCGCTGTTGTGACCCATAAATGAGATCGAACTTAAAAAACGGCGATGCAGCGTACCTTTGTTCTTGCCGGGCTTTCCTATTTCACGGCTGATAATGCCCCGTGTACGTTTGCACAGTTTTTCGAAATCCACGCTTTTGCATATCAGCGCAAGTCTGTCATCAAGCAGTTCCCGTGCTGTATTTAACCGTGTGTATGCTTCGGGGTAATGGGCTTTGTATTGAGCAAAGAGGGAGACCAGCTCATCTGACCTGGATTTTATGGCCGCGTGGTCAATGAAGTCACCAAGATTGATATAGTTACCCACAGCACCGGGGCACTGCGGCTCCAGAACATGGGGAAAAGTTCCGTCAAAATATGCCACCGATACTGACGGTATCATTATCCCGTCCAGAGACTGAGGGTCAGATGAGCATTTGAATAGCTCAATGTTGTCTGCGGCCAAACCCTCTGCGATGTACTTCATAAAAGTGGATTTTCCGCAGCCTGGGCTGCCTTTGATTATCCAGCTTTCTCCGGCTTCTTCCATGGCCTGCTGATAAAAAGAGTGAAAACCAACAGGGGAGTTTGCTCCCAAATAGCTGTAAAATGCAGTCAAAACGATTCCTCCAATCAAGTATTCACTCCTAAACTATGCCGCAGTACCTTTACCGGTTAATGAAGGACTTTAAAAATGATAATCTTTATGCTACAATATGGTAAATAATAAAGGACAGGTATATTGCGATGAACAATGAACTTAAAAATATACTTTCGTTGGCAGACCATACCCTGCTTGCCCAGACTTCTACCTGGGAGCAGATAAAGGTCATATGTGACGATGCGGTCAAATACGGAACGGCCAGCGTGTGCATACCGCCAAGTTTTGTTAAAAAGGCAGCGGAATACCTTGGCGGTAAAATGAAAGTTTGTACCGTTATCGGCTTTCCCAACGGCTACAATACCACTGCTGTAAAGTGCTTTGAAACAACTGAAGCTGTGGAAAACGGAGCCGATGAGATAGATATGGTTATCAATATCGGTATGGTCAAGGAAGGTCGTTTTGATGATGTTCGCAGTGAGATCGAAAAAGTCAAAGCTGCCTGCGATGGTAAGCTCCTCAAGGTTATCATCGAAACCTGCCTGTTGACCGAAGATGAAAAAATAAGCCTTTGCAAGGCGGTCACCGATGCGGGAGCCGAGTATATAAAAACTTCCACCGGCTTTGCAGGCGGTGGAGCCACAAGAGAAGATGTTGCTTTGCTTAGGAAACATGTAGGCAGTAACGTCAAAGTCAAAGCGGCAGGTGGAATAAAGACTATTGATGATGCAAAAGACTTTGTTGCTCTTGGAGCAGACAGACTTGGCACCAGCAAACTGGTTGCTGAAGCGAAAAAACTGGAAGAAACGGAGAAATAAAGATGTCCATTGAAAGAGTAAGAGCATATTTTCGTGAGCTTGGAATGGAAGACAGGGTTTTGGAGTTTGAGACATCCAGTGCCACTGTTGAACTGGCAGCTCAGACTGTTGGCGTTATCCCTGCAAGAATAGCAAAGACTCTGTCTTTCAAAGGTCCTGAGGGTGTTATCCTTGTGGTTGCTGCTGGCGATGCAAAGATAGACAACAAGTTGTATAAAAGCGAATTTGGACTTAAAGCGAAAATGCTGACTGCAGAAGAAGCCGTTGAACTTGTAGGCCATGCTGTTGGCGGCGTATGTCCCTTTGCCACCAATGACGGAGTGGACGTGTACCTTGACGATTCAATGAAACGATTTGATACAGTTTTTCCGGCAGCCGGCAGCGGCAACAGTGCCATTGAACTGACCTGCGACGAGCTGTTCAAGTATTCAAACGCAAAAAAATGGGTAAACGTCTGTAAAGACTGGGAATAACCCAAATGCAATCCAAAAATAAACAACAAAATCCGGGATTTCCGAAAGGAAATCCCGGGTTGATTTATTATTGCTTTCTTCGGCTGCTGCCTTTGTAGGTGCTGCCAAGTGCTGCTTTGTTTTGCTTCTTGACGGTGTAAGTAAAACTCATGATGCTGATAATGAGCAGCAGAGCCACAAAGCCCACAAGCACAAGCTTGACCCATCCCTGAGTGAAAAAGCCCTTTATTTTATCGTAGCCATACATTATCTCCGAGCGTTCAACGGCTGTAAGAGAAAGCAGGTTTACCTTGCCAAGCTCGGTTCCGTCGTAAGAGACTGTCATTTCTCCCACAACAGCGTCCTGTTCTACGGGAGCTATCAGCTCACGACCTGTACCTTCTTCACCTTCGTCATAGAAGATGGTGATGTCTGTCACCAGTTTTTCTTCGTCATATGTCTTGGGCAGCACAGCCACGATATCTCTGTCGGCATGGACGATAACAGAATCGACCTCGGAGGACATAATTACAGGCACCTGCGCAACAGGATCTGCTGCCGAAATCACGGTGGTGGATCGGAAGTTTTCAAAACCCCATTCAAACATACGCTTGGTTTCGGCAAAGTGCATCTGAGTGCTGGTGCCGTCATCGTTGTAAACTATCTCTGCACCAAGAACAACAGAAATCAGAGTGATACCGTCTTTTTCGGCAGTGGATACAAGACACAGACCTGCGGGGGTGGTATGTCCGGTTTTGATGCCTCGGGCATATTCGTAATAGTAACCTGCCTGTTTCTGTTCGGAAAGCAGGAAGTTGGTGGTCATAAGATACCTTGTGCCATACATATTTGTGGGTGCGATCTCTTTTGAAGATGTGCTGCAAATATCAATAAATACATCATTTTCCATGGCAGCACGGGTAATTTTCAGAAGATCGTTGGCGGTGGTATAATGGTTGTCGTCGTGGAGCCCGTGAGGATTTACAAAATGGGTATTTTCGCAGCCCAGCTCAGCAGCTTTTCTGTTCATCAGCTCAACAAAATCGCTGATGCTGCCGGATATGTATTCGGCAATAACATTACATGCTTCGTTGGCTGATGCCACCATCATGCAGTAAAGCAGCTGCTCAAGAGTCAATACCTCGCCTGCCAGCAGGTCGGCAGTGCTTCCGTATATACTCAGTCCTTCGGTTATGGCGTTTTCCGAAACCGTTATCTCATCTTCAAGAACGCCTCGTTCCAGTGCTATAAGGCAGGTCATGATTTTTGTAAGGGACGCAGGATAAAGTCGTTCGTCTGCGTTTTGAGAAAGCAAAACCGTACCCGAATCTGCATCGATAAGCAGTGCGGCCTTGGCAGCGACGTTTATTTTGTCGCCTTCATCGGCAAAACAGGTGCAGGAAAGACCCAAAATATAAAAAACGATTACAAGAATCGAAAGAAATCTGATTTTTTTCATATGATTATCTCCGCTGGTGTGGTAGAATATAAGCAAGAAACATTATATCAAAGAAATTTCGCTGTTGCAACTAATTTGGAGTGGTGAGATGAGGCTTACTGCGTTTGAGAAATTTACGATGACAGCTGCGCTTGTTATTGTTATCGGCTTGTTCTGCTGGGCAGCCGGTGCAGGCAGTTTTGAAAGGACTTCGGATATTTCGGAAACTGCCATATATCTTGTTAAAAATGATGCTACCGGTGAGCCGGCAGAAAAGGAACTTATAAATATCAATACTGCTGTTTCGGAACAGCTGCAGACTTTGAGCGGCATCGGTCCTGAACTTGCGGAAAGAATTGTTGAGTTCAGGGAAAAACACGGAAGTTTTGATGACATAAACGACCTGTTGGAAATCAGCGGTATAGGTACAAAAAAGCTTGAGGCAATCGCAGACGAGATAACCGTTGATTGAAACTGTTATATGGTAAGTGAGGCTTGATCAAATGAGAATACTTGTTGTTGATGATGAAAAATTACTCGTTAAAGGAATACGATTCAATCTTGAAAACGAAGGGTATCAGGTCGAGGTTGGGTACGATGGTGAGGAAGCGGTTGAAAAAGCCAGAACCGGTGAGTTTGATCTGATAATCCTTGACCTGATGATGCCCAAGATAGACGGCCTTGAGGCGTGTATGCGTATCCGTGAGTTTTCAAATGTGCCAATCATTATGCTAACCGCCCGAAGCGAGGATACAGACAAGATAATAGGCTTTGAATACGGGGCAGACGATTACGTTACCAAGCCTTTCAACATTCTTGAACTGAAAGCCCGTGTCAGAGCGTTGCTGCGCCGATCGGCTGTCCAGAACACCAGGGAAAAAACCAACAGGATAACATACGGTCATATTACGATCGACTCAGATGAACGAAACGCATATAAAGACGGTCAGCTGGTTGAGGTGACTGCCAGAGAATTTGATCTGATAGAACTGCTGATGCACAATCCCGGCAGAGTATACAGCAGGGAAAATCTGCTTGATATTATCTGGGGTTACGACTATCAGGGAGATTTTCGTACCGTAGACGTACACATAAGACGACTCAGAGAGAAGCTGGAAAAGGAACCGGCCTCCCCTGAGTACCTGATGACCAAGTGGGGGGTAGGTTATTATTTCAAAGTCTAATAACCGGCGATCCATAGTCAACAGCATTCAGTTCAAACTCATTCTTTCGTATGTGGTACTTCTGGCGATTCTGCTGGTGACGCTTAACATTTATCCTATCTCAATGTCCAGGGATCTGGTTTTCCAGTCAAAGCAGTCGTCCCTTTCCGGTAAAGCATCGGTTGTTGCGTCTGCGCTTACAGGTCTTGAGTATCTGACCACAGACGGTGTTGAGCAGGTTCTGGAAATGCTTGAGGATCTGGGTGTTACAAGGCTCATAATAACAGACGGCGAGGCCAGAATACTATACGACACCAACAGTGAAAACGTAGGCAAATTTGCACTGTTTTCCGAGGTGTGCAGTGCTCTTGAAGGCAACGATGTGTTTCACAGTGCATACAAAAACGGAGCCTTTGGCAGCAGCTATGCTCAGCCCGTAATGTTCAGAAACAATATTATCGGTGTTGTGTATGCCTATGAGTTGGATACGGAACAGGCGCAGCTGCTTGAAAATCTTAACAGTAATTTTGTAAATATATCTGTACTGATAACTGTTGTATTTCTTGTTGTGAGCGTTCTGTTTTCCCGGGCGGTAACCGGCAGACTACAGGACATTATCCGTTATCTGCGAACTGTCGGAGGCGGTGACTATAATACAAAACTTGTTGTTAAGGGGCAGGACGAGCTGAGTGAACTGGCTATGGAGTTCAATATGTTCACGGAACGTCTGAAAAATACAGAGGTTGCCAGAAAACGATTTGTGTCTGATGCGTCTCATGAACTGAAAACACCTCTTGCATCAATAAAATTGCTTACAGACTCAATTCTGCAGACCGAGAACATAGATATCCCCATGACAAGAGAATTTGTTGGAGATATCGGAGAAGAAGCAGACCGACTTACCAGAATTACCGAAAAGCTCCTTGATATAACAAGACTGGAATCTGCCAATGAAAAGCCATCTGAACTTGTTGATATAAAAGCAGTTATTATTCGGGCCTTGCATATGCTTCATCCTTTGGCCGATAAAAGGGGAGTGGATCTTCAGAGCACGATGGACGAAGGCTGCTTAATCAGAGGAAACCGGGACGATATCCACCAAATAGTTTTCAACCTGTTGGAAAACGCTCTGAAGTATACAAATGAAGGCGGATTTGCCAGGGTTTTGCTGTACTGCAATGAAGACGATATCGTGTTGATCGTTGAGGATAACGGTATTGGTATCCCCGAAGAGGATATGCCGAGAATATTTGAACGATTTTATCGCGTGGACAAAGCACGATCCCGTGAAGCCGGCGGTACAGGTCTTGGACTTTCCATCGTTAATGAAACGGTGCGCCGTCTGGGCGGTCAGGTAACTGTTGCTGCGAGAAATCAGGGGGGAACACGTTTTACTGTGACCTTTACAGGCAGGAGGGAAGTGCAATGATGAAAAAGTTGGCTTTGCTCCTTGGGCTTGTTCTGCTCTTGTCAGGCTGCGAAATCAGCCGTGTTGATGCTCCGCAGAACAGATATGTGTTTTATTATCTGACTGCCGGTGAAGCCGATGATCTGAATGAATTGAAGATAGATTTCGAAGTCAGACATATTGAAGCCAATTCCCCCTTGACTGTGTTGGAAGTATACCTGCAGGGACCGGAAAGCGGGGGACTGACTTCTCCGTTTCCACCTATGACAAGTGTGCTGTCATACGGAAAAAGCGATGATGTTGCAAAAATCAGGATGTCATCGGAATTCTTTGAACTGACCGGTGCAGACAAGACGCTGGCAGAAGCCTGCCTTACAATGACGGCAGCCGAACTTAGCGGAGCTTCGGAAGTTCAACTGGTGGACCCTGACGGTAAAGTGAGCAGCAGAGACACTGAAATGTATATTCTGAAAGAGGAAATCGAAGCGGTGTCTGATGACAGTGTTACACTGTATTTTGCTGATGCAAACGGTCAATATCTCGTTCCGGAATCAAGAAAGCTTGTCAGCGGAGCGGGTGTAACCGACGAAAGATATATAATCGATCAGCTTATAAGAGGTCCTGTCGGAGATGAGCTTTCGCCGGTAATGCCGGCCGGTACAGAACTTTTATCAGTTATGACGGATATAAACGGTGTTTGCACCGTTGACTTTTCCGGTCATTTTATGGAAAATAAACCTGAGACGGAAAGACAGGAGTTTATAACCATATATGCTGTTGTCAATTCTCTTTCCAGTCTTGACTGGGTAGAGAGCGTTCGTATACTGATCGAAGGCAGCCAAACGGAAATATACAGATATATGGAACTGTCTGACCCTATCAGGTATTATGATGGCATAGTCGGACCTGTAAGATCAGGCGTCAATGAAATAGGAATAAATCTGTATATGCAGAGCTGGAGCCCGGATTATCTTGCCGGCCTTCCTGAAATCATTAAACGCCGGGTAAATGTTACCACAGAAGAACAGCTTCTGGAAATGCTCATTAATTTTGAGCCTCCGGAGGGATTCACAAATCCGATTCCGTTTGATACCGAAATCAATTCTGTTTCTGTAACGGAAGGGGATTGCGTGGTAAACCTTACTGCCGAATTTCTGAGTGTGGCAGATAAGGATGCTGCGGCTCAGCGGCTGAGTGTCCTGTCTATTGCCGCTACATTGAGCCAATTGGAGTATATAGACAGCGTGCTTATACTCATTGATGGCGAAAAAACAGATTTGCCGGATTACAATATGTCTGAACCTATCACTGTTGCCAACGATGTTTTTTTCCCATAAACCAATAGAAAAGGAATGAAATTATGAAAGAACTTCATGTAAATTCAAAATGTATCCTTTCCGGATATCAGCCCAAAAATGGAGAACCCAGACAGCTTCCAATTATTCAGAGTACAACTTTTAAGTATGACTCTGCCGACGAAATGGGCAAACTGTTTGACCTTGAAGCAGCCGGATACTTCTATACCCGTCTTGCAAACCCAACCAGTGACGCTGTTGCCGCAAAGATAGCTGATCTGGAGGGTGGCGTAGGTGCTATTCTGACTTCCTCCGGTCAGGCAGCAACTACCTTTTCACTGCTGAATGTCTGTGGTTCCGGAGACCATATTGTTGCTTCCACTGCTATATACGGCGGCTCATTCAACCTTCTCAGCGTAACTTTCAAAAAGCTTGGTATCGAAACCACCTTTGTTGAACCGGACGCTACCGAAGAAGAACTGAACGCCGCTTTCCGTGAAAACACCAAGGCTGTGTTTGGCGAAACAATTGCCAACCCTGCACTTGCGGTTTTGGATATTGAAAAGTTTGCCAAAGTTGCCCACAGCCATGGAGTACCCCTTATTATCGACAATACCTTTGCTACTCCCATAAACTGCCGTCCTTTTGAGTGGGGAGCAGATATCGTTATCCACTCAACCACAAAGTATCTTGATGGTCATGCAACTCAGACCGGCGGTGTTGTGGTAGACAGCGGAAACTTTGACTGGATGGCTCATGCAGATAAGTTCCCCGGACTTACTCAGCCTGATGAATCCTACCATGGAAAGAATTACGCAGTTGACTTCGGCAAAATGGCATACATCACCAAGATTCAGGCTCAGCTTATGCGTGACCTTGGTGCAACCCCAGGCCCCTTCAATGCGTTTTTGCTGAACCTTGGAATCGAAAGCCTTCATGTTCGTGTTCAGCGTCACTGCGAAAATGCTCAGAAAGTTGCTGAATATTTGCAGGCTCATCCCAAGATCAGCTGGGTAAAATATGCTGGACTTCCCGGAGACAAGGACTACGAACTTGCTCAGAAGTATCTGCCTGATGGAGTTTGCGGTGTAGTGTCCTTTGGAATTAAGGGCGGCAGGGAGGCTGCCACCAGATTTATGGACAGTCTGAAACTGGCCGAGATCGCCACTCATGTTGCCGATGCCCGCACCTGCACCCTGCATCCTGCCAGCACTACCCACCGTCAGCTTACCGACCAGCAGCTCATTGAAGCCGGCGTAACCGCCGATCTGGTGCGTTTTTCTGTTGGTATCGAATATGTTGGCGACATTATCGATGACATTGAACAGGCTCTCGAAAACGCATAAATACAGTAATTATCAACCCCTTTACGAAATAAAATGCCGTAAAGGGGTTGATTTTTTGCGCAGACGCGGAAACGGTGTAGGGTTTATTTTCGTCTGTCTTATTGTGGCGGGTTTTGCTTTGCTCCTTAGCTATGGTGTGAATACAAAGCTTGAACCGTTGATCACGGAAATGGGCGCATCAAGGGTCATATACGCTGCAAAGGCTGCTATGAATGAAGCTGTTACGGAATTGATGACAAACGGAACCGTAAATTATGACGCCATAGTTTCGTTTGAGAAAAATGACACAGGCAGCATAACAGCTGTAAAAACCGATGTGGCTGAGATTAACAATCTAAAAGCGGAAGCTACAGAGGCTGTTCTTGAACGGATCGGAAATATATCCGTTGAGGAACTGTCTGTACCGGTGGGAAACCTTTTTGCTGTTGATTATCTTTCGGGGATAGGACCTGAAATACCGGTAAAAATAATAGCTGTCAGAACTGCTGCTGTAGACTTTGTCAATGATTTCAGTACTGCAGGGATAAACCAGACTGTCCATAGGATATACCTGAATTTCGATGTTGAAATAACAATTCTTGCTGCCGGTAAGAAGAGCACGGTTGATGCAAACTCCATGTTTTGCATTGCTGAAACAGTGGTTGTCGGATCAGTACCCGAGAGTTATACTTACTTTTCCGAAACGGGTACGGCAGACGAGGCGATCGATAAATATTTTAATTTCAGCTGAACTGAGAAACAGCACAAAATATACAAGGTGTAGTAAAAGTATGATAGACTTTCACTACACCTTGTGGTATAGTATATTCTGTATAACTGTTTATTGGAGGATACCGATGGATCCCAAACAAGAGATAGCTGCCCTGACCGAAGAACTTGAAAGATTCGGTTATGAATACTATGTGCTGGACGCTCCGACTGTAGAGGATTATGAGTACGATATGAAGCTGCGCAGGCTTGAAGAGCTTGAAGCGGAGTATCCTCAGTATGCTCAGGAGAATTCGCCTACTCAAAGAGTTGGCGGGCAAGCACTGGAATCCTTTGAAGAAGTTCAGCATACGGTACCGCTGGAAAGCCTTCAGGACGTGTTTTCCCATGAAGAACTGGAAAGCTTTATGGATAAAGTTTGCAGTGATTTTGATGATGCCGTGTTTACGGTGGAACCCAAGATAGACGGACTTTCCGTTTCGCTGGAGTATGAAAACGGAGTATTTGTCCGTGGAGCCACCCGTGGTAACGGTTCCGTGGGAGAAAATGTTACCGAGAATCTGAAAACAGTCAAATCCATACCTCTTAAACTGGACAATGCTCCTCCAAGACTTATCGTCCGTGGTGAAGTGTTCATGCCCAAGGCGGTTTTTGAGAGCATCAATGCCAAGCGTGAGCAGGACGGTCAGCAGCTTATGGCCAATCCCCGCAACGCTGCAGCGGGATCTCTTCGTCAGCTTGATCCTAAAGTAGCCGCTTCCAGAAAGCTGGATATATTGGTTTTCAACATTCAGCTGGCCGACGGGATCGAGTTCAAAACCCATGCCGAAAGCCTTGATTACCTGCGAAAACTGAAGTTTAAAGTTGTAGACCACAGCCTTGTTTGCAATGCTGATGAAGCCAAGCGGGTTATTGAAGAACTGGGTGAAAGCAGGGGAGAACTGCCCTACGATATAGACGGTGCGGTGGTCAAGCTCAATGACCTTGCAGGCAGAAGAATTCTGGGAAGCACTTCAAAATTCCCAAGATGGGCAGCTGCATTCAAGTATCCTCCCGAGGTTAAAGAGTCCGTTGTTAAGGATATCGTTATTCAGGTAGGAAGAACTGGTGTCCTTACCCCTAAAGCTGTTGTTTCGCCTGTACGGCTTGCAGGTACAACTGTTACAAACGCTACGCTGCACAATCAGGACTTTATTTCAGACAAGGATATTCGTATCGGAGATACTGTAAGAATCAGAAAAGCCGGCGAGATAATACCGGAGATAATTGAAGTTGTCAAAGAGAAAAGACCGGACGGCACTCAGCCGTTCCTGCTTCCGCATACCTGCCCCGTTTGCGGCGGAGAGGTTGTAAGAGATGAAGACGGCGCGGCTTTCCGATGCACCAACGGTTCATGTCCTGCACAGCTGGCGAGAGGAATTGCTCACTTTGCGTCAAAAAGCGCAATGGATATTGATGGACTGGGTTCTGCTGTGGTTGAACTGCTGCTCGACAATGGGCTTATATCAACACAGGCTGATCTGTATTTCCTCGACCCTCAGGCCGTTGCGGTATTGGAGGGCATGGGGGAGATTTCTGCAGGGAATCTGATGTCTGCCCTGGAAAAATCCAAAGAAAACGATTTATGGCGATTGATTTTTTCCTTTGGTATTCGTCAGGTAGGTGAAAAAGCATCAAAGCTGCTTGCAAAACACTTTAAGACACTTGACGCACTTATGGCTGCTGATATGGATGAGCTGACATCTCTGGGAGATATCGGTGAAATTACCGCTAAAAGCATAATCGACTGGTTTTCGCTTGAAAGCTCAAAGGAGCTTGTTTCAAGGCTTCGTGAAGCGGGAGTCAATATGACTGCTCATGACAGCGGCGGAGATGACAGATTTTCCGGCATAACATTCGTCCTGACGGGAACATTGGAGATGTTTACCCGTGACGAAGCCACAGCCATTATCGAACAGTTGGGAGGAAAGGCATCCGGCTCTGTGTCGAAGAAAACCGGCTACGTTGTTGCCGGTGCAAATGCAGGCTCAAAGCTGACAAAAGCCAACCAGCTGGGAATACCTGTTCTTACCGAACAGGAGTTCCTTGATATGGTAAATGAATAAAACTCAGAATAGGATTTAATACATGAAGAACAAAAAAATTACGGCAGTATTGTTGATAATCTGCATTCTGGCAGCCATGCACCTGCCTGTGTTTGCACAGAAAACTGCGTTGAGCGATATCGAGCTTTTTGAGCCTGTTTCAAATAACAGTTCCGACGAAACGTCTGAAGATCAGCCTGTTGATGAGGACATGAACTCTGATGATGAAAATCTCGATGATTCTTACGATGAAGAGAATTCGGAAAACTCAGATGATGAATCATTAGATGATGAAAGCTCTGAAGATGAAACACTTGACGATGGTGACTCTTCAGATGATGCAGATAAACCTTCTGAAGAGGACGAAGAAAACTCCGGTGAAGAGGATTCTGAAGAGAACAAAGAATCTGAGGAAGAATCTGAAGAAGTGAAAGATGAAGAGTCCGGAGAAGAAACCGAGGAGGAAACTGAAGAAGAATCCGAAGAGGAAATCGAGGAAGAAACCGAAGACGGCAAGGAGTATGAAACCAATCCGGTTGAACTGAAAGACTTTGATTGGGAAAGAGTTAGTCTTGATTATCTTGAATCTTCCTTTGGCGATATAGCCATCACCGAAAGCCTTGCGTCCACAGATTTTGGTCAGCACTGCCAGATGATGTATTCCTACCCCGACGGTTCTTACTTTGCGTCCCGCAGACTGTATGTCGACAGCGTGATGAACGAAGAATTTGAGCTTTACTCAATGGAATTCGAGTGCGAGTCACTGACCATGAGATACTACAATGTTGTATCCTCCAAATGGGTCGACAAGGCGATGCATACCGACAGCCGTATGCCTTTTGGTATGTATTTCCTCACCATAGACGACAGCGAGGAATTGATAGTTTTCCTGCCTCAGGCTTATAAAGATAAGAGCAATAATGCGATCCAGGCTCAGGAGGGTCAGACAGGAGACTTGTGTCTGGAACCTACCGAAAATGGATGGCGTATATCTATAATGGCTCCGTATGTTTACTCCGAAGCCTATGTTGACTATTTTGTTCTGTATTCCAACAGCAATATACTAAACTGGGACGACCCGGATACGCGCACTCAGTGGTCGGGCTGCCAGTTTGGCGGTGACAACAGATGGTGCTATAACGGCTACTATTACACCTCGCCTTCAAACTATATTCCTTCCGGCGAAAACTATTACCACAGACTGCCTGCCGCATATATTGCCTGTAAGCTGGTTCCGATAGGGCTTGAAGCCAACAGCGCAAAATACATGTCTATAGCCATGCTTGATGTAATGCGTGACCTGCAGAACGAACGTGGATATTTCCCCACTCTATCGGGCAGTCAGTGGCTTCTTTCCGATTATGGTATTGGCCCCGGGTTCTTTGACACTCGATTCAATACCGACCTTGTGAGGGCTTTTTTGGAGGCTTACAGGTACTACAACATTGAAGAGTTCTGGGATGTTGTGGAAAACTATATGGATTACTATATCCCGTTTGTGCTGAGAAACCATGATTCGGTAACACTATCCGACGGATGGCCGGGATGGCTGGTATATGATTATATTGGCCAGTACGGAGGCAAAAAGACCCACACATCTCTTAACCATCAGCTTGCGCAGATAATTCTGATGGAGGAGATATATAATGTTACCGGCAATACTCTGGTTCGATTCCTTGAGGAAATGATGTACCGGGGCATTCAGGGAACCGAAAGAATATGGTATATGAGCAACAACAACCTTGAGTATGCTTATTTTAACGGTAAGGCAGCTGCAGGTATGCAGGATTACCCGTATCTGACCTACAATGATTTGTATGAGCTTCGTGAATTGTATTCCGAGCGACTGGGATATGTTCCCGGCACCATACGCAATCTGATGGCATCAAAGAAAAAATGGATGGACGCCAACGGCGTTACCGGCTATCTCGGAAGCTATATAGCAGCCCAGGAGGTTGAATACACAGGTTCCGTAGTGCTGACCGAAGACTGAATGAAGAATACACCTATCCTCTCAGACCGGCATAACATGGTCTGAGAGGAGGTGTAATGATGAGTGCGTTTGGAGCAGTTATAGTATGTATTCTGTCCGGTTTGGGCCTGGCTTCGTTGATTTGGTCGTTGGTTGGTGCGTTTCTGCTGCCGGTCAAAGGCGGCGAAAGTTGCCGGGTACATATGGTAGCCGATGCAAAAGGTGACTGCGGCCAGCTCCAGAATCTTGTCAGGTCAATGGAGTGGATACTGGACCTTGGAATCATTGATTTTGATATAATCATTGTCGATAACGGAATGGAGCAACAATCTCTGCAGTCAGCACGGATCCTGGCTAACAAGGAAAATGTCAGCCTTTGCGTGCCACAGCAGCTGCAGGATAAACTTACAGAGCAGTAACTGCTGTTATATAAAGGAATGGTCTTTGTATGGACGAAACAAAAGAGTACGACGTAATTGAAGGCAATGTTGCGGCAATAGTTTATCAGAACAGGGAAAACGGATACACAGTGCTGCGGCTCGACAGTGATGATATGGGTGAAGTGACTGTTGTAGGCACCATACCCATGAGCACCCTTGGAGAAAGGCTTCGCATCACCGGCTGCTGGACACGGCATCAGACCTATGGTCAGCAGATGCAGGCGGAGTTTGTGGAACGGCAGCTGCCGGAATCCGCTGACGGAATACTGAGTTTCCTTTCCTCGGGCGTGGTTAAAGGTATAGGACCCAAGACTGCGGAAAAGCTTGTCGCATTGTTTGGGGACGACACACTGAGAGTTCTCGAAAACGAACCGGAACGCATGACGGTAATACCCGGTGTTACCAATAAGAAAGCAGAGGAGATGTCTCAGGCTTTCAAAAAACAGGTGGGAGTTCGAATCCTGATGGAATACCTTCAGGAATACGGCCTGCCTGTTCGTCTTGCCATGAAGATTTACGCATCTTTTGGACAGTCGGCTTTGAACATAGTGAAAGCAAACCCATACATTTTGGCAGATGAGTATTACGGCGCTCAGTTTGATATGGTTGATAGATTTGCGCTTGAATCGGGCATGGAAGAAGACTGTGCTTTGCGAATTGATGCAGGTGTTAAGTATGAACTGCAGTACAATCAGACAAACGGACATACTTTCCTGCCGAAAGACAAACTTATAGCTGCAACAGCGTCGCTGCTTTCCCTTGACGCCGGGGATATTGAACAGTCTGTAGACAGGCTTTGTGATGACGGAACACTCATAAATGAACAGATAGGAAACGCTGATGCCGTCTTCACCGCTTCCATGCATGATGCTGAGGATTTTGTGTCACAAAGGCTGAAATACCTTGCAGAATTCAAAGAGAACGCAGGAATAAATATCGAAAAATACATAGACAGAATTGAAAAACAGCAGGGGATTTCCTTTGCGGACAAGCAGCGTGAAGCTATTGCCATGGCTGCGGAAAGCCGTCTTATGCTGCTTACCGGAGGACCCGGAACCGGTAAAACCACAACAGTGCGGGGAATAATTGACCTGTTCGATGCACTGGAACTGAAAACACTTCTTGCAGCACCCACAGGACGTGCGGCAAAGCGCATGAGTGAACTGTGTGGTCGTGATGCAGTGACAATTCATCGACTGCTGGAAGTACAGTTTTCAGGCGAAGATGGTGAAATGGCGTTTTACCACGACGAAAGCGATCCCCTTGATGCAGATGCTGTTATCGTTGACGAAACTTCAATGGTTGACATAACATTAGCAAGAGCACTTCTGTGTGCGCTTCGACCTCAGTGCAGAATAGTATTTGTTGGTGACCCCAATCAGCTGCCGTCAGTCGGTCCGGGTAATTTTTTGTCAGACATGATCCGCAGCAAAAGGATCCCCTGTATTGCGCTGACTGAAGTTTTCCGTCAGGCAAGCCAGAGTCTTATAGTACTCAATGCGCATCGGATAAACAACGGTGAAATGCCGGAGCTTACTGTTAAAAATAAAGACTTCTTTTTCATGAAGCGACGTTCCGCTGATGCGCTTATATCCACCATAGTTGAGCTTTGCAATGAGCGTTTGCCGAAAAATATGGGGATTGAAACCAATCAGATACAGGTTCTTTCGCCTACCAGAAAGGGAGACGCAGGCACTGTAAACCTTAATGTGCGGCTTCAGGAAGTCATCAATCCGTCGGCACCAAATAAAAAGGAGAAGGCCTACGGCTCATATATTTTCCGTGAAGGCGATCGTGTCATGCAGATAAAAAACAATTATGACATCATGTGGACACGGGGCAGTGAGATCGGCAGCGGAATTTTTAACGGTGACGTTGGTCGGATAGAGTCTATCGATATTCAAAATGAAGTCCTTTATATCAATTTTGACGAAAGAAAAACGGCGTATTCTTTTGATATGCTTTCGGAACTCGAACTTGCCTATGCCATGACTGTTCACAAGGCTCAGGGCAGTGAATACAGGGCTGTAATAATGTCGGCATATGCTGTGCCTGCGATGCTTAAGGCAAGAAACCTGTTTTATACTGCAGTTACTCGTGCCAGAGAACTGCTGATAATCGTGGGTGATGAGGAAGTCCTTTATCAGATGGTTCAAAATGACAAACAGCGTAAGCGTTACAGCGGGCTGAAGGTTCGGTTGACCAAATGAATCTGAAAGATATCAAGCAGTGGGTAGTTGATCTTCTGTTTCCGCCCAAGTGTGTGTTTTGCCGAAGAATAATGCCGGACAGCAGAAGCTATGTCTGCAGCAGATGCCAAAAGGAACTTCCTTTTACAACGGGCAGAGATGTGTTTGTTGAAGGAGAGTTTTTCGACAAAGGCGTAGCACCCTTTTTCTATCGTGACAAAGTTCGTGAATCGGTTCTCAGATTCAAGTTCTATGGCATGTATTATTATTCCGAAGCCTTTGGAAGCTATATGGCGGACTGTATTTCGGAGCATATTGAACTGCCGGATATAATAACCTGGGTGCCTGTAAGCAAACAGAGAAAACGTGAGCGTGGCTATGACCAGGCATATTTGTTGGCAGAGTCAGTTTCTGAAAAGCTTGAGATTCCTTTGGCCTTATCGCTGAAAAAGACTGTCCATAATACAACGCAATCCACCATAAAAGATAAAGAAGCCAGAAAAGCAAATGTTCTTGGTGTTTATGAAATAACCGACCCGGAACCTTTTATCGGCAAGAGAGTATTGCTGATAGATGATGTTTTTACCACAGGCGCAACCGTTTCGGAATGCTCCAGAATGCTTCTGACAGCAGGAGCAGAAAATGTTTCCTGCGCAGTATTTGCAAGACGCTGATATATGTGATACAATAATAGGAACTCAGATTTTCGAGGTGTGAAATGGGACTTTTAAGTAAAGATATAGGTATCGACCTCGGTACTGCAAATATACTCCTGTATCTGCAGGGAAAGGGCATAGTTCTGCGAGAGCCTTCTGTGGTGGCAATGGACAAAATCACAGGCAAACTGCTTGCTGTTGGTGAAGGTGCAAAGAATATGCTTGGCAGAACTCCCGGCAACATTCTGGCCATTCGTCCTTTGCGTGAAGGTGTTATCTCCGACTATGAGATGACACAGAAAATGCTTGAAGAGATGATAAAGCAGGTCAACGGATTCAGCCTTGTGAAGCCCAGGGTCGTTATTTGCGTACCCAGCGGAATTTCCGAGATAGAGGAAAGAGCAGTTGTTGATGCAACGCTGGAAGCCGGCGCAAGGCGAGTATACCTTATTGAAGAACCTGTTGCTGCTGCCCTTGGTGCAGGTATGGACATATCCGGTTCTCAGGGTAAAATGATCGTCGATATTGGCGGCGGAACAACTGATGTGGCCGTGCTTTCGTTGAGTGGTATTGTTGAGTATTCCTCCATAAAATTTGCGGGAGACTCATATGACGAAGCACTGGTGCGATACGTCCGCAGAAAATATGACCTTCTTATTGGAGATAAAACGGCAGAGGAGATCAAGATATCTATTGGCTGTGTGTATCCCAGAGATGAAGAAATGGTCACAGTTGTTAAGGGCAGAAACATTAAGACCGGTTTGCCCGATACAGTTTCCATGAGTTCCACCGAGGTTTTGGAAGCCTATGGGGAAGTGTCAGAAAAGATCGTTGACGCTGTCCATCAGGTTTTGGAAGCAACACCTCCTGAGCTTGTAACAGACATAGCGGAAACCGGCATCGTACTTACCGGCGGCGGCAGCCTCATGTGGGGCATTGATAAACTGATAGAAAGCAAGACGGGCATACCCACCATTATTGCCGACGATCCCATGTCCTGCGTTGCTCTTGGCACAGGCCATTCACTGAAATGGATAGGCGAAATGCAGGAGGGCACCATTAACCTTGCCCGAAGAAAGCTTATGGCTGAATAAAAACCAACCCCGAATGCGGAATTCGCATTCGGGGTTTTGTATAACTTACATTTCAAATCCGGCTTTGAATGCTGCCAGATTCATTTCTTTTGCTTTGGCAGGAACCATTTCTGCCACGAGGGCCTCCCAGTCAACTCCGGGAAGGTCAAGAGTTTTTACAAGAGCACCAAGCAGGCAGATGTTCTGTGCTTTGAGGTTGCCCAGCTCTTCTGCTTTTTCAGAAGCGTTGACTATCTTGACATTGACACCGGCTGCGGTCAGAGCATCGATTGCATCATGGGGATATTCCTCAGCACCGGTAAGAACAGAAGAGGGCCACATTTCACGGACATCAGTAACAAGGGTTCCGCCCTTTTTCAGGTAAGACAGAGCACGAAGTGCTTCCAGCTTTTCAAAGGAAACGATAACATCGGCTTCGCCTGCTCCAATATTGGGAGCATATACCTTTTCGCCGTAACGGATCTGAGTGGTAACGCTGCCGCCACGCTGGCTCATGCCGTGGATCTCGGACATTTTTACGTCGTAACCCAGCTGGGTCAGACCAACAGCAAGGATCTTGGAGGTTAGGATTATACCCTGACCACCAACACCGATAAGAAGAATATTCTTAGTCATTGTAATTCTCCTTTCTTATTCAACAACGGAAATTGCGCCGAATTTGCACATCTGCATGCACAGACCGCAGCCGGTACAACCGTTCTCGTGGGATATTACCACTTTGCCGTTTTCGATGCTCATAGCGGGACAGGCGATCTGCATGCAGGCCTTGCAGGTTACGCACTTATTGGAATCAATAACGCAGTGACGGTTACCGTTAGCCTTGATAAAGTCTTTCAGCAAAGCACAGGGACGCTTTGTAATAATAACAAAGGGGCCTTTAACAGCCAGAGCAGCCTTAACGGCTTCGTTCATGGCAGCCTGATCGATGGGATCGACTACACGGATATATTCGGGAGAAATACCGGTTGCAAGAACCATCTTTTCGATATCGACGGGAACAACTTCGTAACCCATAAGGTTTTTGGAAGTGCCGGGGTTTTCCTGATGTCCGGTCATAGCGGTGATGGAGTTATCCAGTATGCAGGCGCAGACATTGGCACCGGAGTGAACAATGTCGATAAGGCCTGTAATTCCGCTGTGGAAGAAAGTGGAGTCACCCATCATGCCGAAAGCCTTGCGATCGTCTCCGGCCTGCTCAAGTGCCTTGGCCATACCGATGGTGGTGGAGAAACCGCCGCCCATGCAGATGCACAGGTCAAAGCCTTCCATAGGAGGCTGAACGCCAAGTGAATAGCAGCCGATATCGCCGCTGCGGACGATTTTGGAAGCGTATTTGCGCAGTGCCTGATAAAATCCACGGTGAGGACAACCGGCGCAAAGCACAGGATTTCTGGCAGGTACGTTGGATTCTACGCTGTATGTATCCACGTCGTTGCTGCCGAAGAATGCCTTGCGAACTATACCTGCGTCCAGTTCGCCGCAATAGGGAACAACTTCCTTGCCAAGGCAGTCAAAACCGCAGGCACGGACGTTCTTTTCGATGAAACCGTCACCCTCTTCGATGACGTAAACCTTTTCGACCTGAGAGCAGAACTCTTTTATGAGCTTTCTGGGCATGGGATTGGTAAGACCAAGCTTCAGGTAAGATGCGTTGTCGCCAAAAACTTCACGGGCATGCTGATAGGAGATGCCGGAGGTAACAACACCGATAGACTTGTCACCCCATTCTATGCGGTTAAAGGGACAGTCGCAGGCATATTCCTCGATTTCAACAAGAGACTGCTCGTGAACAGCGTGGCGAACTCTTGCATTGGCAGGCAGCATGGCGTATTTCTTTGCGTTACGTTCGTATTTTGCTATTTTGAAGGCTTCACGTTCGCCCAGCTCAACAAGACCCTTGGAATGACATACACGGGTGGTCATTCTCAGCAGAACGACAGAATCAAAACGCTCACTCAATTCAAAGGCAGCCTTGGCATAATCCTTACATTCCTGACTGTCGGCAGGTTCAAGCAGGATAAGCTTTGCGGCTTCGGCATAATGGCGGTTATCCTGTTCGTTCTGAGAACTGTGGCAGCCGGGATCGTCTGCGGTAACGACCACAAGACCTGCGTTGGTGCCGGTGGAACCAACGGTGAACAGTGGGTCGGCCGCTACGTTAAGACCAACGTGCTTCATTGCGGCAAGGCTTCTTGCACCGCCGATGGCTCCGCCAATGGCTATCTCGAGAGCAACCTTTTCGTTGCAAGCCCACTGGGAATAGATATCGTCGGTATAGCTTCCGCCGATGTTTTCAAGTATTTCTGTGCTGGGGGTACCGGGATAAGCAGCAGCTACGGTAACGCCTGCTTCCCAGGCACCGCGGGCGACAGCTTCGTCGCCGGTCATAATTACTTTTTGCATTTTTTGATCTCCTTACTTTTCGAGAGCTTTTTCCAGAGCTTTTGACAGCTGGTCGGGGCAAGAGGTATCCTTAAAACCGCAGGTTATTCCTCTCAGACGACCAATGGCTTCCTTGGCATCCATACCTTCAGCAAGGGCAGAAAGACCTTTTGCGTTGCCATTACAGCCGCCTTCAAAGCTGACGTTGTGTATAATTCCGTTTTCTATATCGAATGTGATTTTGCGGGAACACACACCTGAGGGAGTATACTGATAAGTCATATTTATTTACCTCATTTTGTCGATATTAGCACAATTATAGCATTGTATGGAATTTAATTCAATAGTTAGAACTGTCATTCCGAACGCCATTTATGGCGGAGGAATCTCCCTCTTGATATGCGACTGCACATCAAAGAGGGAGATTCCTCATTTAGACTTATATCTTAGATTAGAATGTCGGAATGAATATCACATATTTTCCATTATGTAGGTCTGAACTCTGTTCTGGATAAGGTCAGCAACCTGCTGAGCGGTTTTCTGACCGTCAAAGAATGAAGCTGTTTCTTCGGTGATGATATTGTTTATGGTTTCATCAAACTGATAGCTGCTTCCTGCGTTTGCGATAACATCAAGAACCTTCTGAACATCAGCTTCTGTCATAGGCTCAAGAACAATTTCGGTGCCATCGTCCAGATACCAGGAGTTCTCATATTCGACTTTTTCACCATTCTCGTCTAGGTAATAAGGCGGCTCCATGGCTTCTTTCATCTTTTTGTCAAACACGGCTTTGTTAACGGAGAAGTTCCAGATGGAGTTTTCCTGATACTCCTCAGACAGCAGATATTTTATAAACTGCCATGCTCCATCGGTTTTTGTGCTTGTGGCCGATACAGACAGCTGACCCTGCCATGACATCATATGACCGTTTTTGGTGGAGCAGGGGAAACCAACAAGGGTGAAGTCCTGACCCTGGAGGTATGCACGATACCAGTCAAGGTCATTGAAGGTGCTCAGATATACATCGCACAGCAATACCTGACGCTGATAAAGCCTTGTGGGATCGGATACATAGACTTCGTTGTCCTCTGAGTTGTAGTCAAATTCTTCGGGGAAAGCGGCAGCAACCTCAAGCAGCTTAACAAAGTCTTCACCGTTGAAATTGCACTGACCTGTCGTTCTGTCGACATAGTTGTCGTAGCCCATTCTTATACAATAGCTCAGGAAAGAACTTCTGGTCATGTAGCGCATGATCTCGGCATCACCTTCCAGAGAACTGTACGCAGCCATCATTTCGTCGAAGGTCCAGCCGGGATAATCTCCAACAACATCGCTCAGACCCATGGCCGTCTGGATATAGAAGGAGTTGGCAATGGAATACAGCTTGCCGTCGGTTTCCAGATTTTTGAGAATTCCGTCAACAAAGAAGTCGCGGTTAACTTCACTGTCGCTGTCGATGAGGGTGTAAAGGTCAAGGAAAACTCCCTTGTCGGCATAGGCAGTAATATCGAAATTGCTGGCATCTACCATATCGGGAACCTTGCCTGCAAGAATGTCGTTGCCCAGTCTTGTATCGCCGACAGTATAGTCCTCGTTGGTGTTGTACTGGCTATAGTCAACGGTGGAGATGCGATATGTGGTATTCTGGCGGTTGAAGCTCAGGATCGCACTTCTGATGTTGTAATCGAGATAATCGGTGTATGCATAGGTGATTATCTCTCTAACAGGAAGTTCGCTGAAAGGTACCTGATCCAGGGTTACCATCACCTGAGTACCAACAGCTTCATCATAGGTCAGCATGGTGAACTGTTTATCGGAAATGGCGCACATGTTGTAAGCATTGTTGCCATTGATGTCGCAGTCAAGCCAGTTGAGTATTGGCGTCAGAGTGTTGGTGTCGATCTCATATCCGTACAGCACGTTGCCGTCGTGGGTAAAGAAATCGTAAGAAGTGTCGCCTGCGGGCAGCAGATTGTAAAGGTTGTTGCTGTTGGGAATGGAGTAGCTTTCGCCAAAGGTTTTTGTTTCAACATCAATGGGGCTTATCTCCATGCCGTTTTCGCCCCAGTAGGTGCAGATTATCTTACCGTCGTTGGTGGGGATCATGGAGTTTATCCAGGAGTCGGAGGTGATATCAAAGAGAGGGTTGAGTTCGGAATCAAAAGCATAGATGGTCTGATCACTGGTCAGATAAATATTACTGTTGCTGTCCAGTACCATCTGATTGAACCAGATATAATCCTGATCCTCGGCCTTAAGTTCACTGAGGTTTGTTGATAAAAGCACGTTGCCCTGGGGATCGCATTTGTAGAGCATGTATCGCTCAAAGCTTTCGTCCTCACCGACCATCACAGGAGCTGCAGGTTCAGCTATGGCGATGGCGTTGGTCACAACCTCCATGGCAGGAGCTTCGGTAACGGCTGCACCGATTATCTCGCCGTCGGCAACGCCATCTTCTGCAATGGCTTCTTCGATTACAGCGTCTACAAAGATATCCTCATCGTAAAAACCTTCCTCATATACGGGATAGTAATACTCATAAACCAGCAGCCAGAGATTGCCGTCTTTGTCGACCTGGAAATTGTTGTAGCTGCGGTCGATGCCTTCCTCGGACTGAGGCAGGGAAATGGACTGAAGATCGCTGCCGTCGGGATTCATGGATATCAGCTCGTTGGAGGATACATAGGTTTCTTCGTCCCAGCTGTATGCCATCATATAGTAGCGTCCGTTCTGGTAGCTTATGGTGTTGATGTTGTCGTACCCCTCGGGAATGGGGGAGTAGGTGGCAACGTATCCATAGCCCAGTTCTTCTGCAAGGGATTTTATTTCCGAGGTCTCGGAATTGGAAGTTGGGTCATTGGAGTTAGTCGAATCATCTTTATTGCACGCTGCCAGGCTCAGAAGCATTGTCAGCATCAGCAGCAGGCTTATCAGCTTTGTGAGTTTTTTCATCTTTTTTCCTCGCTTTCTCGTGTTTTCCTTTGGTTTTGCTGCCAAAAAGTTTGGTTTTTCCTGATGCCCGTTTGCAGCTGGCGTCGTAAATGCTATCGGAAACCTTGTTTTTAATTCCCGAAAAACGCCACTTTCTGCGTTTCCACAGAAGCACGACCCATACGGCTGCGGAAAGTATGGGAACAAGCATAAGCAGCAATATGGCAAGGTATTGGAACGCAAGCCGGGATTCGGTAAGACGTGCGGCATTTTCCCAATAGGGATACACCACCGGTACCGTCTGCATGCTGCGGGTGGGCATGTTTTTCAAAACATTGTATTCATTTTCGATGGAAAACCTGTCTGTGTTTTCAATAAACAGGGCGTTGCTGTCGTAAGAACCAAGGACGTTTTTTACTGTATCCAGAGCAAATCCCGGAATAGGCTGGGGAAGAAGTGCTTCATAGCAGTGAGCCGTAGTGCCCTCGGCAAGCATATCAAATGCCATATATGCAACGGGACCCTTACCGGTTGCAAGGGCGTTGACCTCACTGTCATCAGCCTGAACAACTCCACAGATTATGTATGGCAGGCCGGAAATCTCGACCGTCATGCCAACGCAGTTGTTGGAACCAAACAGGTTCCATGCGGTCAGCTCATCGATGACGATAAGGTCGTGCATCAGGTCGCTCTCGGCAAAATAGGATCCGGATATAAGGCGCAGAGGGTGGAATTGGAACCAGTCACCACCGATACCGTAAACGGTGTTGGCGGAGGTTTTGCCGCCTGCTGTTGTAAGCGTAAGTGACTGAGAAACACTGTAGCAGTCCAGCCATGTGCGCTCTGCATAGCTGCCTTCCAACGATGCATCTGTCAGCTTTTTGTCTATATTGTATCGCAGTTCGGGAACACGGTCGGCTGTAAAACCTGCGTTGTATGTATAGAATACAGACACCTGACTGTAACCGCCGTCCTCAGACCAGCGCCGAGCCATTTGCTGATGGTCAAGGTCGTTGATTTGGCTGCGGCAGACAAGAAAGAGTATCAGTGAAATGATGATACATATAGCAGATATGCCGCAGATAATCAAATGACGGAGTTTTATTCTGCCTTTCATGGTTTATTCCTCGCTGAGACGTACCTGCTGGCCGCCTTCGATGGGAGCGGTGGAGGATACGATAACGAATTCGGAATTTCCAAGACCGCTGACAGCGGAGCTTGTATCGTCGCTGGCCAGTACGGAAACGTCCAGACGCTTGGCTATGTAACGGTTGCCCAAAGGACTGGACTTGGACTGGACAACGTAAACAAATTTACCTGCGGCGTCCTCACGAACTGCGCTGTTGGGAATTATGGCATCGTAGCTTTCGCTTTTCTGACCGATTGAAATTGACAAGGTCTGACCGGGGATCACTTCCTCGCCCTCTACAGAAAATGTAAGGATTTTGTTTTGCCCCTGACTGTCACGGTCGGAAGTGATGGAAACCAGAGTTATGTCCATGTTGCCGTAGCTCCAGTAGTTTGTAAGCTCGGCCTTGTCACCCATACTGACCTTTCTTGCCTGTTCGGCAGTGACGGTAAGGGTCATGGTGTAGCCTTTTTCTGCAACTTCTATGGTGGCAAGCTCCATGGAGGGGTCAGTCTTGTCGCCTGCAACCACGTTTACGGAAGTGACAGTTCCGTTATATTTGGAAACTATCTGAACAGCGGAGGAGTCGGCAGTAAGTCTGTCTACTTCCGCCTGAGCTTCATCGATATCCTTTTTCTTTTGCAGAAGGTCAAGCTCTTCTTTGGCATCGGAGATATCTGCGCTTTCAATGGCGGCGGAAAGTGCCATCTGAGCATCGGTAACGGCATCGTCATAGGTGGACAGGTCTGATTCGGCAGCGGCAGCGTTTTTGAGTTTGTCCAGTTCTTCCTGAGCTTTGGTCAGGGCTGACTGGGCAGCGGAGTTGTTGTATTCTGCCTGAGTTTTGTTGTTGGTGGCCTGAGTCAAAGCCTGCTTTGCAGCAGTTATCTCGGGGGTATCCGTGGGCAGAGCGTTGTTGTATTGGATTGTTGCAAGGTTCAGATGCTCCTGTGCTTCCTTAACTGCCAACTCTGCGTCATTGTATTCTTCTGTGGCTCTGCGCAGGGATGAGTCAGACATTACAGCCTGTGCTTCGGAGAGAGATTCAAAAACCTTGTCGTATTCGTTGTTGCGATAGTCGATATCGTCCAAAGTAACTCTAATTGTATCCATCAGGGTACTCATATCAGAAATGCAGTCAACTATTTCGTTGGGCAGTGTGGTATAGTCATGGGCAGCAATATCGCTGTCGACTTTGCCAACACATATTTGAGCGCTGTCAATAACGCTAAGGCTGATGGGGGGCTGCTGATTGATAACGTCCCAGCATGCGTTCTGCAAATACTCCAAATCTTCAGCGATATTGGAGTATGCTGTTTCTTCAAGCGTTTGTTCACCGGTTCGAGCTTCTTCAAGCGCAGTTCTGAGAGTTTCCTTGGAGGCATAAATACTGTCCTCGAGGGATTCAAGACTGTCACATGCAGTATCGTAAGCAGCTTTTGCTTCGTCATAGGTCATGCCAAGCGACTGTTCGATGTAAGCTTTATCATTGGTAGCTGTATCCAGCAATAGCTGAGCATTCTCCAACTGCTTTGTGGCTTCGTCAACCGGCTTTTTCAGAGCTTCCTGTTCGTCTGTCAGCTCACCCTGTACCCGTTCCAGATCTGCAGTTGCCTTTGTCAGAGTTAACTCAGCCTGTTCAAAGGCCAGTTTTGCGGCATCGGCCTGAGCTTTGGCAGAGTTATAGGCAGACTGTGCCTCGGTCAGAGCAGAGGCAGATGCACCACTGCCGTGGGTTAGAGTATAGTCTGAATATGCCTTGTCTCTGGCGTTTTTTGCTTTAGCAAGAGCCTGCTGCGCACTTTGGACATTGGAGTCGGTTGCAGACACGTCCAGCAGAAAAGTCTCGTAGGCATATTTTGCGGCATCGAGAGCGTCCGTGGCAGCTTTAAGCTCATCACTTTCTCTGTCAGCCAGAACAAACAGCACCTGACCTGCTGTGACCGTATCGCCTTCACGGACGGCCACAGACTGAACCTCACGGGTCTGATCGATGGTGACGTTATATACCTCGTTGGAGGAGACGGTACCTGTTCCCCTGATTTTGGCGGTAATGGTGCCGGAATTGGGATACTGGGAGGATACCACCGGCAGGGAACGGTTCATAATAGTGTTGGAGAAAAAGGTAAGCAGCAGCATCACTGCAAGGAAAATGATGATGGCGTTTTTGACCCATTCTCTTCTTTTTGTTTTCTCTTTTGTCATGGCACAAAACCTCTCAATCGCTCAGACGTCAACCTTTGACGCCGCCGGAGTATGTAATACCTTCAACGAGATATTCCTCGCCGAAAAGGAAAATCAGCAACGTGGGGATAAGATAAATGGAAGCTACAGCGAAGGCAAGTCCTACCTCGCCGGAATTGATCTTTGAAAGATAAACCGAAAGGGGATGCAGTTCTTCGTTAGCCAGCAGGATAAGCGGCTGCTCGACCATGTTCCAGTAGTCGATAAAAACCAAAATGGCAACGGAAGCAAGAGCGCTGCTGCACAGAGGCAGACATATTTTGCGGAACATGGCCCAATGACCTGCACCGTCCAGCTTGGCGGCTTCCAGATAGGCGTATGGTATCCTGCGCATATACTTGGTGAGTATAAATACGGAAAACGGGGCAAAGATTCCCGGCAGCCATATGGCCCATCGGGTGTCCAGAGTGCCAAGCCAGTCGGCAACAAGGTAGTTTGGAACCAGTGTTACCTGATATGGCATAAGCATCAGGATAACATATAAGAAAAACATCAGGTTTTTCAGCCGGCCTTTGAAAAACGCAAAGCTGTAACTGGCAAAGGCGGCGATCAACACCTGAAACACAACTATGGGAACCACAAATATTACCGAGTTCCAGAATTTCAGCAGATATTCGGGACTTTTTATAAGCACTGTTGTATATTGCTCCAGACTGACCATATCCGGAATGAGCTTCAGGTTGACTGTTTCACCGATATAACTGGTCACGGCCGTGTTGGTGTTGCCCCAACCCATAGAGGAAGATGCGGTGGCATCGCCGAAAACAGAGCCGTAATTTGCAGTTATCTCTTTTTGCGTCATGAACGAGTTTGCCAAAGTGAGTACAGTGGGCATCAGAAAGCCGATGGCAAACACGGCTGCAATAAATGTCAGAAGTATGATGCTTAGCCGACGGCGGATATTGAATCGTTTCATCCTTCGATATCCTTTCCGGCCTTGTTGTCCACGATGAACATTATGCCTATTAGAATTACCACAACGATGCACATGAGTATGGCTGCGGTGGACAGCTTCTGGTAGTCAAGACTTCTGAACATGTTGTTCATAAAGTGCTGCAGCAGATAAAGGTCGCCGTATGGGTAGTCACCCGTAAGCAGGTAAACCTCACGGAACACCTTGAATGAGTTTATCAAAGACAGAATGGTAACAAAAACTATGCTGGAAACCAGATAGGGAAGTTTTATGTACCAGAATTTTTTGATTGAGCCTGCGCCCTCAAGGGTGGACATTTCAAGAATATCGTTTGGAATGTTGTTCAGAGCCGCCATGAAAAGTATCATGTTATAGCCCAGGTTTTTCCAAAGGAACAGAATGATTATTACGTAACGGCTGTATTCGGATTTCAGCCAGTCTATCTGCTCGACACCGAAATTTGCCAGCAACAGATTGACAACACCGTTTTGGTCGAAGAACACACGCCATATAAGCACGATTGATGCCACCGGTACCATCATGGGACAAAGGAAAAAAGTTCGGAACTGGCTGCGGCAGGGGATTTTGCAATCCAACAGCAGGGCAAGGAAAAGACCAAGAATCACAGCCAGAGGAACAGCTATACCCGAGAATACAGCAGTGTTCTTTGCGGCGGTCTGAAAAGCCTGGTTGCCTATGATCGCAACGAAATTTTCAAGCCCAACGAAGTCCTTGGCAACGGGGTTGTTTACAAGCGAATAAAAGATGACAACGCCAAAGGGAATAACAAAGAATATGAGAACGCCTATAAGGCTGGGAGCCAAAAAGGCTGCAGATACAAAATGGTCTTTTATGCTGTTGTTTGCCCGGTGGAAAAATGATTTCATTATGACCATTTCCTTTCTGAGTGTTCCTTATACTTTTAGACGGATTACAGTAATTGTTGTTCCGGTAAATCACACGCAAAAATCTAAAAAAATCCAATTTTGACAGCGCTAAATATCAAGCTCTATGCTTACAGGGCAATGATCGGAACCAAAGATGTCACTGTGGATAGAGACCTGCATAAGCTTGTCTGCAAGCCTGTCTGATATTACATGATAGTCAATGCGCCATCCCGCGTTTTTCTCACGGGCGTGGAATCTGTATGACCACCATGAATAGGCACCTTCAACGTCGGGATAAAGATAACGGAAGCTGTCGGTAAAACCGCTGTCAAGAAGCGCAGAAAACTTCTCACGTTCTTCGTCGGTAAATCCGGGATTTTTACGGTTGGTTTTGGGATTTTTAAGGTCTATTTCCCGATGTGCCACGTTCAGGTCACCGCAGGCAATAACAGGTTTGATTTTGTCAAGCTCAATGAGATATTCGCGGAATCTGTCGTCCCACTGCATGCGGGTATCAAGACGTTTCAAACCGTCCTGAGAGTTTGGAGTGTAGCAGGTGACAAGATAGAAGTTTTCATACTCAAGGGTAAGCACACGCCCCTCGCTGTCAAGTTCGGGGAAGCCGATACCATATGTTACAGACAAAGGCTCGTGCTTGGTAAACACAGCTGTACCGGAATAGCCTTTCTTTTCGGCATAGTTCCAGTAGGTGTGATATCCGGGCAGTACAAGGTCAAGCTGGCCTTCCTGCATTTTGGTTTCCTGCAGGCAGAAAAAGTCGGCGTCCAGAGCATTGAAGGAATCTAAAAATCCTTTACCCATCACTGCCCGCAGACCGTTGACATTCCATGAAACAAATCTCATAATATGACCTCCATAGTAAGGTTCAATTCACATTATATAGTATAGCGTTAAGGAAAACAATACAATATATATTAAGAATTGTTTAATTTTGTGAAAGATTTGTGGCATAACGAAAAGCAATAAAACCATTCATATTTTGTATGATAATTGAAACATCGAATTTGGTGTGTTATAATTAAAGCATGAAAATTTTAAACTTTATTTCTGTTTCACTTTGTCGGCTCAGCCGCTTTGCCATAAGGAAGCTGGGCAGAGGTGGCACCGATCTTCCCGGCAGGATAGCGTTGAAGGTCAATCCCAACATTTTAAGGGAAATGTCGAAGGGAGTTAAGACTATTATTGTTACCGGAACCAACGGTAAAACCACGACCTCACGCATGATCGAACAATGCCTGAAAGATTCCGGTAAATCCTATCTGGCAAACAAATCCGGCGCAAACCTGTTTTCCGGTATTACAGCAGACTTTGCTCAAAACTGTTCGCTTACCGGTAAATGCAAACGAGAATATGCCGTTATCGAGTGCGATGAGGCTGCGTTCAAAACAGTCAGCCTGCATACCGATCCGTACTGTGTTGTGGTAACAAACGTATTCAGCGATCAGCTCGACCGCTATGGAGACATTCTTACCACACTCGAGAGCATTAAGATTGGCTGCAAAAACAGCAAAAACGCTGTTTTGTGCTTAAATGCAGACTGCTCGCTGACAACCTCCATAGTTGCTGAAGTGGAAAACAAATGCGTATTCTATGGCATCGACTGCGAGGTTTATAAGACAAGGGTGGAGGAAGTTTCCGATGCACCCGACTGCCTGCGCTGCGGTCATGCGTATGAATACGGCCATGTAACATTCGGCCACCTTGGCAGCTGGAGCTGCCCTGAATGCGGATACCGCCGTCCAGACCCGGATGTTGCTGTTACAAGTGTATTGGAAAGCGACAGCAGCCATTCGTCTGTTGAGATGAATGTATCGGGCGAAACACGTCGGGTAAACATATGCCTGCCCGGTGCCTACAATATTTATAATGCTGCTGCAGCCGTTGCTGTGGGACATGCCTGCGGGCTTGAACCCTCCGTTGTGGACGCTGCTATGGAGAGCTTTGAATGTGGCTTTGGCAGAATGGAAAAGTTTGATATCCCCGATACAGATATCAGAATGATCCTTATAAAGAACACTGCCGGGTGCAATCAGGTGCTTAACTTCCTGACTGATATGACGGAACCGTCTTTGTTCGTTATCGGACTGAACGACAGGGTCAACGATGGCAGAGATATTTCCTGGATCAATGATGTAAATTTTGAACGACTTACCGAAATGGGCGAAATGCTTACAGGAGTGTATGTTACAGGCATTCGTGCCGATGATATGGCAGAAAGACTTAAAAAAGCCGGTATTGATGAAAGCATGATAAAGGTATTCGATGATTATGACAGGCTTATAGACGCCGTTACATCTGCAAACACACCCGTTTATATCATGCCGAACTATACCTGCATGATGGATCTGCGGGGAAAAATCGCCAAAAGATTCAATCTTAAAAGTTTTTGGGAATAAACAAAAAGCTGTCATCCTCAAAAGGGATGACAGCTTTGGCATTTTAAAACGGTTCGGTAGTCAGCTTGATGTCGATAAAGTCTCCGCCGTAATACCGAACAAACTTGACCAGATAGGATACACCGGTTGATTTTGGGGAGGGCATGAAAACAGACACGCTGCCTTCGTAATCGGTTATTTTGAAATCACCCACAGCATTGACTGTGTTCGACCATACCTTGAAGCCGTATTGAGAAAGAGCATCAACAGCTTCGTCGGTGGCATTTTTTGCCACAACCAGCATGGTCTTGGAGTTGGTCATTCCGTCCAGAAGCTCGTTGAAACGAGCCGCAGTTTCGAGAGCGTGCCCCACATCGGTAAGATCCAGCTCCATGGCTATTGGATATCCTGCACAGATGATGGCTCTGACTGTGTTGTCGCTTCCGTACAACGAATCTGCATCATATGTAAAAACCGCAGGCGTGTTGCCCAGAGAAGCGGCAACTGTTTTGAAGCTGCCGCCGGGCAAAAACAGAGCGACGTCCGGTACGGTTATGGGATCTGATTCGGGAGGAGCATCGGGTGGAGGCTCGTGATGATCGGGAGATTCCGTCACAGGAGAGGACACTTCGGGGGAAGGAGAAACGTCAGGGGAAGGGCTTGGTTCCACAGAGGGTGTCGGTGAGGGTTCTGAAAGATACTGTGAAACACGGTATTCAACCAGTGTTTTTGACTGGGTTATAAACTTGTCATTGTCGTAAACTTCATTGCCGCTGGTAAGCCTGATGATGGGATATCCGCCGCTGCCTTCAAGGAGGCTGCAGCCAAGACTAAAATAAGATGAGACATAGAACACAGGCACATAAACGGAACCGCTGCGGGAAAGAGCGGCAGTGCTTTCGGTGTTGCCGTTGAAGTCGGTAACCGTTCCTGCGCTGATATCAAAAGTAAGACGGTGGTCAATGTTGTACATTGCAAGGACATTCTGAGAACTGTCGTAAATAGAAAAGACGTTCAGTACATCGGAATCAAAGGCTGAGTATGGAACATACAGCTGGTTGTTGTAGTAAAAGGGAACAGCACCGCCGGTAAGAGTTACGGGGATAGAGTCGTCGACAGCAATGAACCAGATATCTGCAGCCAATGCGGGCACACACACAGCGGCTATCAATAAAACTATAAGAAAAAAGCAAAGTATGCGTTTCATGATCGTCTCCAAACAGGTTGTGTTTATCAAAAATATTTTACAACAATTCGACGCATTTGGCAATATGTCAGGTGCCGGTTGCAGTATATGGAGTGTTTTCTGTGACAGTAAGAACAAATGGTTTTGGCGACAAAAAGAATATTTGTACCAAATAACTATTGTACAATTTCCTGAAAGTGGTATAATTATGCTGTTATTTTAATATTTAATCAGATAAGGAGTAGCCGCAATGGAGAAAATTACTGTTGAACTGACTAAAAATCCCAAGCAGAAGCCTGTTGGCGACCTGCCCTTTGGTAAAATCTTTACCGATCACATGTTTGTTATGGAATACGAAGCCGGAAAAGGCTGGTTCAATCCCCGTATCGTGCCCTACGGCCCCTTCTCAATGGATCCTGCAGGCGTAGTTCTCCACTACGGCCAGGAAATCTTTGAAGGTCTTAAGGCTTACCGCAGCCCCAACGGCGAGATCCGTCTTTTCAGACCAGAACAGAACTACATGAGAATGAACAAGTCCTGCGAACGTCTGAGCATTCCTCTGCTGGACGTTGACTTCTGCGTAGAAGCCACCAAGCAGCTTGTTGAACTTGACAAAGATTGGGTACCTTCCACTCCGGATTCTTCCCTTTATATCCGTCCTTTCATTTTTGCCAATGACGTAGGTCTTGGTGTTCATGCAGCAAAGAACTATATCTTCTGCATCATTCTTGCTCCCTCCGGCCCCTACTATCCCGAAGGTCTCGACCCCGTTAAGATCATGATCGAAGATGAAGACGTCCGTGCTGTCCGAGGCGGTATGGGCTATGCCAAGACCGGCGGCAACTATGCTGCTTCTCTTCGTGCAGGCGAACGTGCCTTAGAAAAGGGCTATTCCCAGGTTCTCTGGCTCGACGGTGTTGAACGCAAGTATATCGAAGAAGTTGGCGCAATGAACGTATTCTTCAAGATCAACGGTGTTATCGTAACTCCCGTGCTGCAGGGCAGCATTCTCGACGGTATCACCCGTAAGTCCTGCATCCAGCTGCTTCGCCACTGGGGATACACTGTTGAAGAACGTCTGCTGTCTGTCGATGAGCTGATGGGCGCCGCTGCAGACGGCACCCTGGAAGAAGCTTTCGGTTCCGGCACCGCAGCCGTTATCTCTCCTATCGGTGTGCTTGCCTATGGCGATCAGGTGTGCCAGATCAACAACGGTGACATCGGCGAAGTCAGCCAGAAGCTGTACGACGGTCTTACCGCTATCCAGTGGGGCAAGGCTGAAGATCCCTTTGGCTGGAGTGTAAAAGTCTGCGACTAATTGAGTTAAAAAACAGCGTTGACGATTTGTCAACGCTGTTTTTTATGGCAGTTTTTTGCCGCAATTCTTGCAGAATTCAAAATCACTTTCGGCAGGAGTACCGCAGTAAGGGCAGAAGGAACCGGTGTTGCTGTCTGATTCATGAATTGTTTTGTTGTCTGTTTTACTAAAGCGAGCATTAAACGGGTCGGGTTCAGACTCGCTGTCTACAATATCGAAGGAAGAATATCTGTTTTCAGAGGTGGCGTTTTTGAAATTGTATACTGCAGAAACCAAAGCGGAGATAATAAATACAACACCAAATAGAGCAAAGATTCCTCCGCCCATACCGGCGGCGGCAAAGGTCCATATTAATCCAAACACAGCAGCAATTATACTCATAACTCCGCCCATCATTGAAGGACCTCTGCCGGGCTTGATACTCTTCATAATGATCGCCTCCGAATATTTTGTATTGAGTATAGCACCGTATTTGTAAAAAATCAAACTCTGTAAGTTTGCTCTATAATGGATAGGCTGTGTTTTGTTGAGTTTTATTGACATTACGCCATCTTTATGATAGGCTATTTCTATATTTATAATGCGAAATATTATAGATTGAAGCCTATTTTTCAGGAGAAAATGAAAGGAGATTTTCCATGAGCCATCGTTATGAAAAATTGCTGACCCCTCTGGTACTGCCTAACGGACAGGTTCTTCGCAACCGTATGGTGCAGCCAAAATGTGCCCCCGACCAGAACCAGGGTCCCGAGACCTGGCCCACCGACCAGTTTATACATTTCCACAGAGATTCTGCCCGCCGAGGCAACTCTCTTGTAGTTGTATGTGATGCTGATCGTCCCTTTGTACGCACCTTGCCCGAGACCCATGACTTTGCTCATTCTTTCCATTTTGATTTGAGTAACCCTGCCACCAACAACTATCTCTGCCAGCTGTCTGACGACGTTCATTTTTACGGCTCCAAGGTAGTGGTTCAGATGTCAACTTCTTTCCCTAACGGAGTTACCCTTGGCGGCAAAAACCCTGACTTTTCCGATATGGGCAACGGCCGTATGCCTATGCCTCCCGCAACTGCTGCAACCAAAGAGCAGATGCAGGAAGCTATTGATGCCTTTGTAAAGCAGTGCCTGCGTTATAAAGACTGGGGCTTTGATGGAGTTTCCACCGGTGTGACAGGCCTTGACAGAGAAACAGATATTCGTACAGACGAATACGGCGGAAGCACCGAAAACCGCTGCCGCTTTACTCTTGAACTTTGTGAGGCCGTTAAAAAAGCCTGCGGCAAGGAGTTTATTATCCACATCATGATGATGGGCGAAGCACCCAAAGGCGGCGGCATGACCATCATGAAGGAAGGCTACTATCTGGAAGATACCATCACCTTTGCCAAACTTGCTGAGGGCGTTGTTGACCTTATAACAGTTCGTGAAAACGGTGCGCCCAAGTCCCATCCCACCGGATATACTTTCTCTGAACGTGAACATGACTGCATTGGATACTGCAAGGCAATGAAAGAAGCCGGCGTAAAGATTCCTCTCGCAGTTGCCGGCGGTTTCCAGGATCCCGGCGAGATGGAGGATATTCTTGAATCCGGTGTTTGTGATCTTATCAGCATTGGACGCGGTCAGTTTACCGACGCCGATTATTACACCAAGGTGCTTGAAGAACGCGGCGAGGATATCCGTCCCTGCCTGCGCTGCAACCGCTGCCATGGTATCAGAAAAGGTCCCTGGCACTCTGTTTGCGCTGTCAATCCCGAGTTTAACATGGAAACCAAAATTCAGCGCATGATCAAGCCTGCCGAGAGAGTCAAGAAAGTTGCCATTATCGGCGGCGGTCCTGCCGGTATGCAGGCTGCCATTACTGCTGCAGATCGCGGTCACAAAGTTGTCCTGTTTGAAAAGACCGATTATCTTGGCGGTCAGCTGTATCATGCCGATCACTTCAGCTTTAAATGGCCCTTCAGGAACTATCGTCTCTGGCTTATCCGTGAAATGGAGAAAAAGGGTGTTGAAGTTCGTCTGAACTGCGCCCCCACTGCCGAAGATCTCAAGGCTGAGGGTTATGATGCTGTTCTTGCGGCAACCGGTGCTAAGGCAAAGGTTCCCAACATCGAAGGCATGCACAATGCCGATGGTTCTGCTGCAATCCGTACCTGCCACGATGTTATCGGCAAGGAATCCGAGCTTGGTAAGCACGTTATCATGGTCGGCTGTTCCGAAACCGGAGTTGAAACTGCCTGCTACCTTGCTCAGAACGGTCATGATGTCACCTGTCTGACCCGTCAGGATCGACTTGCAAAAGACGCTTCTCCTCTCCACAGCATTACCATTGCTTACATAGCGGTAGACGAAGAAGGTTACGGCGGAATGGAGCCTTTCTGGCACAAATTCAAGAACCTTAAAGGCATCACCAAGGCAACCACCACCAAGGTAACTGCAAAAACCGTAACATATGTGGACGAAAACGGTGTTGAACACACTATCGAGGGCGACGACGTTATCGTTTGCGGCGGTGTAGAACCCTGTGTTGACGCTGCTTTGCAGTATGCCACGGTTGCTCCCGAGTTCTATCTCATTGGCGACGTTGCCGGCGCAGGAAATATCCGCAGCAGCATTCATCGTGCTTTCGGCGCTGCAAGCCAGCTGTAAAACTTAAATAATTTGGGCTGCACCATTAGGTGCAGCCCAATTTGTGTTTATAGTATTATTTGACATCTTCAATGATGCATTCTGCGGCAACATAACCGGTTGTCATTGCGCTGCCGCAGCTGTTGCCCGCTGTGGGTGTGTGATACTGAACACCAAAACGCTGACCGCAGCAGTTGCCGATGGCATACAGACCGCCGATAGGCTGTTTGTCTTTGTTAAGTACACGGTAGTATCGGTCGGTGCACACACCTGCGTGCTGACACAGACCGCCTCCGGGTACAGCCTTGGAAAGCCGGCTAACGGCTCCAAAGAAAGGTGCTTTTTTGATGGGGAACATATAGTTTTTATCACAGCCCCAGTCACTGTCGTAGCCTGCTTCGCACATCTCGTTCCAGTGGTCAACCTCTGCCACAAAGGCTTTCAGCGCATCTCCTTCATAACCAAGGTATCCGCCAAGCTCTTCAATGGTGTCGGCTGCAAATATGTGGTCATAGCTCTCGCCGTAGCGGGCAAAGTTGTGAACATCAAATCCTTCGGGACCAACCTTATAATTTGCCATATCTTCTCTGATAACAGCAAGCATATGGTCATTGCTTCTGTCCATAACCTCGTGACCATAGCCCTGATACTCGCAGTTTTCGTCCCAGTCAGAGTCGGCAACGATTGCTATGATACCTTCGGGTTTGAGCATATTGATGGCATCGTTTGCTCCGAATTTCATTATTGTTTCATTCATGAAACGCTTGCCTTCGGGGCCAAAGGTAGTCCAGCAGCCGCCAAAGGGGAAGTCCGGCTTAGAGTTGATTGCAGCAGACTGACCTGCTCTTGGACCTGCTTCGATTGTAGCACCTGCCCAGAGGCACATTCTGATACCGGAACCGTCACGACCGCCGCTGTGGGTGTTCTGCGCAACGGTGCGGTCACGACCGGAGGACCAGGCAAGGTTTCTGAGGGTATCGCAAAGGTCAAGACGCATATCCGGGTTGCCGCCAAAGTCGCCTGCAGCGGCAACAACAGCTTCGCAGTTGATTTTGAAGTAATTGCCGTCGATATCTTCTGCGATACATCCGATAACAGAACCGTCCTCAGCCTGCAGCAGACGAATGGCCTGAGCGCCGTAGATGTATTTTGCGCCCATTTTCTGAGCCTCGGTGTGCATGGAACGCATTACGAACGGCCACATATTATTGTTGGTCTTTTCGTCGCGCCACTGGAGCATACCGATAAAGCTTTTCTGACCGCAGGTCTCGCCGCTGAAATGCTTATTGCCCTTATACTGCGTGGCGTGAGCATAAGCATCTATGTATTCTTTGGGCAGATATCCCAGTACCCAGTCAATCATCTCGCCTGAACGTGTAACGTAGTCACGAACCAGCTTGGGGTGAGCGTGGCCAAGAGCTTTGCGCATATATTCGTTATATATTTCCATCAGATCGTATTCCGGAACTCCGAGGTCACGGAAGAACTTTGAGTTATATGTAGCCATATCGCAGGCGAAAGCGTCATACTCTTCCCATGTCTGTACTTCAAGAGCCAGCACGTCTATTCCTGCTTCTGCAAGACGCAGTATTGCAGTGCTGCCCGCAGGCCCGGAACCGATAACAAGAACTTTGCAATCCTTTTCATAAGCAATGTCTGTTATCTCTGGGGCATCTCCCAACCATAACGGCTTGTTCTGCATTACCTCTTCACCGGTAAGACCGAGACCTTCAACACTGCCCACCATCATGGATATAAGAGCATCACCTTCATTAACTCTGGCAATATAGTCCTGCGGAGTTTCGGGGGCTTTTGCGTTGGGGTCCTGACGTCTGTTGCCCTGGGCGTAGGTTTTTTTCAGGTATTCTTCCTGGGTTATAATTCTCCGGCTCATACTTTTTCTCCTTTTCTTCTTTTCTTATGCATTAATTGTACCATTGTGAGGAAAAAGTGTAAACAGAAAATTCTTAATTCTAAATTATTATTTGATTTGATCGTTCAGGACAAACGTGATAGTGGATAATATAAAGGTGATGATGGCTCCTTGGGGCCAATCATCACCTTTTTTACTAATCGTCAAATGCCGGATTGTACATATAGACGTTTCGCTTATCCATTTTCTCACGGGCAAGCTGAATGGCTTCGCCAAATCAATCAACATGAAGTGGATTTTGAAAGAGCCGCCAACAGCTTTTTTGAATGACATTTTCAAAGATGCACAGTATTATTGCGCCTGTTTGAAAGTGCCATTATTATTGCCGTGTAGCCTTATTTATGAGGTTATGCGGCTATTTTTTACGGATTTTCTGCATTGTTCACTGTTTAGCAAGGCAAAGTCACCTCCTGTTAACAGATTTTTGGTATCATTATTATTAGTGCATACGGAGGTGATGCACATATGATAGCAAAGTTAGCACAGAGGTTAAAACAACTACGCCTTGAAAAAGACTTGCGGCAGGATCAACTTGCAAAACTCGTTCATGTTGAGAAATCATCTATCTCAATGTATGAGAACGATGTACGCCAACCGTCCTATGAGGTACTTATTCGCTACGCTGAAGTGTTTAATGTCAGCGTAGATTATCTTTTAGGACGGACAACAGATAGGTCACTGGATTTATCGGGACTGACAGCAGCGGAAATCGCATTGATAAGTGAACTGGTTGATAGCATGAGCGCAAAGAACAGGAAATTGGAGGATATGCGAAAATGAAAAAGATGCTTAGTCTTTTGCTGGTTTTTGCGCTTGTGTTATCTATGGTTACAAGCGCATTTGCCGCAGAGGGTATAGAGGGCGGCGAACAGCCGCAAGAGTCAGAACAGCAAACAACTGTCACGGTTGCGACACTGGATGAACTGGAAACAGCCATTGCCGCCGCAGAGGATGGGGACACTATCGCTATTTCTGCTGAAATCACGCTGGACGGTGTTGCTCTGGAAACAGACAGCGATATTACCCTTGTAAGAGCGGATACATATGAGTCTGGATCATTCTTCAGGCTGAAAAACAGCGCAGTATTAAGCGGTTTTACGATGGAGAATTATAAATCCAGTACAACAGTTATGTGTGATTC
>SVKU01000015.1 GCA_015068245.1 Oscillospiraceae bacterium
GGAGATAAGCTGCATGGCAATCATCAGAAGCGACATTATCCAAAGATTGCTGCGAATGACTTCAATACCGCCAAGAGCGTTGATGATGGCGGCGAAGTAGGCGGGCACGTTAAGGGGATTGCTGTCCAGCACAGAGTCAATGGTTACGGACAACACCAGGGGATTGGCAAAGCTCAAAAGCAGCTCGCAGATGAGAATGGCAAAAGCCCCAATAAGCGGAAGGCGATAGCCCCGGGTGTAGCCCAGCAGCGTCCGGAACCGGCCTTTTTTCTTGTTCAAGCTGATCATTCCTCCTTGATCGGATAAAAAAAGCGCAGGCATTACAGCCTGCGGGCGAAAATACGGCGTTATAACACGTCACAAAAGGACAGGAAAATACCTGTCTCAACAGGACCCAATGAGGCCCGCAGATGAATAGTATTTGGTTGTGGGCGCAAAATCGGGGAAATAACGCTGCTTAAAATTGAAAAACATATTCGAGCCTCCTTTCATAAGATTTCCAAAACATACTAGCACAGGAAAATATTAATTTCAATAGCAATTCCAATCTGTAATATATGTGTAATATTTGTGAGGGGTCAGGGATCAGGGGTCAGTTTCCCTGTCATTCCGAACGCCATTTATGGTGGAGAAATCCCCATCTTGCTACGCTGTCATTTCTGAACATCAGGTCAGCAAGCTGACCCATCGGAGAAATCCCCATCTTGTTACGCACCGACTCCCCTATAACACCGTAGGGAACGGTCTTGACCGTTCCACTTAGGGCTGTCGAGGACGCCGCCCCCTACGGCGAACAACGTGACGGTTTGCTCCGTACGGACACTCCTCCGGAGTGTCCGTATTTAATTGATCCCACATTTGCGGACACCCCGGAGGGGTGTCCCTACGGTCTTGCTACAAATCGCTTGCGATTTTCGAGGGGTCAATGCTTGCATTGCCCCAGTCATCCCTGAGCGCAAACGAAGGATCTTAACTCCTATAAGATGGGGATTCCTCCAATGCTTCGCATTGTTCGGAATGACACCCAAGACGTAACGTATCGTACCGTAGGGGCGGATATTATCCGCCCGCCTGTTACGCACCGACTTCCCTATAACACCGTAGGGAACGGTCTTGACCGTTCCACTTAGGGCTGTCGAGGACGCCAGCCCCTACAACGCACGACGTGGCGTATCACGCCGTAGGGGCGACGTTTCGTCGCCCGCGGGCGGTCAAAGACCGCCCCTACAACGCACGAAGTAGCGTATATCTCCGTAGGGTCAGGTTGTGCTGTGACCGCTGATTACGTTGTCATTGCGAGGCTCCGCAGGAGCCGTGGCAATCCGTTTTCTTTTTACGGATTATTACGGATACTCACGGGTGCTGACGCACCCTCGGAATGACAGCCCGCTAATCACGCACCTAATACAATACCAGCACATATCTGTACAGGATCTGCTTCATCAGTTTCTCGCCGGAAGCGATTTTCTGCAGTTCATCATACCGCTGTTCCAACAACAGCAGTTCCTCAATGCTCAACGTGTGCTGGCTGAATCTTGCTTTCTGGGCAAGTTCATACAGCTCCTTATCTGCCGTTTGATTCAAAGCATTTGTCAGCTTTGATACTCTTGTCCAAATCAGCAATGCCTTGCTGTTTACGGAGCAACGGTCATATCGCTTCTTTCGGTAGGTCAACAAAGCGAACCGTCTTGCAAAGGGGAAAACCAAAACAAAACACGCAATAAAGGGTAATACAGGAAATCTGCTTTTTACTGTCTGCCCTGTTGGTCTGCCTTCACTGCCAATGACGGAATTGACAGGGGAAGAAGCTTCCTGCTGAACGGGAGGTTCATTGCTGACTTCCGGCTCGATTTCATTTTCTTTCGGCAAATCAGGGGAAGTTTCGGAAGAATCTTCGGAACCCGTAACAACTGACACGGCGTTATTCGATGCGGGAGTGACCTCAAGCGGCACCCAACCCACGCCGGAAACGTAGTATTCCACCCATGCGTGGGCGGCATAGTCATGGACGGATGACCACTGATCAGCCATCACCTGAGCCATATAACCTGTGACATATCTGGTGGGGATATCGACCGTTCGCAGAAGCAAACAGGCAGCTGTGGCAAAATGGACGCAATAGCCCGTTTCGCTTTCGTTCAAAAACCACATTACAAAGTCTTTGCCCTCCGGAACAGAGGGGGTGTTCAGGTCATACCGGGCACAGTCCTTGATGTATTCCGCTACTGCATTGGGCCTTTTGGCGGTATCCATACCAAACAGACCCTGAGCATAAGCCACATCAAAAAGTGCGTCCCACAACTCATCGGGAACCTGGGTATAATACTCGGAAACAAACTGTTCGTATGCGGGCGGCAAACCGTTGTCATCTGTGGTTTTGCCGCAATAGTCCAGCGTATACTCTGTGGGTAATTCCGGGTCGAATACAAAGGAATCGTTAACGGTGACAGAGCCTTCCGGCAGGCTGAACAGATGATAAGGTGTAAACATCTCCGTGTGCTGCAGGACGGTACGCACCGAAAGAGTTTTAATGTCGGTGCCTGAGGCTGAAGCGGATATTGAACTGAAATGCAGTTCCGGGCAGCTTTCCGGGTCGGGGGAATACCAGACGTTATCGCTGTATTGAGCATAGGACGTGCCCCTAAGATAAAGCATGCCGCTGTCCGGAGCCTTTACCTGCATCACCTGAACGCCCATATACTTCCTCGGACCGGCTTTTGACAAATCATCTTCGTAGACTTCCACTGCCGAAATCGCAGCACTGATGTCAGGATTATTTGAAACCTCGTGCTCGGAAGCTGCAGGCCTTGCAGTAAATGTGCTTATGCGGTATATCAGGTTTTGGCGCATCTCGTCCGGCCACGAGGGGCGTTCATAGGTGTCCTTTGGCCAGACGGCGGCGATAAGAACTATAAGAGCTGCCACAGGCACAACCATTATAAAGCTGAGTTTTGCACCTGACCAACGGTTTTGACAGCGCTGATGCTGGGTAAGTATCAGCAATGCAGCAGTTCCGACGAAGATCATCAGCGGCAGCAGATCGGGCAGAGCTTCCACAATGAAAAAGCAGGGAGCGATAACTGCAAACGGTGGCAGCAAGGCAGGCCAAATGAACTTGCCGGCAGTTATGCAGCGGCAAAGCAAAAGACTTTGAGCTGCTGACAGAAAGAACAGGAAAACCTCACAGCTGCCATATCCGTGCAGGGTGCAGTATTGGCAGGGCAAAGTCAGTATGGGATAAAACTCTGAAATGGACTTGAGTATGATGCCGAACATCCGAAACATACCGCCCACAAATGCCTTACCAACGGGTGCATACAACAGCACGCAAAAAACCAACAGGGATAAAACCAGAGATATTCCGGGCTTCGGGATCAGAGTCAGAAGGGTAAAAAGCGCGGCAGCCATCAATGCTGCATACATCAGCTCATTTTCTGCTGGGTATCCAAAGGAGGACGTAAGACAATACACCGAACTGACCGACAGAGCGGCAGAGTATATGAATGTCCACAATAAGGGGGCAATACGTTTAATCCTCATGGCTGACCTCCCTGGTATGAGCACTTATGTGACAGTGCCAATCGGCCGATTGAAACGGCCCGATCAATCCGGAGGTTTCGGCAGCGCGCTGCCGAAGCAGACGGCAGATAAAAACCTCAAGGTCAGCTGATGAGTTCACGGTATAGCACTGAGGCGCCATGGTTTCCGGATCGAGATATATGATATCGTGCTCGATATCATGCTTTATCAGCCGGTCAGACAGCCACATGAGCTGATCCAGTGTGCTGTCCAGTACAGTGGGACTGCTGCAGAAATCGAAGCTGACAATCACCTGACGGCGGTCGGGCTCCTGAGCCTCCCTGACCACAAGGTCGTCCAGTTTGGACGAGAGTTTCCAGTGGATATCCCTCATGCTGTCTCCGGGACGGTACCGGCGCATATCGTGGATCTCGGAAAAACCTCCGCCTGCTTTGGGGTGATATGTTTTATACTGCATCATTCCAAGGTTGGGGTTTGGAACGATCTCCTTTTCCAACGGCATCACCAGCATCTCAACGCTTCTGGTGCCGGAAACCGGGAAACGAAACAGACCCAGATGATCGTAGACGTACCCTTTTTGAATTGAGCAGGTGCAGGCTCCGCAGTGGGAAGTGTCCAACAGGGACATATATGATCTGCCGCCGGAGACGGCTGCTTTTTTTGTTATGCTTCGACCGGTCATGGCGTTTGTTACGGTAAGTTTAAATCTGAATGTGGGAGCGGGAGCAAAAAACTGTTCTGAGTTGCCGGCGGAAATATAAGCAGGTTCGCTTCGCCTGACGGCTGCGGGACAGATAAGCTCCGGCTTAAAGGTCACCATGGCAGGCAGACTGGCAGCGAGAGAAAGCAGGGGAAACACTGCCGCCAGAATCAGCAGATACCACGAAAACCACGCAAAATAGTAAAGGTAAAACACAAATGCTCCCAAAAGAAAGAGCAGATACAGTATTCTGTTTTTTGCCATGGCTACTTGACCTTTGGAGCCTTAACGCTGCGCAGTATCTCATCCAGCAGACTGCCTGCGGAAAGACCTCTTGCCTCCGCTTCAGGAGACAGCAGCAGCCTGTGAGCCACAACGTCGGCAAAAACAGCCTGAACGTCGGCAGGAATAACGTAGTCACGGTTCTGTATGGCCGCCACTGCCTTGGACATGGAGGTTACGGACAGGGTAGCTCTGGGACTTGCGCCACGGGTTATCATCTCGTGATTTCTGGTTTTGCCCATCAGCGTAACGATATAATCGACCAGTTCTTCCTTGATGTAAACGGCGGCAGCCTCGTCCTGCATGGCGGCAAGACCCGCAGTGTCTACAACCTGACGGACACTGTCGAGAGGATTGCCTCCCTGACGATCAAGCACCATGCTTCGCTCGTCCCGTGGGGAGGGATAGCCTATGGAAAGTCTGACCGTGAAACGATCCATTTGGCTGTCGGGCAGAAGCTGCGTACCGCTGGCACCGGTGGGGTTCTGGGTGGCGATAACCGTAAAGGGCTGAGGGATAGGGTGGCTTAAGCCGTCAACGGTGACCTGCCCTTCTTCCATGGCCTCAAGAAGAGCGGATTGAGTTCGGGAAGTGGCGCGGTTAAGCTCGTCTGCCAGAAAGAGGTTGCAGAGTATGGCACCTTTCTGGTAACGCATGGAGCCGGTTTCTTTGTCGTATATGGAATAGCCGGTGATATCAGATGGAAGAACGTCCGGAGTGAACTGGACACGGCCATAGTCCAGACCGAGTGCACGGGAAAAGGCCAGTGCCATGGTGGTTTTGCCAACTCCGGGTATATCCTCCAACAGAATATGACCCCGGGCAAGGATGGTGGTGAGTACCCACACAAGTATCCTGTCCTTACCGGCAACGGCTTTTTTTACTTCGGTCAGAATTGTGTTGACATTGTTCATATATATCCGGCTCCTTACAAGCGTGTTACTTTTGTTATACCCCAATTATGCTGACGGGATATCCTGACATATATTATAACGGAAAAGATTACAATTTGTAAACAAAAGAGAAACAAAAAATTATTTTTTAATAATTAATAACGCACAATGCAACGTATCACGCCGTAGGGTCACGGCTGTGGGTCAGCTTGGCTGACCCGGGTGACACGTCGACAAATCTGTCATTGCGAGGCTCATCAGGAGCCGTGGCAATCCGTATTCTTATTACGGATTCTCACGTCGCTTCGCTGCTTAGAATGACAGTGGGAACGTAACATATTTACACCTCAAACGCAAACCAATGAAATGTTTGCGTTTGAGAGAGGAGATGCAGTGCTGCGTTTGAGCTTACGGATTTATCCGTAAGCGATTCCGGCAGCGCTTGCGTCGATGATGTAGGGAACGACGTCCTCGTCGTTCCGCTTTGGGCTGTCGAAGACGCCAGCCCCTACAACGCACAACGCAACATGCTGCACTGTAGGGCGGGTAAAGTTCGCAAAGCGAACTTCGTTAGGATTCGGCAATGCCGAATCCTTGGGCTTCTGCTCCCGCCGTCGATTACGCACAACGTGACGTATCCACACCATAGGGAACGACGTCCTTGTCATCCGCCGATTAATATCAAAAAGAGCCGCCATTACGGCGACTCTTTTTATCTTTATTCACTTACTTTTGCAACGCCGTACTCCTGGAATCTTGTGTCGTTGGAGGCGGTGATGAACACCACCCAGTTTTCCATAAACACCTTGCCGCCGGAGGACATTACAAGTCCGTCGATAACGCCGCCGATATTGCTGCCTGCGTCCAGTTCAACATATATGCGGTCAAAACGGCTGACAAGCTCAGACATATTGTGACCGGCACCGGAGTTTGCTCCGGAGGAGCAGGTTGAGGCTGCGCACTGGATGCTGACACGCATACCCACAACGGAAAGACTGCTGCGGATAAGATCGGCACCGGAGCTGATGGCGGTAGCTTTCGGAGTGGAGCTGGAGTAGATGATGCTTGACGGGTTGCCGGAAGTGGGGTATGAGAAATTGTCCAGCAGCAGCTCGGAAAAACCGTATCCCTTAAGTTCGGTACCAATGGAGATAATGTAGTTAAGAGCGGACGGGCTTTCGGGTGACATCCAGTAATAGTTGTCACTGTCGACCCACAGAGCACCGCCGGTGATGGGCAGTCCCTCACTCTGATGGTCAAGGGCGAACAGGTCATCTCTGAAGCAGGATATCTTTGCCACAAGATACTTACCCATTTCTGCCTGTGACTTGAAAAATTCCAAAACGTCGGGAGTACCCTCACAGTATTCGGCAGTGCCGGGTATGGCAGACTGCCAGGCAAGGTTGCCGTGGTCACGCTTCACCTGAATAACAAGGGAAGAATATTCCATGTCTTTCAGTCTGGCTTCCAATGCGGGGATGTCAGCCAGCTCGTTGTATGAAACAAAGACGGCGTTCAGCTTTTCCAGTTCGGGCATTTCAACGGGTGCCATGGCAGCCAGTTCGTCCTCGGGTATGGGGTCATCGTAAATCAGCTGCGGTGAAATTGTGGAGGTAGGCTCCGGAATTGCCGCAGTGCCGAAGGTGGCATCTTTGTTGAGCTGTGCGCCATCGGCAGAATAAACCATGTATCTTTGCAGATAAAAGAAGACGAAAATGGCGATGACTACCGCCAACAGAACAAGAGCTGTTATCAGCAGCCCAAGTGACCGCATGGATTTGCGTCTTCTCATGCTGGTGAGTTTCATTGAATTGCTCCTTGTGTAGGATTTGTGTAAAACGAGACTACATTATAAACCAGAATCAAAATGATTGCAAGAGGGGTGTCTTCTGCGCTTCTCCCTAACCCCAAAATCCTAGATCCTAGCCCCTAAAACAGCCGTTATCTGGCACCAATCTTCTTCCTTGCGGCAGGAGAGGATCTCAAACCCGGCACCGGTGATGGCTGCCGTAACTTCTTCCTCACGGTTTCCAATGATGCCGCTGCAGATAAAAAGCGCATCTTCATTCATGTAACGGCTGACTATGGGAGCAAGAGGTATTATAACGTCTGCCACGATGTTTGCAAGGACAATGTCGTATTTACCAAGCTCAGGGCAGTTTTCCGCCAGCACGTTGCCTGCCATGGCGGTAAATACGGGTGAGGTAAAACCATTCAGTGCCGCGTTTTCCGCAGCCATATCCGCAGCCTTATCGTCGATATCCAGTCCTGTGGCGGATTTAGCACCCAACAGCAGAGCGGCAATAGCCAGTATGCCGCTGCCGCACCCAAGGTCAAGAACGGTCTCGCCGCCGGATACCCTAATCTCCAGCTCCTTGAGGCACATTCTGGTGGAAGCGTGGGAACCTGTCCCGAAAGCCATTCCGGGGTCCAGGTTCACAACGACCTTGCTCTCATCATCGGGAGCCGTCAGCCAAACAGGGTTGATAATTATTCTTTCGCCTATTTCAATAGGCTCATAATACTGCTTCCATGCGTTTTCCCAATCCTCGTCACGCTGGACGGATGTGGTGATTTCAAGGGAACCGATATCAAAGGAGACGGACTCTTTCAATGCCTGCATATGAGCTTTTATGCCGTCTATCTGAGCATGAGCGTCCTCTCCGTCCTCAATGTAAAACCTGATTTGGGATATGCCTTTCATTTTGCCTGCAAGCTCTTCGTCAACATAGTCCCAGTATTTGGTGTTTTCTTCAAGAAAACTATTGAATTCCGATTCATCATCGATTATAAAGCTGTCTATACCAATGGCGGTAAGCCGTGTGGATACGGCCTCAATACCCTCGTGGGAGGTTTTGACACATACTTCCAGCCAATCCATAAATGTATCCTCCAATGTCACAATTAATTTACATAATCCAGAAATTTTTAAAATGCCAAACACTTTACAAAAACTATGTATGTATGATAGCATAAGATTAACATAATATCAAATCAAATCAGGAGTGACCTGTATGAATTTCAATAATAAACTGAAAAAACGTATTGCAGCTGCGGCATTGGCAGCAACAATGACCATTACATATGCTTCGGCGGCCGTGCTTGGTGACCGTGTTCAGGACGAGTATCTTACCATAAACCAGAACACACTGCTGAACTCCACTGTCTGGAAGGACGGAGATGCACTCCAGAATGAAACGTGGATCGAATACGTTCCCGGCGGTTCCGTGGTGCCTATAGTGGCTTACGGCAGCAGACTGTACGGACGCTCCACGCTGGACTACGTTACCGAGTATCTTGAAGGTCTGGGCAAAGTGCCTGTAGCCGGTATCAACGGTGACTTTTTTGAGTTTTCCACCGGGCTTTCCATGGGTGTAGTAATGAACGAAGGATACATCATGGCAACGCCCAACAACAGAATCGCCGTAGGTTTCAAAGAAGACGGAACTGTTATTATGGGTGACCCCGGTATAACCTGTGATGTTTATCTTGGGGACATGGTTCTGAAGAATGTACATATAAACAAAGAGCTTACCGCAACCAGCGGACCTGTTCTCTATACCCGTGACTATGCAGACACCAATAAAGCTGCCATTGCCAATACGAGCGTTATCATTCAGATAGATGAAGAAAAGCTGTACGCCGGATATGACTATCCCTGTATCGTTATTCAAACCGTGCAGGAAGAAGGCGAGGTCAATATTCCAGAAAACGGAATGCTCCTTTCCGTGGCAACGGATTCTGCCTACTCCAGCGATACAACTGCCAAGGATCTCAATTCATTGAAGCTCAGTGACCCGGCAAACATCTCACTGAAAATATCCAACGACTGGTATTGGGTGGATTATGCCGTCGGTGCAGGTTCATGGCTGATAAAAGACGGTGAGGTTCAGGAATTTGATGACTCCACCGCCGATGAAATAACTGCCAGAACCGCCGTAGGTAAGAAATCAGACGGTACTGCAGTGTTCTACACCATAGACGGTAAGCAGGAAGGCCACTCCAAGGGCGTTACTTTGGATACTCTGGCTCGCAGACTGCTTGAGATAGGCTGTGTTGAAGCTGTCAACCTTGATGGCGGAGGCAGCACAGTAATGGCAGCCGGATATCCCGGTTACACCGGTCTTGAGACCGTCACCAGTCCTTCCGACGGTACCCAGCGCAAGAGCGCAAACTTCATCTTCCTTGTAAATACTGCCGAAGCCACAGGTGAAGCTGCCAAACTGTTCATGTACCCCTACGACACATGGATGCTCAAGGGTGCAGCCCAGAAATACGAAATTACCGCAACCGATGAAAACTGGCACCCGTCCGAAGTACCCATTGTCCTGAACTTTGACGGCGGTGAGCTTGGCACCATGGACGATTACGGTGTTTTCACTGCTGAAACTGCAGGCCGGGGAGAAGTCCATGTATCCTCAAAGGAACTCACAGGAAAAGCAGTGGTAAACGTGGTCGATACACCCGACACCATTACCGTTTCCAAAGAAAACGGAAGTGAAGTCAGCGGTGTTCTGGCAGTTGCTCCCGCAGGCGAGATCGAACTGACCGCATCAGCCAAATATAAAGGCTTTGACCTTGTGACGTCAGACTCCTGCTTCAGCTGGGAGGTAACTGACGGCATAGGTACCATCAGTGAAGACGGACTTTTCAAGGCAGCCTATACCGACAGTGCCATAGCCGGCAGCATTATTGTCAGCAGCGGTGATGTAAGCGAAACCATACAGGTCACCGTAACTCCTCAGATGGCATCCGGCAGGGCGGTGGAAGGCTTTGAAAGCAGTGCAACTCTGCCCCAGCCCGAAAACGGTGCTTTGTCCACCGATTTGGAAAAGGACCTTACAAAAGTAAAATACGGAAGAAGCAGCCTGAAGCTGGATTACGACCTGTCTGCCTCCGGCAGCGAAACTCCGCCATCAGCAAAGATGGACGTTGCGCTGGAAGGCGAACCTACCCATCTGGCATTCTGGGTATACGGTGACGGACAGGGGAATGCTCTTAACGTCATAACTGCCAAAGCTGACGGAACTCCTCAGGTTCATACTCAGACCATAGACTTTACCGGTTGGAAATATATAACCATGTCTTTGGCTGAGGGCACCAATGTTATCAAGGGTATCGGCATGACTGCCGGAACAGACGGAAGTACCTCCGGCAGCATATATATCGACCAGATAATTGCCTCCACCGGCGCACTGAGCGACCTGACGGGGCCTGTGATCTCCGGTGCGCTTTCAGAAAACGGATTCATGGGAACCGTGGCAGACGCAGGACTTACCGCTGTGACTGCAGATGATATCAAAGTTACCATAGACGGCAAAGAAACGGCTTTCGATTTCGATAATGGCTCCATTTTTGTTGATGTTCCTGCCGACGGCAGCACCCACAGACTGCGCATCGTGGCTTCCGATGCCTGCGGAAACCTCAGCTCCGGCAGCTGGGAGATTGCGGGCAGTGAAACAAGCCCCTTTGCAGACATGGACGGTCACTGGGCCGACAGTGTTGTTACTTATCTTTTCGGTCAGCAGATAGTCAGCGGTATAAATGCAGACGACCGGCTGGTTTATCAGCCCGACAGCGAGATGAACCGTGAACAGTTTGCAGTCATCATGACCAACTGGCTGGGCACCGACCTTGCAAAATATTCTGATGTTCAGCTGCCTTTTGAGGATACGGACGAAATTTCCTGGTGGGCACTTGATGCGGTAAAGGCGGCTTACAGCCTTGGCATCATCAAGGGAGACTCCTCCGGAGGAGTGCTGAACTTCAAGCCGCTCAGTTCGCTGACACGCGCCGAGGCCATGACCATCATCGGCAGAACCCAGGAAAAAGGGTTTTCAGAAGCAAGCCTTTCACAGTTCAATGACGGTGGTGAAGTGGCAGACTGGGCAGCAGGATACGTTTCGGCTCTGGTAACTCAGGGTGTTGTATCCGGTTCCAACGGCAGCATTTTGCCTGCAAGTCCCGTAACAAGATCTCAGGTGGCAAAAATGCTTTGCGTGCTGGTTTGATTTTTGCGGAAAATTGTGGTATTGTGTACTGGATCGTAATTGATATATTAGAAGCCTTCCCCTTAAGGGGAAGGTGCCGAACGCAGTGAGGCGGATGAGGTGTCGCTGCATAACTGCTTAGCAGAGCTTATTTCGCGGGTGCTTTGAACCATACACCTCATCAGTCAGCTTCGCTGACAGCTTCCCCTCAAGGGGAAGCCTATCGGTCGAACGAATATGGATTGACGATTACCCAAACATTTTGTTTCCAGAGAGGTTACCCAATGACTATTTCCACTTTGTCGTCAACATTTATGGGCTTTACCGCCTTTGTATGCATCGCTTCGCCGTTTCTGTTCTGGCTGGTGGTGCGTGAAAAGGTAGAGTTCCGCCAGGCACTGTTTGGTGTTCTGACCTATTTTGTGTTCGTCATCATCCTCAAAAGCATGGTAGACAGCATTGTTCTTGCAGACGGTCAGCCCATACTTAACAATAAGATACAGTACGTCCTGTACGTTGTTTGTGTCTCTGCACTGTTTGAAGAGGTCAGCAAATATGCGTTCTTCAAACTGTACATGAAAAACAAGTACGAACGCTGCACAGCAGCGGTGGGTTTTGGTATCGGTTTTGCCGGCTATTCCTCCATTTATGTGGGCATCATGGCAATATCCAATTTTGCCCTGGCACTGACCGTTCAGAACTACGGTATCGACAACGTCATCGCAGAAAGCGCACCCGAAAGTGCTGCGGAGCTGCAGATGATCCTGGAAGGCATGTGCAGCGCCGATCCCTGGGGCTTCTTCATGGAGGGCATCAACAAGCTGTTCTTTATCATTCAGCAGATTGCAATGTCCGTGCTTGTATGGTACGCAGCCACCAGAGATGACTGCCAGTATCTCCTGCCCGGTTCACTGGTGCTTCATGCAGCTATTTCCGTACCTGTGGCACTGTATCAGTTTGACGGTTCCCTCGGCCTTATCAAGGCAGACATCATCTATTGCGTGATGGTAACTCTGGTGGCATTGTTTGCTTACTGGATCTTCAAGAAAAAGGAACCCACATATTACGATTTCAAACCCAACCGCCTCCAGGCAAAAAGAAGAAGATAGTAAAAAACACCGCAGCAAAGCTGCGGTGTTTTTTAGGGAGCAGGGAGCAGGGAGCAGGGAGCAGGGAGCAGGGAGCAGGGAGCAGGGAGCAGGGAGCAGGGAGCAGGGAGCAGTTAAGCACCGCACTTACCAGTAATATCGTAGGGGCGGATATTATCCGCCCGAAAGCCTTCCCCTTGAGGGGAATGGGAACCGCTTGCGGTGGATGAGGTGAAATAATAACAGAAGCTACGCTTCCTACACCTCATCAGTCTCGCGCAGCTCGACAGCTTCTCCTCAAGGAGAAGCCTTTTTTGCGGAAATCATCCGCCTGCCTGTTACACACAGCAACCCTCAAAACAACTCGTCCAACAGAATGTAATAACGTATCTTATCCCAATCGGGGCGTATGCCCAGCTCGGAAAACAGCATTTCAGGCTTGAATCCCTCATAAACAGGACCATAGGTACCGTCGCAGTTGTGTAAAATGCTCCGATATCCCAGGGCAATATCCTGATATGGGTCAGCAATGCCGCTTCTGCCAAGGTCGATAAAGCAGCTTACACGGCCGTTATCGGCAAATATGTTGGGCAGACACAGATCACCGTGGGAGAACACGGCTTTGCAGTCCGGACGGTTGGTTTCCAGCCAACGCAGCAAATGCTCGGGGGAAGCAAAACCGTCATCGCCAAAAGTATCCGGCTCAGCGTTTGAGATGTCGCACAGACCCAACTCCACTTGCCGGCGTGCAAGAGCCAGCTTTGAATCAAGCGTTCTGATGGACGGACAATTTGTTATGTCAACCTGCCACAACATATTCAAAGTATCTGCAACCAGCTTTGCCAGCAGTTTTGGCTGAGTCATAACAGACTCGTCACAAAGCATTTTGCCTTTTGCTCTGGTCATCAGCAGGTAGTTAGTGCCGTTTTCAGTGTGGGAGCAGATAACTTCCGGCACAGGCAGTCGTCCTTGAAGCCACTGCATCATGATGTGCTCGTTGTCTGATTCCACACTCTGCTTTTCGATTTTCAGCACCATGTAATCGAAACACATAACTGTGGAGCCGGACATACCTGTTCGGTCAAGGGTAAAAGGTTTGTCGCCCACAAGGTTTTTGATTCTTTCGGGAATGTACATTTGAGAATCCTCGGGTAGTTAACATAATTTATAAAACCGTAGGGCGGGGGCTTGCTCCCGCCAACCACGCACAACGCTGCGTTCACACCGTAGGGGCAGCGTTTCGCCGCCCGCCAATAGCTTCCTCCTTGTGATAGTTTACATAATTCTCGACAACAACACATATGGTGATTATTGCTGCACCTGCAAGACCAAGGGGGTTGAGCCGTTCTTTAAGCAGAATGAATGAGAAAAATGCTGTTAATATGGGCTGGGTACACTGGAGCATGGACACCATGCCCGAAGAAATGTGACTGAGAGCGGTGTTTTGCAGAACGTAAGCAAGGCAGGTGCAGGTGACTGCCAGATAGGCAACGATTAACCATGCCCGAGGCTCAACACCGGGTAGTACGGAAACGTCATCGAATATGAATGCGGCTGCCGCTGAAATTACTGCTGTCACAGCAGTCTGAAGGGTGGACATGGAAAAAGCGTCCATCTGATTAAGGCTTTTTTCTGAAAAAACCAGAGCAAAAGCCAGCGACAGGGCACATATCAACGCTACTAACTCGCCCGCACCAAAGGTGAAGCTGCCTCCACCGCAGCACAGCAAATACAGCCCAACTACCACGGCCAGCTGTATCGGAATTGAACGGACAGGATACTTTTTTTTCAGCAGCAGCACCGATAAAAAAGGTGTGAATATGACCGGCAGAGACATTACAAATCCCACGTTGGTGGCGGTAGTCAGCCCAAGAGCGATGTTGCAGGATATGTAAGCGGATGCCATGCATATGCTTGGAGGAAGCCACTGAGAGGGCTTTGTAACCTTAAGCTGAGATACGGTACGTTTTCCGAAAATAATAAACAGCAGTACCGCTGCTGCAGAAAAACGAATGGCAAGACACCACAGTGCAGTTATGCTGTCGAATCCCACTTTGGTAAGGGGATTGCCCAGACCGTAAACAACGCTTTGGATAAGGATACACATGACATATGGCAGTGTGCTTTTGTGGGCGGCGTTTTTCATAGGGTAAGCTCCGATAGTAAGATTTTTCATACTGTAGACAAACGCGGAAGCGCAGGATACAGGAGGCGGGGAAAGAGTGAAAGGGGCCGGCCGAGAGGCCCCTTTCGCATTCAATAACCCCGCCGCAGCGGATGCGATGAGCGAGATAACGATATTCGCTCATCGCTCACAAATTGTAGACAAAGTCCACTTTGACTTTGTCTACAATTTGATTTTTTACTAATTATATCTATAAACGCTCGAAAACACAATATGGATATCAAAATATCACATTGACATTCTTAAAAAGTGAAACTAGAATTTATACTATCAGGCTGAATGAATACACGAAAGGAAGAATAAAACATGAGTAAATTCCAGACCTTCTATCCCGGCATCTATACCGACCGCGAAAAGGCCGGCATGGAAGTTTTCCTGGCAGAAGCCAAAGCTCTGCAGGAACGCGGCCCCATTGATGTTAAGGCTCTTATCTCCGGCACTCTGCCCGAGGGTACTCCCGGCGTAAGCAACAAGCTGGAAGTCAAAGAGGACATGATGCTGTACAATGCCTATAAGTACGACCCCGAAAACCCCCTGTATACCGACGACGAGTATGCAAAGAAGATGGGGTACGAGGGCAAGATCGCCATGCCCGCTTTTGGTGCCCATGACGACAGTATCCTTACCGCCTTCCCCCGTGAAGCCCGCGACATGATGTGCGTCTGCTCCCTGAACCACTGGGTAAAGCAGCTGGCTCCCATCTACGCCGGCGACACCCTGTATATCGTCAAGGATTCCATCAACTTCACCGATATCACCCCCGAAGAGGGCGGCGAATACCGTAACATGGTCATCCAGTGCTTCGGTTCTGTTTACAATCAGAACGGCGTAAAGGTCACTGAGGTCATGTTCGGTGCCACCGAAAACCTCAAGAGCTGGAAAGAAGGCGAAATGGATCCTTCCGTTCCCGCATGGCTCAGCCCCGACTGGTGGAAGCGTCCCGAATACGTCTACACCGATGCTGACTGGGAAACCATCAAGGAACTGTGGAAAAACGAAAAACGCCAGGGTGCAGAACCGCTCTACTGGCAGGACGTCAAGGTTGGCGATAAGCCCACCTGGACCTGCGAAGGCCCCATCGAGTCCACCGCAAATCCCACTCCTCCTTACGGTATGGGCGTTGGCGGCAGCCGCACCATGAAGAAGGAAATGCTGGATCCCGCAAATCCTGCCAAAATGGTCAAGGACGAAAAGACCGGCGTTTACTTCCCCGAAGATCCCAAGGTTCTCACTCCCGAACCTCCCGAATTTGACGATCCCAGAAGAAACATGGCACCTCCTCCCATGCCCGAAGGCGAAGGCGGAGAACCTGCTCCCATGCCTGCACCTCCCAAGCAGACCAAGAGAGGCATCTTCATCAACTTCGCAGGCCGTGATTTTGCTATTCGCCACATCAACAACTGGATGGGCGATCATGGCTGGCTGAAGGAGATCCAGTGGGGCATCATGACCGATTTGAGCGATTTCGGTTTCGACTTCCCCATGAACCCCGATGCCCCCAACTTTGTCGGTATGGCCCCCTCCATGGCAGGACGCCGTATCGAAGGTCACGGCCTCCAGCACGACGTTATGATCATCAAGTCCGAAGTTGTGGGCAAGACCGTCAAGAACGGCGAACATCTTGTTGACCTGATCTTCTGGATGGAAACCATCGACGGCTGCATCTACGAACACGGCAAAGCCACCGTCAAGCTGCCCAGCAAATAAAATAATAAATCCCGGCTTCGGCCGGGATTTTTATTTTAGGTAAAAGGTAATAGTGAAGAGTGAAGAAGTAAGGTGTCGCCTGCGGCGACATATTTAAATCCGTCGGCTTTGGCCGACACATCACCTTTTCACTATTCACTATTACCTATTACTTCAAAAAAATCCCGGACATCAGTCCGGGATTTTTTTATGCCCATACAAACCAGCAGAACAGGTAACCTACTGTTACTGCCATCAGGGTGAATGGAACGCCTATTCTAAGGAAATCGGAGGTCTTGACCTCGTAGCCCTGTTTTCTGAGAATACCGATGGTGGTGATGTTTGCGGAAGCGCCGATGGGAGTCAGGTTGCCGCCCAGAGTGGAACCGGTCAGCAGACCGAAATACAGCACCGTGGGGTCAACGCCCATGATGGAAGCGATGCCGGACACAACAGGCAGCATGGTGGCAACGTAAGGAATGTTGTCCACAAAAGCGGAGATAACAACGCTGCCCCATACGATGATGGTGTACATCAGAAACAGGTTGTCGCCGCCCAGATTCACTATAACACCGCTGACAAGATCTATAACTCCGGCTCTGGTAATGCTGTCGATAACAACAAACAGACCTGCCAGCAGAGCCAGAGTTTCAAAGTCGATGTCTTTGAAAGTGTCTTTTACAACATTCAGTTTGCCGTGGTCCTTGTGAATGGCAGTGATGACACCAAAGACACAGGCGATCATGCATATCATGCCATTGGTAAGCTCGGGCTTATTGGGTATGAAAGAAGCCAGAATAAGGCAGACGACGGTGCCGATAAGCAGGTAAGTGGGCATCAGCTCGGTTACTTCGGTAACCTCAGTGGCACAAACGCTCTGCTTGTCCTTCCGGAACAGGTACATGATAACAGGCACAGTAGCCAGAGCACCAAGTTCAACAGCCCAGAAGATACTGAACCTGCCATCCATAAAGAAGAAGTCCAGGAAACTCATGTCTGCATATCCGCCCAGCAGGATGGAAGTGGTGTCGCCCACAAGGGTGGCTGCGCCCTGGAGATTGGAAGAAACGGAAATGCAGATAAGCATTGCAATAGGGGAGGTGCCCATCTTTTTGCATATAGCCAGAGCAACGGGAGCTATCATCAGAACGGTTGCAACATTGTCCACAAAAGCGGAAACAACACCGGCAAACAAAGACATGACAACCGCGACCCACATGACGTTGGGACACAACTTGAGCATCATGTCGGCAAGCTTATTTGGCATCTTTGAAACGATGAACATGGCTACGGTACCCATGGTGCCGGCCAACATCAGCAGCACGTTCCAGTTAACTGCTGAGACTATACCGCCAACAGGCATATATCCAATAACGATAAAAACTACCGCAGAACCGATAGCAACAAGATAACGCCAATTTGGCAAAGCTATCATGCATACATATGTAATAAGAAAAATGATGAGGGCGATGGTGGTCTGAGACAACGCAGGATCCTCCCGAAATTATTATAAAGTCACGCCATTGGATACTATCAAATAATGCAAACCGCTGCAACAACAGCTCAGTAATCTTAGCGGAAGTTTATCACATTGTCAACCAATAATCAAAAATATAACGAATTTTGGTAAATCGTGTAAAAAGACTCTTGCAAAAGCATAATAACTGTGGTAAACTGAGGTAAATTAAATTAACCCACAAGAGTGATGAATAATTAAGTAAAGGGGTGAATTGACTTGAAGAAAGGTTTGAATATCAGAAAAACCATAACCGTGACCTGCATTGCGGATATTGTCCTGATGATATGTTTGCTTCTGGCTGCGCTGTATATTATCAACGCCGGAGAAGAAGGGCTGACCGAGGTAAAGTCGCTTCTTATAGTGCTGGCCGCTATTTCGCTGCTGTGCGCCTTTGTCTCACTGCTGTTTGCGGTGTCACTGATAGACCGCGATGTGGAGCTGAACCAGACAAAAGATTCCGCCCGGCAGCTGAACGAGCTGAATAATACCCTTCGTGCTCAGCGTCACGACTATCTGAACCATTTGCAGGTGGTGTACGGGCTGATGGAGCTGGAGCAGTACGACGATGCCAATAACTATATAGAGCAGGTTTACGCCGACATTCAGAAAGTCAATTCCGTCCTGAAAACGTCTATCCCGGCGGTGAACGCCATCCTGCAGGCAAAGCAGCAGATGTGTGCCGATCGCAGCATCGAAATGACCATTGATGCCAGAACCAGTCTCAGCGGTATTCCCATAGAGGACTGGGAGCTTTGCCGTATATTCGGCAATGTTATAGATAACGCCATCAACGCTATGGCAGACATGGAGGGGCACAAACGCCTGACCATAGAACTGAGTGAAGATATCCATGGTTACGGTTTCGCAATATCCAATAACGGGCCTCCCATTCCGGCAAATAACATAAGCCTCATTTTTGATGCCGGATTCACCCACGGAAAGCATAAAGGCGACGGCATGGGACTTGCCATCTGCCGAAAAATACTTGCAAAATATGACGGAGAAATGACGGTACAGTCCGATGAAAGCGTGACCTCATTCACCGCCTTCGTGCCAAAACCGACACCAGAAACGACAGTTTAGACGCCCAAATGTACTTTTCAGCCGTTTGCTGTTGCCGAACGGTAAAATCGGAATATAATTAGAATTGTAGTGAACGGTCTTGACCGTTCCGCCGAATGCGCACAACGTAGGTCAGAATCCGTAGGGGCGACCTTTGGTCGCCCTAAGGAAAGACGGGCGACCAAAGGTCGCCCCTACGAACTTACCATTAGGGAGAAACTGATAAACAAGTTGACATAACTAATGAGAAAGTTCAACAAGGCAAAGATATATCGGACCGTCGAGGACGCCGGTCCCTACAATGCACAACATAACGCACCCCATACTGTAGGGAGGGATACATATGGCTGCACCCAACGTCAACTGGGGAAATGTTTCTCAGGTAACTGCGAATCAATCATTGCAAACACTTGTTGATACAAAGAAAATTGAAATAAAAAAAGATCAAAAATCAAAACACAAAACCGACTGGTTTGGACTCATAGCAGCGGTGATTGTAATCGCCGTTGTGGTGCTGATATTTAAGTTGACATAATACAATTAGTGTGTTAATTCACAATGTAGGGAACGGTCTTGACCGTTCCGCCAATAACTTCTTCACTATTCACTTTTACTTATTACTTCAAAAAAAGGAGGCGTGTTCCAATGAATGTGGCAGCATTTTTTGCCGATATTTCCGTGGTATCAATAGTCATCTTCGTCATCGGTGTAGCCATGCTGGTGGCAGAGGTGTTCCAACCCGGATTCGGTTTCTTCGGAGTAGGCGGAATCATCTGCCTTCTGGTTGACATAATTATTACTGCCGATACCCTTGCCGAAGGGCTTATCATGGCAGCGGTACTGTTTGTACTGGTGGCGCTGCTGTTGATTGTTTCGGCGGCGATGTTCTCAAAGGGACGTCTGCCGAAAAAACTTGTACTTACCGAATCCACCGATACGCAGTCGGGCTTTTCCGGGGTGGAGGATATGCAGTATCTTCTTGGTAAAGAGGGTAAAGCCGTTACCGACCTGCGTCCCGCAGGAATGATGGATATGGACGGAGTACGTCTGGACGTGGTCTCACGGGGTGACTATATCCGCGCAGGCTCTGCTGTGGAAGTTGTTGAAGTGGAAAGCAACAGGATCGTTGTAAGATCCAAATAGCCTTCCCCTTGAGGGGAAGAGGGACCGCTTGCGGTGGATGAGGTGGAATAACACACCGCAAACAGGATTTACATAATGTTGAAAGGAAGGAATCAAAATGACACCCGATGTTATCATAACCGTAGTAATTATTGCAGTTATCATACTGTTTCTTGCTGTGTTTTTTGCCCTTGTGCCTGTTACGCTGTGGATCAGCGCACTGGCAGCCAACGTTCGCATAAGCCTTTGGACTCTTATCGGTATGCGCCTTCGCCGTGTTGTACCCTCCAGAATAGTCAATCCCCTTATCAAGTCCATCAAGGCAGGCATAGATATCCCCATCAACAAGCTGGAAGCCCATTACCTTGCCGGCGGCAATGTAGACCGTGTGGTCAATGCCCTTATCGCTTCTCAGAGAGCGGATATCCCTCTGGAGTTTGAACGTGCCGCAGCCATTGACCTGGCAGGTCGTGACGTTCTGGAAGCTGTCCAGATGAGCGTCAACCCCAAGGTCATCGAAACTCCCATCGTAGCAGCCATTGCCAAGGACGGCATCGAGCTGAAAGCTAAGGCAAAGGTTACCGTCAGAGCCAACATCGACAGACTTGTAGGCGGTGCAGGCGAACAGACTATCATCGCCCGTGTAGGCGAGGGCGTGGTCACCACCATCGGCAGCGCCGAGACCCATAAGGAAGTCCTTGAGAATCCCGATAAAATATCACAGACCGTGCTGTCCAAGGGTCTTGAAGCCGGTACAGCCTTTGAGATACTTTCCATCGACATTGCCGATGTGGACGTAGGCCGCAACGTAGGTGCCCAGCTCCAGACCGACCAGGCGGAAGCTGACAAACGTATTGCCCAGGCAAAGGCAGAGGAACGCCGAGCCATGGCTGTTGCCATGGAGCAGGAAATGGTGGCACAGGTACAGGAGATGCGAGCCAAGGTCGTTGAAGCCGAGGCTGAAGTTCCCAGAGCCATGGCAGCAGCCCTTCGTGAAGGCAAGCTGGGCGTAATGGATTACTACAATATGCAGAACGTCATTTCCGACACTCAGATGCGCAACTCCATAGCTTCTGCCGAGGAGGGCAAATAAGATGGCTGCCGACATACTGAGGCTGAAATTTGAAGCCGAGCAAAAGCGAAGCCGCCAGATAGAGAAAAAGCTCAACGACATGGCACCGGAACGTATCCCCGACAACAAAAAGACGGTTGTGCCAACAATGGCACCAATACAGACCGAAAAACAGGAGCCTGCACAGAAAAAGAATCCGGTTGAACCTGAGCTCAAGGCCGTCAAAACCGCCAATCATGTGCGCAGCACCATGATAAGCGGAAAAATGTCCCTCAAAGATGCCATCGTCATGTCGGAGATAATATCCAAGCCCGTGTCAAAACGAAGATGATGCACAACGTAACATATCACACCGTAGGGAACGATGTCCCCGTCGTTCCGCCTGTTACCCACCGCACCCTCCTGTTGTACCGTAGGGGCGACGTTTCGACGCCCACGGGCGAGCACAGCTCGCCCCTACTGGACAGCCCCACATTGAAAAGGAAAAATACATGGAACTGAAAGTTTTTTTAGCTGACGATGATGCCGGTATGCGGCTTATGCTGCGGCGGATAATCGAAAGCATGGACGGTTTTGCCATCATCGGCGAAGCGGTAAACGGAGCCGATGCCGTAAAACAGTGCGTGGCACTGAAACCGGACATAGTATTCCTGGACGTTGAAATGCCGGAGCTTACAGGCACCGAAGCTGCCAGAGAACTGAGCCGGCTGCTGCCGGAAGCAAACGTCATCTTCGTCACTGCTCACAGCGAATACATGCCGGAAGCCTTTGAGGTCTATGCTTTCGATTATCTGATAAAACCATTCAGAACTGACCGGGTGCGCCAGACTCTACGCAAGCTGCAAAAGACCAAAACCACCGAACCCGCACCGGATATGCGCACCTTGGTTATAAGGAACAAGGATGCCATGTCCTTTGTGCCTGTGGAGGACGTTGTACTTCTCACTCGGGAGGACCGCACCACAAGACTTATCACCAAAGATGAAGTTTACATAACTTCCAAAACTATCTCCGACCTGTGGCCGTTCTTCGAGGGTAAAGGATATATGAAAACCCATCGTGCCTATGTGGTAAAGCTGTCGGAGATTGCAAAAATCTACCCCTACGGCCGCTGGACATGGGAGATCAAGCTGAAAGGTATAGAGGATACGGCACTCATCACCCGTGAGAATCTGGAGATCCTGCAAAAACAGATTGAGGGGTAAAAATTCGTAGGGCGGGGTCTTGCTCATCGCGCTGTCTTGTTATATCGTAGGGAACGGTCTTGACCGTTCCGCCTATAGCGCACAACGTAACGAATCACTCCGTAGGGGCGGTCTTTGACCGCCCACGGGCGAGCACAGCTCGCCCCTACAGCGCACAACGTAACGAATCACTCCGTAGGGGCGGTCTTTAACCGCCCATGGGCGAGCACAGCTCGCCCCTATAGCGCACAACGTAACGAATCACTCCGTAGGGGCGGTCTTTGACCGCCCATGGGCGAGCACAGCTCGCCCCTACAGCGCACGACGTAACGTATTACGCCGTAGGGTCAGGTTGTGCCGTGACCACCTATACGCACCGCACTTATTCACTATTCACTTTTACCTATTACTTAAAACAAGGGGGTATCACCATGAAGAACTCTTCCGAAATAATCAAATATCCCATTGGCAAGGAGTCCACCACCATCAAAAACGTGTTCAAAACACTGTCAGTCCTTGATGGTTCCGGAGTTAAAAGTGCCATCAGCCGTGGTCAGATAACCATCGACGGTGATGCCGTTACCAAAGCCTCCCAGCGTGTCAAAAACGGTCAGACCATTCGCTATACCGACATGGAGATACTGGTCTACACCGACGAGGAAGCCAAGCGCAAACGCCTGACTCAGACCGTTATGACCGGCGGTGCCAGCTATGGAAACACCTTCGGCAAAGCAGGCGGAGTCGGCAGCATGACCGGTCCCGGAGGACGGTAAAGAACACACTAAACCGTAGGGCGGGGGCTTGCTCCCGCCGACTACAATACCGTTTGGAGTTTTGCTAATATAGGAGGTATCACATGGTAGTTTTCAAGGAAGTCCGAAAAGAATATCTCAAACGTGCTGTGATCGTTGCTGCCGCACTTTGGCTGATCTTAATGATAACAGCCAGTGTCTTGTCTCTTATTAGTGAAAAGAAATCCATGAATGACTGGATGGAAGTTGACATAACACAAATAGATGAGCTGACCACAGAACTTCACTCCCATGATACCGCCGAAAACCGTATGCTGATGCAGCAGGCATTTCCGTACAGCAGAAGCTATTTCTATACTTCCTCGCTGGTAACAGATGAAGTGGGAAACGCCATGTGTCGAAGTGAGAGCTTCCTGTATGTCAAATCCGAAGACGGCAGCGAATACTATGTGCCGCTGGAAGAATATTTGACCAATCAGCAGATCGCAATGCTTGAAAGCATGCTGGCTAAAACCATAGAGTATTCCAATAATCTGGGCAACGACTACCACAATGTTTTTAATACGGAGATCAAAACCCGTTACACCCTGAATAACTCGGTCATGACCGGTCAGATCCATGGCAGCATTTTGATACCTCAGTCCATATATCTATGGGATTACGAGAATGGCTGCATAGCTTTGGCGTATGAGGGTGAAGTGTCATCTGATGCTGTTGAAGTTAACATAATTACAGGTGAATACACCATACGAAACACAGGTCACAAGCCTCAGACCAGCGACGATTTGGAGATGGTGCAAAAGCTGGACACAAAAGCCGAAGCAGCCGCAAGGGGAGACACAGGGGTCAAGGCAAATATTCAGGACAGCGAAAGTGGATACAAGGTGGTCACCGTTGGTCAGGTAGATACCTTTGCGGTCATCAAGAATGTGTTTACCAACTCATATTTGCTCTTGCTGCTCTTTGTTATGCTTGGAATATCGGCACTGATATCCGACAAGCTGGCCAGAAAAAAGACCGGAATTAAACCGGAAAGACCGGAGGTATGATCCCATGAGCGACAACCGTATGCAGTACGGAAAGCTTCAGCAGCAATACTTCCAGGCTCAGTATGAAGAAAAAGCCAGGAACATATCAGCCTGGGGCAAAACCGGCACACCAAAAAAGCACCGTCGTAAAACCGACTGGTTCGGGCTCATTGCGGCAGTTGCGGTCATTGCCGTTGTGGTGATCATAATCAAGTTTACATAACATAAACAGGCTGTACCGGTTTTCGGTACAGCCTGTTTGCTTGCAGCTTTTGCTGTGGTGACGAGCTTACCCTCTCAGTCAAAAACTTCGTTTTTGCCGGCTCCCCAAAGGGGGAGCCATGCCTCTCCCGCTGGGAGAGGTGGAGCGTAAGGTCAGCGAGAGGTCAGCATTGCTGACCGGAGCGACGAGAGGATCCCCAAAGTATACGCAACACAGTTGGGGATTTCTCCAACGTCTTCGACGTTGCTCGAAATGACAGCGTATTCGCAGGCTCTGGCGTCCTCGACAGCCTGTTGTCTCGGCGCAGTGATCTTCGTCAGTTATATTAATTACTCTAAAATCAGTCTGCATACAACCGTGTGCAGATTGTTTTCGTTTATGCTTTCACATAGTTATAAAACTGATAACCCTGTTTATTTTTTGATTGTTTACCCTTCAAGCGGCCGGAATGTAAAATTACACTAACTCCAAATCAATTATGGAAGATTATGGACAAAACAAGAAAGGAGAACAAAATGAAAAAAATCATAACATTACTTCTGGTCGCGGTAATGCTGCTTAGCCTTTTTGCAGGCTGTGCCGAAAAAGCCGAACCTGAAGAACCCGTATCCGAAGCTCCCGTATCTGAGGCTCCTGTGGAGGAAGCACCGGAAGCTGAAGCTCCTGCAGTAGAAGAAGCTCCTGCCCCCGAGGAAGAAACTCCTCCTATTGAAGAAGAACCCGTGGTTCTGTATCCCGTGTTTGAAGAACTTCATACCTTTACCATTGCCGGCAGCGCATCCGGTCAGTTCCTGAGCGTTGTTGACGGAACAACCTTCATTCAGGACAACATGGCCATGAACGAACTGGCAGATGCCACAAACTGTGCCATCGACTTTTCCATGATGTGTACCGATGACGTATATTCCGAAAAGTTCAATCTGATGATCGCTGCTGAAGATTATCCCGACCTTATCTGCAAAGCCACCACCACATATTCCGCCGGTGCCGATGCTCTAGTTGAAGACGGCGTTTGCATCGATATGCTGCCTTACTTTGACGAGTATGCTCCCGAACTTGCTGCCCTGTTCCGTGACGACAAGGACTATGCCGAGGCTGTCCTTTCTGCCACCGGCAAGGCTGTTGGCATTAACCACAGAGCGTACCCCACCACTTCCGGCGGCGCCATTATCCGTCAGGACTGGCTGGACGAACTGGGTCTGGAAGCACCTGAAACTTATGATGAACTTCACGAAGTTCTTACCGCTTTCAAAAACGAGTATGGCTGCACCAACACCATCTGCGTAGGTGCTAAGCTCGATACTCCGCTTACTTATGGCTACAATATCACCATGAACGCAGAAACCGTTGGCTGGAGCTACATTGACGGCGTGGCTGTCTGCTCTCTCGAAATACCCGAGACCAGACAGTACATTGAAATGCTGGCTCAGTATTATGCCGAAGGCCTTTTCGGCGACGATTTCCTGTCTTTCGTAAGCCCCATGTACTACGACTCTCAGGCTCTGAACCACAACACCGGTTTCTGGAGCAGCGGTCGTATGACCTTCAACGGTCAGTTTGAAGCAAAGGTTACCGATGACGACAACTTTGCCCTCACTCCTTTGACGGATATCTCCAAGACCGGCACCGAAACCTCCAATGTGGGCGGTTTCGACTCCGTGGCTGGCAAGAACTGCGTTTCCGTTACCACCAACTGCGAATACCCCGAACAGGCCATCACTTTCCTGAACTACATGTTCACCGAAGAAGGCGCTGACCTTGCAAACTACGGCGTAAAGGGCATTACCTATGATATCGGTGAGGACGGCAAGCCCTATTACCTTGACCTTATCATCAACAACCCCGAAGGCCACAACAGCAACGTCACCCGTTCTCTGTATACCGCCAACGCTTTCCTGCCCTATATGCAGACCCAGGAAGCTCTTGAGCTGACCTTTACCGATCCCCGTATGGCTGAAGCAGAAGCTGCCTGGAGCGCCACCAGATCCAATCCCGAATACTCCGTCACTCTTGGCGCAGATGCTTCCTCCGAATATGCGCTGATAGCCACTGACCTGAACACCTTTGCCAACGAGCAGCTGCTGTCTTTCGTAGTAGGCGACCGTCCTGTAAGCGAATGGGACGCTTTCATGGAAGAAGTCAGAGCAATGCGCTTGGATGAGATGCAGGCCATCATGCAGGCAGCTTACGACGAAAAGTATAACTAATAGGACATCACAAGGTCAGACTTCGTAGGGGGGCACCGCCGTGAGGTCAGCAAGGTCAGCAAAGCTAACCTCACGCTGACCTGGGCGACCCGTCAGATACGAACGGCCCAACGGTTATGCCGTAGGGTCACGGCGCGCCGTGACCGGGACAATACGTCACACTGATCGAATTCTGCTGTACTGTCAATCGAATGTTACGAAACAAAACCATTTTGAAAGGAAGATTAAAATGAAGAAAATCATATTCAATATGTGCTTTGCCGGCCCCATCGATGGATTCCCCGTTGATCTGGAGTATTACGAAGGCTGCAAACCCGCACCCGACCTTAGCAAGGGTGAACCCCCTGCAGGTGGCGCACCCGGTGGACCCGGCGGTCCCGGTGGACCCGGCGGTGCAAAAGGCAGCTTTGCCATGGGTGGACCCGATGAAAACGGTGTTGTTAAAAAGCAGCATTATGAACTGGAATTCTATGAGGACAAAGGTCAGCTTAAAGGCATCCTGACCTCGGAACACGGTAAGCAGAAGGTGGACGATATCGTTATGAGCGACTTCTCTGTATCTTTCTCTGCATTTGCAGGCTCCGAAGGTATTGAGGTATTCCATTATGTGCTGATGCTGTCTGAATCCTCTCCTCAGTGCGTTGGCTTTGCCGGCGGCATCAAACCCTTCTTCCGTGGCTTTATGCCTCTTGAAGGCGTCGTGGAACTGTAAGTTTACATAACACAAAGGCTGTACCGATTTTCGGTACAGCCTTTTTTGTGATCGTTAAAGAACCAAAACGCGTCATTGTGAGCAAAAACAACTTAGTTGTTTTGTGATATGTTAACGCAAAGCGTTGATATGTTGATCCGTATTATTCTTCTGATGATACATAAAAGTGAGCGGATCGACACGTCGATGATTTTGCATCTCCTCGCAATGACAGTGAGGTTTGTTACGTTGTGCGCAATCGGCGGGCTGTCATTCTGAGCCTACGCCGCAGGGACATGGCAACGCATGGCATTGGCATATCGGAAAATTGCAAGCAATTTTCAGCGACAGGGTTGTTTTTGCGAACAGGCAAAACAATAAATGAATGCTTTCATTTCGTAAACTTATAGTTCAAACAACAAGCCGTAATATGATACAATATCTACGACGGTATACATATCAAAGTTCCGTCCAAATTTTGAATATTTTTGAAACAAATCATTTGCATTATCGTCTATATTGTCAGAGAGAGAAAAGGTCATTGCCGAAGCTGTATCGGTCGGCTGTGACTTACAGACTTGAGGTGAAGTGGTTTATGGAAGACAGCAGAATAATCGACCTGTTCTGGCAGCGGGATCAGGCTGCAATAGCCGAAACGTCTGCCAAATACGACAGATTCTGTTTTTCAATAGCATATAACATACTAAAAAGCAAAGAAGACTCGGAAGAGTGCGTAAATGATACTTATATGAAAGCATGGAACGCCATACCGCCCACAAGACCGGGAAAATTACAGTCATTTCTGGGAAAGATAACCCGAAACCTTGCGCTGGACAGGTACGACTATAACAACGCTGCAAAGAGAAACGGTGAAGTGGACACAATACTGTCAGAGTTGGCTGAGTGTATCTCTGCACCTGAGAACGTGGAAAGCACATACGAGGAAAAATACATAGCTTCGCTCATAAGCCACTGGCTCCGCCAGCAGGACGAAACAAAAAGAAACGTATTTATCCGCCGATACTGGTATTCGGATTCCATATCCGATGTGGCAAAGCGTTTTGGTATGAGCGAAGGACGAACACGATCAATGCTGTTTCGGCTGCGTGAAAAGCTGAAACACTATCTTAGACAGGAGGGGGTGACCATATGAACAAGCATGATCTTTACCGTGCCATCGGTCAGATAGACGATGACCTTATTGAAAATGCCGCATCAGTCGGCAAAAAAACCACAGCTCGTCCGTGGATCAAATGGACAGGTTTGGCGGCTTGCTTTACCCTTGTTATTGCCGCAGCAATGATGCTGCCAAAGCTTCAAAACACAGACAAATCTGCCCCTGCCGAAAGTGTGCAGGAGGCGTTGGTTGAGGAAGCGGTAAGTGCGGACGTCACTGCCCTGGGCAGTGATGCCAGCGTTGCTCTTCGCAACGCTGATATGGGTTTCGATGTAACAACTCTGTCGGTCACTGCTACGGAGTACAGGGGCAGCAGTATCAGCACAGATACGGATTTTATCATCACTGCCAATGGGATCACTGAGGATATGGTCAGGGAATATGTTAACATAATACCATCAGTTGACTATACCCTTTCGACCGCTTCCAATGGTGGAATAATACTTTCTCCCGAAAACCTTACCAATAACTCCATCGTCAATCTTGAATTGACTGATGATGAGGGAAATCCTCTGAAAAAATGGGCATTTCAGACAGCTGATGTGTTTACTCTTACCGGCACATATCCCATGGATGGAGATGTCATTTTTTCCGACAGCGGAATTGAGTTCACATTCAGCACGGACAAGGTTGACATAACTACTGTTGAAGCTGCTTTTTCCATTAAGCCAGATGTTGATGGACGTTTTGAACAACGGGGCAAAACAGTGATTTTTGTACCCGATGGAGGTTTTGAACCTGGAACGGATTATACTGTAACGCTTGACGGCATGGTGACAGACACAAACGGCATATCCATTGGAGAAACTGCCGGCTTCACGTTCAGTGTTGACACGTCCGGCGAAAGCCTGTTTGGCTGGTCCGGGGGTGAACTTACATCGGTTATCCCGGGTACGGTACCCGTACTTAGCTCCCCGGCAGGATATAATTACACTCATCTGCCCATTGATGTGGAGGTCTATGCTTACGATTCATTTGACCGATTCGCCGATGACATTTGGTCAGCTTCGTCACATAACGGATACGAGGTGGATACAGATGGCATGACTGCTGTTATGAGCTTCGAAGCCCGGCAGATTTCGACTCCCGGGAGGTATTCCGAAACCTATACCATAGAGTTCCCCGGAGCATTGGCGGAAGGAATGTACGTTGTTAAGTACACTCTGGAAACAGAAGAAGGTATAACAGACACCGGCTTCGGATTCATCCAGGTGTCCCCATTGTCCGTATATGCTGCTGCATCTGACGATCATATACTTGTTTGGATAAACGACACCCGCACCGACGACGTGGTGCAGGGAGTAAATATCGAAGTCAGTACCGAAAATCAGACGGTGACTGCCGTTACCGACGGCAAGGGCAGTGCTGTTTTGGAACTTCCCGAACACGAAAGCGGACGGCAATATCTTTTGAAAGCAGAAGACGATGACCACCTGTATGCAGCTGTTTGTTATTCCGGTTACGATTACAGTGATGAACTGGCGGAGGACTATTACGGCTACATTTATACCTCCCGTGAGCTTTACCTGCCTACCGACACCATAAAGGTATGGGGTTATATTCTGCCCCGCCGTGACGTGGAGCTGCCAAAATCGGCAGAGGTTGCGTTCGGAGATCCTGAAGGCGCAAGCTTTTTGGAGCGTGTCACCGTGGAGTTGAGCGACAACGGCAGCTTTGAATGTGAACTTGATATTGCGGATATGGGTTGGTCGAATCTTCCGATTTCGGTTTACATAAACAATGAGTTGGTTTGCAGAAAGTTCGTAGAAGTAAATGATTACGAAAAACCAATTTACATAATATCAGCTGAAACTGATAAAGAAATATATTTTGCCGATGAGATTTCCGATGTTAGTATTACCGCCTCTGCATCTTTCTTCGATGGCACTCCTGCTTCCAATGTGGTATTGGAATACTCCGCCGGCTGGGACAAGGAGAGCGAAAAAGCAAAGTGTGATGAAAACGGCAGCACCGGGTTTGACCTGTCCTACAACCGTGGTGAGGTAAGCGATTGGCGACCCTATACGGCAAATATTTCAATAAACACCGACGAGCTGGATTCTGTGGCGACCTACACTTATCTGAACCCAATCCTGTTCTATCACGACATCATGCTTGAGGCCGAGGTTGGCGAAAGCGGCATGGAGATATTCTCAAACTATATTAACCTGGGGGATATTGAATCGGAAGATGAACTGTATGCCGACAATTATCCCGAGAACATCATGGGTGCAGCTTATGACAATACTGTTACCGTCACAGGTACGGAGCGTTACTGGCAGGAGATACCCACAGGCAGCTATTACGATATAGTTTATAAGAAAAACGTGGAAACCTATTCCTATGAGCTGATTGAAAAACCTCTCGGCCCATGGGAAGCAGAGCTGAAAGACGGCAAGGCGATCATAGAAGATATTGAGCTGCTGGACGACAGAAGCTATAACTTTACCGTCACCACCACCGACAGCGACGGCTACACAGTAACCACCGATGTGTACCACACAGGCAGTGCCTATGGCAATCAGGCTGAAGAGGAAATCAATCTTCACTTTGAAACCGACGAAACCACTTATATGGCACATTTTGCCGATGGTGAAGATGTTTTGCTGGAGGTTTATAACTACGACCAGCTCTTTGAGTCTGAGGAGGGCCATTTCATCACTTTCATGCAGCAGGAAACCTTCTACGATACGACGCTTCGGGAAGGCAATTCCTTCAGCGTGGACTATGACGAAAGAAACCTGCCCAATGTTAATGTGCTTGGCGCCTATTACGTCGATGGTCAGGTTTATACCATCACCAAACGTCAGCTTGTGTTCAAACCGGAACAGCGGGGACTGATAGTTGACATAATAACGGACGCGGATATGTTTGAACCCGGCGGTGAAGCCGATGTAACAGTTGTGGTTACCGACAGCAGCGGCAATCCCGTCAGCGGTGCAGCAGTGCTTATCAGCGTATCCGATGAAGCGGCCTTTGCTATCAAAGACCAGTCAGCGGACTTCCTTGATTCGCTGTACAGCACCCGTGACTGGGGCTATATCTCAGTCTATGGCGGTATGGGCGACATGATGGCTGAGATGGGTGGCGGCGGTCCTATGGAATACCGTAAGGAATTTGTGGATGACCTAAACTTTGACAGCCTGACCACTGATGCCGAAGGTAAGGCGCATACCACCGTAAAACTTGCCGATAATCTGACCTCCTGGCGTATAACCTCTCTTGCGGCAAACGGCAAAAACGCAGGAGACAGCAAGGTTAACATAACTACGAGCTTGCCTATGTTTGTATCACCGGTATTCAGCGATACTTTCATAACCGGTGACGATATCAGCTTTGGCTGCAGGACTTACGGCACGGAAGTGGACGGCTCTGATGAAGTATTCTACGATGCTTTTATCGAAAACAGCAGTGGTGAGACTGTGGTTGACATAATAACGGTTACGTGCAGCGCAGGAGAAAACGCTTCTTTCAATTTTGGAAAATTGGAAACCGGCAGCTATACCCTGTATTTATCTGCCGGATCCGGTGGCAATACCGATGCTGTTCAGCTGCCATTTGAGGTCGTGGAATCTGCTGCAGAGCTGTGGGTCACAAGGGAAGTCACCGCCGATGAAGTAAACAGTCTTGAGCCCACAAAATATCCCGTGACTGTTACAGTTTCCAATGATGCATACAAGACGTATAACCGTGTGCTGAACACGGTGAACTATTCGGGTAATGCCAGAACCGATGAAAAAGCCGCCAAAAATCTGGCTGCAGAGATAATGGCAGATTTTACAGGCGACGAGAATCTGCCCGATGACCTGCCGTCCCTTGACGGTATTAAAAACAGCTACGGTCTGCTGTCGGAACTGGATGCAGGCAGTGGAAGTGCATTCTTCAGTGCCCGTATGGCTGCTGCGGTGCCGCAATATGTGAGCAGATCAAATCTTACATTTGAGTTTAAAAATATTCTCCAAATCAGCAGTGCATCAGCAGAAGAAGTCACATCTTCCTACCTTGGCCTTGCAGCATTTGGTCAGCCTGTGCTGAATGACATTCGCAGCTTTGCGGCAGAAAACGAAAGTGTTTTGCAGGAGCTTGATATGCTGCGCCTTGCCTATGGGCTTGCGATACTTGGCGACTACGACGGAGCCTATGACATCTACAACAGGTATGTCACACCGAAGCTTACGACCATCTCTCCCGATGGAGAACGGGAACTGCTCAGATGCGACCTTGGCGGTATTGAAGAAACCAATGTGGAATACACAGCCATGGCTTTGGGGATTGCTTCTGTTATGAACCTTGAGGAAACGGAGCAGCTGGCACAGTATATAATCTATGCCATGCACAGCCTGTCCCACACCGAGCATACCGAGTTTTATCCTCTGTGTGAGCTGATGGCGTATCTGCGGCACTATACTCCTGCTGCAGGAGATTCAGAGGAGATAGAATTCTCTTACGTTAAAAACGGCGAAAATGTGATGCAGACCGTTTCCCAAAGAGGAATGGCTATTGTAAGTTTTGGAACAGAGTACGATTACAGTAATGCAGAGTTTGAGGTTACTTCCGGCGAAGCGTCAGTTGTAGTTTCCTACATGGCAGGTATTCAGGAGGTTTCCGGTCAAAAAAGCCCCAGCCTGACTGTTGAAAAACATATGGAACCCTCGGGAAAGCTGGGCGAAGATATGACGGTCACCATCACAGTCACCGCCGATAAACCCGGCGTAGTTTATATCCAGGACTATATCCCCACAGGCTTCCGTCTTGCAGACAGAGCAGCATATGTAGACGGACAGACGGTGCGATTCTATGAGGATGTTATCGGCAGCAAAACCGTGACATACAGGATCAAACCTGTGGTCAGCGGCAGCTTTGTGGTGGAAACACCTGTTGCCGCAAGGGTGGATAACGGCGCACTGGTGACCGGTGAACGATCTGCAGTGGAAGTGGTCAAATGAAAAGACTGATGATCCTTATTCTTGCTCTTATCCTTCTGACAGCCTGTGTTTCATGCACCCTGTCATTTCGAACGATGCCGGAGGCGTTGGAAAACGATGCTTTGTCTTCCCGATCATCACAGCCGGCGGAGGGATCCCCATCTTCATCTGCGGAATCGATCCTAAGCAGTATTTACTTCAACGAAAAGGTTTATGAAACATCAAAGCAGCAGGCTCAGCCCTACAACATAAGCGGTACCGTGACCGCAGGTATAATACCCCATCACGGTACCGCCTCCGGAATGATAGCGTCTTTTTTTGAAACACTGACAGAAAGCTACGATACGGTAATACTGATAGGCCCTAACCATTATGAGGAGGTCAGCGCAATTGTATATGCCGACTGCGGTTGGCACACCGAAAAAGGCGATATCCTCTGTGACAGCGAGTTTGTACAAATGCTGAAAAATGACCTGACTGTGGACGCAGATGCTGCCAACAAAGCTGTTCAGAACGACCACAGTATAGGTTGGCATTTGCCATATATAGCAGACTATCTGCCGGAATCGAAGCTGGCAGCCATCATGCTGCGGCAGGAGGCTTCGGAAACCGAGCTTAAGGGATTGGCACAGATGGTTGCGGACTATGCAGCCGAAAATAAAGTGCTCCTCATTGGTTCTGTGGATTTTTCGCATTACCTTATGCCTGATGAAGCGCGGGAAATGGACGAGCTGACAAAAAGCGTTATTTCGGCAGCCGATTACGGACGGCTCATGCGGCTTGACAGCAATAATGTTGATTCGCCCAAAACTGTGTATGTGGTTATGAAAGCACTGGAGCTTATGGGGGCACAACTGCAGCTGTTGGATCAAAGCATATCCTATGAGCAGGCAGGCGGAACCGAGCTTGATGTGGACCCGGAAGAGGGAACAACAACATATCTTGTATACGCAGGAACGAAATGAGATTAAGTTAACATAAAACCCGGCACATTTAAACGTGCCGGGTTTCTGAATTATCTGTAAATCACGTACAACGTGACGTATTCTGCCAATCATGCTGTCATTGCGAGCCATTGAAAATGGCATGGCAATCTGTTTGTTTCCCCTGTCATTGCGAGGAGATGCGAAAGCATCGACGTGGCAATCCGTTAAAAACGCTGTCATTTCTGAACGTCAGGTCAGCAAGCTGTCCTATCGGAGAAATCCCCATCTTGTTATGCAACGGATTCTCACGTTGCTTTGCCCCTCAGAATGCCGCCTGCGTTGTGACGTTATACATCGTAGGGTCACGGCGTGCCGTGACCTCAAATCACGCACAACGCAGCGTGCTGCTCCGTAGGGGCGGCGTTTCGCCGCCCGCCGTCCACGCACAATGTAACGTATTACACCGTAGGGCGGGGGCTTGCTCCCGCCGCAATTACGCACAAGGTGACGTGAGTATCGCAGGGAACGACGTCCTCGTCGTTCCGCTTCGGGCTGTCGAGGACGCCAGCCCCTACAACGCACAACGAATCCCACTGAATTTCATGCTTTTACAAATCCAGCTTTTCAAAGGAACGTACAGCCTTGACTGTCGCAAAAATAGTTAACATAACATAAGAAATCAATCCAACAGCCAATACTGCCAGCTTAAGTGTAAAATACTCCGGATCCGGGGTATCAAGCCTGTATTTCATAAACGGCAGAATGTGTACTGCTGCCTCTGCTGCAGCAATATATAAAAACTGAATTATGCTCGCTGCCGCAAAACATTTACCAACCTTATTCGGGTCTTTATAATATGCTGTAAAAAAGACGAAATTGAATATTCCCATCATTACAAACGCCATGCCAAAAAGGGCTACGTTGGCGTCCATGCCTGCAAGATTTGCACCAAGTGTGGGTATTTGCTTCCTCAGCATCGCAAAAACAGCAGCAAGCAAAAACTGCATCAGCTCTATCAGGACTGCAAACAGTATTCGAGCCCTAACGGTGTCTGATTTCTCAATCGGGAGGGTAGCGGTATACATAATGTCGTTGTTTTCTCTTGCGCCATGGCATGAAAAGAATATGCCAAGACTGCAATAAAAGAATACAACATAGTAGGGGTAGTTGGGTATAAGCAGCATGGCTGCCAATCCCCAAAACAGGTAAACGGTGGGGTGAGTCACCAGCCGAAACTCTTTGTACAGCAGGTTTTCCAAACTATTCAGCCTCCTTTTCCATGTGAACCATGATGTCTTCCAGAGTTGCAGCGGTTAAGTCCTGTGCCAAAACCGGAGCGTCTGTTCTTTTCAACAGACAGCTGTAGCCGCCTTTTATGCGTCTGATTCCAAGTGAAGCAGACTGTACAGCCTGTTGCTGAAGCTGCTCAGCAGTCAGCTTTGCTACAACATATTGATTTACATAATCGCGCAATGCGCAGCTTGCCATTATGCGTCCGTTTTTGATGTATGTAATATCATCAGCGCATTTTTCCAGATCTGACGTGATGTGGGTGGAGAATAAAACGGTAACACCCTTATCTGCGAGATTCAGAAAAACTTCCAGCAGATCCTCCCGGGATACCGGGTCAAGACCGGATGTGGGTTCGTCCAGTATCAGCAGCTTTGCGTTATGGGAAAGGGCAAGGGTCAGGGCATATTTGACTCTCATGCCCGCAGACAGCTGAGCAGGAGTTTTATTCTCACTCAGGGAAAACATTTCCATGTATCTCTTGTAAGCGGTATCATCCCAACTGCTGCCATACATTTTTCGTGTGGCTTTTGTGATGGTTTTCAGCTTGACTCTTGGATAATAGTCTACTCCGCCGGCAACAAATCCGATGGAACGCTTTATTTCTAATTCGTTCTCTTTGAAACTGTTGCCCCAAAAGCATATTTCGCCGCTGTCGGGGTGAACGAGGTTCAGCAGGGATTTCAAAGTGGTGGATTTACCGGCGCCGTTACGGCCGATAAAACCCATAATATGCCCCTGCTGCAGGGAAAAGCTTACATTGTCCAGCTTGAAGCCTTCGTAACTTTTGCAAAGATTATTAATCTGCAAAACTGTGTTCATTTACCATCGCTTCCTTTCAGCCTGCCAAAAACAGTTTCGGTTATCTGGGCAAAAACGGTTTTCCTGGGTATGGCAAGACCTTGCTCATCGTCACCCAGCAGCAAAAGGGTGTCTCCCGGCCTTATGTCCATCAATTCACGTGCTTCCTTAGGTATGACTATCTGGCCTTTTTCGCCCACCTTGACAGTCCATGCGTGTTTGCCTGCGGGCGCAGGAGCTGCGCTGCCGTTTTGGCCCACTTCAAGTATCATTTCAAAATCTTTTTCTGACATGGGTAAACTCTCCTGTATGAAAAGTATGATTTGTATAACTGGTATAACTATACCGCGAAATCAAGTGGTTGTCAATCGGCGTAATTAATGCTAAAATCTAAGCAGTAAACGGAGAGATGTATATGACAAAGACTAACGCCATGCGCCTGTTGGACGCAGCTAAAATAGATTACCGTGTAACCGAATACGAGTTTGATGAATCCGACCTCAGCGGTACCCATGCAGCGGAGGTTATGGGTATGCCTGCGGAACAGGTGTTCAAGACCCTTGTGGCCAGAGGCGACAAGACAGGTCCGCTGGTGTTCTGCATTCCCGTGGCACAGGAGCTTGACCTGAAAAAAGCAGCTGTGGTATCAAAGAATAAAAAGGTAGAGATGATACAGCTTAAAGAACTGCTTGGACTTACCGGCTATATCCGAGGAGGCTGCAGTCCCATAGGCATGAAGAAAAAGTACCCCACTTATATTGACGAAACGGCGGTACTTTTTGATGAAATCGGTGTCAGTGCAGGTCAGCGTGGAGTGCAGATGATGCTTGACCCTGAAAAGCTGGCACGGTATGTTCAGGCGGAGTTTGTGGATTTATGTGTATAGATAAGATTTGTTATATAATAGGTGCGATGGCAAAAAGCCTGCCTGACATTTCCCGGGAAAACTGTTTTGTAATTGCAGCTGACGCAGGCTATAAGGCATTGCAGGAAGTTAACATAAAACCTGATTTGGTTGTTGGAGACTTTGATTCGCTGGGTCATGTACCCGCAGGAGAAAACATCGTTCGCCACCCTGTTATGAAAGATGATACCGATATGATGCTGGCGGTAAAACTTGGGCTGGAGCGTGGTTTTACCCGATTTCATATTTATGGCGGTATGGGCGGCAGAACCGACCATACAATAGCCAATATCCAGACTCTTGCGTATATTGCAAACAGGGGAGCGTCTGCCTTCCTTTATGGCGACGGAGAGATAATTACGGTAATTAAAAACGGCTTTATCAGTTTTTCGGCTGGAAGCGAAGGCACCGTGTCTGCCTTTGCCATGGGAGGTAAAGCCGAGGGTGTGTGTGAATCGGGACTGCTGTACGGTCTTGAAAACGCCGAACTTACTCCGGATTTTCCGCTGGGAGTCAGCAATGAGTTCACAGGCGAAGCTGCAGAGATAAGTGTCAGAAACGGCTTGCTGCTGGTGGCCTGGACTGACAAAGCTTTTCCTGTTGACGTTCAGTCGATTGAATGATAAATTTAAATTGCTTTAAAATCTCAACATAGGAGTATCCCATGAAAATATATACCGAAATTTCCCAACTTATTGGCAGAACACCTCTTTTGAGACTGACCAATTACGAAAAAAAACATGGCATCAATGCCATGCTTCTTGCAAAGCTGGAAGCTTTTAATCCTGCAGGTTCTGCAAAAGACAGAGTTGCAAAGTCTATTCTGGATACTGCCGAAGCCGAGGGTAAGCTGCAAAAGGGCGGTGTGGTTATTGAACCAACCTCCGGAAACACAGGAATCGGCCTTGCTGCCATAGCTGCAGCCAGAGGATACAAAATGATTATCGTCATGCCTGATAACATGAGCCGTGAACGCCAGATGCTTATGAAAGCTTACGGAGCCGAACTGGTACTGACTCCCGGGGCACAGGGTATGTCCGGAGCCATTGCCAAGGCTGAAGAACTTCATGCGCAGATGCCCGGCAGCATAATCGGCGGCCAGTTTACCAACCCTGCCAATCCCAAAGCTCATTTTGAGACCACAGGCCCCGAGATTTGGGAAGATACCGACGGCAAGGTGGATATTTTGGTTGCAGGTGTGGGTACAGGTGGAACGATCACCGGCACGGGAGAGTATCTTAAATCCAAAAATCCCAGTATCAAGATAGTTGGTTTTGAGCCTGCAGGTTCCGCAATTCTTACCGGCGGAAGTGCCGGAGCTCATGGACTGCAGGGAATCGGAGCGGGTTTCGTGCCGGAGATACTGAATACCGAAATCTACGATGAGATTATTACCGTAACCGATGAAGATGCCTATGGGGCAGGCAGAGAAATTGCCCGGAACGAAGGCTTTCTTGTGGGCATTACCTCCGGAGCCGCTGTCTGGACAGCTGAACAGCTGGCAAAACGGCCCGAAAACGCAGGCAAAGTCATTGTTGCCATGCTGATGGATACCGGTGAGCGGTATCTGTCTACCCCCATGTTTGAAGATTGAGGAATATGAAATGGAATTTATACTTGAAACACTGGACAAAATTGATGAAATAGACAGAGAGTCCAACCTTCTTGGCGCAAAAAGTACCGAACCCATACCTGACCGCAAGGAAGTCATAGCGGTGGTCAAAGACGTTCAATCTCTGCTGTTTCCAAGATACTTCAAAAGCTCCGTAAGCAACGACCGTGAAACTCTGATGTACACTGTCTACCGCCGCATCAAGAATCAGATACAGATGGCCTGCGATTTTTCCGGCGAGAACTGTTCCCTTGACCCGGATAAGGCGGCAGAACAGTTTATTAAGAGTCTGCCCGATATAAAGGAGTTGCTTATCAAGGATATCGAAGCCATCTACGAAGGCGACCCTGCTGCCATGACCAGAGATGAGGTTCTTATCTGTTACCCCGGATTCTATGCAATCTCCATCTATCGTATGGCGAATCTGCTGTATAAGATGCGTGTACCGCTTCTGCCCAGAATGATGACGGAATATGCCCACGAAAAAACCGGTATAGATATTCATGCCGGCGCAACCATAGGTGAATACTTCTTCATCGACCACGGTACTGGCATAGTTATCGGTGAAACCACCATTATCGGCAAGCATGTCAAGCTGTATCAGGGCGTTACCCTTGGTGCAAAGAGCTTCGAACTGGACGCAGACGGCAACCCCGTCAAGGGAATCAAGCGTCATCCCGAGATCGGCGACAATACCATTATTTACGCCAATGCCACTATCCTCGGCGGCCAGACCGTTATCGGCAAAAACTGCATCATCGGCGGCAACACCTGGCTTGTTTCCTCTGTGCCCGATGGATCTATGGTATATCATAAGAATGAGAATTAATACAAAAAGGCAGAACGAAAAGTTCTGCCTTTTTTTAGGGGTCAGGGGTCAGGGGGGCAGTAGGGGCGACCTGTGGTCGCCCGTGTTGAAACGATTGGTTATGTGTGGATCGTCGAGGACGCTGGTCCCTGCCCCCTGATTCAATTCATCGCAGCACCGATAACGGTGCTGAACTGGGAATTATCCGGAATAATAAAGTTCATGCCAAACATTCTGTTGAACACGTCGAAACAGTGTTTTGCCTGAGGAATGGTAGACAGTGAACCTGTAAGCACCACATCTTTTATGCCGTGGCTTCTGGCGGCAAAAATCGCCATCATGCCGATGGTTTCAAAAATCATGTTAATAATACCCAAAGCAATATCTGCCTTTTCTGCCATATCGCTGACCTTGCCGAAATTTGCGGCGGTCATACTGTCCGGCAGGCTCAAACCATCGTCATCGTCGGCGGTGATGTCGGTTATTTTCAGATCGACCTTGTTTATATCGCCTTCGGCAGCCAACTTTGTAATGCTGCGTATATCATCGGTTCCAAGCATCTGACGTGACAAACCCATAAGCGTGCCGCCCCCAACGCCGGTACCGCCCAGATAGTCGCATTTACCGTCCTTATCTGCGTATACAAGAGCCGTACCTGTGCCCATACTTACGATAATGGCTCTGTCAAGGCCGGACAGGTAAAGCCCGCCCCGACCGATACATTCAAATTCATTCAAATGACTGCATGGACGGTCATACAGGGAGTCCTCCACATAGGAAGAACCCACGCCGGTGACCATCAGCTCCTTGATATCGCTTAAAGCAAGCCCGTTTTCAAAGGTGAATCTGCCAAGCGCACCGTAAATGGAGGTGATTGGGTCAGTCGCTTTAATAAGTATGGGAGCCATCAGATTGCGCTCAGCATCGAAGCCAACGATTTTTGTTGTGCTGCCGCCGATATCTATTCCCACTGAAACCATAGTGTTGTTTCCTTTCGATGGAGTGATTGCCTCTCCCTTTGGGAGAGGTGGTGCCGAAGGCACCGGAGAGGGAGCCCTCTCAGTCAGCTTCGCTGACAGCTCTCCCAGGGGGAGAGCCTGAAAATCACCGCCATCATACCACACTGTTTCAAAAAAATAAACCCTTTGTTAACAAACAGTGAACCCCCTTGTAAAACGCCGGATTTTTGCTATGATTATGTCATGAAATACCAAAAAGGAGGAGTGTTCTCCAATGGATGAAAACTATGGAAACTTTGGTGAAAATGGTTTTGGCGGCGAAAAGAAAAAACGCTCCAAACCTGATTTTTCCAAGCTGAAAAGAGTGATAATTGTTGTCCTTGTTGTGCTTGTTGTGGCCATGGCAGGTATGAGCTGCTGGTACACGGTTGATGACAAGCAGCAGGCTGTTGTTACCACTCTTGGCAAGATAACCGACGTTACTGATGCAGGTGTCCATTTCAAGCTGCCTTTCGGCATACAAAAGGTGCAAAAGGTAAATGTCAACGTGTATCAGACCCTTGAACTTGGATACCGCACTGACTATAGCAGCCAGGAAGGTTATACGGTTATTGAGGAAGAGAGCAAAATGATAACCGGCGACTATAATATAGTCAATGTGGAATTCTTTGTGGAGTATAAGGTGTCCGATCCCGAGAAATATCTGTTCGGTTCCTACGAACCGGAGCTGATACTCAAAAACCTTGTCCAGAGCCAGGTGCGAAACGTGGTTGGTTCAACCACCGTTGACTCTGTGCTTACCGACGGTAAGGAATCTGTCCAGCGTCAGGTCAAAGATCTGGTTACCGAAGTGCTCCAGCAGTATGATATCGGTCTTATGCTTGTAGACGTTAAGATACAGGACAGCGAACCGCCCACAGAGGAAGTTATCGAAGCGTTCAAGGCGGTTGAAACTGCCAAGCAGCAGGCGGAGACAGTTGTCAACGAAGCCATGGCATATCAGAACGCACGGCTTCCCGAAGCTGAAGCCCAGGCAGATAAGCTGATCCAGAATGCAGAGTATCTGAAACAGAACCGTATCAACGAAGCCGTGGAACAGGTGGCAATGTTTGAAGCCATGTATAAGGAATACAAAAACGATCCCGAGATAACCCGCAGCCGTATGTATTACGAAGCTATCTCTGAGCTGCTGCCGGGAGTTAAGGTATATATCGACGCATCCGAAGGCTCGGTGGAAACTATTTTGCCGCTGGAAAGCTTTGTTGATGCGCAGCCTGCTCAGTCGGTAGTATATGGTCAGCAGGGAGGTGCGCAATAATGAAAAAGACACTTGGTAAAGCTGTTCTTGTTATCGTCGTTCTGGCGATAGTCATATGTCTTGCAGGTTCATTCTACACAGTTGATGAGAATGAATACGCCTGCACAGTCCGATTCTCAAAAATAATAAATACAACCGAAGAAGCGGGACTGCACTTCAAGGTTCCTTTCCTCGACAGTGTGCGCTATTTCCCCAAAGCTACCATGCTCTACGATATTGCGCCTTCCGAAGTGCTTACTTCCGATAAGCAGAACATGACGGTAGACAGCTATGTCCTGTGGCGAGTGGACGACCCACTGCTGTTTTTCCAGACCCTCGGCTCCACCACCGTGGCAGAAAGCCGCCTTGATGCACTGACTTACAATGCGCTGAAAAACATCATGGGCACTCTGGCTCAGTCCGACATTATCAACGAAGAGGACGCTTCTGCCAGAAACGATATCTACTCGGGAATCAGCACATCCGTTGATGAACTTGCGAAGAACTATGGCATAGATGTGGTTGACATAAAAATCAAACGCTTTGACCTGCCTGAATCCAACGAAAACGCTGTATATAACCGAATGATATCTGAGCGTAACCAGATGGCAGAAAAATATGTGGCAGATGGCGAATATGAAGCATCACTTATCCGCAACGATGTTGACAAACAGGTTAACATAATAGTTTCAAACGCAGAAGCCGAGGCTGCCAAACTTGAAGCCGAAGGCGAAGCCACCTATATGCAGATGCTTGCCGATGCCTACGACAGCGACGACAAGAAGGATTTTTATGAGTTCAATCTGGCTCTGGACGCTATGAAGAAGTCTCTCGGACAGGGAGAAAAGACCGTCATCCTGGGCAAAGACTCTGCATTGGCGCAGATAGTCTCCGGCGCAGAATAAACGAAATGATGAGGATTTGCTTTGCAAATCCATGATGAATAATGCAGGCTTCGCCTATGATGCGTTTTCTGCGAAAACATTAATGAAAAGGACGATATCCGCGGATATCGTCCTTTAGTATTTAATTATCACGAAGTGATACATCAACATGCCGCAGGCATACATCATCTGCGAAGCAACAAAGGCTCCCTTGTGTAAAGGGAGCTGTCAGCGAAGCTGACTGAGGGATTGAAAGCCGCCCTTGTGAAAAGGGAGGGGGACCGCGTCAGCGTTGGAGGGATTGTTTCACTGCAGCATCTAAATATTCGCAGATACCTTGAGAGTTATTGCTGCATAACAACCCCTCCGTCACGGCTTTGCCGTGCCACCTCCCCTTACACAGGGGAGGCTTTCGTGACGCCCCATATTTTGGCGGATGATATCTATCTTACGATGCACAATGTAACAAATCAGTCCCCTAATCCCTAAATCCTACAACCTAGCCCCTAAAAAAATCCGCCTTATGGCGGATTTTTTTACAGCATATGCGCCCGCAGGTATTCTCCGCTCAAAGGGCTGAGATATGCGGGGGGAACGTCAAACATTGTCAGACAGCCTGTTTTGCCTTCCCCGGCAAAACGTGCAACAGCTCTGGCAGCAGCTACCAGTACGGAAGAAGTGAACTCGGGGTTGGAGTCCAGGTTCAGACTGTATTCAATGGTGTGGCTGTGTTCATCGTTCCAGCCGGTTTTGCCGCTGCGGATAACAAAACCGCCGTGGGGGATACCGGAATGGTTTGCTTTAAGCTCGTCCATGGAAATGAAATTGACGGTAGTATTGTAATCGGCAAAATAGTTGGGCATAGTGACTATCTGCTGCTCGATGGAAGCTTTGTCTGCGCCTTCTTCAACCACCACATAACACTCACGGGTGTGCATTTGACGGGCAGTAAACTCCTTGCCTTCACCGTTTCTGGCAGATGCAAGTGCGTCATCAACGGGAACGGTGTATTGCCTTGCGTCCAGGACACCGGGTATACGGCGGATAGCATCACTGTGGCCCTGACTTACGCCTCGCCCCCAGAAAGTATAATCCTTGCCCTGGGGCAGTATGCAGTTGGCGTAAAGACGGTTCAGTGAGAACATACCGGGATCCCAGCCTCCGGATATAAGGGCAACCTTGCCTGCGGCCTTTGCAGCTTCATCAACTGCTGCAAAATGCTCGGGAATCTTTGCGTGAGTGTCAAAGCTGTCCACCACATTGAACATGGAAACATATTTGGGCGTCATAACGGGCAGGTCTGTGGCACTGCCTCCGCAAAGCATAAGGACGTCTATCTGACCGGCCATATCGGCAGCCTTTTCGGCAGCCAGAACGGGAACGCCCGGTGTAAGAATGGACAGGGAAGCGGGATCTCTGCGGGTAAACACAGCAGTCAGTTCCATATCATCGCAATGCTTTATCGCACATTCTATACCACGGCCAAGGTTGCCGTAACCCATGATACCTATTTTAATGGTCATACTCATACCTCCGGTAAGATTCTGCAATAAATATACATTATATAATATCCATTATCAAGTGGTCGAAACGCCCTTGCCACAATTTTAATATGTGATATAATTGTACATTATAATATTAGGCATCAGGAAAAGCCTCCCTTTACACAGGGGAGCCTTTAGTAATGTAAAGCCAGGTACTGATTATGGACAAATTCAAAAACCTGCTCCGGACAAAATTGTCCCGGGAGCTTATATCATATCTCATATTTGGAGTTCTCACCACCGTTGTCAGCATGGTGACATTCTGGTTTGCCTGCAAGGCGATGCACTATCTTATTGCGGAAATCATATCATGGATATTCGCAGTGACCTTTGCCTTTTTTACCAACAGAATGTTCGTGTTCCAAAGCAGGGGGAAGGGCATACTTCGTCAAATGGCGGTGTTCTACACCGCACGCCTGTTTTCTCTTGGAGTGGAAGAACTGGGGCTGTTTGTTTTGATAGACTGCGTTGGGTTTGACGAAATGATATCAAAGCTTGTACTGCAGTTTGTGGTGGTTGTGCTGAACTATGTGCTGAGTAAACTTGTGGTGTTCAGATAGTAACAATTAACAATTAATAATTAATAATTAATAGTTGCCGGCTGAACTACCGGGATAGATTGTAGGGGGCGGCGTCCTCGACGCCCTACCTGTCACTTATACAATAAAAGGAGCGGTGCAATGCACCGCCCCTTTTACATATTTTCCATCACTTCGCATCGCCCGTCCTCGCCGATGGCTTCCATTGACAGCTCTCCTGCCAGACGAAACAATGCGTCAGACAGCACCTGCTGAAGTGTCAGCCCTGCGGAACCGGCTATCCTGTTGTAAAAATCGTAGGTGCTCTGCTCCAGCAGCACCTGCTGTTGATATATCATCAGTCAAACCTCAGTTTTGATTTCAAGCTCGCGTATTTTACTATTATTCTTATATATCTTTATTTTATGCAGCGTGTCGTTTTGCAGAGGACCAAAACAGAATGTGCCGTCACCGTCCGTAAATGATTGAGCCAGCAGCAGAGCCGGTTCAATACCCTGATACAGAAACACGGCGGCATCTGAAACAGGGGAGTCCTTTTCGTCCAGAACTCTTCCCGTAATGACACATCTGCTCTCAGGCTGAATATGTACAGTTGTTTGTATATGCTCGTTTTCCGATGTCCGGAAATAGAATTGAGACATGATTATCGCTCCCGGAGAGTATTGTGGCTTTGCACATTATATAATATGTATGGTTCGTTGCAGTGTGACCTGTCGTTTGAGTCCGTCAGGTACGCACAACGTAACAATTTCACCGTAGGGTCACGGCGTGCCGTGACTGAAAATCACTTAGTTATTAGCTATTAGTCTTTATTTTTTAAAAATGTTTTGGTGAGGTAGACAACTGCATCATGCAGCACTGCCCCCTGACCCTTGAAACCTGATCCCTGACATCGCTTGACAAACGTGATACAATAATATGTGCATTATTTTGAAAGGATTTGAATCAAATGGCAAAAGACAAGAAACAGGTCGAGCAGATCACCGATATGGAGGTAGATTTTGCAAAATGGTATACTGACGTATGCACCAAGGCGGAGCTGATAGATTACAGCAGCGTCAAGGGTATGTTTATCCTGCGACCTTACGGTTATGCCATTTGGGAGAATATACAGAGCACTCTCGACGCAATGTTCAAAGAAAAGGGACATGAAAACGTCTACCTTCCCATGCTGATCCCCGAGTCTCTGCTGCAGAAGGAAAAGGACCACGTTGAAGGCTTCGCTCCCGAGTGCGCATGGGTCACCGTTGGCGGCAGTGAGAAACTGGAAGAGCGTCTTTGCATTCGCCCCACTTCCGAGACCCTGTTTTGCGAACATTTCAAAAATGTGATCCAGTCCTACCGCGACTTGCCCAAGCTGTACAACCAGTGGTGCAGCGTTCTGCGTTGGGAAAAGACCACCCGTCCCTTCCTCCGTCACAGAGAATTCCTCTGGCAGGAAGGCCACACCATGCATGCCACTGCCGAAGAAGCAATCGCCGAAACCGAACAGCAGCTGGAAGTTTACGCCAACTTCTGCGAAAATGTTCTGGCTATGCCCGTTGTCCGCGGCCGCAAGACCGACAAGGAAAAGTTCTCCGGCGCCGAAGCCACCTACACCGTTGAGTGCATGATGCACGATAAGAAAGCCTTGCAGGGTGCTACCTCTCACTACTTTGGCGACGGTTTTGCTCAGGCTTTCGATATCACCTTTGCCGACAAGGATAACAAGCTGAAGAATCCTCACCAGACCTCCTGGGGCCTGTCCACCCGTATCATCGGCGGCGTTATCATGACCCATGGCGACAACAAGGGTCTGGTGCTGCCTCCCAGAATCGCCCCCACTCAGATAGTCGTTATTCCTGTTGCAATGCACAAGGAAGGCGTTATCGACGCAGCTCTCGGTCTGGTAGACCGTCTGAAAGCTGCCGGCTACAGAGTCAAGGCCGATATCTCCGACCAGAGCCCCGGCTGGAAGTATGCCGAGTACGAAATGAAGGGCGTACCCCTCCGTGTTGAGATCGGACCCAAGGATATCGAAAACAACCAGTGCGTCATGGTTCGCCGTGACAACGGAGAAAAGACTTTTGTATCTCTGGACGAGCTGGAAGCTATGGCAGGCAAGCTGATGGACGAAGTCCATGTGGGTCTGTACGAAAAGGCAAAGAAGAACCTTATCGAAAACACCTTCGAAGCACACAGCCTTGAAGAGACTAAGGAAATAGTCGAAGGCAAGGGCGGTTTCGTCAAAACCATGTGGTGCGGAGACCTCGAATGTGAACTGAAGATGAAGGAAGAAGCCGGTGTTTCCTCCCGCTGCATCCCCTTTGAACAGGAAGACCTGGGCGAAGTATGCGCCATTTGTGGCAAACCTGCCAAAAAGATGGTCTATTGGGGCGTAGCTTATTAAACAAATCGCACAACGTGTTAACACTGAGCCTAGTGTTTTGTACAAAATGGAGAAAAAATATAAAAAATTTCTTCAAAAATAACAAAAACCCCCTTGACATGAGGGGGTTTTTGCGTTATTATAATCGGGCGCGCTAAGGGCGCGCTCTGCGATGAAGCGGGAGATTGCGGCAAACGCCGGTAACTTCCGTGGAGTATGTCCGACAATCGGGCGGCCTGAGAATACTGACGCTTACGTATATCGTTTTGCAGTGGAATTTTGGCCGGCTAAGTATGTCTTCGCCGGTTTTTTCTATGAGCAAAGAGTGATACGCCCGGAAGAGCGGTCAGCAAATTCTCTGCCGTACGCAGCGGATACCCACAATATTAATTACCACTACGTACGAACTTTCAGGAGGAAAAACAAAAATGGCATCCAAAGAAATGATCCGCATCAGACTCAAGGCTTACGACCATCAGCTCATCGACTCCAGCGCACAGAAGATAGTCGAGACTGCAAAGCGCAACGGCGCTCAGGTTTCCGGCCCCATTCCCCTTCCCACCAAGACTGAGATAGTCACCATTCTGCGCGCTGTTCATAAGTATAAGGATTCCCGTGAGCAGTTTGAGCGCCGCACCCACAAGCGTTTGATCGATATCCTCAACCCCAACCAGAAGACTGTTGAAGCTCTGATGAGCCTCGATCTTCCCGCCGGTGTTGAGATTGAGATAAAGCTGTAAGGACCGAGTCCTTACTTAAAAATGCCCAAGGCCTTATACATTTATATATTATATATAAATTCTTGCGTGTGTAAGACCGGGTCAAGTTGGCAACCCAATGGCCAACCAATAACCTTTAGAGAGGAATATTAGTAATGCAGAAAGCCATCATCGGTAAAAAAGTGGGCATGACCCAGATCTTCGATGAGAGCGGCAAGGTCATTCCGGTAACTGTTATCGAAGCCGGTCCCTGTGTCGTTGTTCAGAAGAAGACCGCAGAAAAAGACGGCTACGAAGCCGTTCAGCTGGGCTTTGAAGATGTAGCTGAAAAGAAGCTCAACAAGCCCGAACTTGGACACTTCAAGAAAGCTGAAGTCGCTCCCAAGAAGTACCTCAAGGAGTTCAAACTGGACTCTTCCGCAGACCTCGAAGTAGGCGACGAACTCGCTGTTGATATCTTCGAAGAAGGCGATTACATCGACGTAACCGGTATTTCCAAAGGTAAAGGCTACGCCGGCGTTATCAAGCGTTACAACGCTCAGCGTACTCCCACCAGCCACGGCGGCGGTCCCGTTCACCGTCACGCAGGTTCCATGGGTTCCGGTTCTGACCCCTCCCGTATCTTCAAGGGCAAGATCGGTGCCGGTCACATGGGTGTTGAACAGGTCACTGTTCAGAACCTGAAGGTCGTTAAGGTTGATCCCGAGCTCAACATGATCGTTGTTCACGGTGCTATCCCCGGCCCCAAGGGCGGCGTTGTTTACATTAAGAACACCGTTAAGGTCCACAAGGTCAAGAACATGGCTGCCGCAGTCGGCACCAGAATCAACCCGCAGAAGGCATCCGCCAGAGGCTAATGAAAGGAGATCGACATTACAATGAACGTTAAAGTTTACAATATGTCCGGCGTGGAAGTCGGCGAAGTCGAGCTCAATGAAGCCATCTTCGGCATCGAGCCCAACCAGGCTGTTGTCCACGACGTAGTTAAGAACCACCTCGCCAACTGCCGTCAGGGTACTCAGAGTGCTCTGACCAGAAGCGAAGTTTCCGGCGGCGGCATCAAGCCCTGGCGTCAGAAAGGTACCGGCAGAGCCCGTCAGGGTTCCATCCGTGCCGTTCAGTGGACCCACGGCGGCGTCGCATTCGCTCCCAAGCCCAGAGATTACAGCTACACTCTGAACAAAAAGGTCAAGAGACTTGCTCTTAAGAGCGCCCTGTCTGCCAAGGCAGCTGCCGGCGATATCATCGTCATCGACGATCTTAAGATGGACGAAGTCAAGACCAAAACCTTCAAGACCTTCCTGAACGCTGTTGGTGTTGAAAAGAAGGCTCTTGTAGTTACCCCTGAAAAGAACGAAACCGTCTACATGTCCGCCCGTAACATCCCCGGCGTACAGGTAACCTTCGCCAACCTGATCAACGTATATGACATCCTGAACGCAGGCAAGTTCATCGTTGATAAGGCTGCCCTTGCAAAAATCGAGGAGGTGTTTGCATAATGAAAAACGCATACGATATCATCAAACGCCCCATCATTACCGAACAGTCCATGGAAGCTACCGAATCCCTCAAGTACGTCTTCGAGGTAGACAAGAGCGCCAACAAGATCGAGATTGCCAAGGCTATCGAAGAGATCTTCGGCGTCAAGGTCGTAAAGGTCAACACCCTGAACATGCTCGGCAAGCAGAAGCGTACCGGCACTTATCCCATGGGACGCAGAGCAAGCTGGAAGAAAGCTATGGTCCAGCTGTCTGCCGATTCCAAGCCTATCGAGTTCTTCGAGGGTATGATTTAACTTAAGGAGTGTAACGCATTATGGCGATTAAATCTTATAAGCCGACTACCCCGGCTCGGAGACATATGACCGTTTCCGGTTTTGACGGCGTTGATAAGAAGGCTAAGCCCGAGCGCAGCCTGGTTGTCACCCTCAAAAAGAATGCCGGCCGCAACAGCTACGGCAGAATCACCGTCCGTCATCGCGGCGGCGGCAACAAGCGCAAATACCGCATCATCGACTTCAAGCGCGACAAGATGGACGTTGAAGGTTCCGTACTTCGCATCGAATACGATCCCAACCGTTCCGCTTACATCGCTCTTGTAGAATACACCGACGGCGAGCGTCGTTACATCATCGCTCCCCACGGCCTGAAGGCTGGCGATACCATCATCGCTTCCGCCTCCGCTGACATTAAGGTCGGCAATGCTCTGCCCATCTCTTCCATCCCCGTAGGTACCGTTATCCACAACATCGAACTGTACCCCGGCAGAGGCGCACAGCTGGTTCGTTCCGCTGGCACTTCCGCTCAGCTGATGGCTAAGGACGGCGAGCTGGCTCAGGTCAGACTTCCCTCCGGCGAAGTTCGCTACATCCGCATGAACTGCATGGCCACCATCGGCCAGGTCGGCAACCTCGACCACGAAAACGTACACCTCGGCAAAGCCGGTCGTGTCCGTCACATGGGCATCCGTCCCACCGTTCGCGGTTCCGTCATGAACCCCAACGACCACCCCCACGGCGGTGGCGAGGGCAAGAGCCCCGTTGGTCGTCCCGGTCCTGTTACTCCCTGGGGCAAGCCTGCTCTGGGTTACAAGACCCGCAAGACCAAGAACCCCACCGATAAGTTCATCGTCAAGCGCAGAAACAGCAAGTAATCAGGTAAGGAGGCTAATTTCATGAGCAGAAGTATCAAAAAAGGCCCGTTTGTAGCACCTGAGCTGTATAAGCGGGTTGAAGAAATGAACAACTCCGGCGAGAAGAAAGTTCTGAAGACCTGGTCCAGATCTTCCACCATCTTCCCTTCCTTCGTCGGTCACACTATCGCCGTACACGACGGACGCAAGCACGTTCCCGTATACGTCACTGAAGACATGGTCGGCCACAAGCTGGGCGAGTTCGCCCCGACCAGAACCTATAGAGGTCATTCCGGCAGCAAGACCTCCAATTCTAAGTAAGGAGGACGCATAAATGGTAGCAAGAGCACATCTGAGATACGCTCGTATCTCTCCCCGCAAGGTCAAAATTGTTTGTGACCTTATCCGCGGCAAGGACGTAAAGACCGCTGCAGCCATCCTGATGCAGACTCCCAAGGCTGCTTCCGAGCTTCTTCTGAAGCTCCTTAACAGCGCTGTCGCCAATGCAGAAAACAACCACGAGATGGACGTTGACAAGCTCTACGTTTCCGAAGCCTTTGCCAATGGCGGCCCCATCATGAAGCGCGCCATGCCCAGAGCACAGGGCAGATCCTACCGGATCAACAAGAGAACTTCTCACATCACCATCGCAGTCAGCGAAAAGGCTTAAGCAGGAGGTAGCTATGGGACAGAAAGTTAATCCCCATGGATTGCGCGTTGGCGTAATCAAGGATTGGGACTCCCGTTGGTATGCCCGCAACGAAAAGGTTGGCGATCTTCTGGTAGAGGACTACAACATCCGTAAATACCTCAAGAGCACCCTTTACTCCGCCGGCATTCCCAAAATCGAAATCGAAAGAAATTCCGCAAAGGTTCGTATCTATATCCACTGCTCCCGTCCTGGTGTTGTCATCGGCAAGGGCGGCACTGAGATCGAAAAGCTTCGCCTGAAGCTCGAAGCCATGCTGGGCAAGCCCGTGGCTCTGAACATCGTCGAAGTCAAGTCTCCCGACCTGAGCGCACAGCTGGTTGCTGAAAACATCGCAGCTCAGCTGGAAAAGAGAATTTCCTTCCGTCGCGCCATGAAGCAGGCTATGCAGCGTGCAACCCGCCTGGGCGCAAAGGGTATCAAAGTTTCCTGCGGCGGCCGTCTTGGCGGCGCTGAAATCGCCCGCAGCGAATCCTATCACGAAGGTACCATTCCTCTGCAGACTATCCGTGCAGACATCGACTACGGTTTTGCTGAAGCAGCCACCACTTACGGCCGCATCGGTATCAAGGTTTGGATCTACAAAGGCGAGATCCTGAACACCACTCTCAGAGAGACCAAGGTCGAAACCAACACCCGCAACCGTGACCGCCGCAACAACAACGATCGTCGCGGCAACAATCGTTACAACAACGATCGCAACGGTAACCGCGGAAACTACAACCGCAACAATTCCGGTTACAACCGCTCCAACGGCGGTAACAGGGAAGGAGGCAACCGCTAATGTTGATGCCTAAAAGAGTCAAATACCGCAGAGTTCACAGAGGCCGTCTTAAGGGCAAAGCCCTCAGAGGCAACACTGTAACTTACGGTGAATTTGGTCTGGCTGCCGTCGAACCCGGCTGGATCACCAGCAATCAGATCGAAGCAGCCCGTGTCGCCATGACCCGTTACATCAAGCGTGGCGGCCAGGTCTGGATCAAGATCTTCCCCGACAAGCCTATCACCGAGAAGCCTGCTGAAACCCGAATGGGTTCCGGTAAAGGTTCCCCCGAATACTGGGTCGCCGTTGTTAAGCCCGGTCGCGTAATGTTCGAGATCGCCGGCGTATCCGAAGAAGTTGCCCGCGAAGCGCTCCGCCTTGCCAGCCACAAGCTGCCCATCAAGACCAAGATCGTCATGAAGGCTGCGGAGACCGAGACAGAAAATGGTGGTGAATAAGATGAAGGCAAACGAAATACGCAACATGTCCACCGCCGAGCTGGAGGCGAAACTCAATTCACTGAAGAAGGACCTGTTTTATCTCAGACTCCAGCATGCAACCAATCAGCTTGATAATCCCGTAAAGATCCAGTCCGTCAAAAGGGATATTGCCCGAGTCAAAACTATACTTCGCGAAAAGGAGCTTCGTGCCGAAGCGTAAGGAGGTAGACCTGAATGGAAGAAAAAAGAGCTTTCCGCAAAACCAGGGTTGGCAAGGTCGTATCCAATAAGATGGACAAGACAATCGTGGTTGCGATAGAAGACCGTGTACAGCACGCTCTTTATAAGAAAATCGTCAAGAGAACCTACAAACTGAAGGCTCATGACGAGAACAACGAATGCAACATCGGCGATACCGTAAAGGTAATGGAATGCCGCCCCCTGTCCAAGGACAAGAGATGGCGTCTCGTCGAGATCACCAAGAGAGCCGAGTAAGGAGGTAACTTAAATGATCCAGCAGGAAACATATCTGAAGGTTGCCGACAATACCGGCGCCAAAGAAATCAAGACTATCCGTGTGCTTGGCGGTTCTAAGCGCAAATACGGCAACATCGGCGACGTTATCGTAGCCTCTGTCCGTAAAGCAGCTCCCGGCGGCACCGTTAAGAAGGGCGAGGTCGTCAAGGCCGTTATCGTCCGCAGCGCCAAGGGCGTTCGCCGCGCCGACGGCAGCTACGTTCGTTTCGACGAAAACGCAGCCGTCATCATCCGTGACGACAAAAACCCCCGCGGCACCCGTATCTTTGGACCCGTAGCCAGAGAACTTCGCGAGAAGGACTACATGAAGATCCTCTCTCTGGCTCCCGAAGTTGTTTAATGGAGGGTACCGAACAATGAACAGTTTGAACATTAAGAAAGACGATAACGTAATCGTCATCGCCGGCAAGGACAAGGGCAAGACCGGTAAGGTCCTGGCCACTTTCCCCAAGACCGGTAAGGTCATCGTCGAAGGCGTTAACATGGCTACTACTCATGTTAAGGCTTCCGGTCAGAACCAGCAGGGCGGCATCATCACCAAGGAACTGGCTATGCCCGCCTGCAAGGTAATGCGCGTTTGCCCCAAGTGCGGCAAGCCCACCCGCGCTGCTCACGTTATTCTTGCTGACGGCTCCAAGGCCCGTAAGTGCAAGAAGTGCGGCGAAACTATATAAGGGGGTAAAGCAAAATGGCACGACTCAAAGTTAAATACACTGAGGAGATCGCCCCCGCTCTGATGGAAAAGTTCCAGTACAAGAGCGTTATGCAGATCCCCAAGGTCGAGAAGGTCGTTGTAAACGTAGGCTGCGGCGCAGCTCGTGACAACGCCAAGATCCTCGAAGCTATTATCAACGATATCACTACCATCACCGGTCAGAAGGCCGTCGCCTGCAAGGCTCGTAAGTCCGTCGCTAACTTCAAGGTCCGTGAAGGCCAGTACGTTGGCGCAAAGGTTACCCTGCGCGGCGAAAAAATGTGGGAATTCCTTGATCGTCTGTTCAACGTGGCTCTGCCCCGTGTTCGTGACTTCCGTGGCATCAGCGCCAACTCCTTCGACGGACGCGGCAACTATTCCTTCGGTATCACCGAACAGCTGATCTTCCCCGAAATCGATTACGATAAGGTAGACGCTATCCGCGGTATGGATATCAACATCATCACCACCGCTCAGACCGACGAAGAAGCCCGCGAACTGCTCAGACTCGTAGGCGCACCCTTTGTCAAGGCTTAAGCGCAGGAGGAACGATAATGGCTAAAAAATCTATGATCCTGAAGCAGCAGAAGCCCGCCAAGTTCTCCACCCGTAAGTACAACCGCTGCAAGATCTGCGGCCGTCCCCATGCTTACCTGAGAGACTATGGCATCTGCCGTATCTGCTTCCGTAACCTGGCCTACAAGGGTCAGATCCCTGGCGTAAGAAAAGCCAGCTGGTAAATTAATCAGTTTTCGGTTCAATACCGTGACTAAAAGTACAGCGACAGGTCGCGTAGGGGCAGCATCGCCGCTAATGCGGATGATGTGATCACCTCTCACGCGATACCTCGCTGACTAAACGGCTTATGCCGTAACTCAACAGGAGGTAAAAATCAATGCAAATCACCGATCCTATTGCGGATATGCTGACTCGAATCAGAAACGCCAACTCCGCAAAGCACGAAACCGTTGACGTACCTGCTTCCAAGATGAAGAAAGCTATTGCTCAGATTCTTCTGGACGAAGGTTACATCAAGAACTTCCAGATCCTGGAAGGCAATACTCAGGGCGTTATCCGTATCACCCTGAAGTATCTGAACAACAAGGAGAAGGTTATCACCGGTCTCCGTAGAGTCTCCAAGCCCGGTCTGCGTGTATACGCCGGCGCTGAGGAGCTGCCCAGTGTCCTTCGCGGCATGGGTATCGCCATCATTTCCACTTCCAAGGGCATCATGACCGACAAGAAAGCAAGAGAAGCTCATGTCGGCGGCGAAGTCCTTGCATTCGTATGGTAAGGAGGGTATTTTAAATGTCTAGAATTGGTAGAATGCCCATCACCGTGCCTGCTGGTGTTGAAGTCAATCTTGATGGCAGCCACATCACTGTTAAGGGCCCCAAGGGTACTCTTGAAAGAGACCTGCATCCCGCAATGATCGTTGAGATCGACGCCGGCGTCATCAGCGTCAAGCGTCCCAACGATGATAAAGAAAACCGCAGCCTCCACGGCCTCACCCGCAGCCTCATCAACAATATGGTTGTCGGTGTTACCGAAGGCTACAAGAAAGAGCTCGACGTCAACGGCGTTGGTTACAGAGCTCAGAAGGATGGCAACAAGCTGGTCATGAACCTTGGCTATTCCCATCCCGTAACCATGGAAGAGATCGACGGCATTTCCATCGAAGTTCCTTCCAACAATAAGATCATCATTTCCGGTATCGACAAGCAGAAGGTCGGCCAGTTTGCGTCTGAAGTCAGAGGTAAGAGACCTCCCGAACCCTACAAGGGCAAGGGCATCAAGTATGTTGACGAAGTCATAAAGCGCAAAGAAGGCAAGACCGGTAAATAAGAGAGAGGTGTGCCACAATGATAAAAAGACCCGATACTAATGCTCAGCGCAAACTGCGCCATAAGAGAGTCCGCGGTAAAGTCTCTGGCACGCCCGAGAGACCCCGCCTCGATGTTTTCCGCAGCAATGCAAACATCTACGCTCAGATCATCGACGACGTAAACGGCCATACTCTGGTTGCTGCCTCGTCCATCGAAAAAGGCTTTGAAGGCCCCACCGGTAACTGTGAAGCCGCCAAGAAGGTTGGCCAGCTGATCGGTGAGCGCGCTAAAGAAAAGGGCATCGAAAACGTAGTTTTCGACCGCGGCGGCTACATTTACCACGGCCGTGTTGCAGCTCTTGCTGAAGGCGCCCGCGAAGCCGGACTGAAGTTTTAAGAGGAGGAGGAAACTGCACTATGGCTTACAATACTGGTAGAAATAACAACAATACCGCGGTTGAATCCGAATTTATCGAAAAAGTCGTTTCCATTAACCGCGTATCCAAGACCGTTAAGGGCGGCCGTGTAATGAAGTTCTCCGCTCTGGTCGTCGTAGGCGACGGCAAAGGCACCGTAGGCTACGGCCTTGGCAAGGCTTCCGAAGTTTCCGAAGCTATCCTCAAGGGCCTGGCTGATGCTAAGAAGAATCTCGTAAAGATCACCCTTTCCGGCACCACCATTCCCCACGAAGTCATCGGCGCTTACGGCGCAGGCAGAGTTCTGCTCAAGCCCGCATCCGTTGGTACCGGCGTCATCGCCGGCGGTGCTGTCCGTGCCGTTATGGAAGCTGCTGGTATCAGCAACGTCCGTACCAAGTGTCTCCGCTCCAACAATCCTCAGAACGTAGTTAAGGCGACCTTCGCAGGCCTGATGGCTCTGCGTGGACCCGAGGAAGTTGCCCGCATCCGCGGCAAGAGCGTTGAAGAAATTAAAGGTTAAGGAGGACTCTTAAATGGCTAACCTGAGAATCAAGCTTGTCAAGAGCCTCAATGGCCGTCTGGATAAGCACATTGCTACCGCAAAGTCTCTCGGACTGACCAAGATCGGTAAAGAGACTGTTCAGCCCGATAATGCACAGACCAGAGGCAAGATCGCCAAGATCGGCTACCTGCTTCAGGTCACCGAAGAAGAATAATGGAGGTGCAGGTAATATGAATTTGCATGAACTTGCTCCCGCAGCCGGCTCCGTAAAGGTCGGCAAACGTAAAGGCCGCGGTCATGGCACCGGTAACGGTAAGACCGCAGGTCGTGGCCACAAGGGTCAGCACGCCCGTAGCGGCGGCGGCGTCAGAATCGGCTTCGAAGGCGGCCAGATGCCCCTTGCCAGACGTATCCCCAAACGTGGTTTCAACAACATTTTCGCAAAGCCTCTGGAAGCAATCAACGTCTCCGCATTGAAGGCTTTTGAAGACGGCGCTGTTGTCGATGCTCAGGCTCTTCTCGATGCCGGCATTCTGACCAAGTGCGAATATGGCTTCAAGGTTCTTGGCGGCGGCACCGTTTCCAAGAAGCTCACCGTCAAAGCCAATGCATTTTCCGAGTCTGCCAAGGCTAAGATCGAGGAGGCAGGCGGAAAGGCAGAGGTGATCTAGAGTGATACAGACTATTCGTAATGCCTGGAAAATTCCTGAGCTGCGCAAGAAGATCCTTTTCACTCTGCTCATCCTTCTGATATATCGTGCCGGTAACTGCGTTCCCGTACCTTTCGTAAATGTAGCTGCTCTGAGCGAATATTTCACTTATTCTCTCGAGAATACCGTTCTTGGTCTGTACAATGCCATGTCCGGTAACGCTTTTGCCAGTGCAACCATCTTTGCGCTGAGCATCCAGCCCTACATCAACGCCAGCATTATCCTGCAGCTTCTCTGTGTAGCGATCCCCGCTCTTGAGAGACTGTCCAAGGAAGGCGGCGAAGAAGGCAAAAAGAAAATCGCAGCAATCACTCGTTATTCCACTGTTGGTCTTGGCCTGTTCATGGGCTTTGCCTACTGGCTCCTGCTCAAGAACGCAGACCTTCTTACCGATCCCGGTGTTCTTCCCGCAATCGTTGTGATCGTATCCTTCACTGCCGGTGCTTCCCTGCTTATGTGGCTGGGTGAGCAGATCACCGAATTTGGTATCGGCAATGGTATCTCCATGATACTGTTCGCCAGCATCATTTCCAGAATCCCCTCCATGGTCAGCACCGCCGTCAGCAACCTGATGGCCGGTTCTCTGAAATGGTACGGAGCCCTGCTGATGGTCGTCGGCATTGCCGCACTGATCATGTTCATCGTTTTCATCAACGATGCAGAGCGCAGAATCCCTGTTCAGTATGCCAAGAGAGTCGTAGGCCGCAAGATGTACGGTGGCCAGAGCACCCATCTGCCCATCAAGGTCAGCATGGCCGGTGTTCTGCCTGTCATCTTCGCTCAGTCCATCGCTTCTCTGCCCGCTACTATCGCAGCATTCTTCCCCGCACCCGAGTCCGGATTCTGGAAGGGCGTTCTGAATGCTATTCAGAACACTTCAATCCCCTACATTATCGTTTACTTCTTCCTGATCATCGGATTTGCATACTTCTATACTGCAATCCAGTTCAATCCTGTTGAAATCGCCAACAATCTTAAAAAGAACGGCGGCTTCATCCCGGGCTTCCGTCCCGGCCGTCCCACTTCAGAATTCATTAACAGAGTTCTCAACAAGGTCACCCTGTTTGGCGCTTTGTATCTGGCTGTCGTGGCTATCCTGCCCATCATCGCTCAGAAGGTGATCGGTGTGCCCGGTCTGTCTATCGGCGGTACCTCCGTCATAATCGTTGTCGGTGTTGCTCTGGAAACCGTTAAGACTCTCGAAGCTCAGATGCTCATGCGTAACTACAAGGGCTTCCTCGAATAAATCGGAGGTTGAATATGAAGATCATATTTCTCGGTGCTCCCGGCGCCGGTAAGGGAACACAGGCCGAAATAGTGGCCGAAAAGCTTGGTATTCCTACCATTTCCACCGGCAACATGCTCAGAGAAGCCATCAAAAACGGCACCGAGCTTGGTCTGAAAATGAAGCAGTACACCGATAACGGTCAGCTCGTACCCGACGATGTCATCATCGGCATCGTCGGCGAGCGGCTGGCTCAGGCAGACTGTGAAAAGGGTTATATCCTCGACGGTATGCCCCGGACCATCGCTCAGGCTGAAGCTCTTGAGAGCATAGGCATTGAGATCGACGCTGCCATCTCCCTCGAGATCGAAGACGCTGTCATCGAAGATCGTATGAGTGGTCGTCGAGTATGTGAAAAATGCGGTGCCAGCTACCATGTAACGTCCAATCCTCCCAAGGCTGAAGGCGTTTGCGACAGCTGCGGCGGAGCACTTGTTATCCGTAAGGACGATGCTCCCGAAACCGTAAAAGAAAGACTCAGAGTCTACCACGAGCAGACCGAGCCTATCAAGGGATTCTATGAAGCAAGAGGCAAGCTGAAACTGGTTAAGGGCGATCAGCCCATCGCCGGTGCTACTGCCGACATTATGGCAGCTCTTGGTGAGTAAGATGATTCCCGTAAAATCCAATCGCGATATTGACCTCATGCGTCGAGCCTGTAAAATTACCGCGGCAGCCCGCGAACTTGCGGGTGGTATGGTCCGGCCCGGCGTTACAACCCATGAAATTGACAAAGCAGTCCATGACTATATAGTCAGCCAGGGCGCAGTGCCGTCGTTCCTTAATTATAACGGATACCCCGGCAGCGCATGCATTTCCATCAACGAGCAGGTCATCCACGGCATCCCCGGTAATCGGGTGATCAAAGAGGGCGACATTGTAAGTATTGATGTTGGTGCATATATTGGCGGGTTTCATGGAGACTGCGCAGCAACCTATGCAGCCGGAGCTATTGACCCGGAGGCGCAGAGGCTGATAGATGTTACTCGTCAGAGTTTCTTCGAAGGCATCAAATTCGCCCGCCAGGGTTATCGAGTATCCGACATTTCACATGCCGTTCAGGCATATGTGGAAAACAACGGGTTTTCCGTAGTACGCAGCTTTGTAGGCCACGGTGTGGGTGAGAAGCTGCACGAAGAACCTGAAGTTCCAAACTTCGGCTCGCCCGGCCGGGGCCCCAGGCTCGTTAAGGGCATGACTTTGGCAATAGAACCTATGGTCAATCAGGGAACTTACGAAGTAAAGGTCCTTAAAGACCACTGGACAGTTATCACAGCCGATGGCAAACTGTCGGCGCATTACGAGAATACCGTTTTAATTACCGACGGTGAGCCTGAAATACTCACCGTGTGTGAAGGTCTTTGATATGCAGCTGCGCAAAGCTGATATCGTCCTGTCTGTTTCCGGCCACGACAAGGGAAAGCTTTTCTTCATTCTTGCGATAGACGAGGGCTTTTGTCTGCTGGCAAACGGCAAAGAAGGACGGCGAGTTGATCGGCCGAAACGCAAAAGCGTGAAGCACCTGCAATTCGTTGACCGGTACGACTGTGAAACGGCGCATAAGCTGGAAAAAGGCGAGTGCGTGGAAAACTATGAGCTAAGACGTGACCTTGCAAGATATTGCGAGAGCCGGAAAATACCAAGGGGGTAAAAAAGCTTGGCTAAAGACGACGTTATAGAACTCGAAGGTGTTGTTACGGATGCCCTGCCCAATGCGATGTTTACTGTCGATATAGGCAATGGACACACAATCCTGGCACACATTTCCGGAAAGCTCCGGATGAACTTTATCAAGATCCTGCCCGGCGATAAGGTGACCGTTCAGATGTCACCCTACGATCTGACCCGCGGCAGAATAACATGGAGAAGCAAATAGAGACTGCGTAAGTCTCATGTGATTCCCAAATGGAGGTTAACAACTATGAAGGTAAGACCGTCCGTTAAGCCCATGTGCGACAAATGCAAGATCATCAAGCGCAAGGGCCGTGTAATGGTTATTTGCGAAAACCCCAAGCATAAGCAGAGACAAGGCTGATTTTAAGGAGGTGCTGAATCAATATGGCACGTATTGCCGGTATAGACCTGCCCAGAGATAAGAGAATCGAAATAGGACTCACTTACATTTACGGAATCGGCAGAAAGAGCGCTACCGATATCTGCGTAGCAGCTGGCGTAAACCCCGATATCCGTGTTAAAGACCTGTCCGAAGCTGACGAAGCTAAGCTCCGTGAAGTTATCGACAGAGATTATATCGTTGAAGGCGACCTTCGTCGTGAAGTAGCCACCAACATCAAGCGACTGACTGACATCGGTTGCTACCGCGGTGTTCGTCACAGAAAGGGCCTGCCCGTTCGCGGCCAGCGCACCAAGACCAACGCTCGTACTCGCAAAGGTCCCAAGAGAACCATCGCTAACAAGAAAAAGTAAGGGAGGGATAATGCAATGGCAAGTCCTAAGAAGAAAGTTATTAAGCGCCGCAGAGAGCGCAAGAACATTGAAAAGGGTGCTGTGCATATCCGCTCATCCTTTAACAACACCATGGTAACTATTACCGACCTGCAGGGTAATGCCATTTCTTGGGCATCCTCCGGCGGTCTCGGCTTCCGTGGTTCCAGAAAGTCCACTCCGTATGCTGCCCAGATGTGTTCCGAAACCGCTGCAAAGGCTGCTATGGAACATGGTCTCAAGACTGTTGAAGTTTACGTTAAGGGCCCCGGTTCCGGCCGTGAAGCCGCTATCCGTGCTCTTCAGACCGCAGGTCTTGAAGTCACCATGATCAAGGACGTCACCCCCATTCCCCAC
>SVKU01000016.1 GCA_015068245.1 Oscillospiraceae bacterium
CTTATCTCCGGCGGTCTGTCGTTTTTGCGTCCTTGCCTGACCTCCAGAGCCAGCGAGGGCATTGTCAAACGCCTGCGTGACGATTACTATTCCCACGTTCAGCGTCTGCCCTACAGCTACCACACCGCTGCACAGACGGGAGACCTTATCCAGCGTGCCACCACTGATATTGACATGGTGCGCAGATTCCTTTCCGGATTCTTACTGGAGTTTATCCGCACCACCGTATTCATCATTGTGGGTTTTTTCCTTATCGCATCAATCCACCTGCCGCTGACACTCATAACCTTTTCTCTGATGCCGTTCATCGTGCTCGATTCCCTGCTGTTTGTGAGAAAAATCGAGCAGCTCAACGACGCTTTTGAGCAGCAGGAAGGCAGGGTCTACACCGTCATTCAGGAAAACCTGACAGGTGCCAGAGTTGTAAGAGCTTTCGGCCGCCAAAGGCTGGAACTTGAAAAGCTTGTTGCTGCCAACGAAGACCTGAGAGGCAAGCACATAAAGCTGAACAATACTCTGGCTTTCCTGTGGTCCAGCCTTGATGTGCTGTGCGGATTGCAGATCGCACTTGTTTCCATCTGCGGCATCATTTTCGCAGTAAAAGGCAGTCTCAGCCTTGGCCAGTACACAGCGTTCCTGTCTTACATATTCATTTTCCTGTGGCCCATCCGCAACTTCGGCAGAGTACTCAGCAACATGAGCAAGGCTTTCATCGCCGTTAACCGTATTGAAGAAGTCATGGCCGAACCGGAAGAAGATGCCTGCGAAAGCGGTCTTACCCCCGACCTCAGCGGTGACATCGTGTTTGAAAACGTGTCCTTTGCCTACGGCGAACACGAGGTTCTGGATAACCTGAACATGACCATTCCCGGAGGAAAAACCATCGCAATATTAGGCGGTACAGGCAGCGGCAAGTCCACTCTGGTGCAGCTGCTGCAGCGGCTTTATGACCCGACAGGCGGTCGGATAACCGTAGGCGGGGTTGACATAACACAGATAAGGAAGTCTTACCTCCGTGACAAGACCGGCATAGTCATGCAGGAGCCGTTCCTGTATTCCAAGACCATCATGCAGAACATCGGAATCAAGCAGGAAAGCCCCGATGCCGAGGCTGTTTATGCCGCAGCTTCCACCGCTTCTGTCCACGACGACATTATGGAGTTTGAAAACGGATACGATACCATTGTGGGCGAACGAGGCGTTACCCTGTCCGGCGGTCAGAAGCAGCGTGTTGCCATCGCAAGAACGCTGATGTCCGACAGTAATATTCTGATTTTCGACGATTCCCTGTCTGCCGTGGATACGGAAACGGATATGAAGATAAGAAAATCCCTGCTTGAAAAGCGTCAGGGTGTTACCACCATCATCATATCCCACCGAATTTCAACTCTTATGGAAGCAGACAAGATATTCGTTTTGAAAAACGGTCATATCCTTGAATCCGGCACCCACGACGAGCTTATCGCCATGGAAAACGGCGCATACCGCCGTGTGTTCGAGATACAGAGCCACACAGGAGAGGAGGGTGACGAATAATGACCGAGAAGGATTATCAAAAGTCAAAGATAAAGCTTTCCACATGGAAAACTCTGCTCAGTCAGGAGCGTCACCGCTTCAAATACTTTGCCATTATCATTGCCTGCGGCATGGCACTGGGCATACTTGACCTTTGCGCTTCCCTGCTGAATATGCGGGCTATTGACGACTATATCGCTGCAGGCTCACTTGAAGGTTTTGGCGGATATGCCGTCCTTATCGTCCTTGTGCAGTTGGGATTTGCCTTTCTGGCCTTTGGATTCTGCACAGCCGCCGGTCGGCTGGAAGGTCACATGACCGCCGACCTGCGTGAAAAAGCTTTCAAAAAGCTCCAGACCATGAGCTTTTCTTATTACGACAAATCCAATGTTGGATATCTTCTGTCACGCCTGACGTCTGACATTTCCAGAGCCACCGAAACCGTGTCCTGGAGCTGTATCGACCTTGGCTGGGGTGTAATGTCCATCATTGCTTCCCTTATCGGTATGTTTGCGGTAAATCCGAGGCTGTCGGTAATTATCATCACCGCCGTGCCTTTCATCGCTGTTATTTCCGTGTTCTTCCAGAAGAAGATCATCAAGCATCAGCGTGAGACAAGAAAGCTCAACTCCATGATAATCTCCGGGTTCAACGAGGGTATCATGGGCGCTGCCACCACCAAAACCCTGGTGCGTGAGGAGCTGAACTATAAGGAGTTTTCCGATGTTACCGGACGTATGAGACGGGCTTCGTTCTCTGCTGCCATGATCTCCGCACTGTATCTGCCCGTGGCATCGCTGATCATCTCCATGGCCACCGCCACCATCCTGCTGCGTGGCGGTCACGACGTACAAAACGGGCTTATAACCATCGGTCAGCTGAACTTTTTCATAAACATCGGCAACATGATGTTTGAGCCTATCCGTTCCTTTGCAGGCATCTTTGCCGAGTTCCAGTCATGTCAGGCTGCCGCTGAGCGTGTGGCAGACGTGTTGGAAGCTCAGTCAGACATTATCGACCCGCCTGAGATCGAGGAAAAATATGGCGATATCTTTACCGCAAAGCGTGAAAACTGGGAGCCTGTCCGTGGTGAAGTTGAGTTCAAAGACGTCACATTCCAATACATCGACGGCGAAAAGGTTTTGAAAAATTTCAACCTCCACGTCAAGCCCGGCGAAAGCATCGCTCTGGTGGGCGAGACCGGCAGCGGTAAATCCACCATAGTCAATCTTGTGTGCCGTTTCTATGAACCCCAAAGCGGTCAGGTGCTGATTGACGGACGCGATGTTAAGGAACGCAGCCAGCTTTGGCTCCAGTCCAATCTGGGCTATGTACTGCAGACACCCCACCTGTTCTCGGGCACCATTGCCGAAAACATTCGGTACGGCAAGCTGGACGCAACCGATGAACAGATACGTCAGGCAGCCATAACAGTTGGCGCAGACGAGTTTATTCAGACTTTGGAAAAGGGCTACGACACCGAGGTTGGTGAAGGCGGCAGTCTGCTGTCCACCGGTCAGAAGCAGCTTATTTCCTTTGCCAGAGCCATCATTGCCGACCCTGCCATTTTCGTGCTGGACGAGGCCACTTCTTCCATAGACACCGAGTCTGAGATGCAGATACAAGCAGCCATCGAAACTCTGCTCAGCTCCCGCACCAGTTTTATCGTGGCACATCGTCTTTCCACTATACGCAACGCTGACCGCATTCTTGTCATTGGCGGCGGCGAGATACTGGAATCCGGCAATCACGCCCAGCTGATGGCACAGCGTGGAAGATACTATAACCTGTATATCAACCGCTTTGTGTCAGGTCAGGTCGAGCAGTCGGTTCAGGCCATATAACGGCTGACCTCAGGCAACCGCAAGGGTCGTCCCTGCGGGTTCCGGCTCAATTTGAATAAATAATCCCCCTTGCGGAAAACTCCGCAAGGGGGATTATTTAAACGATTTATTATTTACTTAATCTATTTTGCAGGTGCAAACTCAACGGCGATGGTATGGTCGGCGGTGACCTCAGAGAAGGTGTACTTCAAGGTGAGAGGCACGGAAACGCCGTCCACAGTGATCTTGTCGATGGTGTAGCCGGTCTGGGGAACGATATTGATCTCAGCACCGGTGCCGCTGACAACGTCGACAGTCAGATAGCTGACGACCTTATTATCGGTAAACTTGGCATCTGCACAGCTTACGCCGCCACCCTGATTGGTGATGGCAGTGATCTTATAAGTATCACTTACAACAGTGCCCAGATCATAGTGAGCATGGACGGTGCAGCCATGCTTGCCGCAGCCGGCATATGCGCAGGGAACATGACCGCAGGTTTCGGCATCGCCGCGATAGATCTTCACGGTATAAGTTCTGGTCACTTCAGTGGTTCTGTAAATGGGATACCATCTGAAATACACAGGTCTCTGAGGAGCAGGTCTCTGTTCGGGTTCAGGTCTGGGTTCAGGTCTGGGATCTGCAGGGGTCTCAGGCTTGGATTCGGGCTTGGGATCTGCAGGGGTCTCGGGTTCGGGTCTGGGTTCGGGCTTATCGTTCTGAACAGGGGTCTTGTATACCCAGAAAGGAGAACGGATATAGGTGTATCTGTAAGGAGATACGGTGACCTCAACGGTGTTCCAGCCTTCGTCCAGCTTAACTTCAAAATTGTTGCTGTAACCGGGAATGGACTTGCCGTCTTTGGTAACCTTGATGGAACCGTATCTTCCGGTAATGTCAACATCGATGATCGCCTTGTCTGTGGACTTGTCAACATAGGCAGTCAAAGTGTCGCCGCACTCGCTCTTGCAGCAAAGGTCATCGGCAACCACATCAATATCAGCAGTGAATTTGTCGTAATAGTAGTATCTGTAGCTCGGTACGGCCGCAGAAGCAAACACGCAGCAGACAGATACGATCATTGCCACTGTAAGCAGCAGCGAAATGACTCTCTTCTTCATTTTATATTCCTCCATTTTCAACATAATGTTTTGTTGTTATGTCATTTACATACTACACCATTCAGTCATAATTTGTCAAACATTATAATACAATCTCCTGTACGTATTTTTTATTCAACCCGGCAGGAGGTTTCGATATGCAGCATCAGATTCCCGGCAAAAGCCGTCACGAAAGACCAATCGACGCATATTTCATCGGTTCCGGAAGAATCCGGGTGCTTATCAATGGTGCCCATCACGCCAACGAATGGATAACTTCCATGATACTGCGAAGGTATTTGCTAGATTATGTAAACCAAAACGTACAGCTGTGTGCAGTCCCTCAGGTAAATCCCGATGGGGTTGCATTGGTAACCGGAAAAGCCACAAAGGAGGAAACCGATGCCGCCAGGCGGATCGCTCTCCAATACCCACACATACCATTCCCTTTTGGCTGGAAATCCAATCTCAGTGGCGTTGATTTGAACCTCAACTATCCTGCAGGGTGGGAAAAAGCAGTTGAGATCAAAGCAGCTTCGGGAGTTTCCTCACCCGCTCCAAGGGATTATCCCGGTCCTTATCCCCTTTCCGAGCCGGAAACACAGACTATGGTTTCCCTGACCGACTCATTTGACCCTCATATGACCATATCTTTCCACACTCAGGGTATGGAGATATACTATAGGTATAAGGATATGGAGCCGGAGTGTTCAAGGCTCATAGCCCGGCAGGCTGCAGATGCTTCGGGATACCTCATTGCCGATGTCCCCGATGTGTCAGGTCATGCAGGTTATAAAGACTGGTTTATCCTCAGCCGGAATCGTCCCGGACTGACCGTGGAAGCAGGAATAGGAGAAAACCCCCTGGAAATCGCACAGTTTGAAGAAGTATATAGCAGCTGCCGTCTGTTAATTGATGCTGCCATCGACTCCCTTTGTAGACAGCTTTGATGTGTTGTGGTAAAATATTGCTGCATGGATGGTGTGTTTATGGCCTCATATGCCCAAACAGCTCCCTCTGATGAGGGAGCTGTCAGCGAAGCTGACTGAGGGAGAGATAATAGCACCATCAATGTATTCTCTCTCCCTCCGGCCCTTCGGGCCACCTCCCTCATCAGAGGGAGGTACAGAGCATTCTGCATAAATTGCAGACTTCTGCAATTGAAGAAAGGACTCAACGCCAATGACGAATCTACTTATCAAAACCTTTATTAAGGACCCGGACAATGTGCTGTCGGGCAGTGTTCGCTCGGCTTACGGTAAGCTTGCCGGCATAGTAGGCATAGTATGCAACATTATATTGTTTATAGCAAAACTTGCGGCAGGTCTACTGTTTGGCAGCGTATCTGTCACGGCTGACGCCATAAACAACCTGTCCGACGCTTCCTCATCCATTGTTACACTGATCGGATTCAAACTGGGCGAAAAACCCGCAGACAAGGATCACCCCTTTGGCCATGCCAGAATGGAGTACCTTTCCGGGCTTGCGGTGGCAGTAATGATACTCGTTATAGGCGTTGAACTTATCAAAACCTCCGTTGAAAAGATAATCCACCCCAGTGATGTGGAATTCACCGTACTTACGGCCGCTGTGCTGATACTTTCCATCGCCGTTAAGCTGTGGATGTCCTTATTCAACAAAACTCTGGGCAAAAAAATCTGCTCTTCCGCCCTCGAAGCCACAGCCGCAGACTGCCGGAATGACGTTTTATCCACCGGTGTTGTTTTGCTGGCCGGAATCATATCCGTTGTGTTTGACATCAGTATAGACGGATATGCCGGTCTGCTGGTGGCAGTATTCATTCTGATAAGCGGCATTGGCATAGCCAAAGAAACCATCGACCCTATTCTCGGCTGCGCACCGGACGAGAGCCTTGTGGACTATATCCGGCAGAAAGTCGAAGCTTATGACGATATCCTGGGCATGCATGACCTGTATATCCACGATTACGGCCCCGGCAGACGCTTCGCATCATGCCATGTGGAAATCGACAGGAACATCGATCCTCTGTGTGCCCATGATCTGATAGACAACATTGAACGCTGCTTCATGGAAGATGACTGCATTCAGCTGGTCATACATTACGACCCTGTTGTAACCGATGATGAAGAGCTAAACACCATGAAAGCCGTGGTGCTTGAGCGAATCCACTCCATCGATCCCCGGCTCAGTATCCACGATTTCCGCATGGTTCGCGGTTTTGACCACACGAACCTTATCTTCGACATGGTCATTCCCTCCGAGTTTCAGTGCAGCACCATTGAATTAACAGCACAGGTAAACGACGCTGTCCAGATGGGCGATATGAAATACTATGCCGTAATTGATTACGACATAGAGTATTTTAATTAATTCTTAAATCGAAATGCCAACCTGAGCGATAACGCCTAACGTGGCGTATTACGCCGACTACGCACAGCCCCTCTGTCATTGCGAGGAGATGCGTAAGCATCGACGTGGCAATCCGTTTTCTTTTTCGGATTCTCACGTCGCTTCGCTCCCCAGAATGACAGTGGGAACGTAACATATTTACACCTCAAACGCAAACCAATGAAATGTTTGCGTTTGAGAGAGGAGATGCAGTGCTGCATTTGAGCTTACGGATTTATCCGTAAGCGATTCCGGCAGCGCTTGCGTCGACGACGTAGGGAACGAAGTCCTAGTCGTTCCGCATTGGGCCATCGAGGACGCCGACCCCTACGGCGAACAATGGGACACTATTTTCTTTACTGCCCGTTTCCAATAATTCGCTGTGTTTTTTGTGCATAATTAACATATTTTTAACAGTTTCAAATATTTGGAGCACAAATCGTTGATTTTTGGAGTACCAAAGTAGTATAATACATGTTGTAACGTGGCCGTGGACATTTGTCTTTCACAGTCCGTCACATACATACATCAAAAGGAGAAACACAAAATGAAAATGAGAAGAGTACTTTCTCTGGTACTGGCTGTTCTGATGCTGGCCGCCCTCATGGCAGGCTGCTCCGGTTCTTCCAATAAGAACGTCATTAAGATCGGCGTTTTCGAGCCCGCTTCCGGCGACAACGGCGCAGGCGGCAAGCAGGAAACCCTGGGCATCCAGTATGCCAACCAGGAAACCCCCACCGTTACCATCGGCGGCAAGGAATACACCGTCGAACTGTCCATCGTTGACAACGAATCTTCCAACGATAAGGCCGCTACCGCTGCCAGCCAGCTGGTAAGCAACGGCTGCTGCGTCGTTCTCGGTTCCTACGGCTCCGGCGTCTCCATCGCTGCAAGCCCCACCTTTGAGCAGGCAGGCATCCCCGCCATCGGCGTCACCTGCACCAACCCCCAGGTTACCGAAGGCAACGATCATTACTTCCGTATCTGCTTCCTGGATCCCTTCCAGGGCACTGTCCTTGCTAACTTTGCAAGTGCTGAGCTGGGCGCAACCAAGGCTTACTGCCTTGCCAAGCTGGGCGACGACTATTCCGTCGGTCTGTGCAACTACTTCATCGAAGCCTTTGAAGGCCTCGGCGGCGAAGTAGTTTACGAAACCTTCCCCGAAGGCAACTCCGACTTCGCTTCCTACGTTGCCAACGCTGCCAACGCCGGAGCTGAAGTCTTCTTCGCTCCCGTTTCCACCGAAGCTGCTGCCCTGATCATCGACCAGGTTGCCGCTCAGGGTCTCGACATGCCCATGCTGGCAGGCGACACCTGGGACTCCAACGTTATCCTGAACGCTGCCAACGGCAAGGCTGTTGACATCTATGTTACCACCTTCTATCAGGAAGGCGGCGACCCCGACTTCGACGCCGGTGTTAAGGAATGGATCAACGCTGACGCTACTGCCAAGACCAACAACGGCGGCGACGACACCATCGCAGCTGTTACCGCTATGGGTTACGATGCTTACTATGTAGCTCTGGAAGCCATCAAGGCTGCCGATTCTGCTGAGCCTGCCAAGATCATGGAAGCTCTGTGGAACGTCAACTATGAAGGCGTTTCCGGCCCCATCACCTTCGGTGAACACGGCAACGCTAACCGTGACACCGCATTCGTCAAGCACGCCAACACCGAAACCGGTGCCTGGGAATTCATCGCACAGCAGGGTGTTAACTAATTAAAGCCAACTGCTGATATCCGCAACACATAACTATACGGCGGCGGGTAAGTCAGCCCGCCGCCGTGATACTTTTTCTTTCAGTTACCCCAACTCCAACCCCCGGAGGTCGTTCAAATGGATTTCATCCAAGCAAATTTGCCCTACATACTGGCAGGCATATCCGTAGGCGGTCAGTACGCCCTTATAGCCATTGGCTACACCATGGTTTACGGCATACTGCGTCTTATCAACTTCGCCCATGGCGACGTTTTTATGGCAGCAGGCCTTATTATGGTCTATGCTTCCACTGTTCTGCCCCTTTATCTTGCTATTCCCCTGGTGATAATCGTCACCGTCCTGATAGGCTTTACCATTGAGCGTGTGGCATACAAGCCCCTGCGCAACGCTCCCAGAATGTCTATTATGATAAGCGCCATCGGCGTTTCCTACCTTATCCAGAACCTGGCTCTGTACATCACCGGCGGTCTGTCCAAGCAGTACCCCTCCATTCCCTGGATAAGCGATTCTGTCACCATCTTCGGTGCAACCACAAAAATGGTCACTGTCATCACTCCTGTACTTACTATGGTTCTGATAGTGGCTCTGGTGCTGCTTATCAAGCACACCAAAATAGGCATGGCCATGCGCGCCGTGTCCCGTGACTTTGAAACTTCTCAGCTCATGGGCGTTAAGATAAATTCAGTCATTTCCGCCACCTTTATCATCGGTTCTTTCCTGGCGGCGGTAGGCTCTTTGCTGTACTTTTCCAACTACACCGGTGTTACCCCCACTGCCGGCTCCATGCCCGGACTCAAGGCCTTTGTTGCAGCCGTATTCGGCGGTATCGGTTCCATACCCGGAGCAGTCATCGGCGCTTTCATTATCGGCATCTGCGAAAACATCATCAAAGGTCTCGGCTGGACCACTTTCTCCGATGCCTTTACCTTTGCTCTGCTGATAATCATTCTGATGACCAAGCCCACCGGCCTGTTCGGTGAAAAGGCTACCGACAAGGTTTAAGGAGGCGATGACATGACTAAACTCAACGACAAAAAAAATTCAATCATCGCTCTGGCCCTTGTTGCAGGTATGTTTGTTCTGCTGTTGGTGCTTGAAGCTGTGGTTCCCCACACTTCCATCGTATTTACGGTTCTGAAAAAAGGTGCCATTTATTCTCTGGTCGCCGTTTCCATGAACCTGCTCAACGGCTTTACCGGTCTTTTCTCCCTCGGTCAGGCAGGCTTCATGCTCATCGGTGCCTACACCTATGCGATTTTCACCATTCCCGTTGCCGACCGTCTTTCTGTTTATCAGTATTATGACGGCGGTCTTATCCAGTTTGCTCTGCCCTCCATCATCGCTCTGCTGCTGGCAGGCATCATGGCAGCCATCTTCGCTTTCCTTATCGGTCTGCCCGTTCTGAGGCTGAAGAGTGACTATCTGGCTATCGCCACCCTGGGCTTTGCGGAGATAATCCGTGCCATCTTCCAGTGGGACAAGCTGGGTGTTATCACCAACGGTTCCAACGTACTTAGAAAATACACCTGCTACAACTCCACTTTGTTCTATTTTGCCGTGGCAGGCATATGTATTGCCATAATCGTGCTGCTTATCAATTCGTCCTACGGACGTGCTTTCAAGGCCATCCGCGACAACGAGATAGCTGCCGAAGCCATGGGCATCAGCCTGTTCAAGCATAAGCAGATGGCTTTTGTTATCAGCTCTTTCTTTGCAGGCATCGGCGGTGCGCTGCTGGCTATGTTCCAATACACCATTCAGGCTTCCCAGTTCAAGACCGCTCTGACTTATGAGCTGCTGCTCATCGTCGTTATCGGCGGTATCGGCTCCATCACCGGCAGCTGCCTTGGCTCTTTCCTGTTTATCGCCTGCTCCGAATGGTGGCTGCGCTTCCTGGACGTTGAAGGCGCCATTCCCCTGCTGCGTCCCGGCTTCCGCAAGGTCGTATTCTCCATCATCATAATGGTCATCGTCCTGTTCTACAGCCAGGGCATCATGGGCACCCGTGAATTCTCCGTTTCCGGCATGATCAACTTCTTCAAAACGGGAGGCCCCATCGGGTGGATCAAACGTAAACGTGCCGCAAAGTCCAAAAAGGCGGAGGTGACCGTCAATGAGTAACAATGTACTTCGCATTGAAGACCTTACCATGCAGTTTGGCGGCGTCGTGGCTGTCAACAACCTGTCCATGGACGTTAACAAGGGCGAGATAGTTGCCCTTATCGGCCCCAACGGTGCCGGCAAGACCACTGCGTTCAACTGCATCACCGGCGTTTATGAGCCTACCAACGGTCAGGTCTCACTGAACGGTGAGGTGATTCTGTCCAACCATCCTCAGGGCAAGATGAAAAAGCAGTATCAGGGCGAAAACCCTGACAAGTACAGCAGATCCATCGTCAAACGCCCCGACCAGATAACCAAACTTGGCATCGCCCGTACTTTCCAGAATATTCGTCTGTTCTCCACCATGACTGTTCTGGAGAATGTTCTCGTTGCAAAGCATATGAGAGCGAATCACAATGTGTTCTCCGCAACATTCCGGCTCAGCCACAAGGAAGAGCAGCGCATGCGCAAGGAAGCTCTGGAACTGCTTGAGATCCAGGGTCTTGCTCACCTTAAAGATGAAATTGCTTCAAACCTGCCCTACGGCATTCAGCGTCGGCTTGAAATTGCCCGTGCTCTGGCCACCGATCCCCAGCTTCTGCTGCTGGACGAGCCTGCTGCCGGTATGAATCCGCAGGAAACTCAGGAACTGACAGACTTTATCCATCAGATACGCAGAGATTTTGATTTGACCATTCTGATGATAGAGCACCACATGGATCTTGTCATGAAAATATCCGACAGGATATATGTTATCGACTTCGGCAAGCTGATCGCTCACGGCACTCCCGCCGAGGTCAGCACTAATCAGCGTGTTATCGACGCATATCTGGGGGTGAGCGACGATGCTTAGTATCAAAAATCTCAGCGTAAACTACGGCGGTATCGCCGCTGTTCGAGGAATCTCTTTCGATGTTCCCGAGGGAAAGATCGTTACTCTGATCGGTTCCAACGGTGCGGGTAAGTCCACCACTCTGCGAACCATCGCCGGTCTTGTTACCGCCAAAACAGGCTCCGTTACCATCGACGGCGAAGAAATCCTGGGCATGGCTCCCAATGAAATAGTCAGCCGTGGTGTTACCATGGTGCCCGAAGGCAGAAAGGTTTTCTCCGACCTGACTGTTCTGGAGAATCTCCGTATCGGTGCCTATCTGCGTAAAGACAAAGCGGGCATCAACTCCGACATCGAGTGGTGCTATGAGCTGTTCCCCCGTCTTAAAGAGCGTTCCTGGCAGCTGGCAGGTACCCTTTCCGGCGGTGAGCAGCAGATGCTTGCCGTTGCAAGAGCGTTGATGGCAAGGCCGAAGATAATCATGATGGACGAACCCTCCCTTGGTCTTGCTCCCATCATCGTTCAGGGTATTTTCGATATTATCCGCAAGATAAACCAGGAAGGCGTTACCGTTTTGCTCATTGAGCAGAATGCCAACATGGCACTCAAGGTTGCCGACTATGGTTATGTTATGGAAGTTGGCGAGATCGCCCTTTCCGGTCCCGGTCTTGAGCTTTTGGCAAATGACCGTGTCCGTGAACTGTATCTCGGTACTGCGAAAAAGTAAATATTCTAAAGGGCTGTGTCGGATGGCACAGCTCTTTTTGACAGTTAACAGTTAACAATTAATAGATATAAACGTAACGTTATGCTTTGTAGGGGTCGCCGCCTTCGGCGACCCGGAAGCCTTCCCTTGAGGGGAAGGTGCCGAACGCAGAGAGGCGGATGAGGTGTAATCGGCGGAACGGGAAAACCGCCCCCTACAACTGATGGAGGGAGAGAAAAGAAAACTACCCCTCAGTCAAAACAGGGTTTTGACAGCTCCCCTGACAAGGGAAGCCATAGGCGGTCACGGCACGCCGTGACCCTACGTCGTCAACGCAAGCGCTGCCGGAATCGCTTACGGATAAATCCGTAAGCTCAAACGCAGCGCTGCCTCTCCTCTCTCAAACGCAAATATTTCATTGGTTTGCGTTTGAGGTGGGAATACGTCACGTTGTGCGTGATTGGCGGCGGGAGCAAGCCCCCGCCCTACGGCGCAGCATGTTGCATTGTGCGTTATTAATTATTAACTGTTAATTATTAATTGTTAACCGCAGCTGTTCCTTGAAAAACCGCTGTCTTTATGATATCGTGATATGTAATCCGTAATGTCAAAGGAGGCTTCCATTGAAAGAGCGTATTGAACCGAAATATCTGCGGCTTGGCATAATGCTGTTTTGCCTATTTGTTGCCTGCGCCGTTGTGTTGGTCATTCTTTTGAACCTTTCTACCGTGCGGGAAACCATTGACGGCTTTCTTTCGTCAATTTCTCCGCTGTTTTACGGCTTGATTTTTGCCTATCTGCTGAACCCTGTCATGAAGCGTTTTGAGAGTTGGGCTTTTCCCTTATTCAACAAACTGAACTTCTTTAAAACCTCAAAAAAAGCCTCTCCCGAAAAGGCTGCCAGAGCTGTGGGCATAGTCTTTTCTCTGTTGACTGCGGTAATCATTATCTATGCACTGTTCGCAATGATACTGCCCCAACTGGGAGAGAGTCTTGTATCCATTGCTTCCAATCTTTCAACTTACTATTCAAATTTTCAGACCTGGGCAACCAACCTGTTTGCCGACTCTCCGGAGCTGACCTCCCTTGTAAACGATGTTTTCAGCCGTTTATATGAAACCTTCAAAGACTGGCTCTCCAACGATTTCCTGCCGGTGTTTACCAGCCTTACCACCGGTGTGTTTGGTTTTGTGGGAGGTGTTCTGGATATCATTATCGGCCTCATAGTCTCTGTGTATGTCCTTGCCAGCAAAAACCTGTTTCAGGCACAGAGCAAAAAGATGATTTATGCCCTGTTCAAAGTAGAACGTGCCAACGCCGTTATTGATGTCCTTCGCTACACCAATAAGGTTTTTGGTCAGTTCATCATCGGCAAGATAATTGATTCAGCAATTATAGGCGTTTTGTGTTTCATCTGCGTATCACTGCTGAAAATGCCTTTCCCGCTGCTCGTCAGCATAGTCGTGGGTGTGACCAATGTCATTCCGTTCTTTGGCCCCTTCCTTGGTGCCATACCGTGTACGTTTTTCATTCTGGTGGTGGATCCCGTCAAGGCCTTGTATTTCGTTATCTTCATCTTTATCCTCCAGCAGTTTGACGGCAACATTCTCGGCCCCAAGATTCTTGGAAATGCCACCGGCGTATCCGGCTTCTGGGTGGTTATATCCATTCTGGTATTCAGTGCCCTGTTTGGCGTTGCCGGTATGATAATCGGCGTTCCGTCCTTTGCGGTCATCTCCATGCTGATATCACGAAAGATCACATCTTCACTCAACAAAAAGGGTATTGACGACGAAACCGACTTTGAAAATCTGGATAATATCGATCCCGATACTCTTAAAGTCAAACTGATTGACCCAAATTCTCAATCTGACTGATTTTTTCAGGAAAAATTGCAACATTTTTGTAGGCTATATGCAAAATGATGTTGAAAATTCATTATCTATCGTATATAATGGTTAGGTATTTGTCTAAACTGCGCAGGCTGTGCGCTTTTCCTAATACAATCCAATACATTTCTGTGAAGGGAAGAACCAATTATGAGCTATACCTCTAAAGACATCCGCAACGTAGCCCTGCTGGGTCACGGCGGAGACGGCAAATCCGCTCTTGCAGAGAGCATGCTGTTCCTTACCAAGGCTGTTGACCGTCTGGGCAAAGCTACCGACGGCACCACTGCTTCCGACTTTGATTCCGAAGAGATCAAGCGCCAGATATCCATCTCCGCTTCCGTTCTGCCTGTGGAATACAAGAAGGTTAAAATCAACGTGATCGACAACCCCGGCTACTTCGACTTCGAAGGCGAGATCATGCAGTCTCTCCGTGTCGTTGATTCCGGCGTTATCCTCTGCACCGCCAAGGGCGGTATTGAAGTTGGCACTGAAAAGGCCTGGAAATATCTGTCCTCCCGTGGCCTGCCCCGTTTTGTCTATGTTTCCAAGCTGGACGAAGAAAACGCTGATTTCGACGCCACCTACGAATCCCTGCGCGACAAGTTCGGCATGTCCGTTGTTCCCGTAGTTGTTCCCGTAGTTGAAGGCGGCAAGGCTGTAGGCGTTGCCAACATAGTTTCCAAAAAGGCTTACATCGACGGCAAGGAAACCGCTATCCCCGACTCCATGGCCGACACCGTGGAATCCTATCTGGAACAGCTGACAGAAGCTGTTGCCGAAACCGACGAAGAACTGATGATGAAGTACTTCGAAGGCGAAGCCTTTACCGATGCCGAATATGTCAACGGTCTGAAGAACGGTGTTAAGTCCGGCTCCATCTGCCCCGTATTCTGCGGCTGCGCCATCTCCGGTCTCGGTACCGAAGCTCTGATGCAGGGTCTTATCGACTATGCTCCCAATCCTCTGGAAGGTTTGCCCCAGAAGGGTGAAGACGCCAACGGCGAAGCTGTTGAATGGGCTTGCGATGCTTCCGCTCCCGCTACCCTGTTCTTCTTCAAGACCGTTTCCGACCAGTACGGCAAGCAGTCCTTCTTCCGTGTTGTTTCCGGCTCTATCAACAGCGACAGCGTTCTCGTCAACGCCCGCACCGGCGACAGCGAAAAGCTGGCTCATATCTACATGATCCGCGGCAAAAAGACCACCGAAGTCAAAGACATGGCTACCGGCGATATCGGCGTAGTTTCCAAGATGGCTTCCGTCAAGACCGGCGATACTCTGTGCACTGCAGGCAGCGTTGTAACTCTTGAGCCCATCAGCTACGCTATCCCCTGCTACTCCATGGCTATCTCTCCCAAGACCAAGGGTCAGGAAGATAAGATCGCCGCAGGTCTTACCAAGATGAACGAAGAAGATCCTTCTTTCTCCGTATACAACAACCCCGAAACCAAGCAGATGGTTCTGTCCGGTGCCGGCGATATCCAGCTTGATATCCTCTGCTCCAGACTGAAGAGCAAATTCAACGTAGAAACCGAACTCAGCCCCGCTAAGGTCGCTTATCGTGAAAAGATCCGCAAGAAGGTTCAGGTCAGAGGCCGTCATAAGAAGCAGTCCGGCGGTCACGGTCAGTTCGGCGACGTCGTCATCGAATTCGAGCCCGGTGATGTTGAAGATCTGGTATTTGAAGAGAAGATCTTCGGCGGCAGCGTTCCCAAGAACTTCTTCCCTGCTGTCGAAAAGGGTCTGCGCGAATCCATCAGCAAGGGCGTTCTCGCCGGTTATCCCGTTGTGTTCCTGAAGGCCACCCTGGTCGACGGTTCCTACCATCCCGTTGACTCCTCCGAAATGGCTTTCAAGACCGCTGCTCAGCTGGCTTACAAAGACGGTCTGCCCCAGGCAAGCCCCGTACTGCTTGAGCCCATCGGCGCTCTGAAGGTCACCATTCCCGACAGCTACATGGGCGACATCATGTCCGACATTTCCAAGAGAAACGGCCGTGTTCTTGGCATGAACCCCGACAATGAAGGCAACCAGATCGTTGAAGCCGAAGTTCCCATGGCTGAAATGAGCTCCTACGCTATCGACCTGCGCTCCATGACTCAGGGTCGTGGCTCCTTCACCCTCAACTTCGAGCGTTACGAAGAAGCCAACGCAACCGTTCAGGCTAAGGTCATTGCCGAAGCCAAGGCTGCCGAAGCTGAATAAGATATTAAAAAAAGACACCCTTCGGAGGTTGCGAAAATCCCTTTTCGCAACCTCCAATGATATTTTCCCTGACGGGAAAGTGAAATATTGCTGACGCAATGTGATATATTCCTGCGGCATGTTGACGTATCACTCCGTGATGATTTGAATTTTAAAGGACGATATCCGAAGATATCGTCCTTTTTAGCTTGTCAAAAAAGTACCGTCAATGTCATTGCGAGGAGCGAAGCGACGTGAGAATCCGTAAAAAGAAAACGGATTGCCACGGCTCCTGCGGAGCCTCGCAATAACAGCGTAACAGGCGGTCACGGCACGCCGTGACCCTACGGTGTAATACGTTGCGTTGCTGCGTAATCGGCGGCGGGAGCAGAAGCCCAAGGATTCGGCATCGCCGAATCCTCACGAAGTTCGCTTTGCGAACTTTACCCGCCCTACGGTGCTGTCGTTCCGAACAATGCGAAGCATTGGAGGAATCCCCATCTTGTAGGAGTTAAGATCCTTCGCTGCGCTCAGGGATGACTGGGTCAATGCAAGCATTGCCCCCTCAAAATCGCAAGCGGTTTTCATCGTTCCCTGCGATATATAGCGTCACGTTGTGCGTTGTTAATTATTAATTATTATCTGTTAACTGAATCCGATACCTGTCACCTTTTTGAGCATTTACGTCATTTACAATATGTGGTATTATTTAAGCATCACTTATAATACGAGGAAAGAAAAATGAAAAGAAAATCTTTACTTACTTTGCTTCTTATTATGGCGATTTGCCTGACGGCTTTTGCGGCAGGCCCCATGATGCGTGAAGCCTACGGTTCTGTGGACGGCAACAGCCCCACGGCAGCTATTGTTATTGACGAAGACGCCTTTTCTTACGGCAAGGGTTTTTCCGGCGAGCTGACCGTAAGCGAAAACGGAAAAATCACCGCCAATGAGATCTCCGGCGTAAAAATCGTCGGTTCAGGCGACGACAACGGTATCGTTATCCGCAACACCACTGGTGGCACAATAGCTATCGGCGGGCAGGAGATAAACTACGACGCCAACGGCGACCTGATGAAGGAATCCAACACTGCAATCATCATTGATGGTCATACAGATGACCCCGACGTTGAGGGTAAGTATTCCACTCCCATTCTTGTGGACGCAGGCGAAGGCAGCAGCCTTGTAACCGTGGACAATACCTACATTAAAACCACCGGTTACCGTGCTCCCACCATCATTTCCCGCAACAGTGACTGCTCAGTTGTTTTCAGAAACAGCTGGCTGGAAACCACAGGCAGCGGCAAATCCTTTATGCCCAACTTCAAGCTGCTTTCCGGTTCCACCCGCACCACCTGCCTTATGAATGAGAACACATGGTTCTATAACTCCGTTATCATTTCCCGTGACTGGGGTGCTGTTTCTCTGGATACCACCCCCTACGCCAACATCTATATGCTCAACAGCTATGCCGAATCCTGGGCCGCAGGCTATGGCCTGTACGCCGTAAACGGCACCACCACTTATATGTACGGCACAAGAATGCTGGCAAGCCAGTATGGCATGTTCCTTATGGGCAATGGTTCCGTTGTTATGGACAAGCTGGACAATGCTGACGAAACCGCCCTCAAACATAAAGATTATGTCAACTTTGATAATCCTGTCACCAAAGAGGGCGAGACCATCGTTGCCGGTTCCATTAATGCCGCAGTTGTCCATGTTAACAGTGGAGTAGGTCAAGCCGGGCTGAAAAATCCCGCTTCCCTGGTGGTTAAAAATTCTGTACTTTCAACTATGCCTGAAGATGTTATGTCTACCTTCGGTCGCGATATGTCCTTTGTGGATATGGAAGATTATCTGCTGAACCCCATTAAGGATCAGGGTGCCAGCTGGTTCTATCTGCAGTACGGCAAAGGTTCCCTTGTATTTGCCAGAAGCGCAGGGGTTGACATTACTTTTGGCGAAGGTGCTGTATTGAAGCCTGCCAACGATGTGCTCGTCCATTCCGCCATCGGGTACGACAGCGATGCCGGTCAGATCTACAACGACAGCAACCAGAGAATTGCCGACAAGATTTCCCACATCACCGTCAACCTTGACACCCCTGTTGCCGGCGATATCATTCACGACGATTATCAGCGTTACCTGTACCTGAACGTCAATGCCGATTACACCGGCGCTGTTACCTCCGGAACTATTGATACATGGAACTCTCTGTGGTCAGACGCTTCTCTCGAAACCATGCTTGAAGCCGGCGGATATACCGCAGCTGACTTCAACATCGCCGAAAACGGTGATGTTATCCGCAAAAATCTCATTCGCGAAACCAAAGAGTATCCTGTAATTTACGGTGCCGTGGTCAAGGTCGCGGATGGCGTTAAGTGGAATGTAACCGAGAATAGTTCCATGTCTTCTCTGACCATAGGCAAAGGCTCCGAGCTGGTGCTCCCCGAGGGTTACAGCGTATATGTTGACTGCGGCAATGACTACAATTATCTCAGCGGCAAAAAGCTTGACACCCTTGAACCCGGTGTGGAATACAAAATGGTAGTCATCGCTTACAACACCGGTTACAGCGACGTTGATTTCTCTGATGCTTACGCTTCCGCCGTCATTAATGTGTCTGAAGCCGGACTTATGAACGGTTTCGGCAGCTGCTTCAAGCCTGATGACTATCTGACCATGGCACAAGCCATAAAGCTTGCAGTTTTTGCCGATCAGATGACCACTGACGGAAAGATATCTCCCCTTGCAGCCGATAAAGGCGAAATGTGGTATCAGCCTTATGTTGAATACGCATTGGAAAACGGCATTATCTACACCACTTCTTGCGACTGGAACGCTGCTGTTACAAAGGGTGATTTCACCGCCATGTTTGGTGCCGATCATATATCCGGCAGTCACGCCCACAGATGGGAAGCCGCAGTTTATATGGCAACCATTCTTGGGCTGTAAATTCGTTCTTGAATAAAACCATGCACTGTGGTATCATAAAATGTGACGAAACTATGAAAAACGAAAGGACAATTACCCCATGGATGAACTGCTGACTTTCCTGAAAACCGTTAGACCCGATATCGACTTTACTACCGCCACCAATCTCGTTTCCGGCAACATTCTGAAATCTATCGACATTATCACCATCACCAGTGCTATCGAGTCCATCTACGGCGTAGAGATCTCTCTGGACGATCTGAAGCCCGAGAACTACGACTCCCTGGATCAGATCAAAGCTCTTATCGAGAAGCTGAAGGCTGAATAATCAGTTTAGCAAAGCTGCTGCGCAAGCGGCAGCTTTGTTTTTGTAATCTGTTGTTTGCACGTCGTAGGGAACAGCACGCAGACTGTTCCCTTCAAATATGCTGTCATCTCAATTACATCCTCTCCGGCACTAAGGTCACTAAGGTCAGCAAAGCTGACCTCACGCTGACCTTGTGCCACCTCTCCCAAAGGGAGAGGCATGGCTCCCCCTCCGGGGGAGCTGTCAAAACGAAGTTTTTGACTGAGAGGGCAAGTGTGGTCGGCGGTCACGGCACGCCGTGACCCTACGTCGTCGACGCAAGCGCGGCGGGAGCAAGCCCCCGCCCTACGGTGCAGCATGTTGCGTTGTACGCTGTAGGGGCTGGCGTCCTCGACAGCCCAAAGCGGAACGACGAGGACGTCGTTCCCTACGATGTGATACGTTATGTTTTGCGCTGTTAATTATTAATTATATTTGAGGTATTTGGTTTGAACGAACTTTTAAGAATGTGCATTATAGTCTGTCCCTTAGTGTTCCTGGCAGGGTTTGTGGACTCTGTGGCAGGTGGAGGCGGACTGATATCTTTGCCCGCTTACCTGCTGGCAGGTCTGCCTGCTCACATGGCTGCGGGAACAAACAAATTTGCCATGAGCTTCGGAACCATGACGGCTACGGTAAAGTATATGAAAAGCGGACGCATTTTGTGGCGTGTGGCCGCAATAGCCGCAGTATTTGCCGTTATCGGCTCTTACATAGGTGCAAACCTTGCACTGGTTTTTTCCGAGCAAACGCTGAAAATTGTGCTCCTGGCAGTATTACCATGCGTGGCTGTTTTTCTCACCATTAAAAAGGATTTCGGCGGAGATGAAAGTCGGCTTAAGGATTATTCTGCCTTAAAATCTGCTGCAATTGCGGCAATTATCGGATTCGTAATGGGAATTTACGACGGTCTTATTGGACCCGGTACCGGAACATTCCTCATAATCGCCTTTTCCGCTTTTCTCGGAACCGACCTTCTGACAGCGTCAGGCTGTGCAAAAGTGGCAAATCTGGCTTCCAACATCACCGCACTTGTGGTTTATGCTTTGGGCGGCAAGGTTATGTATGCCGTTGCATTCCCTGCCATGGCATTTTGCATTCTCGGCAACTGGCTGGGTGCAAAATATGCCATCAAAGGCGGCAGCAAAAACGTGAGGAAGATCATGTTTGTGGTGCTGGTATTGCTGTTTGTCAAGGTAGGTGCAGACCTGCTGGGCGTTGGTGTATAAGCCGAGGCAGGATTAGTTACATTGTGCGTGGCAGTCGGTCACGTTGTGCATTGATTGCGGCGGGAGCAAGCCCCCGCCCTACAGCGTGGACGCATCACGTTAAATGGAGTCATTCTGAGGAGCAAAGCGACGTGAGAATCCGTAATATGAAAACGGATTACCACGAAGATGCTTTCGCTTCTCCTCGCAATGACAGCGTAACAGGCGGTCACGTCACATTGTGCGTATATTGCTGCAAACTAACCACGTTTGTTTTTTCACATATTTATATGAAATTTTAGACGCTATTTTTTTATTATTATATTTCATATAACTATTGACTTTCTTCCAAAAAAGATATAAAGTATGCTCATCAACACAAAGGAGAACCGAAATGCGTAATATCGTATCTATGGCATGCGAATATTATTACTCTTATTATTTCCGCAATAATAAGAGTGATTTGTGATGCCCGGATACAGCGAAAATCGTATTCGTTTCGTTATTCCCCCACAGATCACTTCTGTGGGGGATTTTTGTTTTTGAAAGGAAGATGTCGTTATGTTTCTTAAAGTTGCACTTCTTGTTGTTTTCTTCGCCGTTATGGTAGGCGTTGGCATGTACTGCCGTAAATCCGCAGCCGATGTCAACGGATTTGTGCTTGGCGGCAGATCCGTCGGCCCATGGCTGACTGCCTTTGCTTACGGCACCTCTTACTTTTCTGCTGTTATTTTTGTTGGCTACGCCGGTCAGTTCGGATGGAAATACGGTGTTGCATCAACCTGGATCGGTCTTGGCAACGCTTTTATCGGTTCGCTGCTGGCGTGGGTAATCCTCGGTCGCCGCACAAGGCTTATGACCCAGCATATAGACAGCTCCACCATGCCCGACTTTTTCGGCAAGCGGTTCATGTCCAATAAGCTCCGTGTTGCGGCTTCCGCAATAGTTTTTATTTTCCTCATTCCCTACACCGCTTCCCTTTACAACGGCCTTTCCCGTCTGTTCGGCATGGCTTTCGGCATCGACTATGCCTGGTGCGTCATAGCCATGGCCATTCTGACAGGAGCTTACGTTCTCCTCGGCGGATACATGGCAACTGCTATCAACGATTTCATTCAGGGCATTATCATGCTGGTTGGAATTGTCGCCGTTATTGCCGCAGTCCTTGCAAACAACGGCGGTTTGTCGGAAGCTCTTGCGGCCATGTCTGCTATCCCTGCCGAAACCAACCCCAACCTGAACGGTGCATTTGTTTCATTCCTTGGACCTCAGCCTATTTGGCTGCTGGGTGTTGTGCTTCTTACCTCCCTCGGCACTTGGGGTCTGCCCCAGATGGTCGGCAAGTTTTATGCCATCAAGAGTGAATCCGCCATCAGCAAGGGCACCATCATCTCCACTTTCTTTGCTCTGATCGTTGCCGGCGGATGTTACTTCCTGGGCGGTTTTGGCCGTCTGTACGGTGATGTTATTGAATACTCTGCAAGCGGTACACCCGTTTATGACTCCATTATCCCCAAAATGCTGGAAAACCTGCCCGATGTACTTATAGGCGTGGTGGTTATCCTTGTTCTTTCCGCCTCTATGTCCACCCTGTCCTCACTGGTTCTGACTTCCAGTTCGACCCTCACCCTGGACATAATCGCTCCTGCATCAAAAGGCAAACTTACCGAAAAGGGTCAGATGCGTTGGATCCGCATACTTATAGTTTTCTTTATCGCCGTTTCCTCTGTAATTGCCATCGTTCAGGCCAAGTCCTCCGTAACCTTTATCGCTCAGCTTATGGGCATTTCATGGGGTGCATTGGCTGGAGCTTTCCTGGCACCTTTCCTGTACGGTCTGTACTGGAAAGGCACCACCAAAGCCGGAGTTTGGGCAAGCTTCATCGTTGGTGTTGCTATAATGGTTGCCGACATGGTATGCAACTTCGCCGGTGTCACCTTTATCAGCCCCTACTTTGCATCTCCCATCAATTCCGGCGTGCTGGCTATGGTTGCCGGTCTTGTTATAGTTCCCATTGTCAGCTTGCTGACTCCCAAGATGGACAAGGTGACTGTGGGCAAAATGTTCGAGTGCTACGAACGCACCGTTACCGTCAGGGCTACCACCGCTCTGGGCGATAAGAAGTAAATAAAAAGTAAAAACCTGAAGCACATAGCTTCAGGTTTTTACTTTCTCCGGCAGCTCGCTTACCAGTGCGCTGCCAAGTATCAATACTGCTCCTATACCACTGAGGAAAGTCATCTGTTCCTTAAGCACCACGGCGGAAAGAATGATTGCCACCACCGGGTCTATGTAGCTGAAAATCGCTACAGTCTGGGTTTTCAGGTTATGGATCGAACCGAAGTACATTATGTATGCCATCCCCGTATGGATAACGCCTACAGTTATCAGCATCAAAACTCCGATCGTGGTCAGTTCAATTGCGGATACATCTTCGGTGAGCAAAACGTAAGGCAGAACCACCACTGCGGCAACAGCCAGCTGGAGAGCTGTTTTGTGATTGGGAGAAATATCGGGAATCTTTTTGTTGATCAGAACGACAGTGCTGTACAGCAGAGCTGCTCCAATTCCAAGAATAACCCCAAGTATCTCGTCAATGCTGGGAATGCCGTTTTCGGCAACACCGGATACAAACACCATGCCGCAAAGTGCCACCAGAACACAAAGAATTTTCTTTACAGTTAAACGCTCTTTTAAAACTATCGGTGATGCCACGATTACAAATATGGGCGCAAAATAATAGCACAAGGTTGCTGTGGCGACAGTGGTATAACGATAGGCTTCAAAAAGAAGTATCCAGTTAAACCCCATGGCAGCGCCGGAAAGGATCAGCAGAGGCAGCCTTTTCTTAATAATATCAGCAGGCAGCTTTTCTTTTCTTATAAGTACGACCCCGAGAGTCAGCAGTGCACCTATTACCCCACGAACAAAGGCGATGATGCCCGATGACAGAGGTATGTATCTGACAAAAATTCCGATGGTGCCGAATATGACCATGGAGGAGATGAGTTGAATTTTTGAGGATGTGGATTTGTTCATAACGAGAGCTCCTTTGCGGTTGTGGGGGATATGGTTTTATCTCACATGAGAATTCTTATTTCAAAATACTGTTCTTGAAAATGCGTTAACGCTCTGATTTCCTCTTGCGTAAAGTTTATACCCTCAGGAGCAACAACCAATTTATGCTCTATATCATTTTCTCTGAAAATAATGGCTATAACTTTCCCGGTAAAGACAGCAAGTGGTTCGTCAATGCCTAAAATATATGCATCCTGTTCCTCACCATCCGAAGCGATTGTTCCGGGAATGTATCCATAATTCACAGGATAATACATATCAGTATGCTCAGGGTGAACGCTGCCAAGAGGGCGATCAACGGTTACTACAACGGTTTGGTTTAACAACGCGAATTATCCTTTATTGAAATAAGCGTTTCGCCAAAGCGAAACGCCACCACACTTTTTCACTATTCACTATTACCTATTACCTGCCAAAAATCCTGAATGCCGTTTTAGTGAAAAATGAAGAGTTAAAAGGTAATAAGTAAAAATCCCGAACGCTTTCGCATTCGGGATTTTTGGCAGGGGATGAGGGATTCGAACCCCCGCAAACGGAGTCAGAGTCCGGTGTGCTACCGTTACACAAATCCCCTATTTGTTAAGCAAATATATTATACTCAATCAGCCGAAAATGTCAAGCACTATTTTATTATTATTTTGTGTTTTTTGGCACGAATCTTGCTTGACTATAAGTAGTGCCATACAAGTGTACATATTGCTTGTATTCTGCGCACAACTGTCTTAAAATCAAATGGAAAGAAAATAAATCAGGAGGAAAAACAATGAATCTTGAAAAGTTTGTGCAGGCTCTGCAGGCTTATGATGTCCGCAAAAGGCTGCTGGCTCCCGAGCGTTACATAGCCATGGATCTTTTCCAGGACTGCATGCCCGAGGATTATCCCAAGCGTTCCGGCCCCCCTGCCATGCCCGACGGCGAAGGTGGTGGACCCGGTGGTCCCGGCGGTCCCGGCAGCGGAATGCCAGATATGGGAGCTATGATGAACGCTGCCAACGAAAAGGAAAAAGTCCTCGTTGCTCTGCTTTCCGGCGAAGAAGTTGATGACGCCGCTGTTGAAAAAGCTCTCGGTTTCAGCGGTGCGGCTTTGAAACAGGCACTTAAAGATGCCGATCCGGTCATCAAGCCTATTCCCGACAAACAGGTTCTGCTTACCTTTGACGACAGCACCATCGACCACTATACCGATGCCTGTCCGATACTTGAAAAATACGGTTTCCACGCAAACCTTTTTACCACCGAAATGGAGTCCAATATGTTTTCCGGTGCTTCCTTTGCCGACAAAACAAAGTTTATGACATGGGAACAGATCAAGGAACTGAGCGACCGTGGTCACGAGATATGCAACCATTCCTGGCATCATACCGACAAGTTCCAGACCAGCTCCAGAGAAGACAAATTGCGGGAGATTCAAGGACTTGAGGAGCAGTGCTACAAATACGGCATTCCCAAACCCACCGTTTTCGGTGCTCCCGGCGGTCAGTACTCCCCCGAAATCGAGCAACTCATGCAGGAATTGGGATATCACTGGGGTCGTGGCGACAGAGCCGGTGTTACTCCCCTGCTGCGTGGAAGTGCCCTGTATGATCCCTATGTAGACACCCCCATGGTGGTTCCAAACGTATCGGTTATGACTGCTGACGCAATCAAGCCTGTGCTTGACAAATGCGTCGGCAAGGTTGCCCTGCTGGTGTTCCACGAGATCAACGACACCAGAATGCCCGGTCCTCCCTTTGAAGATTTGATCCGCACCATCGCCGAATACGGCGGCAAGTGCATCACATTCCGCGAGCTCGAACAGTATGTTGACCCCGTCAAGGCAAACAATTACATCAAAGGTGTGTATAAATAAGACAACCCCCCTGCCTCACAAAAGAGTGGCAGGGGGTTTGTAATGGTCAGGGTTCAGCAGCCAGTATTTGTTACGTTGTGCGTGATTGTCTGGCGACGAAACGTCGCCCCTACAGCGGGATACGTTACGTTGTGCGTTATTAATTATTAACTGTTAATTGTTAACTGTTAACTGCCCTCAGAACCATATCTTATTAGCTTCTGCTCTCAGCTCGCCGCGGAAGTCCGGGTGAGCCACGGCGATGAGGTTTTCTATCCTCTGGCGCACGGAACGGCCGCGCATATAGGCTATACCGTACTCCGTTACAACATGGTCAACATTGGTACGATTCAGTGTAACTATGGAGCCGGGAGCCAGCGTGGGCGTTATTGTGCTCACTGTGCCGTTTTTAGCTGTTGAGTGGACAGCAATAATGCTTCGCCCGTTTTGGGCGTGAAGCGCACCTACAGCGGTGTCGACCTGGCCACCGGTGCCACTATACTGAACTGTGCCGATGGCCTCGGATGCGCATTGTCCTGTCAGGTCTACAGACAGGGCGCTGTTGATGGAAACCATATTGTCGTTCTTTGCGATAACCGCCGGGTCGTTGGTATAGCTGCCCCGCATTACCATAACTGATGGGTTACGGTCAACAAAATCGTAAAGGCGTCGATCACCCATTACAAAGGCAGACACCATTTTGCCTTTATGGAGAGTCTTTTTCTTACCTGTAATGACTCCCGCTTCCACAAGATCCACCATGGAATTTGTGATAAGCTCGGTATGAATGCCAAGATCGTGCTTGTTCATAAGCTGTTCGGCAACAGCATCGGGTACACCACCGATGCCAAGCTGAATAGTATCGCCATCATTGACGAGGGACGCAATGTAGCCGCCCATGGTCTTTTCGTCCTCAGTAGGCTTGCTGCGTGGCAGTTCCGGAAGCGGTGTGTTGGTTTCAATAATATAATCAACGTCACGGATATGAATTTCCGTATCTCCGTATACTGTGGGGATATTGGGGTTTATCTCGAGAATGACAACATCAGCAGCCTCGAACAATTCCTTTTCGTGTATCAGGCAAAGGGACAGGCACATATATCCATGCTCGTCCATTGGTGAAGCAGATCCCCAAAAGACGTTGATATGATTATCCCTTGCTTCCAGCCAACGGCTGCAAACTGTGTGCAAATCTCCGGGCACATGGGTGACACCACCGAACTTCAGTCCTTTTCTGGCAGGACCCATAAGGAAAATGGATTCGGTATTGACCATTCCTTTATATTGAGGGTCAACGATAAACGGATGCTCACGAAGCATTATGCCGTCCAGCATAGTGATATCACTGACTTTACCGTGAAGTGTATGGAGATTGTCGAACAAAGCGGTGGGTTCTATGGCATTTTCAGAGGTTCCGAGAGTGTAACCGCTTTTCAGGACGCCCAACGCTTCGTCCAAGGTCACCTTTTTGCTGTTGTATTCCGAGATGTATTTATTCATGACGGCCTCCCTTTGGAGTTTTGTGTTTGCCTTCATTTTACAGGAGCTTTAGCCCATAGTAAAGGGGCGAATTCAATGAATATAATGCGAATTAATCCAACATGTTATGAAATTATTTAACAAAAAGCGACTGTGAATATGCAGAGCATTTCACAGTCACTTTTCAATTCATATTACAGTTTGAACTGTTCAGCAAATTTAGCATAGCTCTGAGCATAGCCGCTGTCTGCACCTTTGAGGGAATGGGTATGCTCGTGGAGACCCAGACTGTACTGGGAAATCTCCATAATGCAGCCGGCAACGTTGGCACAGTGGCCACTGATACGTTCCAGGCTTGTAAGCATGTCCGACAAGACGAAGCCCAGTTCGATGGTACATTCGGACTTCTGCAGACGTGTAATATGGCGGGCACGGAGATCGTTCTGCAGTTTGTCGATAAGCTGGTCGAGAGGCTCAACTTCTTTGGCTGCTGCCTCATCGCCATTGATGGAGCTCATGGTAAGCTCCATGATTTTCTCAACAGCGGTGATCATAACGGTCTGCTCAGCCTTGGCATCCTCAGAGAAGTCCAGCTTCTTATCTTCAATTTCTTCCACAACATCAAGGAATATGACGCCGTGGTCCGAAATACGTTCAAGGTCACCGATGATATGCAACAGCTTTGCAACCTCAGCAGAGTCTTCCTCACGAAGGCTGTGGCTGCTGAGCTTGACAAGGTATGTGCCGAGCATATCCTCGTATTTGTCAACTACGTTTTCCAGCTCGCGAATGCGTTCACCGGACTTGGTATTGAACTCCTTAAGCTGATTGAACGCCATCTGAACGGCTTCAAAGGAAAGTTCTGCCATTTCGGAGGTGATATTGCGGCAGCGTTCGATGGCAACAGACGGAGTTGTCATAAGACGTTCGTCCAGCACAGGCATTTCGCTATCCTTTTTGCTGTCTTTAACGGAGAGTACTGCAAGCTTTTCAAGCAGTTTGTTGCAGGGCATCAGAATTGCCAAGGCAATTATCTTGAACACCGTATGCACAACAGCTATGCCAAGAGGTGTTGCCGCCTCGTAAGTAAAGGCGAATCCGATGGTATGTTCGATAATGTAGAAAACCGGCAGAAGAATAAGTGTTGCAATTACGTTGAAGTAGAGATGGATCATAGCTGCTCTGCGTGCATTTTTGCTGGCTCCGATAGAGGAAATCAATGCACTGATACAGGTGCCGATATTCTGACCCATGATAACGGGAACTGCAACAGCATATGTAATGCCTCCGGTGGCTGTAAGAGCCTGCAAAATACCGACAGATGCAGAGGACGACTGGATAACAGCCGTAAACACAGTACCAACGATAACGCCGAGAATGGGGTTGGAGAACATTGTAAGAATGCTGGTAAATTCCGGTACGGAGCGCAGACCGTAAACAGCGTCGGACATCATTTCCATACCATACATCAAAACAGCAAAGCCAAGAAGGATCAGGCCTGTATCTTTTCTCTTGGCATTTTTCTGGAAAGCATACAGCACAACGCCTATAAAGGCCAGCACGGGAGTAAAGGACTCGGGCTTCAGTATCTGGATCCAGAAGCTCTCGCCCTCAATACCCGTGAGGGAGAGAATCCACGAGGTAACGGAGGTACCAAGGTTTGCACCCATAATAACACCAACAGCCTGATGCAGATTCATCAAGCCGGAGTTGACAAAACCAACGACCATAACAGTTGTGGCAGAGGACGACTGGATAACAGCGGTTACCGCAAGACCCAAAAGAAATCCTTTAATCGGATTTGAGGTAATGCTTGCAAGAATCGTTTTGAGTTTGTTGCCGGCTCTTTTTTCCAAAGCTGTTCCCATAAGGTTCATGCCAAACAGGAACAGGGCCAGTCCGCCGATCAGTGCTAATACGTCAAAAAAGTCCATAACTTCACCTCGCATAGTTATACGAATAACATTTTACATCACAAATGTAAAGTCTTTGTTAAATCCGATTAAATTCTTCATAAAATATCACATTTTTTAGAACCTGGTGCCCCTTGAACCTGAATCCTATTCCCTAACCCCTAAAAAATCCCGCCATTGGCGGGATTTTTTATATCAGCTTATGGAAATCAGTTCGCCGCCGTGACGTCTGCGGCCGCCGTTTTCGTAGAAATAGCACTTGACCAGGTTGCGGACAAAAATCTTTGCAGCTTCGATATCGTCGGCATTGGGACGGGGTTCACGGTTCATAACGTGCATGGAGTTTTCGTCCATGACCATGTCGGGAGGAGGTCCGCCGGGCTTTCCACCCCTGGTGCCCTTGCCGGTCTTATCCATGGCGAGTATTTCTTCTGCACTGTGGATAGGTCCGCCTTCGCCCATGCCTGCGGCTGCTCTCAGCTCGCCAAGGATGTGGGGAGGCATATTTTTGAACTCTTCTGCGTTGGGGTTGTCTTTGAATCTCTGGAGAGTGTCGGAAGCAAGATCAACGCTCTGTCCGATTTTGTCTGCCACGGTGTCAACAGCTGCGTGGTGAGCTTCGGTGCCAAGGCAGGCGAACTGACCGATGGTCTGCATATACAGGTTATCAAGATACAGCTTTTCAATTTCAAGGGTAGCAAGGCACTCTTTGGGGCCGGTGGAGGCACCGCCGTAGGTGGCATACACAACGGCATAGGGAGTATAATCTTCGGTCTCAGGGCGTTTCAGACCGGGCATGATGATGCGGTCGGAGTACATACGGGGAGGTATGGACTGGGTAAGGCCAAGGTTCTTGCCCAGCAAAGTGGAGGGCAGTCCTGCCATAATGGGGCTGCCAAGGAAGAACAGGTCGTATTCGTCCAGGAAGATAGGGTCGTCATTGAAGTTGGTCTTGTTGGTCAGCTTGAAGGTATCCACTGTCCAGCCCATCTCAACAAGTGCATCTCTGAATGCAAAGCCGATTTTTTCTGTATTGCCGGTAATGCTGGCGTACATAACGAGTGCTTTTTTCATATTTTTCCTCCGTTTTATTTTCTATTCTCTGTCAATATTTTAAGCCGGATCGGCTTGTATTGGAATCAGTATTTTGAGCAGGTTTATTAATATTTCGGGCAGAAAATATTTGAAGTCAGTTAAAAGAAAGCTGTCATTTCAAACCGGGCAAAAGCGAGGGCGAAATGACAGCTTATCTTAAATATAATTATTCTTCCTCTTCGACTTCTTCGTCGATATCGAACTCAAGTTCTTCGCCGCAGGCAGGGCAAATGATGCCGCCGGCTTCGAGGGTGGCTTCGTCCAGTTCGATTTCTTCATCGCAGGTGGGACATTTGACGGAATAGAAATAGTCATCTGCGTCAAAATAGTCTTCATCATCAAAGTCTTCTTCGTCATCAAAGAAGTCATCTTCGTCGAAGAAATCTTCGTCGTCTTCTTCATAGATGTCGTCGAAAAGGGTTGCGATATCGTTGAGTTCGTCGTTGATCTCGTCCAGTTCGTCGGCGATATCAGCGCTGTTCTGAGTAAGGACCTCCAGCTCGTCGGCAATGTCACCGATAGTGTCGATAATAGCTGACAGGAGCTTGCCTTCTCCGTTGGCGGTGTCAAGATTCAGGCCGTCGGCAAGTCCTCTGAGATAAGCCGCTCTTTCGGAAATAGACATAGTAAAATCCTCCTTTAATAGATAATAGTTCTAACTAAAATTAACCTTTGGCTCTTTCAAGATATTCACCGGTACGGGTGTCGATCTTGATCTTGTCGCCGGTGTTGATGAACAGGGGCACCTTAACGGTGGCACCGGTTTCAACGGTAGCGGGCTTCATTACGTTGGTAGCGGTATCGCCCTTGACACCGGGTTCGGTCTCGGTGATCTCGAGCACGACGAAAGTGGGGGATTCAACGCCAAAGACGTTGCCCTTGTAGGACAGAACCTTGACCATCTCATTTTCCTTAACAAACTTGAAACCGTCGTCGAGAGTATCCTTGTTGATGGGAGTGGTCTCGTAGGTTTCCTGGTCCATGAAGTAGTACAGTTCGTCGTCGTTATAAAGGTATTCCATGTTGACTCTTTCAACATATGCGGTGGGATACTTGTCGTTGGGGTTAAAAGTTGTTTCGGTAACGGCACCGGTGATGACGTTTCTCATCTTAACGCGGACAAAAGCTGCGCCCTTGCCGGGTTTAACATGCTGGAACTCAACGATCTGCATTACGTTGCCGTCCATCTCGAAGGTTACGCCATTTCTGAAATCACTAACCGATATCATGTTTATCCTCCTGTTATGCCGCAAATTGCGGTTATATATACTTTAGCTAATATATTTTACATTATGTCTGTCTGCATTTCAAGCACAATCGAATAATTTATTCTAAAATCATACAATTATCAGCTCTTTTGGGGACTTTGTTATGTCTTCGCAGCCGTTTTCATCAAGAATGATAACATCTTCGATACGTACTCCAAACTTTCCGGGCAGGTAGATTCCCGGTTCTGCGGAAATAACCGCACCCACAGGCATGGGCTCCTGATTTATGGGCGATGCGTTCGGTGCTTCGTGGACTTCAAGTCCAAGGCTGTGGCCAAAGCTGTGGCCAAAGTATTCCCCATAGCCCGCTGCGGCAATAACATCTCTTGCAGCCTTGTCTATATCATGTCCCGTCATGCCGGCTTTAGCCGCACATATGCCTGCCCTTTGGGCTGCCAGTACGGTTTCGTAAACCTTTTTCATCTCATCATCGGCATATCCCAGGGCAACAGTACGGGTCATATCGGAGCAATATCCGCCCAAAACACAGCCGATATCCATGGTTATGAAGTCACCTTTTTGCAGCTTTCTGTCGGTAGGTACGCCATGGGGCAGGCTGGAATTGGGGCCTGCCACAACTATGGGGTCGAAAGACAGCCCTTCGGCACCTTTTTTATAGAAACGATAAATGATTTCCGCCGCCAGTTCCTTCTCGGTCATGCCTTCTTTGATGACCCCAAGTATCTCAGCGAAAACTTCGTCCGTCAGTGCCTGAGCAGCTCTCATTTTTTCCATTTCATCGGCATTTTTGGATCTGCGCAGAGAAACAAGCAATCCGGAAGCTTCGATCATTTCAATGCCAAGAGCTTCTTTTGTTTTGTTATAGGCAGCAACGGTCAAACGGTCTTCTTCAAAGCCGACTTTTTTTATGCCCTGCTCCGCAATTATCATTCCTATGTATGCATTGGGAGAGTTGGTACTATCGGTCATCAGAACCTTTGCGCACAGAATATCCCGCTGTGCAGCCTCGATATAACGGGAATCGGTCATATATGTACAGCCCTGTTTGGTAATAAAGGCAGTACCTTCACTGAGCCCCACACCGGTGGCGTAATGGCAGCTGCTGTCAGCAGTCAGAAGCAGCGCATCAATGCCGTATTCATCGAGCTTTGCAATTATATTTTTAATGTTGTCCATCAAAAATTTCTCCTTTTGATGTATTGTATCCCTTCGATTCGGAATATCTTATACAAAGTATATCACAGCGGAAGAGGGTTGTCCATTGAACAGCATAAAGATTTTTATTACCGCTCAGTCTCAGTTGCTGCCATCGGCCGGAATATCGGGATGCAGTGTCGCCCACCTTGACTATACTATCGGACCCGGAAAGCGATTGTTGAGAAACTCCCGTTCAAGGGCTTTTCGCGGCGGTCTTTTGGTGGTGTCCGACAAAAATATGCCATTAGGCGACGGCAGTTTGTTTGCCGCTGAAATTGTAAGAGAATGCTTGAACAAGGGTTACTCAGGCGTTGTTGCAAACTTCGGTTCCTCCGGTTCGCTGCACACCACAATGCAAAACCGACTTGCCGCAAAAGGTCTGCGTCTGTATGTGCCCGAATCTTTGGCTGCAGATGCATGCGATTCACAGGTCATGTGCCCTACCGCAATTTCCGGAGGCAGTCTTTCTGTACGTCTGCAGGAACTTTGCAGGAAATACGGTGCCGGGCGTATTGCACTTGATATCGAACGGCTTGCCATGGATTTTCTGCTGCCGTCCCCCACCGGAGAAGGTACTCCTTTAAGCAGAGGAGAACTGAATTCCCTGCTGCAAAAGCGTGGCGCACAAAGCTTTTTCTCTAACGATCTCTGTGCCCATTACTTTACCTATTCCGAAAACGGAAAGCATCATTTTGTGCTGTATGACACGGCGTCAAGCATAAAAAAGAAAATGTCCATCGCAGCATCGATGGGCATTGGAGAATGTTTTTTAATGTACAGCGAAGTTGAGGATATATTACAGGGAATAATTAATAATTAATATGCTGTCATACCGAACGTTGACGAATGTCAACGGAGGAATCCCCTTCTTGCTGCGTATTGCGCAACAGGACGGGGATTTCTCAGCCGCTTTGCGGCTATCGAAATGACAGAGATTTGTGTGCACCGCGTATGGCGAGAAAATTTACGTTGTAAAAAGGCGCGTTTTCGCAGGAATACTTGGTGTATTTCAAGAAAACAGCAACTCATTTACAGCGCAAATTTTCCGCCATACGCCCGGTATAAACTAAGCCCCGCTCTTAATTGAGCGGGGCTTAAAAAAGCTATTAATAATACTTTTTTCTGCTGTTCTTACGAGCAGCTTCGGATTTCTGCTTGCGCTTCAGGCTGGGGCTGACATAATGCTCTCTCTTCTTGACTTCAGCAATAACGCCAGCTTTCTGGCAGCTGCGCTTGAATCTCTTAAGAGCGCTTTCCAGCGATTCGTTTTCTTTGACGCGGATTTCCGACATTGGTTTTCCCTCCCTCCGACGCGCCTTCCTGTGGAAGGGGCTTTGAGCAGCCATTACTCATGGCTTTAGATATTATATTAGTTCCCTGAGCAAATGTCAAGCAAAAACTACTTGATTATCAGGTTTACAAGCTTATTTTTTACATAAATGGTCTTGACTATGCTTCCGCCGGCGCTGAGCTGCTTCTTAACACGGTCATCTTCGGAAACTGCAGCGATAACATCGGCTTCTTCACTGTCGGCTGCCATAGGTACGGTGCCCTTGAATTTACCGTTGATCTGGATAGCGATCTCGATCTGGGTATCCTTGGTCTTTTCTTCGTCGTACTCAGGCCATACGGACAGAGAACACAGACCCTCGAAGCCCATCTGTTCCCAAAGTTCCTCAGCAATATGAGGTGCAAAGGGGCTGACAAGCTGGAGCAAAGTCTTCATTTCTGCCTTGTTGATTCCCTTGTCGGTAAAGTCGTTGACAAGACTCATCAGGGTTGCGATAGCGGTATTGGCTTTCAGATTGTCGATATCGTTGGTGACCTTCTTGATAGCCTTATGAACGGCAGATTCGTGCTGAGCGGAGTAAGCATCGCCCTCAGTTACCTTTTCGGACAGATTCCAGATCTTGTCGAGGAATCTCTTGCAGCCCTTGACAGCCTTGGACTGCCAGGGAGCAGCCTTTTCGAAGTCGCCGATGAACATGATGTAGGTTCTCATGGTGTCGGCACCGAACTCGGCCACGATATCGTTGGGGTTGACTACGTTGCCCTTGGACTTGGACATCTTCTCGTTGCCTTCGCCAAGGATCATGCCGTGGCTGGTGCGCTTGGCATAGGGTTCGGGCTGGGGAACAACGCCAATATCATACAGGAACTTGTGCCAGAAACGGGAGTACAGCAGGTGCAGAGTGGTATGCTCCATGCCACCGTTGTACCAGTCAACAGGCATCCAGTAATCCAGAGCTTCCTTGGAAGCCAGTTCATCATTGTTATAGGGGTCAAGGTAACGCAGGAAGTACCAGGAGGAACCTGCCCACTGAGGCATGGTATCGGTCTCACGACGGGCTTCCGCTCCGCACTTGGGGCAGGTGGTCTTGACCCAGTCAGTCAGGTGAGCAAGGGGAGATTCGCCGTTATCGGTGGGTTCGTAGGATTCCACCTCAGGCAGCAGCAGAGGCAGTTCGCTCTCAGGCAGAGGCTGCCAGCCGCAGTGGTCACACCAGACCATGGGGATGGGTTCGCCCCAGTAACGCTGGCGGGAGAATACCCAGTCACGAAGCTTATAGTTGACCTTGGCTTCGCCAAGACCCTTTTCGGCGAGCCATTCGATAATAGTTTCCTTGGCCTTGGCAACTTCCAGACCGTTGAGGAAATCGGAGTTGACCAGAATACCGGTTTCAACATCGGTGTAGGCTTCTTTTTCCACATCGCCGCCGGCAACGACTTCGATGATGGGCAGGCCGAACACCTTGGCAAACTCCCAGTCACGGGTGTCGTGTCCGGGAACGGCCATGATGGCGCCGGTGCCGTAGGTAGCCAGAACGTAATCTGAAATAAAGATGGGGATATTTTTGCCGTTTACAGGATTGATGGCGGTAACACCCTTGAGGCATACACCGGTTTTTTCCTTGTTCAGTTCGGTACGTTCAAAGTCAGACTTGGAAGCTGCTGCCAGCTGATAAGCCTTGACTTCGTCGGCGTTTTCCAGTTTATCCATCCACTTGGCAACAAGCTCATGCTCGGGAGAAACTACCATGTAGGTTGCGCCAAACAGAGTATCGGGACGGGTGGTGTAGACAACAACGTCGTCACCAGCGGTGGTGGCAAACTTCACATTGGCACCTGTGGAACGGCCGATCCAGTTGCGCTGCTGGATCTTGACACGCTCGATGTAGTTCACATCGTCCAGATCGTCGATAAGACGCTGGGCATATTCGGTGATCTTAAGCATCCACTGGCTCTTCTCCTTGCGGATAACAGGACTGCCGCAGCGTTCGCAGACGTTTTCGACAACCTCTTCGTTGGCCAGAACACACTTGCATGAGGTGCACCAGTTGACAGGCATCTTTGCCTTATAGGCAAGCCCCTTTTCGTACAGCTTAAGGAATATCCACTGGGTCCACTTGAAATAAGCAGGGTCGGTGGTATTGACAGCACGGTTCCAGTCGAAGCTGTAGCCCAATGTCTTGAGCTGATCGGTGAATGTTGCCACGTTGTTTTCAGTTACAACACGGGGGTGTATCTTGTTGGCAATAGCGTAGTTCTCGGTAGGCAGGCCGAAAGCGTCAAAGCCCATGGGGAACATTACGTTATAACCCTGCATTCTCTTTTTGCGGGCAACCACATCAAGAGCGGTGTAGGGTCTTGCGTGACCAACATGGAGACCTGCTCCGGAGGGATAGGGGAACTCTACCAGAGCGTAGAATTTTTCCTTGCTTTTGTCCAGCTTGACTTCATAGGCGTGGGTCTCGTCCCAGATTTTTTGCCACTTTTTCTCGATGGCGGAAAACTCGTATTTCATCTTTATCATTCCTTGTTTTATTAGGTGTCAGGGTGCAGGGATCAGATTGTTCCTTTACCCCAGACTTTTTAATTTTCAATAAGATATTCGCTGATGTCTTCTTCGACTGCGTCGGACCAGAGGCGTTCAAGGTCGTAGAACTTGCGTGCTTCGTCGGTGAATACATGGATGACCACGCTGCCAAAATCCAGCAGCACCCAGGTGTTGGAGCGGTGGCCTTCCACATGACCCAGGATCTCCCCTGCTTCTTCCATGAAATGCTCGGTTTCGTCGCAGAGAGTTTTGATATGGGTATTGGAGGTGCCGGTGCAGATAACAAAATAATCTGCCATGACAGTCAGATCAGCTATTTTCAGCAGCTTGATATCCTGACCTTTTTTGCCATCGAGGGCTTTTACCGCAACGATGGCGGCTTCTTTAGGTGTTAACACGGTTTTTCTTCCTTTCTAACCATGGTTTGAACGATTGATAATCATGAGCAACGCAGTGCGCGGTCGCGTGGGCCTTCCCCTTGAGGGGAAGCCTTTCATACGCAGTACGATAGGTCGTGCAGCTGCATCAGTCCACGTCTGCCACGTCTTCGCCCTGAGTTATGTTAACTTCGGGGCCTTTGGGTTCTTCTGCGTGAACAGCATCGGGAGATGCTGTGCCGTAATTGCTGTAGGCGTGACTGTTGTAGGTGGTGGAGCGCAGACTGCGGGAGATGATACCGTTTTCGAGGGTGTAAATGTAAACATCATCGATGGTCAGGTCTTCCTCATAGGGGTTGAACCATTCGTTGACGGTATCCACCATATCGTAGCCGTAGAGGAAAACATATGAAAGACCGTTCCATCCTCCATCCTCGTTTATCATGGTCATGGTCTCGATGCTGTCGAGATCGACTTTAAGCAGTTCCTGAGCAAAGGCGATGATATTGCCCACGGTCAGGTTGGTGTACATATTCTCAAACACGGTTTCGCAGATATCGGGAACCTTGAGTGTATTCTTGACAGTAAGCACCTGCTTTGCCATAGCTTTGATGAAGTCCTGCTGAACCTCCATTCTGGTAAGGTCCTGAGCGTCGTAGCCCTTACGGAAACGAACAAGCTGCATTGCCTTGTCGCCGTCCAGAACCTGTACGCCCTTTTTCAGGTCTATGAGCAAATCCTGAGTCGGGTCTGAATAATACATATCACGAGGCACGTCGAACTCAACGCCGCCGATGATATCAACAATCTGTACAAAAGCTTCAAGGTTTATCATGCAGTAGGCATCGGGTACAAAACCTACCAGCAGGGATACCTGCTTCATAAGCTCTTCCATGCCTGCTTCCTGAGTGCCGCCCTTATTGTAGCCTGCAGTATAAGCTGTATTCAGCTTGTAGCCGGCTGCCTTGGAGTTGATGAAAGTATCACGGGGGATACTGGCTATCTTCAAATCATGGTTGACAGTGTCGAGGGAGCAGAGCATCATGGTATCGGTAAGATATGAACCCTTGTCCACACCTACCAGAAGAACAGTGTACCAGCCTTCCTTGCGGTCGCCGGGTACGGTGAGCAGTTCGCCAAGGTTGTCGCCCACTTCGGCTTCGTCCTGAACGGGGTTGACCTGAACACTGGTGACCTTAACATCAAGCTCGGGAGTTGATGGAGCTGTTTCGATGCTCTGGATACCGCCGGTGTTCTGAGGTGTGGGTTCCGGAGTTGTTACCTGGGTGGTGATGGGGGGAGTTTCGATTTCGGGCAGCTTTACAAAGCTTTTCCAAATGATCACCACAAGTATGACGAGCACCGCCAGCACTGCGCCGAGTATGATAAGTCCTTTCTGCAAGCCTGTAAGACTTCTTTTCTTTGCAGGTTCCTCTTCGAAATCTTCGTATTCTTCATTGGAGATCCGGGTAACATCTTCCTCCGATGCCCCGGTATTATGCTGCCTGCCGGGATCGACCGGTTCAGTCTCATTTATTTCTTCTTCAAAATCGACAACCGTTTCTTCAACGTAAGATGCCGCTGTTTTACCGCTGTGTTTGCTTTTTCGGCTGTTGCCAAACAGTTTCATATAATGCCTTTCCTTTCGCATTTTGCTGCGGCGAATTCATATGCCTGTCTTGTCAAAGGGTGGATATCCACTTCCCTGCCTGCAAGATAATTCAGGGAGTGTTCCAAAGACCGGCAAAGGCATTCGTCCAAATCTTTATAAGCCAATTCGCGGAAGTTCTCCACCCCATCAAAGGTTCTGGTGGGTTCGATAAAATCCGCGAGATATATTATCTTTTCCAAAACCGACATCTTCTCTCTGCCGGTGGTATGCCAGCGAATTGCCGAACATACCTCTTCGCTTTCGCCGTAGACATGCTGTGCCACGGCAGAAGCTGTGAACGCATGATTCACGGTGGGAAACCGTTTTGCGTCTATCTTATGAATGATACCATATCTTTCCGCCAATATCAACTGCTGCGGCAATTTTACCGCTTTGGTCACATCATGCAATATGGCGGCTCTTCGGGCAGTCTCTTCGTTGACTCCCCAGTGTTTCGCAAGCTTTGCTGCGGTTTCCTCACAGCCGGAGACATGGGGAAGCCGCTTTTCGTCATGGAGGCTGAACGCATCGTGGCGAAGCTCGTCCACAGTCAGCCCTTTTCTTGACTTACCTGTGGTATATGCTCCGATTTTTTTGATGTGATCAAACACATCTTTGTTCAGGCAATACTCTCCGCAGTCAAAAACCAGCATGCGCCTTACCGTGGTGGAGGACATTTCTATATAATCCAGCGGAATTCTGACAACTGCTCCGCCGTACTCGGAAACGATCTTTTTCTCCATCATGTCTGCACGTTCAAGACGGAAGTTGTCTTTCCCCTCACGGCATGCCATGACAATAGTCGCCATTGAGCAAATGGTTTCGGGCATATACCATTTGTCAAAGGACAAAAACATATCCATGCCCATGATCAGGTACAGCTCATCGTTTGGATAGCTTTTCCTGATTTCTCTCAGAGTATCCACGGTATAGCTTTTGCCTTCCCGCAGTAGCTCGATATCGCTGACTTCAATAATCGGGTGGCCGTATGCCGCAAGTCGGCACATTTCAAGCCGGTCTTCAGCTTTGGGTGATCCGTCTGCCAGCTTTTTATGAGGCGGCTCGGCAGCAGGCACCATCAGTACCTTATCAAGCTTCAGGTGCTCTGCCGCTCCAAGTGCATATCTGATATGTCCGGGATGGGGAGGGTTGAATGAGCCTCCAAGTATGCCCAGTTTCATTTATTGCCGCTCTTTTCTTCAATAGCTTTGTTTTTAAAGTATTCGTTTCTCTTTTCACGCTGAATCTTTGCTCTGGCAGCTCTTGCCTTTGCGCCTTCCTTGACGGGGTTGCGCTTGATTTTTGCGACAGCGTGTTTGGGGTTATTCTTGTTGGGGTTGTTTTTGTAAATTACGAATGTGGATCCGGCTGCGGATACAAAATCGGCACCCGTAGCTTCTGCCAAAGCGTCGGCAGCTTCGTTTGCCGTCAGCAAAGCTGTTTCGAGAACACGGCATTTTACCAGTTCGTGAGCAAGCAGGGTTTCTTTGGCCTGAGCCACGAGGGCATCGGAAATGCCGTCTTTGCCTATATGGAGCATGGGCTTGAGTGAGTTTGCCTGAGCACGGAACTCCGCCCTTTGTTTACTTGTCAGCATATTGCACCGTCCTTACGCAGTTTTTCTTCAAAGGCACGAATTGCCTTTCCTCTGTGGGAGATGAGGTTTTTTTCGTCTTCCGTCATTTGAGCCATGGTCACTTCGGTACCGGCTACGCCAAAAATGGGGTCGTAGCCAAAACCGTTTTCACCTGCGGGGCTGCAGGTAATATATCCTTCGCAGCATTCCTCGGAGGTTACGGTATGGCCGTCGGGAAAAACGCAGCAAATTGAGCTTACAAATCTGGCGGAGCGGTTTTCTTTTCCTTCCATCTCGGCAAGCAGAAGCTCATATCGCTGGATATCGTCGGCGCACTTGTCGCCGCCGTAACGTGCGGAGTAAACGCCGGGACGACCGTCCAAAGCATCTACCACCAGACCGGAATCATCTGCGATGGCAGGCATACCGGCAGCTTTGCATACGGCCTCCGCCTTCAAAAAGGCGTTTTCAGCAAAGGTTGTCCCTGTTTCTTCCACGTCTATATCAATGCCTATCTCTGATTGTAAGACGATTTCCACGCCCAAATGTTGCAGAATATCGGTCATTTCTTTGAGTTTTTTCTTGTTTTTACTGGCGAGTACAAGTTTCATTACAGCAGTGCCTCCACAAAGTCGTGGGCATTAAAAGGCATCAGATCGTCTATCTGTTCACCGACACCGATGTATTTGACAGGTATCTGCAGTTCGTTGGCAACGGCGACCACGATGCCGCCCTTGGCGGTGCCGTCCAGCTTGGTGAGCACCAGACCTGTAACGCCTGCGGCTTCCTTGAACTGCTTTGCCTGAGTAAGGCCGTTCTGGCCGGTGGTAGCGTCCAGCACCAGCAGAGTTTCACGGTCGCAGCCGGGCAGCTCACGGTCGATGATGCGGCTGATTTTGTTAAGCTCGTTCATGAGGTTCTGCTTATTGTGAAGTCGACCCGCAGTGTCGCAAAGGACAACATCGGACTTGTTTGCTCTTGCGGAGGTAATGGCATCGAACACCACTGACGCAGGGTCGGAGCCTTCGTTCTGGCGAACGATATCCACGTTTGCACGGTCTGCCCAAATCTCCAGCTGGTCGGCAGCTGCCGCACGGAAAGTGTCTGCCGCACAAAGCAGAACACGCTTACCGTCGGCGGTGAGCTGGTTTGCCAGCTTGCCGATGGTGGTGGTTTTGCCCACACCGTTAACACCTATCATAAGGATGACCGAAGGTCTGGTGTCCATTTTCAGGCTGCTGTCTCCCACGTTCAGCATCATAACAAGTATCTGCTTGAGGGACTGCTTTACCTCTTCGGGGGTTCTGTATTTGTTAATGGCAACACGTTCACGAAGCAGTTCAACAGCTTTCACGGCGGTATCTACACCCAGATCTGCCATGATGAGGCTTTCTTCAAGCTCATCATAAAAATCGTCGTCTATGCCATTGAAGGAAGCAATAACATTATCGAGGCTCATGGCCTTTCTTGTTTTGGAAAGACCATCTTTTATCTTGTCAAAAAATCCCATGGTTGGTTCCTTTCTGAGATCAGTTTATGCTCATCTGTTTTGACATCTGGTCAAGGTCAAGTGTCAGCATTTTTGATACGCCCTGTTCCTGCATGGTGACGCCGTAAAGTACATCGGCTTCTTCCATGGTACCGCGTCTGTGAGTGATGACGATGAACTGGGTCTTGTCCGACAGTTTGCGCAGATATGCAGCAAAACGGCGTACGTTGTTGTCGTCCAGTGCAGCGTCTATCTCGTCCATAACGCAGAAAGGCGTGGGGCTGACTTTGAGAATCGCAAAATACAGTGCAATGGCCACAAAGGCCTTTTCGCCGCCGGACAGCAGGGTTATGGTTTTTACCTGCTTGCCGGGAGGCTGGACTTTGATTTCGATACCGCAGCCGAGAACATCGTTCTCGTCTTCCAGTATCAGTTCCGCCTTGCCGCCGCCGAATATCTCTGCAAAGGTTGTTTTGAAGCTTTCATTGATCAAGGCGAACTGGTCTACAAAAATAACTTTCATCTGAGCAGTAATATCACCGATAATGCCTTCAAGCTCCGTCTTGGCGATCTCAACATCGTCACGCTGCCCCGTAAGGAACTCGTAGCGGGTGTTGACACGCTCAAATTCTTCGATTGCACCGATATTGGGTGTTCCAAGGGCACTTATGTCCTTCTTGATCTCGCTGATGCGCCTGTTGGCTTTGGAGGTACTCATATCCTCCAGCCGTATCTGCTCGGCTGTGGTAACGGTAAGCTCATAGCTGTCCCACAGCTTGTCGATTATCTGTTTTTCTTCCAGTTCAGCGGTTGCCTTTTTCTGTTCCAGTCTGGCAGTTTCACGCTCCACAATGATAAGCTGACGGTTTTTCTCCTGAGCAGTTCTGTCCAGTCGTGTGCGTTCGCCTTCAAGTTCCAGCTTGCTCTCAATGAGTTCGTTGAGCCTGCTGCGGGATTCCCCGACCTGCTTATGGTTCTGCTCCAGTTCACCGGTAAGGCGCACTATGTCCTTCTGAACGGCGTCTATCTGGTTTTCCAGTTCCACAGCTGCTTTTTCGCTCTGTTCACGGTCGCCTTCAATGGCTGCCGCAAGAGTCTGCAGTTCGGTTATGCCGCCTTCGGTGGCTGACTGCTCGGCTTCCAGAGCTGCCTGAGCTGCACGGATAGCAGCCAAATCATCTGCAAGGCTGTTGTTTTCCTCCTCCAGTTCCCGGGCATCTCCGGAGAGGCTGATATACTGCTGCCGAACTTCTTCGGCTTCAGCCTTGAGGCTGCTGCTTTGGGCACGCAGACTGTTGATTTTTTCTTCATTCTCGCTGAGTTTGTTTTTGATCCCCTCAGCTTCGGAGCGCAGGTTTTCCTCCGCATCATCAAGGCTTTCGCACAGCAGACGGTGCTGGCCTTCGAGGCCTCGAAGTTTCAGCACTTCGTCCTGAGCAGCACGAAGTTCGTCCTGCGCCACGGTAAGTTCATATTCAACCGCTTCTGCCTGACGTTTGGCTTCGGCAGCCTGCTGCTGAAGTTCATCGTAATCCTTTTTAAGCATTTCCATCTGCCGGCTGAGCCGATTCAATTCATTGGCACGGGACAGAATACCCGAATTTTTGGAGGTACTGCCGCCGGTCATGGAGCCGCCGGAGTTGAGAACCTGACCGTCCAGAGTAACTATTCTGAAACGGTGAGAATACTTTTTAGCTATGGCTATGGCTTTGTCAAGATTTTCCGCAATAACAGTTCTTCCCAAAAGATTGCGGAATATGCCCTCAAAGCGTTTGTCAAAACGAACAAGGTCGCAGGCAATGCCCTCAAATCCGGGCTGATTCTCAAGTCCGGGTTCGCTTATGCGATTGCCCTTGATGGCAGTTACGGGAAGAAATGTAGCTCTGCCGCCTTCTCTTCTTTTAAGGAACTCGATGGCGTTTTTGCCGTCGGTTTCGGACTCAACAACAATGCTCTGCATGGACGAACCAAGAGCTGTTTCGATGGCTATGGTGTACTGATCGTCGGTCTGAACCAGTTTGGACACGGGAGCGCAGACGTTTTTCAGCCTGCCCTTTTCGCTCTCTGACATAACAAGGCGAACAGCCTTATTAAAGCCCTCGTAATCCCGCTCCATTTCTGTCAGCATATCTATACGTCCCTGGAGAGACTGGCAATCGACCGTCAGTTTCATAAGCTTTTGGTTAAGGCTTTCCGCCTTATCGCTGCGGGCTTTCATTCTCAGCTGATAGCCGTTGACCGTGTTAGTAAGCGACTGTGCCTTTTCCTCAGCTTCTTTCAAGGATTTTACACAGCTGTCCAGTTCTTTTTGTGCCTCAGCCTTCTTTTCTCCAAGGCTGCCAAGTTCACGGCTGATATCGCCGTCTCTGTCGTAAAGCATCTGATCGCTGCCGGCGACGTTGGATATCTCCGCTTCAAGATGTGCCGCCTGCTCCAGCTTATCGGTCTGCAGAGCATTCAGGGCATCCAGACGTTGGTTAAGATCCCCTGCACTGGCTGCCAGGGCATCGGTCTTTTCTGTTATCTCAGAGCGTTCTTTCTGCTTTTGGGCTATCTCCCGCTCTATCTCCGCAATACGTAGTCTTCTGCTTTCCAGCTGGGCAATAATACCGCCGCTCCTGTCGGTCTGGTCTGTCAGATCCTTGCGGAGTTTTTCCAGATTGGTCCGATAGTTTTCGAGGTTTGTATGTGCAACCGCTATGGCACTCTCAGTCTCTGCTCCTGCTGATTCAAGAGCGGAAAGTTCCGTTCTTATCTGCTCTGTGTCGCTGTCGCACCGGTGCATTTTTTCCATAAGCGACTCGGAATCGGCATAAAGCCGGACAAGTTCGCTCTGCATACTGTCAGACTGAAGTTTTGCGGTTTCATAATCAGCCACTGCTTTGGCAGCGGTAACCTTATGTTTTTCCAGATTGTCGAGCCATACGGTTACTTCAAGGCTGCGAAGCTCGTCACGCAGGATAAGGTATCGCTTTGCCTTCTCCGACTGCTCACGAAGAGGTCCCACAGACAGCTCCAGTTCTGCGATCTTATCGTTGATTCTGGTAAGGTTGTCCTGTGTATTTTTCAGTTTCCGCTCTGATTCTTCCTTGCGGTGGCGGTACTTTGAAATACCTGCTGCTTCTTCAAATATCTCTCTTCTGTCTGCACTTTTGACGGATATTATTTCATCTATCTTGCCCTGACCTATCTGGGAATAGCCTTCCCTGCCCAGGCCGGTGTCCATAAACAGCTCAACGATGTCTTTCAGTCTGGCAGACTGCTTGTTGATATAATACTCACTGTCTCCCGAGCGGAAGTATCTGCGGGTTACCATGACTTCGGGCGTTTCCAGCGGGAAGATGTTCGCCGTATTGTCTATTACCAGCGAAACTTCGGCATACCCAACCTGAGGCCGCTTAATGGTTCCTCCGAAAATAACGTCTTCCATTTTGCCGCCTCGGAGGGCTTTGGTGCTCATCTCGCCCATTACCCATCGGATAGCGTCTGATATATTTGATTTTCCGCTGCCGTTGGGCCCCACGATACCGGTTATGTCACTGCCAAAGGTCAGCACGGTTTTATCGGGAAAAGATTTGAAGCCCTGTATTTCCAGTGCTTTTAAGTACATGAGCGCACCTCTCAAAAATAAATGTTCAACTGAATTATTTTACCAGTATACAGCTAAAAATGCAAGGAAATATCACCATTTGAACGGTCTGATTCCCTAATTTTTATACTCCGCAAACCATATTCCGATTTAAGACATTCAATGTTTGCTTTCTTTTGTCCAACACATAAGGATACCGCGCCTTTTGGCACAGTAATTACGATATCCTGTGGCAGTTCTTTACCGTCCAAAAGCTGCCTCAGTCTTTTCAGCCACATTCGGCTCCGCACAAGCTCACCCAACGCAGGGTGATAGGCACCTGCCGCTGCCGCTCCGCCGGACAGTTCCTCCGTGGGATTGAGGCCAAGGCGGATTATGGGTATCCCCGCTTTGTCAAACAGCCCGCACAGAACGGCACAAAGCTCCACCGCATCATTCACCGTATGTTCTTTGTAAACCCCTGCTTCCCAAAGATCGAAAAGCTCAGTATCTCTGACCACTACGGTGGGGTAAATGCGCACGCCATCCGGTTTTATGTCAACCACTCTTGCGGCGGTTTCCAGGCTCTGACTTCCATCGTCTCCCGGAAGTCCCGTCATGATCTGCAGTATGACCTTAAATCCGGCATTTTTCAGCATCATGGCAGCCTTTTCGCAGACAGCACCATCGTGACCTCTTTTGCTGAGCCGCAGCACTTCATCATTCATGGACTGACATCCCAGTTCAACAGTGTCTACGCAGTAGCGTTTAAGCCTTGATATCACATCTTCATCAATGGCGTCGGGTCTGGTGGAAATGCGGATGGACGTTACCTTGCCTGCCTTAACATATTCATGTGCTGCTGCCAGAAGGCTTTCCTGCTTTTCCGTGTCAATAGCCGTAAAGCTGCCACCGTAAAATGCCACCTGTGCAGCCTCGCTGCCAATGCGCTCAAGGGCTGCTTCGATTTCGGATTTCACCATATCCGCGGTAGTTTCCGCCGTCACTCCCGATATCCTGCGCTGATTACAGAATACGCAGGCACAGGGACAGCCCAAATGGGGCACAAAAATAGGTATAATTTTCTGTTTTGCCATTGGATCATTCCTTTAATATTTACCCGAAAATCCCCATCCTGTGACGTTTTTGCGTCTAAAGATGGGGATTTCTCAGTCGCTCCGCTTCTTCGAAATGACAGCGTTGCTTAAAATAGGGATCTCTCGTCGACTGCTCCCCCGGAGCAGTCTCACTCGAAATGACAGATTGATGTTTATTGATACAGATTTGCAATAGCTGCCTTTGCAGCCATCTGTTCCGCTTCCTTTTTGGTTTTGCCGGAGCCTTCGCCCACAGCATTGCCATTGAGCAAAACCTGAAAATCAAAGCGTTTGTCGTGGTCAGGTCCGGATTGACCGGTCATGCGGTATTCCAGAACCTGCTCTTTTTCACGCTGCACCAGTTCCTGCAACTGTGTCTTATAATCACCGGTATCAGCGTTATTGCTAAGAACGTGCTTCATAACAAAGGCTCTGGCAGGCTCTATGCCTCCGTCGAGATACATGGCTGCAATAACAGCTTCAACAGCGTCTGCCAGTATGGATGCCCGCTGACGGCCGCCACCCATTTCTTCACCTTTGCCCAGCAGCATATAGCTGCCAAAGTTCAGTTCCTTTGCGGTCTCAAAAAGGCTCTTCTCGCAAACCAGAGCTGCTCTTTTTCTGGAAAGGTCACCTTCGGGAGTATCAGGGTTGCTGAGAAAGAGGTTCTCGGCTGATATGAACCCCAGCACGGAGTCTCCCAAAAACTCAAGCCGCTCGTTGCTTTCCTTTACCTTATCTCTGTTTTCATTGACATAGGAGCTGTGTATAAATGCCGCTTTAAGCAGCTGCTCATCTTTGAATGTATAACCAATATTCTGCTGAAGCTGCTTCATTGGACTGCCGCCTTTATATCATCTATGTTTCCGGCGATATCCTCGCAGATTCCCGACTTGACTGCTCTTGCTGCCTGAAGTATTGCACTTCGGAAAGCGTAGTCGCTGCTGGAACCGTGAGCCTTGATAACAGGCTTTGAAATACCCAGCAGCATGGTACCGCCGATCTCGTTGTAATCCATTTTCTTTTTCATGTTCTTTATGCCGGAACCGACCATGAGCGCAGCTATCTTGGTGATGAGATTCTTTTTGAAGATGCTTTTCAGCTCACCGCTCATAAAAATTGCAACACCCTCGATGGATTTGAGCAGTACGTTGCCTGCAAAACCGTCGGCAACCACAACATCGACTTCGCCGTTGGGAACCCCTCTTGCTTCAACATTGCCGACGAAATTAAGTTTGCCCTCATCACCGGCCTTTTTCAGTATTTCATAGGTCTGCTTCTGCAGTTCAGTTCCCTTGGTGGGTTCAGTACCGTTATTGAGCAGGCCAACCCTTGGAGACTCAATGCCAAGCTCCTTTTTTGCAAAATAGCTGCCCATAAATGCAAACTGGGTCAGATACTCTGTATTGCATTCGGCATTGGCACCGCAGTCGATAAGCACTACTCCACCGGAAGTTGACGGCAAAACAGGTGCAAGAGCCGCTCTGCGGATACCTTTGATGCGCTTTACGGTAAGGGTTGCGGCTGTCAGCAAAGCACCGGTATTGCCGGCAGATACAAACGCATCACCCTCACCCTCGGCCAACAGTTTCAGCCCACGAACCATGGAAGAATCCGGGTATTCTTTAAGTACGGAAGTTGCACTGTCGCACATATCAACCACCTGGGTGGCATTGGAGATGGCAACGCCTTTGGGCAGGGTGGTTATCCCCTGCTGCTGCATTACCTGCAATATGTCTTCTCCACGTCCTACCAGGATAATGTCTGCGTCGATCTCTTTTGCGGCAAGAAGCGCACCGTTTACCATTGCCTGAGGCGCGTTGTCACCGCTCATGGCGTCAACTATTATCTTCATCTGCTTTATCCTTTCCCACTATACGGTCGATAAGCTCAAGCGAACGCCTGGCTACCTCGGCATACTTGTTTTTCTTACCTTTTACTCTGTATTCAAGCTGATCCATTATTCCGAAATTCACGTTCATAGGCTGGAACTTCATTACTGACGGATCGGACACATAGGCTGCAAGTGCGCCCATGGCTGTTTTTCTTGTAAAGTCCGGTTCGGGTTCTCCCAAAATACGGCACGCCATGGCAACAGCTGCCAGATATCCCGACGCGGCAGACTCAACATAGCCTTCAACACCGGTCATTTGACCGGCAAATGCCAATCTTGGCTCGTCCTTCACCGAGAAGTTTGCACCCAAAAGCCTGGGTGAATCGATATAAGTATTCCTGTGCATAACACCGTAACGAAGAAACTCTGCGTTTTTCAAAGCAGGTATCATGGAAAACACACGTTTCTGCTCAGGGAACTTCAAATGTGTCTGAAAACCGACGATGTTGTATATGGTTCCCGTCTGGTTATCCTTGCGAAGCTGAACAACGGCATAGGCTTCCCTGCCTGTTCGGGGGTCTGCCAGACCAACGGGTTTCATGGGGCCGTAACGCATGGTATCCACGCCTCTTCGTGCCATAACTTCTATGGGCATACAGCCTTCAAAAACGCTGCTGTCTTCAAAGCCGTGGACTTCTGCCTCCTGAGCGTTGACCAGTTCCTGCTGAAATGCAGTGTACTGCTCCTTGTCCATGGGGCAGTTGATATAGTCCGGTGTTCCCCTGTCATAGCGTGAAGCGAAAAAGGCATTTTCCATATCAATGCTGTCAAAGCTGACCAACGGTGCTGCAGCATCATAAAAACTGAGATACTTTGCTCCGCCAAAATACCGCCGGATATCCTCTGCCAAAGCATCGGCCGTCAAGGGGCCTGAAGCTATGATGGTCCACCCCTCTTTGGGAACCTCGGTGACCTCACGATGTTCAACGGTTATAAGCGGGCAGGCTTCAATTCTTGCGGTAACGGCTTCGGAAAATCCGTTTCTGTCTACCGCCAGTGCTCCGCCGGCCTCAACCTTATTCTCATCTGCACATTCCATGATAAGGCTTCCCAGACGGCGCATTTCTTCTTTCAAAAGACCGACTGCGTTTTCAAGGCGGTCGCTTCTCAGAGAATTTGAACACACCAGTTCTGCAAAAGTGTCGGCACTGTGAGCAGGAGTTTTCTTATCCGGCTTCATCTCGATCAGGGTAACTTCAATATTCCGTTTTGCCAGCTGCCACGCAGCTTCACAGCCGGCAAGGCCGGCACCAATAACAGTTGCTTTATTCATCGGCAGTCTTCTTTTTTGAAGTCCTTTTCTTTTTGGTTTTTTCTTCGGTCACTGCTGTTCCTGCTGCCTTAGTTTCCTCCGGAGCAGTTTCGGCAGTCTTTTTTCTGTAGCCGCCGCGCTTTTCCTCAGGGGTGAAGTTGGCACAGTTTTCATTGATACAGAAAGGCTTTCTCTGTCCTCGTCCGGACTTTTTGAACATGGTGTTGCCGCAGGTTGGGCAATCGTCCTTTGTGGGCACGTCCCACGTCATAAACCCGCAGTCCTTAAAGCGTTCACAGGCATAATAAGCAAAGCCTTTCTTGCTCTTGCGTTTGAGTATGCGGCTGCCGCAGTTGGGGCAGCGTCCCGGCATTACTTCAACAATAGGCTTTGTGTTGCGGCACTCGGGGAAACCGGGGCAGGCAAGGAACTTGCCGAAACGACCGTTTTTGACCACCATGTTTCTGCCGCAGACATCGCATATCTCATCGGTCACCTCATCGGGCACCTTGATACGAACATCTTTCAGTTCTTCTTCGGCCTTTTCCAGGCTCTTATTGAAATCGCCGTAGAAATCACGCAAAACCTCTTTCCAGCCGATGGTTCCTTCCTCAACCTTGTCGAGGTTTTCTTCCATGCCGGCGGTGAAGCCAACGTCGACTATATCGGTAAACTTGTCTTTCATCAGTGCAGTAACCACTTCACCGAGTTTGGTGGGATGAAGGTTCTTTTCTTTCTTCTCCACATAGTCACGATCAATGATGGTGGATATGGTGGTTGCGTAGGTACTGGGGCGTCCGAACCCCTTTTCCTCCATGGCACTGATAAGAGACGCTTCTGTATATCTTGCGGGAGGCTGAGTGAAATGCTGCTGAGGGTCGTATTTATTGAGCTTTACTTCCTCGCCTTCCATAAGCTCAGGCAAAGGAGGCTGCTTCTTTTCGGTCTTATCGTCGTCCTTACCCTCTTCGTACACAGCGGTGTATCCCGCAAATTTCAGAGCCTGATGGTTGGCACGGAACAAATAATCGGCAGACTGAGTATCGATGGTAACCGTATCATACACGGCAGGTGCCATCTGGCATGCCATGAAACGGCTCCAAATCATTTTATAAAGCCTGTACTGGTCGTTGGTAAGGCTGCCCTTGATGGTTTCGGGATCCAGAGAAACATCAGTGGGGCGAATGGCTTCGTGGGCATCCTGGGCATTGTTTTTGGACTTGAATCGACGGGGCTCACCGGCATAGAAACCGCTTCCGTAGCGACGGATTATCTCGTCTTTAGCAGCTGCCAAAGCTTCCTCAGACAGTCGCAGAGAGTCGGTTCTCATGTAGGTGATAAGGCCGACCGGTCCGGCACCTGTTTCAACCTCAACACCCTCGTAAAGCTGCTGGGCTATGGTCATGGTGCGGCGGGGAGTCATATTCAGCCTGCGGGAAGCGTCCTGCTGCAGGGTGGATGTAATGAACGGTGGAGGCGGAGATTTCTTTTTTTCGCTCCGCTTGACTGACTTGATGGTAAAGGGACCGTTTTGAGTGGCGTTGATTATCTCGTCCACCTGCTCGCGGGACTTCAGTTCCATCTTTTTGTCTATGCCATGGAAACGTGCCGTATAGCTGCCGGTTTTGCCAATAAGCTCAAACAGCGCATCAATGGTCCAGTATTCCTCGGGAACGAATGCACGGATCTCTTCCTCACGGTCAACAACCAGACGGGTGGCAACAGACTGAACACGACCGGCACTGAGACCTCTGCGTATCTTTTTCCACAGCAGAGGACTGAGCTGATAACCCACGATGCGGTCAAGTATGCGTCTTGCCTGCTGAGCGTCAACAAGGTTCTCGTCGATGGCTCTGGGGTGTTTCAGACTTTCGGTAACAACTTTTTTGCTTATTTCGTTGAATGTTACCCGCTTTGCCTTATCGTCGTCGAGACCAAGCAGTATTTTAAGATGCCATGATATGGCTTCACCCTCACGGTCCGGGTCAGTTGCCAGATATACAACGGAGCTGGCATCGGCAGCAGCCTGCAGTTCGTCTATCATATCCTGCTTATCTTTAAGCGGCTGGTAATTGGGAGTAAAATCATTCTCAAAGTCTATACCCATAGTGCTTTTGGGCAGGTCTCTCAGATGGCCGAGACAGGCTTTGACCTGATAGTCGCTTCCCAGGTATTTTCCTATGGTTTTGGCTTTGGTGGCAGATTCCACGATCACCAGATTCTTCTTAGCCATTTTGTTCCTCCAGATCTATCGCTTCTCATTGACCGCCAGGGAATACCTTTTCCCGCTGCTCTGCCGTACGATACCGTTGATCTCCAGCAAAGTCAGAGTTGCAAGTACTCTGGCAGCCTTAAGCTGAGTAATATCTATAATGTCATCAACGTGGCGGGTTTTGTCACCTATGGCAGCCACAACAGCCTGCGCATCAGGGTCCAGCCCCTCCATCCGTTGAATATAAGCCCTGTTTTCTTCCTTGTCAATCTCTTTTTTGTCGATAACAGGAACCTGCAGTTCGGTCGTTTCGATGTTTTTATTCGATTCTTCCGCTTTTTCCGGCTCCCGTATGGGGCGAACAGAATCAATTCTGATATCAAGCGAGTCCTTTTTATAAACGGCTCTGTCCGGTCTGAGATGGGCATATTCAGAGATGACGTCCCAACCTTTTGTAACCAGAGGAGCACCGTCTTTTATAAGTTGGTTACTGCCTGCACTGACATAGTTATCAATATTGCCGGGAACGGCAAAAACATCTCTGCCCTGATCCAGTGCTCTTCTGGCAGTTATGAGCGAACCGCTTCTCTTGGGACACTCCACCACGACCACACCGTAGCTCATACCGGAGATGATGCGGTTTCTTACAGGGAAATGAGTTTTGCTGTGAGCTGTGCCGGGAGGGTATTCGCTGATTATCATGCCCTTTGCCAGCAAGTCCTTGTAAAGGTTCCTGTTGCTTTTGGGGTAGATGATATCAACTCCGCCGCCCAAAACCGCAACGGTCGGTTTCCCTGCCAGCAATGCACCCTGCTGAGCCATGGCATCTATACCCTCAGCCATACCCGAAACCACCAAACCTCCGCAGTTAGCGATCTGATATCCCATGGTTTTGGCCGACAACGCCCCATATGCGGAGCATTTTCTTGTTCCTACCACCGCTATGGGCAATTCAGCCGCAAAGTCTATCAGGTTGCCCAATGTATACAGAACCAGCGGCGGATCATCGATGTATCGCAGCATCGGCGGATACGCTGCATCCTGGAATGTAATGACTGAAATATGTTTTTCATTGCACTGTTCGAGGATTTCTTCCGCTCCGGTCATATCCTTTTTCTGCAGCTGTATTATATCGTCGGCTGACAGTTCTTCAACCATTTTCAAGCTTCTTTTGTCTGCTTTATACACCGTCTCCGGTTCACCGAACCAGCGCAGTGCAGCAAGTTTTTTCTTTAATCCGACCTTTTCAAGAGTCGACAGCCAGATCCAGTATTTTAAAGCTGACATGGCAGCCTCCCATTAATAACCTTTTCTCATTTCCCACATTATGATAGACGCAGCAGATGCGGCGTTCAGAGATTCGCAGTTTTCGCTGATGGGGATTATCACATGGCACTCCGCAGCGTCAAGCAGTTGCTTCGATACTCCGCTGCCTTCACTGCCGATTATTACTGCAGCGTTTTTCATATCAACGCTGCGGACGTCCTTTGCCGTTTCTGACAGTGCCGTGGCAATCAGCCTGACATTTTCTTCCGCAGCACGGCAAATAAGCTCCTGTCTGGTCATTTGATATATCTTCTGACGAAAAATTGCCCCCATCGTTGCCCTTACCACCTTGGGGTTGAACGGGTCGGCGCAGCCTTCGCACAGAATAATGCGCTCTATTCCCAGAGCATCGGCGGTTCTTATCATGGTTCCCATATTACCGGGATCCTGAATACCGTCGAGCACCAGTGATGATGCCACGGTCTTAGGTTCTTCCCTTTCGGGTATGGCGCAGACAAACAGAGCCTCCTGAGGTGTTGTAAGCTGCGATATGCTCTTCATAAGCTGCGGGCTTACTCTCACTTGACGCACGCTGTCGTCCAGAGGAGGGAAATCCATATCTCCCGCAATCACAACTATCTGCAGCTGCGCTTTCAGTGCTTCTCCCAGAAGCTTAACGCCCTCACCCACAAACTGACGGTTTTCTTCCCGATAGCTGCGATTGCTCTGCAGTTTTCTGATATGCGTAAGCAGGTCGTTGTTCTTTGATGTTATGGTTGTTATCATAATTTTTCTACCGCTTCAATATCCGTATACCGGCCTACGAGCACCAGCACCGAGTTTTTCTTCAAAACATATCCCGCACCGGGAGCTACATTAACTTCACTGCCTTCTTTGACGGCAATGATATTGACACCGTATTTAGCTCTGATATCTATGCTGCCAATTGTTTTTCCGATCCATGAATCAGGTGATTCTATCTCTGCAACACCAAAATTCTCAGACAGCTCGATAAAATCGAAAATATTTGCAGACGACAGCCCCTGCGCCAGTTTATGAGCCATTTCACGCTCCGGAAACACCACTCTGTCTGCTCCAACCTTTTCGAGAACGGTTTTGTGCAGTTGGCTGTTGGCCTTGCAAATCACCTGTTCTACTCCCAGTTCTTTAAGTGTGACCGTTGTCATTACACTGGAGGCCACATCGCTGCCGATACCCACAATGGCGCAGTCAAAATTACGTACACCAAGGCTTTTTAAAGTTGCTTCATCTCTTGCATCGCAGGTTATGGCATGGGTCACGTTGTCGGCAACATGATTGACATTCTCCTCGTTGCAGTCCACCGCCAGCACCTCGTGACCAAGTTTAAAAAGCTCCGTGGCAACGGAGGTTCCGAATCGTCCGAGACCTATGACCAAATATGATTTTTTACTCATATCAACACCTCAAAACATCAACCGATGAACACATGGCCGTCGGCGTATTTCAGTTCTTCATTTCCTTTGTCTCCAAGCATTAAGGCGATTCCAATGGTCATGACACCCACTCTGCCGAAGAACATATATATTGCTATCAGCACCATAGACACCGGGTTCAAACTACCCGTTATGCCGGTGGTCAGGCCAACGGTGGCAAGGGCTGAAACAGTTTCAAACAATGTGTCAAGCACACCCAGCCCGGAGGTGGCGGAAATAAATACAGCTCCCGCCACAGCAAGGCCTGTTACTGTCAAAAACAGGCTGGTTGCGCTGGATATCTGCTCCTGTGTAATGGTGCGCCCAAAAGCAGTAACATGTTTTTTCCCTCTCAGCGAAGCTATGCAAGACAACACCATGATACCCACGGTGACCGTCTTAACGCCGCCTGCGGTGGAACCCGGGCTGCCGCCGATGAGCATAAGCACGATGGATAACATTTTGGACGCATCTGTCAGCTGTCCTTGATCTATCGCAGCAAACCCTGCAGTACGCAGCGTTACCGACTGGAAAAACGAAGCCAGCAGACGCTGACCGAAATTCATACCCGCCATGGTATTTCCGCTTTCCTGGAAAAAGAAAAAGACAGTTCCCGCAGCCATAAGTCCTGCCGAAATTGTGAGTACCAGTTTTGTATGGAGCCGAAGGTTTCTGAATCCCTTGTTATTGTATATATCTTCCCAGACAAAGAATCCCAAACCTCCAAGAATAACGAGGGCAGCAACGGTCAGACACACCAGCGGATCTGTGGCATACGGTATCAGGCTGGCGCCCGGTGAAACGCTGCCAAGTATATCGAATCCGGCATTGCAAAAGGCCGATACAGAATGGAAAACTCCCCTGGCTATACCTCCCGCCCAACCAAATTGGGGCACAAACCTTACAGACAGCAGCACGGCTCCCGCAAATTCAAAAGAAAATGTGGCAATTACCACATGACGTACAAGGCGGACCAGACCCTCAAGTCCCGACACGTTATAGGACTGGGCAATAATAAGCCGTTGGCGCAGATCTATCTTCCGTTTCAGCATCATGGACACCATGGAAGCAATAGTCACAAAGCCAAGACCGCCGATCTGGATAAGGCAGATTATCACCACCTGGCCAAAGGTACTCCAAAGCGTATAGGTATCCCCTGCCACAAGTCCCGTAACACAGGTGGCGGAAGTTGCCGTAAAAAAAGCTGTCAGCACTCCGCAGCTTCGCCCGCTGCGGGAAGCAGCGGGCAGCATCAGCAGCAAAGTGCCTATGGCTATTATGAGAGCAAACACGGCCACGATAACCTGAGTGGTTCTGCCGCGCTTTGCTTTTTGTTGCCTTTTAATGAAAAAGTATCTGATACGCTGGGTCATCATTACTCTCCAATCGGTATCATTCAGCTTTCAGCAATGTGTCCAAAATTGCAACAGCAGCCTCTGTTGTTGCAATATCCTCTTCTTTTTCGGTCACAGAACTGTGGTCCAGTATGCTTGCATACAGGCTTTCCAGACCTGCCCTTTCCATTATGGCACTTTCTGCCATGGAAACACGGCACTCGTTGGTTTCATCGGCAGCAAAGCCGAAAGTTTCAATCTTGTCAAAGTATTCCAGCGAGGGTTCACAGTAAAGGTCGGAGCAGCTTTCGTCCATCAGATACAGCGCATACTGAGAATCGGTCATGCACAGCCAGATACGTTCCTGATTGCTCATGCCAAGGTCATTATCACCCATATACAGTATGACATACTCTATCTCCACCTTGCCGTTGCCATCGATATCGGGAACAACGGTTGTGAGCAGCGAATCTATCTCGCCCAGTGCATCATCATCGATATTGTTTCTTGCGGCGATAACAATGCTTGTATCGTAATTGACCTGACGCAGTGCGTCGATAAGCAGAAAGCCCACAATAACGATAATTACCGCAACGGCAAAAACTTTCCACTTGTTCTGGAACCAGAAAATATTGACAAACCAGTCGTTGAAATTTTTTCTGTCTTTATACTTCTGGCTGTAATCTTCAGCTCTTCCTTTCATAACGAGTTTCTCCTTGTATAGTTCTCTTTCCTATAGGAAAGGTCTTTCCTTCTCTTTATAATGGTCATAATACACCAAAGAAAGTGTTACGTCAATTCTTTCCTTATAATAAAGTAGTACAATATCATTCCCGTCTGTCGGCTCTGATAAAAGGTTCTTCAATTTTGTTTTCGGTCAGAATACCGTATTTTTCAGGTCTGCGGTAAGCGTTTCCGTGGACTTCACATTTTCTGTATTCACGAATGGCGTCTATGGGCAGGTCTGCCATGTAAATGCCCTCACGCTGACCTGCTTCAATTATAAGCGTATCCCTTGAGCCCGCCTCATCATCGCTGTAAGCAATACCGTCAAATGCAGTTGAATGACCGTTGCAGTCCGGCTGTCCTTTGGGATAATTGACCGTTACGATGCCAACCATATTTTCATACGCCCGTGCACGAAGCTGAGAAAGGCGATTTATCTCCATGGGACAGGCATTGGGAACAAGTATGACCTCCGCACCTTTGAGCATGAGTATGCGGGAACTTTCGGGAAACTCACGGTCATAGCATATCATGGCACCCACCTTTACTTTTCCGCTCGCAGTATCCAACTCCGCAACATAAAAATCATCGCCGGGAGTAAGGCTGCATTCGTCGCCGAAATCACAAGTGTGTACCTTGGCATAGGTCAACACCCTTTTGCCAAAGCGGTCGAAAAGGCAAAAAGTGTTTCTTGGAGATGGCTCATACTGCTCCAGAAGTGTTATGCCGATGGCCATTTCCAGTTCTTTTGCGGCATCGGCAAAAGTTGACATAAAATCGCTGTCTATAGGTATAGCAATCCCTTTCATTACGTCAATATTTGGGGTTACATAATATCCGCAGCTCCACATTTCGGGAAACAGTGCAATGTCTGCTCCCATAGCTTTGGCTTTGCGGCAGTATTCCAATCCTTTTTGGAGATTCTCTTTCAGACTTGTACCGGGCATTATCTGAAGCATGGCGATTTTTAGACTTTTCATGACTGGCTCCTGACTAGGTTTTTTAATATTTTACCACAGGCCGGTTATAAATAAAAGCCATCATTGAGTTGAAAGAAAGCTGTCATTTCGAACCGAGGTCGGTCAGCCTGCTGACCGGAGTGAGGGAGAAATCCCCTTCTTAAGATGGGGATCTCTCCGCCGGCAAAGCCGGCGTTCGAGATGACAGCGTTTTTGCGTTACCATGATGGGGAAATATCATAGAAATTGCTACTTTATTCTCTGCGCCGTTTTGCCTGTAACACTTTCAATGAAGCTGCGGAACTCGTCGGCAGTGCCGCCCGTCAGGTTTCGCTTGTCGTAAATCTGGGCGTGACTTACATTGAATACAAAAACGAAATAGTCATCAGTCTCGGCAAGCCAGCCTATTCTTTCGTAGCTCCATTCGGTCTTACCGGCTTCGGTGGTGGTTATGTATCCGTCTTCGGTAAACACAGCCGCAGCTTTTTCCGTGCCGGGAAGCATGCGCTTTTGGGCGTAGTGACCGTTAATGTGATCCTCCAGCAGGAGGACAAATATCAACACCGCAACAGCGAACCATGTAATGAAATTACTCATTCCTATCGAAATCTCGGAGTGAGTATAGATGGCCAGAAATACGCCCAACGCAGCCACTATCCAGCCAAAAATATGACTGCGGCGGCTTTTCTTTTTGCGTACCGTTTTCCGCAGAGCTCTAGCCATTACGGTCAGGGCTTCTTTGTCATAGGTCGTTTCAAAGATAAATTCCATTTGCGTCCTCCTTTTTCTGATCAGACTATTCAGCCATTTTCCTCAATGTATCCCCCGTCAAGCGATAAACAGTCCATTCATCCATGGGTGTTGCGTCCAGCAAAAGATAAAAGTCTATGCTGGGTTTGTTCCAGTCGAGGCATGCCCATTCCAGTCTGCCGCAGCCCCGCTCCAACGCCAGCTGTGCCAGCCTTTTTAAAAGTCCCTTGCCATAGCCCTTTCCGCGGTATTCGGGTTTGACAAACAAATCCTCCAGATAGATGCCTGCTCTGCCAAGAAAGGTGGAAAAGTTGTGGAAAAACAGGGCAAACCCCACTTCCCTGCCATCTTCCAGAGCAAAAATGACTTCCGCCTTTTTGTTTTCGAATATCCACTGTCTGAGCAATTCTTCGGTAGCTACGACCTCGTCGGACATATGCTCATATTCTGCCAGTTCTTTTATGAACTCAAGTATCAATGCGGCATCTTTTTCTTCCGCATATCTAAAATTTATGTTGTTCATGAATTCACCTCATTGAGCAGTTTGATTTGATTATAGCATAGACTGATAAAAAGCAACAATATCTTGATCATAGTGCTTTCGTGCCTTCGGCGACATCCTTTTCTGTCACTGAACAGAAAAGGATGCAAAAGAATCAGTTTAGGGAGAGGGAATTTCGATTTCCCCTCTCCCTAAAAACCCTCACCCTTAAAACGACCAAAGAGTGGGACTGAGGTCCCCCTCTGTTGGATACTCCCCCGTGGAGTTCTCAGGTACGATCGTGCCGAATTCTCGATTTAATCAGGGAACGTACGGCTGTCAACAATAAATAACCCAAGACATCAAAAGGTGTCTTGGGTTATCAAATCTTATCAGTCAATAGGCTTCATTGTGGGGAATATCTCGGTATGTTTCATAACCTCTCATAACCCCTCATACGGTGTCTAAAAGACCTATTAAAAACATCGTTTCGCATATCTGCTCATAGGTTGCTCAAATCCTGGCATA